>CAZWSL010000040.1:0-31901 GCA_964636495.1 uncultured Desulfobacula sp. | reverse complement strand
AAAAACGCACTGAGAGCTAAAAAACACGTGTCTTATTTTTTTCAATCAACTGCATCAGTTTTTCCGGTGGATTGGAAAATTTAGATAAAAAAATCATTGCAGCAATAATGTATGGTTTAAAACTGGCCTCTTTATAGAGCAGGTCTCTGTAACGGTCAAAAACAGAAGCTTCAACCTCGCCCTGATCGCAGCTTACCCCGGAAATATCTGCAGGCAGGCAATGCATGTAAAGCGCATTTTTATCCATGGTCAGCCCCATCAGTTTTTCCGTACATTCCCACTCCCTGAAACTGGCATTCTGGGCAAGGAGTTCCAGTTCCAGCTCTCTGATACCTTCCATATCATTTTTTTCATAGAGATCTGTTCTTTTTTCCATCGCTTTAAATGGAGCCCAGCTTTTCGGGTAGACAATATCAGCATCCTTAAAAGCCTCTGCCATGGATCCTGTCCGGGTGTAGGACCCTCCTGATTCAGCAGCATTTTTCACTGCCACAGCCTCAACCTCCGGCATAATGGAATACCCTTCCGGATGAGCCAGGACAACATCCATGCCAAACCGGGTCATAAGGCCCACAATACCCTGAGGTACAGACAGGGGTTTGCCATATGATGGAGAGTATGCCCAGGACATGGCTATTTTTTTCCCTTTGAGATTTTCAATGCCGCCAAAGTGTTCTATCAGATGCAGTGCATCTGCCATGGACTGTGTGGGGTGGTCAATATCACACTGGAGATTAACCAGTGTGGGACGCTGTTCCAGTATGCCTGCCTCATATCCCTGTTGAACCGCTCTGGAGACCTCACGCATGTAAGCATTACCTTTTCCGATATACATGTCATCCCGGATACCAATGACATCTGCCATAAATGAAATCATGTTTGCAGTTTCACGAACTGTTTCACCATGGGCAATCTGGGATTTTTCTTCATCCAGATCCTGGGTGCCGAGACCAAGCAGATTGGAAGCACTTGAGAAACTGAACCGGGTCCTGGTTGAATTGTCACGGAACAGGGATACGGCAAGCCCGCTGTCAAATGCTCTGGAGGAAATATTTTTCCTGCGCAGTTCTCTTAAAATCTGCGCTGTTTTAAATACACTCTCAATTTCATCACCTGTACGGTCCCAGGTCAGCAGAAAATCATTCAGATACATGCCGCTGCTGTTTTTATCTTCAAGATCGTTAATCATTGCTTTTATTGATTCCATAACATCCTGCTCCTGTCTAATGTAAAAGTCACTCATCACCTGTTTTTACGTATATTTTTTATTGATCCAGCAGTCCTGTTTCTGAATTGAACTCTGTTATCAGTTCATCAATGGCATCCACCTGGGCAAACATATCTCCCCAGTAGGAATCATGGTCATACCACTGTGCATTCAATTCATCCAGCTCTCTTCCCTGCTGCTCTATCCAGGTAAAATACTTGAGATTGTGAATTGCTTTTTTATCGTAGTAGGACAGCTCTTTTGTATAATCCATGCTTACTGCATTCATGAGTTCAAGGTCTCTCTGGGCCAGTGCATGGGTGTATATTCCGAGTTCCTGTTCCAGTTCCTCCAGACGGGATTCGTAAAGCTGCATGGAATCAGTTGCAATGGAGACAACCACATCTTTCCGGGTTAACTCACTGTATTTTGCAAATTTAATGGCAGCAGCCAGGTTTCCGATACCGGAAATTCCCAGGAGATCCAGATTGTTAACAAGCTGTTTTTCCACTCCGGCTTCAATCAGCGCTTCTTTCCCTTTTGGCTCGTTAAACAGCCGTATCAGCCTCATGGGCAGTTCATCATCCACAGCAACAATGAAATCTGTCTCCTTTAGATCGTGGACCCACGGCACATGCTTGTCTCCAATGCCTTCAATACGATGGGCACCAAATCCATTATTCAACAGGGTAGGGCATTGAAGTGCTTCTGCTGCAATCACCTTTGAGCGGGGGAATTTCTGTTTGAGATAATAGCCTGCTCCCAATGTTCCGCCGGAACCGGATGATGAAACATAACCGGCAAACTCCTGTCCCTGTTCCAGATAGCTTTGCAGCATTGTTTCAACGGCATTTCCGGTTACAGTATAATGCCAGAGAGGATTTCCCATTTCATCAAATTGGTTGAAGATTCTTAAATCCTGGCCTGAAGTACGCAGCTCCCAGCATTTATCAAAAATTTCTTTTACATTGGATTCGCAACCGGGTGTGGCAATTATTTCACCGGCAACAGATTTGAGCCATTCAAATCTTTCCCTGGACATCTCCTCGGGCAGAATGGCAATAGCATTACATGCAAGTAAGGCAGATATATAAGCTCCTCCCCTGCAATAATTTCCTGTGGACGGCCAGACCGCCTTTGTTTTGCATGGATCAAACTGACCGGTTACAAGGGCGGGAGCAAGGCATCCAAAGGTTGCTCCAACCTTGTGAGCTCCGGTGGGAAACCATTTGCCTGCCAGCATGATAATTGTTGCTTCGCAGCCTGTCAGCTCAGGTGGAAGTACAAGATGATTCACACCTCCGAACAGTCCGCCGGAATTCCTGGGTTCATTATTCCAGGTTATTCTGTACAGATTGGCAGAATGAAGATCCCATAAATCAGTATTCCTGAGCTGGTTTTTGATTTTTTCAGGTACAGTATCAGGATCTTTCATCATTGCAAATGTAGGAAGAGTAATTCCCTTTTCCCGGCAATATGCAATATTGTTTTTCAAAGTTTTCTTATTGACGGTTAAATCGATCACAGGTTTATCCTTTTTTTTAAATTATGTCATTTATTGAATTTATAACAGTTTCAGGCATGTTAACAGTCAGCGAAGCGGATTGAGTATCCTTGAGACCGCTTCCTGTTGTCAGTACTACAATGGTTGCTGAAGGGTCCAGATCTGGTGCCAGTTTCTGGAAACCTGCAAACGCAGCTGCTCCGGCTGGTTCGGTAAACAGTCCTGCACTGCTTGAAAGCGTTTTCTGTGCCTGCAGAATCTGTATATCAGATACCCGTATTATTCGGCCGCCGAATTGCTTCAGCTGGCTTAAAGCATGAAAGCCGTTTCTCGGGATATCGACACAGATGGAATCAGCAAGTGTGGATGTGGGAAGATTTTCAAATTTTCCATTGGTGAATGCCCTGTACAGTGCATCTGATGTTTTAGCCTGGACACCGATTATCTCAGGTATTTCAGGAATAATGCCCAGGTTTTTCAGATCCCGGAATCCTTTATAGACACCAGACAGAATACAACCATCACCCACAGAAACAAATACAATATCAGGTGCTTTTTCAAGCTGTTTGTAAATTTCCAGAGAAACGGTTTTTTTCCCTTCAATGGTCAATGGGTTATAAGCAGTGTTTCTGTTTATTCCTCCCTTTACAGCAGTGTACGCTACAGAAATATCATATGCTTTGTCATAATTGCCATTAACCTTGTATACTGTTGCACCATACTGGAGAGCCTGGAGCAGTTTTGCAGGAGGGGCAGTCGCTGGAAGAAACAGGGTGATTTTCTGACCCGCAGCAGCACCAATACCTGCCATGGATGATCCGGCATTCCCTGTGGAAGCAAGGGCAATCTCCTTTATTCCAAATTTTTTAGCAGCTGCAGAAACCAGAAAGGATGCCCTGTCCTTAAATGAAAAAGTAGGATTGGATCCGTCATTTTTAATAAAAAGATAAGGAAATTTCATGGAATGTATCAATCTATCAGGTATCCACATAGGAGTGTCCCCCACTGGAATGGGAGGGAAGTACTGAGGTTCAACCGGCAGCAGATCAAAGATATTGAAGCTGTGATCCGCATTGCCGGTAAACTCTACATTCAAAACCCCTTTTAATGGTTGATCACTCTGCTGATCTCTGGAGCAGTCCGGGCAGAGGGTCAGCTCCGGAGTAATCTCATACAGCCTGTTGCATACGCTGCATTGATAGTGAAATTTCATACTGTTTTATTTCCTTTGGAAATTCTTCTTTTTTATTCAAGGCTGGTGCTAAATCCTGCACATCTGCTGCTGTGGCACCGGAGTGCCACAGCTTTACATATCAAACTGAAGGTCGCTATTTCACTGCCTCAAGGAAAGCATTTAAAAGTTGTTCGCCTTCAGAACCAAATTTTTTCATAATCAGGTTTTTAACTGCAGGTACGGCAACTTTTCGAAATTCTTCTTTTTCAGCAGCGGTCAGTGTGTTGACTTTCATTGATTTGGACAGCTCTTTAAGTCCTCTGTCAGAAGCTTCGATGACGCGTCCCATTCCCCTGCTTGCCATTATAGCGGATTTGGCAGCATAGTTGACAACATATTTTTCATTCTCTGTCAGGCTGTCCCAGAATTTGGCATTCATGGTCCATACATATGGGGTAAAAAGATGTCCGCTGAGGGTCAGGTATTTCTGAACTTCCTGAAATTTGGCAAATGCTATTATGGGAATCGGGTTCATCTGGCCGTCAGCAACACCGGTCTGCAGAGCTGTATACACTTCAGACCATGAGATGGCTGCGGGCTGTCCGCCCATGGCTGTAATAATGGCTTTATGAGTATCAAGGCCCATGGTTCTGATTTTTATACCAGCCATGTCAGCAGGTGAGTGTATCGGCCGTTTGGAGTTGGTAAGCTGAAAAAAACCGCCGGAGTCACCAAATCCAAGAACATGCAGTCCTGTCTTTTTTTCAATGTCAACAGCCAGTTTTTTTCCAAAAGGGCCGTCAAATACGTCATAGGTTTTGCTTATGTCCGGGAAGGCAAAGGGAATATCGAGAATACCGATGAGAGGATAAACCGATGCAATTCCGCCAACAGAGTGGATACCGGCCTGTATAACACCCGCTTTTACCTGCTGTACAGCATCCTTGTCTTTGCCAAGCTGACCGCTGGGAAAGGTCTGTACCATGACAGAGCCATTGGTACCTGCCTCTACCAGACTTTTGAATACAGTGGCCATTGCTCCTGTTGCATTATCAAAAGGATCATCTTTGTTCAGGTGATGCAGCTTGATGGTTTTGGCAGCAACAGCAGTTCCGGTTATACTCACAAATGCGAAGAGAGCTGTTGCCAGAACAACAAATAACAGTCTTAAATTTTTCATTTTTCCTCCTTTAGTTTGGCAACATGGTTGCCGTTGGTTAAAAACAATAAGTTATCTTTTACATGAGAAGCCTTGGGACAAACATTGTCAAATCATCCCAGAAGGCTACCAAAAAGAGTATGCCGACTTCCACCACCAGGAATGGAATCAGTGAAATGCTGATTCTTTCGATACGTTCCCCGGTGACCGATGACATCACAAACAGGCAGGCACCTACCGGTGGTGTCATTAGAGAAATATTTAAAGCCAGAACTATCATGATACCGGCGTGGACCGGATCCATGCCTATGGTTGTCGTTAGCGGTCCAAGAACCGGTGCAAGAATAATCAGTGCGGCATTGATGTCCATAAACATGCCGACAGCCAGGAGCAGGCAGAGAATCAGTGCAATAATGACGTTAGGGTTGCTTGACAGGAGCAGGAAAAATGCTGCAATTTTCTGGGGAATCTGCATAAAAGTCATCCACCAGCTCAATATGGATGCACTGGCAATGATGAGAAAAACCACACCGGTAATGCGGGCCGTGCGGATGAGCATCTCAACGATGTCCTTGAATGTCAGGGCCCGGTAGATTACCACGCTTATAAAGAGTGCATAAAAAACGGCAATGGCAGCTGCTTCCGTGGGTGTGACAATACCAAAAAGAATACCGCCCAGGATAATACCGGGCATCAGAATCGCAAGGAAGCTTGACTTGAATGACTTGAAAATATGCATCAGACTGAAGCCTGTCTTACTTTTTGGAAGGTTAAGCCGTTTTCCAAGGGCAGCGATTACTGCCATGCAGAGCGCACATATCAGTAACCCTGGAATAATGCCGGCAGCAAAAAGGCCGGCAATAGAGACACCCATAAGGGAACCATATATGACCATGAGATTTGACGGGGGAATGGTGGGACCGATAATTGAACCGGCAACGGTCACAGCACACGAAAAAGGACGGGTATAACCCTCCTTTTCCATGGCTGGTACAAGCGTGTTTCCAAAAGCAGCTGTGTCAGCTACGGCAGCACCGGTCATACCTGCAAACAGGACCGAGGCAACCATGTTTGAGTGGGCCAGGCCTCCCCTGAGATAGCCTACCAGTGCATCGGCAAAGGCAGCCAGTTTTCTGGTGATGCCGGAACGGTTCATTATCTCTCCTGCCAGAATAAAAAAAGGCATGGCCATGAATGTGAAAAGGTCCAGCCCCTCAAAGTAGCGTTTTGGAGCCATTAACAGGAAATTTTCTCCTCCGATCTGCACCAGACCGACAATACCTGCAACACCAAGGGTTACTCCAATGGGGAGCCCGAGCAGAATGAATACAAAAAAGATCAGCAGGACTAAAATCATGACACCTCCTTGGCGGGTTGAGCCATACTGTTAACAGGAGACATCGGATTCCTGAACATGGCAGCAAAAATCTGAAAAGCAGTCAGAAATGAAGAGACAGGGACTGCAGCAAAGGGTACCACCATTGTTATTCCGAAAATAGTGGCATACTGGCTCATGCCATTTCGGGCCATACCAATTCCGTACCATGCCAGAAAGAGGAAAAAAGCCAGACTGACAAGATCAAGAAGAGCAGTCAGTATCCGGGCTCCCATTGGCGGCAGAAACCTTTTTACAATATCCAGGCCGATGTGTTCCCTGTAAAAAGCGCCGCAAGAGACAGCCAGAAGTGCTGCCCAGATCATTACATAGCGTGAGAATTCCTCTGTCCAGGTGTGTCCCAGATGGAGAAAATACCGCTCGACTACCCCAAACCAGATCGTAAATACCATGAGGGCCACCAACAGGGCACAAATGCGCTCAACCAGCCAGTTCAGTCCTTTGGCAGATGAGTGCAGAAGCGATTGATTTTTATCATCCATTATTAGCCTCCTTGTTATTGATAGATCTTTTTATCCAAATCTTCAATCTTTTTTACAGAACCTTGAACAATCACCCATTTAATTCCCTTCGGCTGCTGGAACGGGTTGTGAAAAGTAGCCGTGTCTTTTAATTTTTCAAGATCAAAAATAGTGATATCTGCATCCATTCCTTTTTTGATCCGGCCTTTACTGCTCAACCTGAAACGGCTGGCTGTTTTTGAAGTCATTTTTTCAATGGCAGTTTCAAGGGATATCCGTCTGAGTTCCTTTACAGCTCTGTTCAAAAATCTGGGAAAAGAACCAAATGTTCTTGGATGGGGTCTTCCGGAAGAGATAATACCATCTGACCCTACCAGTGAAAAAGGATGTGTTAACACACTCCACACATTTTCCTCGTCAAGTGAAAAATATACTGCATTTGTCTGCCCCTCATCATCCTGAATCAGGTCAAGGGCAGCATCCAGAGGATCTTTATCCTGCTCAAAGGCAATCTCTCTGATGCTTTTACCTGTCATCCAGTGATTTTTCTCTTTTCCCACGGCGCTTATCATTACTTTATCCCAGGTACATCCATTGTACAGGCGCTTTCCTGTCTCCCGGCATAGTGTTCCCATTTCATTTTCCAGCTTCTTTCTAATCTGCTGGTCTCCCAGTTTCTGGACGAGTGCAGTACGTCCTCCGTCTGTTATCCAGTCCGGGACAATTACTGTCAGGGATGTACAGGTGGCCGGATAGGGATACATATCAAAGCTTATGTCCATGCCTTCCTCAACCAGATGTTCGAGTCTGGAGAGTATGTTATTCATTTTATGGTGATTTGGTTTTCCTATGGCTTTTAAGTGAGATATGTGCAGAGGAATGTCTGCCTCTCTTGCTATTTCAACTGCTTCATCAACAGACTCTTCCAATAGATCTTCTTCATTACGCAAATGGGTTACATATATGCCGCTGTATCTTGCAGCAATCTTTGCCAGCGCTATGATCTCTTCAGTATCACTGAAACAGCCAGGAGGATATGCCAATCCCGTTGAAAGCCCGGCAGCTCCGTTCTGCATGCCTTCTCTGACCATTGATTCCATTGTTTCCATTTCCCGGGGTGTCGGCCGGGTATTTTTAACCCCCATTACCGCAGCCCTTATATTTCCATGGGCCACCATGGAGATGATATGTACCGGCAGTGAAATCGTTTTCAGCGCATTGAAATAATCAGCCATTCCAGGCCATTGATACATGCTGTAATCAATCGGTCCCGGTATATATCCTGCGCCTGGAAAAGGTGCAGCAGAAAAGCCGCAGTTGCCGACCACCTCAAGCGTAATTCCCTGTGCCAGTTTATGTCCTTTCCACCGGTCTGAAAAATAGATCACATCATTGTGGGAATGGCAGTCCATCCATCCTGGAGATACAAAATTTCCTGATGCATCAATCACTTTGTCAGCCCTATAATTGAGGCCGTTTCCTGCTGCTGTCTCTTTAATGATTCCATTTTTTATGTAAACAGCTCCAGGATAGGGCACTCTCCCTGATCCATCAACAATGATACCGTTTTTTATTAGAATATCTGTCAGTGCAAGCTCCTTTGTTTCCTCTATGGAAAATTGAACGGTAATATCTGTTTATCTTTTTTTGACAGCCAGTCAGTCTGCATGTGGTCTTAGGAATAGAGGCTATAATTTTTTTTTAAGCAAACCCATCTGGCAGATGAACACTTCTATCGGGTTTAAAATTTGAGATTTTCCCATTTGTTTAATCCCTTTTTTTCACTGTTTTTTGGTATTATCACAGGATATTCAAGCTATCAAGCCATAATTTAATTTGTCAATGGAATAGATTCCGGGAAGAGATCAACCCTTTTTATCTATTGACAACAAAATAGTGAATATACTACATCCATTATTCAAAATAGAATGTTAACGGTGAGAGATAAATACATCAGACCGTGCCGGAAAATCTAAAAAATCAAAGCCTGAAACAGTTAAAAAAACAACACTTTAAAAACGGAGTTTAGAAATGAATATTGATTTTAAACGGGTAAAGGAAAAGGCAGAGGGCTATAAACCTCAGATTTCAGCTTTTTTACGGGATATGATCTCCATTCCAAGTGAAAGCTGCCAGGAAGAAAAGGTTATAAACAGGATAAAGCAGGAGATGGAAAATGTAGGGTTTGACCGGGTAACAATTGATCCCATGGGTAATGTTCTGGGCTATGTCGGAAATGGAAAACATTTAATTGCAATGGATGCGCATATTGATACAGTCGGGGTCGGCAATCCGGAAAACTGGAAGCATGATCCATATACAGGCTATGAAGATGAAAAAATTATTTTCGGTCGCGGAGCAAGTGATCAGGAAGGCGGTATGGCTTCAATGGTTTATGCCGGAAAAATAATCAAGGATCTCGGACTGGACAGGGATTATACACTTCTGATGACCGGGACGGTACAGGAAGAAGACTGTGATGGACTCTGCTGGCAGTACATCATTGAAGAGAGCAAAATCAAACCGGAATTCGTTGTTTCCACCGAGCCGACATCCCTTGGTGTTTACCGGGGACAGAGAGGGCGGATGGAAATTCTTGTCAGTGTGGATGGTGTCAGTGCTCATGGCTCTGCTCCTGAGAGAGGTGATAATGCGATATTTAAAATGGCTCCGGTTCTCATGGATCTTCAGAAACTGCACATGCGACTTAAAGATGATGATTTCCTTGGCAAAGGCTCACTTACCGTATCAGAAATTTTTTATACTTCTCCTTCCAGGTGTGCTGTTGCCGATGGATGTTCCATATCTGTTGACCGGCGGCTGACCCACGGTGAAACCTGGGAAATGGCTCTGGAAGAAATCAGGGAGTTGTCATCGGTAAAAAAAGCCGGAGGGAAAGTAGAGATGTATAACTATGACAAACCGGCTTATACCGGCCTTGTTTACCCTACTGAATGCTATTTTCCCAGCTGGGTTCTTCCTGAAGATCATCCTGCATGTAAAACTATTGTTGAATCTTATACATCTCTGTTTAATCAGGAGCCGGTTGTGGATAAATGGACTTTTTCCACCAATGGTGTATCCATTATGGGTCGTTACGGAATTCCATGTGTTGGATTCGGCCCCGGACATGAAGACCAGGCACATGCACCCAACGAAATCACCTGGAAAGATGAACTTGTAAAGGCAGCTGCCATGTATGCTGTGATTCCATCAGTTTACGTGAACACTTACGCAGGGAAGCAGGGATAAAAAAACAGACAAAATTATTTGTATTCTTCCATGATTTTTGCCAGTATCTGGTTTCCCGGACACAGATCTTTTTCCTCTAATATATTCAGGGGAGTATCAGTAGTCCCGAGAATATCATGTGTATCCTGAAGTGATTCATTTACATAGAGAATCCCTGAAAGAATCTGACCCTTTTCATAATAGCGTTCCATCACTTCAAGAGAAGAACGTCTCCGGGTTACATCAAAAGAGCTGTCTGTTTTATGCAGACGAATAATACTGCCGTCATGAAGGGTGATATCCTGAGTCGTCCCTTCCTTATGATTTATGCTGATTTCCTGTTTGAAAGGGATAAAATCAAAAGCGTCGGTTTCTTCCATATGATCCCGGACATGGAGATAACTCTTTGTGGATGAAGGCACATTATTAAAAGTGACACAGGGAGAGATTACATCCACAAGAGCGAACCCCTTATGCCCTATGGCAGCTTTGATCAAAGGTACCAGATGTTCTTTATCACCGGAAAATCCCCTGGCCACAAACCCTGCTCCAAGCTGAACGGCAGTTTCACACAGATTGATCGCTTCAAATGGATTTGGAAGCCCTTTTTTACTGGCTGATCCCTTGTCAGAAGTTGCTGAATCCTGCCCTTTTGTAAGACCGTAACAGCCATTGTTCATGACAATATAAACCATATTTATATTTCGCCGGATTGCATGGACAAACTGTCCCATACCGATGGAAGCGGTATCACCATCTCCGGAAACACCGATATACAGCAGATCTTTATTTGCCATATTGGCTCCGGTCACCACAGAAGGCATCCGGCCATGAACAGAATTAAATCCATGTGATTTTTTTAAAAAATATGCCGGAGATTTCGAGGAACAGCCAATTCCGGACAATTTAGCCACCCTGTGCGGTTCTATTGATAATTCAAAGCACGCCTGAATAATGGCATTGGTAATGGAGTCATGACCGCAGCCGGCACAGAGAGTGGAGTCCAGACCTTCATATTCGAGCCGGGTATATCCAAGATCATTTTCAGGGAGTCTGGGGTGACGAAAAACAGGACGATGTGAATTCATGATGTACCTCCTTGAAGTGTCTTAGATTGAGATTCTGATATCAATTTGTGCTCAATAGACCGGGTTATGGACAAGGCATCAATGGGTGTTCCGTCAACATGGGTGATTGAAAGCAGTTTGTCCGGTGAAAGTCCCAATTCATTTATCAGCAATGTTCGCATCTGACCATCTCTATTTTGCTCAACAACGAAGACCTTATCATGTGTATTGATAAATTCAGTAACTTCATTTTTAAATGGAAAACTTTTTAAACGCAGACTGTTTAAAGAAACTCCTTTTGAGTTAAGTTGTTCCATAGCCTCATTGGCTGAACTTGTGCTGCTTCCGTAATAAATTACTCCAAGGTTTTTGGAATTTATATTTATCCGGATGTCAGATGTCGGCATAAGATCTTTGGCTGTCTCAAATTTTTTGGCCAGTCGCTCCATACTTTTTTTATAGGCACCGCTGTCCTCTGAATACCCGGCATATTCATCATGTGAAGATCCCCTTGTAAAATAGGCGCCTTTTTCAGGGTGGGTACCCGGATAGGTTCGATATCCAATTCCATCATTGTCCGTGTCAAGGTACCTGCCCCACTCCTGGACCATGGCATCAAGGGCATCTTTATCCAAAACTTTCCCCCGGTCATATTTCCGGGTATCATCCCACTCCATGGGCAAAGAGACATGGTCATTCATACCAAGATCAAGATCGCTCATCACAATAACCGGTGTCTGAAGTCTTTCCGCGATATCAAAGCTGTTTGCTGTCATTTCAAAACACTCTTTTGGATCACCGGGAAAAAGCAGGACGTGCCTGGTATCTCCGTGGGATGCATATGCGCATGAAATAATATCTGACTGCTGTGTACGGGTGGGCATTCCCGTACTGGGGCCTGCCCTTTGTACATTGATCAACACCACAGGTATCTCTGCAAAATAGGCCAGACCAAGCAATTCGGTCATCAGGGAAACGCCTGGACCGGAAGTGGCGGTAAATGAGCGGGCGCCATTCCAGCCCGCTCCCACAGCAATTCCCATGGCAGATAACTCATCCTCTGCCTGGATGATGGCAGCCCTTCTTTTTCCATCCCCATCCATCCGATACAGGCGGGTATATTTATCAAAAGACTCTACCACTGATGTGGATGGTGTAATCGGATACCATCCGGCAATCGTTGCTCCGCCGTACAATGCGCCCAGAGCAGTGGCACTGTTACCGTCTATTAAAATATAATCTGCCAGTGCATTACTTCGTTGTATGGATAAATCACATGCTTTGGGAAAATGTTCAGATGCGTATTCATACCCCAGTGTAAGGGCATGGATGTTTGGTTCTGCCAGTTTCGGCTTTTTGCTGAACTGCCTGGTTATGGAATCGGTTAGAATAGTAAAATCCATATCAAGCAGACGTGCCAGTGCACCAATATAGATAATATTTTTAAGTAACGGCCTGAGCCTGGGATTCTCAATTTCCCGGTTGCATATATCGGTCAGCGGCATACCGATCAATGTGATATCATCACGTGAATACTCTTCGGTCAGGGATTTGGTGGAGTCATAAAAAAAATATCCCCCGGATCGCAGTCCATCATAATCTTTTTTCTTTGTCATTCCGTTTACGGCAACAATAAAATCATAACCGCCCCGCCGCCCCAGATATCCTTTCTGGGAAACCCGCACTTCATACCAGGTCGGCAAACCCTGTATATTGGATGGAAAAATATTCTTGGGACTGACCGGTATGCCCAGGCGAAAAACAGCCTTGGCAAACATGTTGTTTGCACTGGCAGAGCCGGAACCATTCACATTGGCAAACCGGATTACAAAATCATTGATACGTTTTAATTTTTTCATCTTTGCCCTGCTTTTGATCTGTTATAGGTAAATTTCTGCATATCCCATGCAGCAGTTGGACATTTTTCCGCGCAAAGTCCGCAATGAAGGCAGACATCCTCATCCTTAACCATCACCCTGCCCGTGGGCAGTACATCCGACACATACAGGGGCTGTGACTCATTACTTGCAGGTATGGAAAGTCTTGAGCGAAGATCTTTTTCATCACCATTTTTAAGGAAATTGATACAAGTAGTAGGGCAGATATCAACACAGGCATCGCATTCAATACATAGACTGAAATTAAAAATCGTTTGAACATCACAATTTAAACAGCGTGAAGCCTCCTTGTTACCGATTTGGGGATTAAATCCAAGCTCAACTTCCATCAGCCTGTCCTTTATGGATTTCACTTTAGATGCCATGGGGACATTCTGTCGATTTTCATTTGAAACGATATTATCATACATCCAGTCTTTCATTCCCATTTTCTGGCCGGCAAGCGTTGTAAATGAGCGGGGTCGCCGGGTCAGATCCTGACCATTACAAAAGAGATCAATTGAAATGGCAGCTTCATGGCCATGTGCTACGGCCGTGATTATATTGCCAGGTCCAAAAGCAGCATCTCCGCCAAAAAAAACATGGGGCAGGTCAGATTGAAAAGTGATTTTATTTACATATGGACGCCCGGTATCATCAAAAATAAGGCCTATATCCTTTTCAATCCAGGGGAAAGCATTTTGTTGCCCCACAGCAAGCAAAACCTCGTCACAAGGGATGAATACCGGTTCCTGATCATGATTGCCGGCAGGGTTGCATTGAAAATTTATACCCTTTAGTTTGTTGTCTTTCATAACAAATTCTAAGGGACTGAGATTTTCCAGAATCTGAATATCTTCCATGACAGCATCTTCAATCTCCCAGGAGGAGGCTTTCATCTTATCCCGGGTGCCCCGAATAACAACCTTTACATTTTCACTGCCAAGTCTCCTGGCAGTTCTGCAACAATCCATGGCTGTGTTTCCACCGCCAATGACAAGTATCACTTTATCAGATTTTTTGATATGGCCGTACTGAACACTGGCCAGCCACTGGATACCGATATGAATAAATTTTCGGCCTGTCTGCCTGCCTGGAAGGTCAAGGTCTCTGCCTCTTGGTGCGCCGGTACCGATAAAAACAGCATCGTGCCCCTTGGTGAGAAATTCTTTCAGACTTGAGATATAAGTATTTAAATGGGTGGTTAAACCCATATTGAGAATAGCACCAATCTCTTCATTCAGAACTTTTTCCGGCAATCGAAAAGAGGGTACCTGGCTTCTGACAAAACCGCCTGCAGCGGCCTGGTCATCATAGAGATCAACCTCATACCCCAATAGTAAAAGATCACGGGATACGGTAAGAGAAGCAGGCCCGCCGCCGATCAGGCCAATTTTTTTCCCATTCTTTTTTCCGGGTGCTCCAGGCATACGATCAGACACACTCACTTTATTGTCTGCACAAACCCGTTTCAGACGACAGATGGCAACTGCCTTCTCCTCAACCCGCCCCCTTCTGCAGGCTGGTTCGCAAGGTCTGTCGCATACCCTGCCCAGGATGCCCGGGAAAACATTTGACTCCCAGTTGATCATGTAGGCATCTTCATACCGCTTTTCAGCAATCAACCGGATATACTCCGGTACCGGGGTGTGTGCCGGGCAGGCAAACTGGCAGTCAATGATGCGATGAAAATATTCAGGATCGTTAATATCAGTTGGATTCAATAGCTTCCTCCCTGTTTTCAATCAAATTTCAGATCAACATGTTATGCTTTCAGCTGTTATAAAAAACTAAAGCAAGCAGTGTAATCCGGTTTATAAAGGTTGATCTTACAAAATATCATGAACCTGAAATTTCACAAAGTTTTTTTATACATTCATATCCTGACACGATTTTGTTAAAAACAATTCTTTTTTTATTCAGCTTATATATACCGGATGAAGGCATGGATAATTTAGGATGTGCAGCTTGCATGGCTTGGTCATTTACAGGCTGGCTCACCAGAAACAAATTGATAAAAAGGGTTTTGATATGCATAGACTTTCTCAGTTTAAAAAAGCCTGCCATAAATGAAGAATAATCATCCGTGAAAAAAAGAAATAATATGAAGTATAAAAAAGTGTTGTCACTCCTGTTCAGAAGTGGCTTATTATCGACCAGAAATCAGTACTAAAAGATACCAATACTTGGATTTAGGAATTTACCACAACCCGATTCTTCGATTTTTACCGCCCTGACCATATAGATGTCATCCTGTTGAAAACTGCGGTCACTGTAACTCAATTGAGTTGTTGGAGAGGTTGTCAGCTTGTTAAAAATACCGAATTCACTGGTACTTTTATATATATGATAGCCAATGACAGCTGTATCCGGCGATGCTTTCCAGGAAAGAGTAGCTTTTTGATTATCTGTTTTAACCATAAGGCCGGCAGGCGGTTTTACTTGATACAGCCTTAATGTCGGATCACCGTTGCAGGCGGTTTTTAATGTCAATCCAGCACTTCAGTAATTGACTCCTTTACTGCATCAACTATCATATCAGCCTCTTTACGGGTCAGGCAGAACGGAGGAGCAAATCCCAGAATATCGGCATGGGGCATTGCGCGGCCGATTACGCCTCTGTTCATCAGGGCGGCAGCAATCTTGGGCCCTACAGTTCCAACAGGATCATACCTCTTTCTTGAAGCTTTATCTGCAACAAACTCTATGGCACATAGCAATCCCTCCCCGCGCACTTCTCCCACATGGGGATGATCTGCCACAGCCTCTTTCATGGTCTGGTTCAAATAAGCACCGGTTTCAGCCGCATTGCTGATGAGATTATATTCATCCAGTATTTTCAGGTTGGCAATACCGGCAGCCGCGCATATCGGATGGGCAGAATAGGTCCATCCGTGGCCGATGGGTCCAAAAGTGTCCGCTCCCTGTTCCAGCACTTCCCACACTTTATCAGAAAGGATAGAGCCTGACAGAGGAGCATAGGCAGAGGTTAATCCTTTGGCAATGGTTATGATATCAGGTTTGATACCATAGTGTTCGGAGCCGAACATGGAACCCAGACGTCCGAATCCTGTGACCACTTCATCAGCAATCAGCAGGATGTCATGTTTTTTAAGAACCTTCTGGATTGCTTTCCAGTAACCGGCTGGCGGTGGTACAATTCCACCGGTACCCAGAGCCGGTTCTGCGATAAAGGCTGCAATGGTGTCAGCACCCTCTTTTTCTATAAGGTTTTCCAATTCAGCTGCGCAGAAGTCACTGAATTGCTCTTCACTCATTGAGTCATCCCTGCGATGGTAATAATAGGGGGCCTGAGTATGTATCACCTGTTCAAGGGGAAGATCAAACTGTTTCTGAAAAATATCCAGCCCTGTCATTGAACCTGTCATCAAACCAGATCCGTGATATCCACGATCCCGGGAGATAATTTTCTTTTTTTCCGGTCGGTCCAGTACATTATTATAATACCAGACTATTTTTACATTGGTCTCATTGGCATCAGATCCTGTCAGTCCGAAGTAAACCTTTGACATGTGTGATGGTGCACGTTCCAGGATCATGTGTGACAGTGTTATGGAGGCTTCAGTTCCATGTCCTACATAGGCATGATAATACGCAAGAGAACGTGCCTGTTCAGCAATTGCGTCAGCAACCTCCATCCTGCCGTATCCAATGTTTACACAATATAAACCTGAAAATCCGTCCAGCAGCCGGTTGCCGTCAATATCCTCAATAAAAACACCTTCGCCTTTCTGAATCACACGGTTGGCGATTTTACCTCTGGCAAACTCTGCCAGGTGTGTGGATGGATGCATAAGTGATGTTCTGTCCCAGTTCTCAAGCTGTTTTTTTTTCATATTTCATACTTTCAATTTAAATAATGGGGGTTTGATGTTTAAATAACAGAGTAATACTTAAAAAAATCATAAGCATTATTTTTACAGATAATTATTAATAAAATCAAATTTTTTATTTATTGTGAAAGATATGTGCAAATATCCAGATTTATAGTTGATTTGATTAAAAACTGTTTTAAATTTATCTGTAATCATTTTTACAGGATGATTTTATTGGCAGATATATGGTTTGATACTTTACAGGTTTGCCATAATAGTGATTTGAATTTAGAATAAGGTTGAAACAATGAAAGAACAAAGATGTGCGCAGGATTCAAGTATTACCATATCACGGATAATGCTACCTGAAGATGCCAATCCCGCCGGAATCGTTCACGGTGGTATCATCATGAAAGAGATTGATAATGCAGCAGGGGTTACAGCTGTCCGCCATACCCGGAAAGTTTGTGTCACAGCCTCCATAGACCGCCTTGACTTTCATAAGCCATCATTTATCGGCAACCTCGTTACCATACAGGCCAGAATCAATTTCACCGGAACAACATCAATGGAAATCGGTGCACGGGTTGAAACAGAAGATCTCATGACAGGAGTAAAAACCCATCTTGCATCAGCTTACCTCACATTTGTGGCACTTGGAGAAGATAAAAGACCCGCTAAAATCCCTCCCCTGAAGCTGATAACAGAAGAAGATCACAGAAGGTACAGGGAAGCTGCAGCAAGAAGAGAGCTGAGATTGGCTGAGAAGAGAAATGAATCTCATCATGACCGCTGAAATAGCGGGTGGCGGCAACCTCTTTTTTTCCATATCAGATATTCTCACTGGAAATTTATTTAACTGCGCTTCTGCACTGTAAATATATTCAATTGATCTGTTCAGCCTGATCTGGATAAAGCCAGTATCCCGTTCAGAAAGTAATTACACCTGATCGGAGACAGTAATCTGAAATATTTTTTACAATAAAGTATGGATAAAATATTTGACATATATACCACATTGTGAGAGATTGTGATGAATTTTATTGTTAAAATTCATGAGTTATTATTTGAATAAAGGGTAAACATATGAAAAAAGAAAACAGTCTGCATTTTGATTCACGGGTTATACATGAGGCTCTTGAACCTGATCAATGGAAGGGATCCACACTTCCTCCAATATTTCAGAGTGCTTCAACACTGCATGAAACTGCTGAATCTTTGAGCAATACATTTGCAGGCAGAAAAAAAGATCATATTTACATGCGGCTTACAAATCCGACCAACTCTGTATTTGAGAATAAGATTGCATCTCTTGAGAATGGAAAAGGTGCTGTGGCCATGTCTTCGGGAATGGCTGCAATAACCAATACATGTATGGCTCTGTTAAGATCCGGTGATGAATTTGTATGCTCAAATTCACTTTTCATGTCAACGTATATTCTGTTTACAGGGGTATTTAAAAAATATAATTTAAATGCCAGAATAATCAATATGGACAACATGGATGAATTAAAATCTGCAATTACAGATAAAACAAGATTTATCTATATTGAAACAATAGGAAATCCCAAAATGGATATTCCTGATATTGAAAAAATTGCAGATCTGGCACATGCCAGTGGATTACCCCTTGTTGTTGACAACACGCTTGCTTCCCCCTGGCTTGTACGGCCCATTGATCTGGGTGCAGATGTTGTTATACACTCAACAACAAAATATTTGAGCGGACACGGTGCTGCAACAGGCGGTATTGTTGTTGATGCCGGAACTTTTCCCTGGAAGGATAATATCAGGTTTCCTGATTTTGTTCCCTTTATTGAAAGAAAGGGTGATCTTGCACTCATGGATAAAATATGGCGCGAACACCATATTAATTTTGGAACTACCCAGGCACCTTTTCACTCTTATCTTGCAATGATCGGCATGGATACCCTTGGATTAAGAATGGAAAGACATGCGGCAAACAGTATTAAAGTCGCCGAGTATTTAAAATCCCATAAAAAAGTGAAATGGGTGAATTTTTCTGGATTATCTGACCACGGTTATCACGAAACAGCCAGAAAAGTATTTAATGATAAAGGTTTTGGGGCAATGATTGCCTTTGGCCTGGAAAATCAGGATCACTGTTTTACTTTTATTGATAATCTTGAAATGATATATCATCTTGCAAATCTTGGTGACTGTAAAACGCTTATTATCCATCCCTGGTCGTCCCAGTATGTCCTGTTTGATGAAGACGTTAAAACAGGCCTTGGTATAACTCCGGACCTTTTGAGGCTTTCGGTGGGTATTGAAAATCCAGATGATATAATAAATGATATTGATCAGGCGCTTGAAAGAGTATGAACAGAAACCTTAACAGCCAAATTGTGGAAAAACAGTTTTTCCATATAAAAGAGAAAGAATTTTATCTTCAGTCAGGCGGGAAACTGGATGAGATAACAATTGCCTATGAGACCTTTGGGAAGCTTAATGAAGAAAAGAGTAATGCCATACTTGTTCTTCATGCACTGACGGGTGATTCCCATGCTGCCGGAGTTTACGATGAAACAGATGAAAAGCCGGGATGGTGGGATGTCATCATAGGACCTGGAAAAGCAATTGATACAGATGTCTATTTTGTCATATGCTCCAATATACTGGGCGGATGCATGGGAACAACAGGGCCGGCTTCAGTGATTCCAGGCGGGAAAAAACGATATGGAATCTCTTTTCCCATGGTAACTGTTCAGGATATGGTAAGAGTCCAGAAAAGGCTTGTTGATCATTTAAAAATAAAAAAACTGTTATCTGTTGCAGGCGGATCTCTCGGTGGTATGCAGGCTCTGGAGTGGTGTGTCAGATACCCTGATATGGTGGAGTCAGCAATCCCCATTGCCTCGGCAATGAAACATTCAGCCCTGGCCATTGCATTTAATGAAGTGGCAAGACAGGCAATTATAAGTGATCCAAACTGGAATAATGGAAATTACTCCAAAGAAAAAAAACCAGATATGGGTTTGTCTGTTGCAAGGATGATCGGCCATATAACATATCTGTCCGATGAATCCATGCGCTCAAAATTCGGACGTAAGCTTCAGAACAAAAAAGATCTTACTCTCTCATTTGATTCAAGATTTCAGGTTGAGAGCTACCTGAAATACCAGGGTGAAAAATTTGTAAACAGGTTTGATGCAAACTCTTTTTTATATATCACCAAAGCTGCAGATCATTTTGATCTTGAAGAGCAGCATGGCAAAGGATCGTCTGTGGACGCTTTTTCCCGTGCAAAAGCAAGATTTTTAGTTGTGTCATACTCTTCGGACTGGCTCTATCCAACATATGCATCTAAAGCTATTGTTAATGCCTTAAAGAAAAACAGACTTGATGTGAGCTTTTGTGAGATTGAATCCAAGCTGGGTCATGATGCATTTCTCCTTAAAGATGAAGTCCTTGCAAAGATGATAAAAGGATTCCTTGCAAGTGTCTATGAAAAATCCGGAGAAAAATTGAAGGGAAAAGTTAAAGATGAGGTTTGATCTTAAAATAATAGCTTCCTGGATAAAGCCTGAATCTACTGTTTTAGGTCTGGGATGTGGTGAGGGTGAACTGCTCTATTATCTTAAAACAAGAAAAAATATAAAAGAGACCGGTATTGAAATAAAAGAGAGAAAGATTGCTGCCTGTATTGAAAAAGGGCTCTCTGTTCTCCAGGGTGATATCAACTCGGAAATTCTCGATTATGCAGATAAAAGTTTTGATTACTGTATTTTAAGCCAGACCCTGCAGCAGGTATATGATCCTGAAGCTTTAATCAGGGAGATGCTCAGAGTAGGGAAAAAAGCAATCGTCAGTTTTCCTAATTTCGGACATATCAAAATCAGAATGCAGCTTCTTGCTTCAGGAAAGGCACCTGTATCAAGGGAACTTCCATACCAGTGGTATGATACACCCAATATACGAATCTTAACCCTGGAGGATTTTAAAATATTTTCAAATAAAATCGGATTTGATATTTTAAAAACAGCAGCTATCAGGCCGGGAGAAAAAAGTGATGAAGGAAAAGTTATCACAATCCTGCCAAATCTGTTTGCAACCTATGGAATTTATAAAATAGGAAAACAGCTTTAAAGAGAAACCTGAGCCTTTTATCAGGGAGTCAGCAGTACACTGCCGGAAGATAAATTTCAATCTGAAAATTAATAAGAAGGAATTTTGAATAGATGGATATGAAAATAACGTCACTTGCTATAAGCAGGAAAAAGGGGACTGTAAAAAGTGTGGTTGAAACAGCCACTTTAATTGAAAATCATGGATTTAAAGATGATGCCCATGCAGGAGAGTGGCACAGGCAGGTCAGCTTCCTATCCCAGGAAAATATTGATGCGGCAAATAAAAAAGGTCTTAATGTCTCTTTTGGGGATTTTGCTGAAAACATTGCAACTGTTGGTGTTGACTGGAAAACACTGCCAATTGGTAAAAGGGTGAAACTGGGAGATAAAGCAGTTGTTGAAATAAGCCAGATTGGTAAGACCTGTCATAAAAAGTGTGCCATATATTATAAGGCAGGTGACTGTATCATGCCAAAAGAGGGTGTGTTTGCCAGAGTGATAACAGGTGGCAGACTGAAAATTGATGATAAGATCGAGCTGATCTAATCCCGGAAAATAAAATATATGAATATTGATGATATTTTAAGGAATCAAAAGAGCAGGAATAGAAAAATCAGGCCATAAGAGACTAAAGAATAATTAAAGCTTTAAAGACCATGGCAGATACATTAATTGAAAAACAGAGGCAGGCACCCCATAAACCAGGTGTCTACCTTATGAAAAACAGCCGGAAAAAAATTATCTATGTGGGTAAGGCCAAAGATCTTAAAAAGAGGCTGTCCTCCTATTTTGTAAAAAAAGATAATCATGATGCCAAGACTGCTGCATTAATTGCAATCATACAAGATTTTCAGGTTATTACCACCTCTTCTGATCACGAAGCATTTATACTTGAATCAAACCTGATAAAAGAACATAACCCGAAGTATAACGTTATCCTGAAGGATGGTAAAAATTATCCTCTGCTTAGAATTGATATGCAGCCTGCATATCCTTCCATTCAAAAAGTGAGGAAAATAGAGAATGATAAAGCCCGCTATTTTGGTCCGTACTCTTCAGCAAGAAGTGTGAACAGAACCCTTAAACAGATTCAGAAGATATTTAAACTGAGGCAGTGCAAAGATACCCAGTTTAAAAATCGCTCAAGACCGTGTTTGAATTATCAGATCAAGGCATGTCTTGGTATCTGCTGTATTGATGTTCCTGCTGAAGAGTATAAAAAAAGAGTCCGGGATGCTGTTCTTTTTTTAAAAGGGAAATCAGGAGAGGTCATAAAAAAACTTGAAACAGACATGAGAGCCTGCTCTCTCTCTCTGGAGTATGAAAAGGCTGCTGAAATACGGGATACGATAATTTCCATCAAGAATATAATGGAAAAACAAGTCGTTGTCAGCAGCGACATGAAAGACAGGGATATAATTGCCTGTTCTGCAGAAAAGGGGAGGGTGATAATCATTGTAATGACTGTCCGGTCAGGCGCTTTGATTGATACGGCCCACTATCACCTGGAACTTGGATTGAAAAGAGAGGATGAAATTTTATCAGCATTTCTGATCCAGTATTATAAAAACTATCAGTTCCTGCCATCTTTTATCCTTTTGAATCAACATATTGAAAACAGGAAGTTGCTCGAACAGATATTCAGCAGAAGAAAAGGTAAAAAAGTAAAACTTACCATTCCGGTCCGGGGAGAGAAAAAAAGACTTGTTAAAATGGCTGAGATCAACGGCCTGCGCGAGCTGAGGAAAAGGGTGCTAAAAGAGGAAGAGCAGCAGGCATCAATTGTCATGCTGAAGGATCTTTTGAATATGGAAAATCTTCCGCAGCGGATCGAGTGTTTTGACAATTCAAATATTTCCGGTCATGATCCGGTCTCTTCAATGGTTGTTTTTAAAGATGGCAGACCGTACAAAAAAGATTATCGCAAATATATTATCAGAGACCTGGCTTTCCAGGATGATTACGCATATATGTTTCAGGTGCTGGAGCGGCGGTTTTCAAAAAAGGAAGATGGAATGCCGTTCCCTGATCTTCTTGTGGTAGACGGGGGAAAAGGTCAGCTTTCAATGGCCATGGCAGTTGTAAAAGAGCTGAACATTGAAAACAGATTCAAGGTGGCAGGTCTTGCAAAAAGAGATGAAGCAAAAGGGGAGGAGTTTGACAAGATCTATATCCCAGGACGTTCTAACCCGTTAAATACAGGTAATGCAAGAAAGGCATTATATCTGCTGCAGCAGGTGAGGGACGAGGCCCATAGATTCGCCATCACATTTCAGCGAAAACGGCGCGAAAAGAGAGCAGGGGTTTCACGTCTTGATTCCATCTCCGGTATAGGCCCTGAAAAGAGAAAAACGGTGTTGAAACATTTCAAAGGTATCAGCAACATAAAAAAAGCATCCGTAAAAGAGATTGCATCACTTCCCGGAATCAGCAGAGCACTGGCTGAGAAAATATTAAATGCGCTGAATATATAGATATACAAACTGAATAACTTATAAAATACACCTTGCCTTATCCACCTTTCTGAATTAATTTAATGATTCGTAGTTAAAATTTAAAGAGATGAATGAATGAAAAAATATGCTGTTCTGACAATATGCTGTTTTATATTTATATTTTCAGGATGTAAAACCTTTGAACCTGAAAAACACTCTTCTTCTCCAGTCTCCCTTCCCAGGCAGTTTTCCATCAAGAAAAGCAGCGGAGAATCCGTTGACAAGCTGCCCCTGTTTAAAGGTCACACTGAGTTGAAAAAATTGATTAATGAGGCATTGAAAAATAATTATGATCTGAAAATACTGAAAGCAAGAATAGCTAAGGCGGAAGCCGCAGTAAAAAAGAAAAATGCTGCTCTGCTGCCGGACCTCAGATTTTCATTTGGAGGGAAAAAACAGCAGGTAAGAGCCCAGAAAAGCCATGACAGCGGTGGAACCAGTTCAAACAGTCATTCATGGGACAGTTCACTGAACAGTCTGTATACTCCTGATGTGTGGGGGAAAAAAAAAGCAGGGATAAAAGCTGAACAACTTGATATTGAGGCTGTGGCAAAAGATCTGGAAAATTCAAAACTTGAACTGAAATCCACTCTTACAAAAATCTGGATTGATATTATTGCATCCAGAAACAAAAGGGATATTCTGAAGAGCCAGATTGAAAAAAACAGATCTCTTCTAAAGCTTCAGAAATTAAGATTTCTGAATGGCAAGGCAAATGCTCTGGATGTCTCCCAGCAGGCTGAGGCGCTGGCTAAAACAAATTCTCTCTCTCCTCTGCTTGAAAAACAGGAACAGGTTTTATTGAACAATTTTGTCTTTTTATCCGGTAAGACAAATGCTGACACGATAGAGATCAAAACCAGACAACTTCCCGAATTCATTCCCCTGCCTGAAGTTGGGATTCCCATTGATATCCTTGAAAACAGGCCGGACATTAAAGCGGCACAACTGAGGCTCCATTCATCCAGGTGGGATATTTCAGCAGCAAAGAGAGATCTTCTGCCAACTTTTAACCTTACAGCCCAGGCACTGTTCTCAAGCGGCAGGCTTGACCTGCTGTTTTACAACTGGCTGACAGCGCTTTCCGGAAGCTTTACAAGCTCCCTGTTTGACGGGGGATTAAAAAAAGCGGAAATTGAAAGAGCAAAGGCGGCAGCTGAAGAGTTGCTCAATGTTTATGCAAAAACAATTGCAAAAGCAGTTCAGGAAGTTGAAGATACACTGATCACGATAGAAAAACAGTCTGAATATATAAAACTGCTTGAAATTGAACTTGAATCAACCCGCATGGCTCTTAGAGATGCCAGAATACAATATCTTAACGGCCAGAGGAGTTATCTCTCATATCTTGTGGCATGGACGGGCATTGAAAGCCTTGAAAGGCAGTTGATAGGAGAACAGGCTGAGTATCTCAAACTGAGAGTTGATCTTCATAACGTTCTCGGGCTGGAGTTTAAACTGTAAATTATACTTGGGAAAACAATGGGCAGAATTAAAAAACAAAATATTTTAATTAGATTTTTTATAAAAATTATTTTACCTGTATGCTTTATCGCTGCAGGCGTATACTCCTGGAATTATTTTAAATCGTCAAAAATAAAAATAAAGAGAAAACCGCCTGAAAAACTGGTGATCATGGTTGAGACAATCTCTATTACACCTGGAAATTATTCGTCCTGGGTTCATGCAATGGGCGTTGTCATGCCAGACAGGCAGATTACTTTGAAATCAAAAGTTTCAGGGGAAGTAAGATATATATCGCCGGACTTTGTTCAGGGCGGAGTGGTTAAAAAAGGAAAGCTGCTGCTGAAACTTGAGGATTCAGACTATAAAATTGAAGTTCAAAAGGCGGAGAGCATACTTGCCAAAGCGATGGCCGGCCTTGCACTTGAGCAGGGCAGCCAGATGATTGCAAAGGAGGAGTTTAACCTTATCAACAAAGCTTCTGAAGAAAAGATCGTGGAAACAGATCTTGCCTTGAGAAAACCGCAATTGATACAGGCGAATGCTGAAGTGACAAGGGCAAAGGCAGATCTTGAAAAAGCAAAATTAAATTTATCCCGTACAAGGATAACAACTCCTTTTAATGCCCTTGTTCTTGAAAAAAATATTGATTCAGGTTCCTTTGTAACGGTTCAGGGAACCTGTGGTATCCTTGTGGATGTAAACAATTACAGAGTAGAGGCAAAAGTTCCCCAGGACAGGCTTGCAACGGTTATGTCAGGCATGGGCTCCGGTGCTGATGCAATCGTCCATTCACATTACGCCGGCAGGACATGGCAGGGGAAAATGGTCAGGACAACAGGGAAAACAAATGAAAAAAGTCTGATGGCAGGTGTTATCATTCTGGTACCTGACCCGCTTGGTTTAAAACAGGGCGGGCAGCCCGGAGCAGATCCCGGTCAGAAAAGGCTTCAAATGCTGTTAAATGATCATGTGGATGTGAAGATTAAAGGAAAAAGTCTTGAAAATGTGTATGCTGTTCCACGAAATCTTATCAAACAGAATAACAGAGTGTGGGTCTATAATTCAGGAGCCCTTGAAATAAAAAAGATAGATATTGTTTGGAAAGATGAGAGCATGGTTTATGCAGCATCGGGTATAACCCAAAGGGATAAGATCATAACCTCTGACCTGCCTGTTGCAGTCAATGGTATGCGTCTGCGGGAAAGCAGGGGTGTCCGTCCATGAACGAAAAACAGGAACTTACCGTTTCAAAGGGCCCCATTGCATGGATGGCAGGCAACTCTGTCGCTGCCAACCTTTTGATGGCAATGCTGCTCATTGGCGGACTGTATATGGGGTTTAACATCAAGCAGGAAGTCTTCCCCGAGTTCAGCCTTGACAGGGTTAATATTTCCATTTCCTATCCAGGAGCAAGTCCGGAAGAGGTTGAAAAAGGGATTCTGCTTGCAATGGAAGAAGCCATACAGGGTCTTGTGGGAATTGATGAAATCACATCAACTGCTGGTGAAGGGTTTGGATCAATCAGAGTAGAAGCCATTGAAGGCAGTGATATCAACCGGTTATGGCAGGAGATTAAAAGTGCGGTTGATCGGATTGAAACTTTTCCGGAAGAAGCCATGGACCCACAGGTTACAATTGCAGCAAGAAAAAGAGAAGTGCTGAAACTCGCCCTGTTCGGGGATCTGTCTGAATCCAATATGCGAACCATGGCTGATCAGATCAAAGAGAGGCTTCTCCTTGACAAGGGAATTACCCAGGTTGAACTTGAAGGGGTGAGGAACAGGGAAATACATGTTGAAATACCACAGCACACGTTAAGGCGGTACGGCATCACCCTTGGAGAGGTTGCTTCAAACATCTCAAAGGCTTCTGTTGAACTTGGCGCAGGAAGTATTAAAACCCCTGGAGGAGATATTCTTTTAAAGATTAATGATCAAAGAGATTATGCCGCTCAATACGCAAGACTCCCCATCATCAGCCTGGAAGATGGATCAAGGATCCTGCTGGAGGATATTGCAATTGTAAAGGAGGGATTCGAAGAGACAGATAACTGGGCTTCGTTTAATGGGAAAAGAGCGGTTGTAATAAATATATACCGCGTGGGAGAGCAGACCCCTACCCAGATAGCATCTTCAGGTAAGGCTTTAGTGGAACAGATTAATAAATCCCTGCCTCCGGGAGCGGGTCTGGCTGTTTTAAGGGATCTCTCGCAAATATTTTCCCAGAGAGCTGATCTGCTCCTCAGGAACGCCTATTTAGGGCTTGGGCTTGTCTTTTTTTTCCTTGCACTTTTCCTTGAAATCAGACTTGCTTTCTGGGTAAGTCTTGGTATCCCCATCTCTTTTCTGGGTTCTTTTCTTTTTCTTGCACCAACAGATTTCTCAATAAATATTGTCAGCATGTTTGCATTTATTGTGACCCTTGGAATTGTTGTTGATGATGCAGTTGTAGTCGGTGAAAATATATATTTCTACAGACGCCAGGGACTTCCTTTTTTAAAGGCTGCTGTAAAGGGAGCAAAGCATATTGCCATGCCCGTGGTATTCAGTGTAATCACAAATATGGTCACATTTGTGCCCCTTATGTTTGTACCCGGATTTATCGGCAAGGTATTCAAGACAATTCCCTTTGTGGTAATAGCTGTTTTTGCAGTCTCCCTGATTGAAAGTCTTTTCATACTGCCTGCACACTTGAGCCATGAAAACAGACGACCGCTGTTTTTTCCTCTGAATTACCTTGAAAAATGGCAGGAGCGTTTCAGCACCCTGTTTGAAAGAGCTGTTAAAAAATATTACGGTGGTCTGCTTCTATGGCTTTTACACCACAGATATACTGTTATTGCTGCCGGCGTGGCACTGCTCATGACGGTTGCAGGATATGTATCATCAGGAAGAATGGGCATGGTTATGTTTCCCAGGGTTGAATCTGATTATGCATACTGCCAGGCTGTCATGCCATATGGGGTGCCTGAGCAGCAGTTAAAAGATCTTGAACAACTTCTTGTAGAAAAAGCGGATAAAATTGTAAAGGAAAACGGTGGGAAAAATCTTTCCAAAGGAATCTTCTCCAGGGTAGATGGCAGCAGGGTTACGGTCAGAACCTATCTGACTCCCCCTGATATACGTCCGATCAGCACAGAAAAAGTAACCGAGATGTGGCGTAAAGATACAGGGCAGATACCCGGACTTGAATCAATAAGCTTTGAGTCCAACAGGGGCGGGCCCGGGTCAGGAAAAAACCTGACCATCAGCCTGAGTCACTCTAATCAGGAGATGCTGGAAAGGGCCGGAGAAGAACTTGGTGAAATTCTCGGATCATATCCATTGGTGCGTGACATAGATGACGGCTCTGCAAAAGGGAAAAAACAGTTTGATATAACCTTGAGTTCTGAAGGAAAACGGATGGGGTTGAGTTCAAGGGATGTTGCCAACCAGATCCGTCATGCGTTTCAGGGAGCAACCGCCCTTAAACACCAGCGTGGAATTGATGAAATAACTGTAAAAGCAAGGCTGCCTGAGCAGGAGAGAATGTCCATGTCAAGTTTTGAAGAGCTTGTGCTGTTATCTCCTAAAGGGGAAATCATGCTCAGGGATGCTGTCAGGACAATGACCCAGAGGGCTTACACTTCCATAAAAAGAACCAATGGAAAGAGGGAGATTAAGGTTACTGCCAATGTGAGACCGGCATCCAAGGCAGGAAATGTCCTGGATCATGTGAAACAGAAGGTTCTGCCTGAGCTGATGCAGAAATACCCCGGCCTGACCTATGCTTTCAAGGGACACAAGGCAGAAATCAGGAAAAGTATATCAGCATTGTTAAAAGGTCTTGGTATGGCACTGCTCTGTATTTTTGCCCTGCTTTCCATTCCATTTAAAAGTTATTTTCAGTCACTGATTATCATGTTCTGCATTCCATTCGGGATAATAGGTGCTGTTATCGGTCATGTGATAATGGGATACTCTCTCTCTGTCATGAGCCTGTTCGGACTTGTGGCC
Organism: uncultured Desulfobacula sp.; assembly: GCA_964636495.1. GTDB lineage: Bacteria > Desulfobacterota > Desulfobacteria > Desulfobacterales > Desulfobacteraceae > Desulfobacula. The sequence goes on along the minus strand of CAZWSL010000040.1, from coordinate 2,941 downwards.
ATGACAGGGGTTGTTGTCAATGATTCGCTTGTGCTGATAACGTTTGCAAACCAGCGATATACCAATGGAGTGACGTCTCTCAGTGCTGTGCAGTCAGCAGGCATCCAGAGATTCAGGCCTATTCTTCTCACAACCCTGACAACCTGCGGAGGGCTTGCACCCATTATTACGGAGACTTCAAGACAGGCAAGATTCCTGATTCCAATGGCCATCTCCCTTGGATTCGGGATATTGTTTGCAACATTTATCACCCTTGTCATGGTACCGTGTTTATACATGATATTTGAAGATATAAAAGCACTATTCAACTATGATGAAAAAGAGGTTGATATAGAGGAAAAAGCAGTTGATATTAAGGGAAAAGAGATTGATATAAAAGGATAAATTTTATGAAAAAGCAGGCAAGAGACTACATTGTTTTTCCATTGGATTTTGCTTCAGTAAAAGATGCAGAAAAATATGTAACCCTTTTAAAAGAAAAAGTCGGAGTGTTTAAAATAGGGCTTGAACTGTTTATAGACCAGGGGCCTTCTGTAGTGGAGATGGTTAAACATTCAACCCGTGCAAAAATTTTCCTTGACCTCAAACTTCATGATATTTCTGCAACTGTTCAAAGGGCAATGGAGAGAGTTGCTGACCTGGGGGTGGATTTTATAACAGTACACTGTTCATCTTCACGGAAAATGCTGGAAAAGGCAGTTAAAGGCGCAAAGGGGAAATCCAGGGTTCTCGGCGTTACCCTTTTAACGGATAATGCTGCTGAAACCTTGAAATCAGGAGGGTTCAAAAATAAATTTGTAGAGAATCCCCACCTTCTTGTGATGGAAAGGGCTAAAATGGCTTTTGAGACAGGATGCAGCGGAGTTGTCTGTTCAGGAAGGGAAGTCAGAGAGATAAAAGAAAAATTCGGCAGCTCTTTTCTGGCGGTTACACCCGGTATCAGACCGGAGTGGTCTCTGCTTGAAAATGATGATCAGAAAAGAGTGACAACACCCGGGCAGGCTGTCAGGCGGGGCAGTGACCTTATTGTTGTCGGTCGTCCTGTACGGGATGCTGCAGATCCAGGAGAGGCTGCTCAAAAAATAATCAGAGAAATTGATGCATGTCTGGAGTGAACAGCTTCCGTAAAACCACCTCATCTGTCACCAATTGAATATGGCAGCATTTGAAAATGGTTCAGAGGCAGACCTTGTGGATAAACTCCGAGACTCATGTTGCCCGTTTATTAGGTGACACACAAAAAACCACAAGCACCAGATATTTGCATCCAACCGCTGAAATGTTGCACAATTTGATTAATAAAGCATCTGGATGGTAAAAAAATAACATCCCCAGGGAAATTTTCTTGGGGATTATTTTTATATATGAAAGTTTTACCCGCTGTCTATGAAATCTCCAATATACGTTATAGCAATCTTTTGAAATTTGATTTCAGGTTATCCCATATACTTGAATTTCGAAATTGAAGTTGAAAAATTGACCTATACCAGATATTGTATTTGGGAAATATTTAAAAAAACCGTACTGGAGGATGAAGTACTCGGTAAATTGGTGGAGTTGACTCCTGAGCTTATATACCAGCATTAAACACCATGGCATTACTCATTTGGCTCAAGGATATTATTCGTAGACATAATTATTTTGATCACCAAGTTGATAGTATTCTTTAGTGTTATGATATTAAAATAAGCTAAATTATGAGTTTACATGCTGCTCAAAACAATGGTACTGGTGCTCTAAACTAAGATAAGGGATTATCATGATTGGGCATCAATAATTTTAGCAGTTTGTCCAGTTTGATATCTAACTTTTGGATAATATTCAGATTTGAAACTAAAATTTAATTTTAATTGATAGAGGTCGATAATGAATCCGGTTGATTATGATAATCCCAATGATATTTGTACTGCCGGTCACGAGTCGAATTGTACTGGGTGTACTATTTCAGGTAAATTAAAATGTAGATTTAGTGCTAGAGAGTGGATAATATTTCTTTTATTATTTTCCGTATTTTTATTACCTGGATTAATAGGGATGAATCGTGGAGGTTACTCTAACCAGGTTGGTTGGATGTTTGTTTTCTGGATATTTTTTTTTGGTTTCTGGGAAATTAAAATTTTATGCAGTCATTGTCCGTACTATGCTAAAAAGGGCTTTGGCCTGGAATGCATAGCGAATTTAGGGTGCCCTAAATTTTGGAAATATAATCCGGCACCTATAAACAGGTGGGAGAAGTTTCAACTTGTAATAGGGTTTGGCATCCTTTTTGGTTATCCCATATATTTTTCCATAATTGGGGAGCAATATTTATGGGCAGCACTAACTACTCTTGGAACGATTGTATTTTTTGTGATATTAGGAAGAAACACCTGTTCAAAATGTGTTAATTTTTCTTGTATTTTTAACCGAGTCCCAAAGGAAGTGGTTGATGAATATTTAATGAAAAATGAAGTAATGAGAAAGGCGTGGGAAAAAGCAGGGTACAAAATAGGAAATGATTAATGATCCCCTGCCTTAGGCGAAGATGGAAGTCACGAAATTGATTATTACAATTGGGTGTTCAACTCAAGTTTAATTTCCAATTCAAAATATTTACATTCGATAAATTCGTGAAAGATACTATTGTATTCATGAAATTCATTTAGAAGGAAGAAATGACTTTCAGTAAAATTTTGAAGTAAAAGAAAACCCCGGACTGTGTCAATATATGTCGCCGGTATAGTTGCCAATTTCAGGGCATACGGTTTTTCTGGGTTTATTATAAAACCTGCAACCGGGGGTGAACTGAGTAAGGTTATAAATGAGGTTCTTTCAAAGGATCAATAAGTTTTGGGAGACACTAAATATGGTATATTAATGGAACTTCAAGTTTGGTGGTCAGATTATACTATATAAACCAAAACCATTGTCAGGAGCCATTTTTCCATATTCCAGTTAATAA
>CAZWSL010000039.1:22010-32359 GCA_964636495.1 uncultured Desulfobacula sp. | reverse complement strand
GCCCACCATGCAATGCCGAGAAAAGGAATCCATATAAGCTCTTTTTTTAAAAAAAATTTTAACATTGGAATTTTATGGTTCAAAGTTGTCTGCAAAGCAAGAATATCAACCCATGACTGATGGTTGGCAAGGACAAGGTACCACTCGTCTTTTTTTAATTTTTCAAGTCCCCTTATATCCCATTCGATTTTGCAGAAAAGTTTTGAATTCAATGAATTGATTTCAATCCACAATGTAGCAATGGATATTAATATGATGTCGAGCATGATAATTACTCTTTTCTGGGGGATAAAAAACTTGACGATTGAGACAGATATGAGTGGAATCGTCAGGATAATGGTATTTGCTGTATATAAAAGAATGGATAAGACACCTTTAATCTGGTGTGGTAAAAATGAAAGCATAAAATTAATTGTCTTTAAAATTTATAATGTGTTTCTTAATGGTTCTTCTATCTAAACCTGTTACTCTTGCAACCTGTTCATAGGTACCGCTTTTTTCATATAAAAGTCTGCAGTATCCAGAAACCAGTGAAGAGACCTTTATGTCCCTGCAGTGTATTCCCTGTATCAGTTTATCAGAAAGACCGAGCTTTGTCTCTTTTCCCTTATAGTCTTTTTTTAAAACAATACTTCTTACACACTGTTCAAGTTCTCTTACATTTCCTGGCCATTGATAATCCTTTCCAAGCTTTCGGTCAATAGTTCTCTTTATTTTTTTATGTAATCTCTCTGATCCATCACCTGTGATTTTTTTTATTGTAAATTTTAAAAGATCATCCAGCTCTGCAGGTCTTTCCATGATTCTGGTTTTCAGAGGGGGGACTTCTATTATATCAGAACAGAGCCTGTAGTAGAAATCCTCCCTGAAAATGGTGTTATTGATTATATCCTTTTTCGGTCTGTTTGTGGCACCTATGACTCTTCCCTGGAATCTTGATTTCTCATGGGTTCCCACAGGAGAAAAGGTTCTCTCCTGGAGAACCCTTAATAATTTAATCTGTACATGGTTCGGGATCTCGCCAATCTCATCAAGAAGAATTGAACCATGGGGACTGCAGCGATTGAAAACGCCCTGATAATCATCCATGGCTCCTGTAAAAGCGCCTTTGGCATGGCCGAACAGTTCTGACTCAAGCAGGGTTTCAGGGTACTGGGAGAGGTTCAATGAGGAGAAAGCCCTTGTAAAGCTTTGAACAAAAGTATTGTTTTTTTTATCAAAGGGGATATAGCCGCTTCGTCCTATGGCTTTGGCTGCTGTCCCTTTTCCTGTCCCTGTCTCACCTAAAAGCAGAGTGGAAAAATCCTCCATCTTATTCCAGAGAAATCTGTTGTACAGATCAATATTATGAGTGAAAATGTTATTCCATAAATGTTTTTTAAGGTTCAGCATGCAGGAACTGGATCCAATAAGAGAGTTTGAAATAAAATAAAATGCACGTCTCAATTGGTAGGAGAGGGCAAAGTAGTGGATAATACTTTCATCATCAAAACCCTTTACCTTGAGAAGGTGCATGGCGTGTTCTGCAAAGGGGACTTTTACCGGAGTATCCTCCGCTTTGATCTGCTCTTCAATCAACTTGTCAAAATCATCTCTGAATTTATGAAATAGATCAAACAGAAATACCACCTCTATAATGTTTTTATCCTGTCCCTCAAATAAGTTTATGTCTGAACGGTTCTGGGCCTCAAGTCTCTTAATCCTCTGGTCAACTTCTTTTATACAGAGATCAATGCTCTCTCTTCTGGAGGCTGAGGGGAAAAGTCCTGCAATTTTAAGATCAAGTTTTTCTCTCAGACTGCTGAAAGGGTTTGCAAAGGCAGCATTATATACGGTTTTAAAAAAAAAACTCTCTTTTGAATTCAGTTTTATTTTTTTCAATTTTTCCCCCTTGTGGAGTTTTAAGAAGATGTACAAATATGTATATAAGATATACATAAAATGCAATCAAAAAACAGGCATGCTGAAATTTGATTTTTATAAACTTTGAAATTCCAGACATTTATTTTTTTATATTGTGTTGGCACGATAGTTGAATATTAGTTGAATGAATGTATATAAAATAATAGTCGAATATATATTAATAGTTAATTGAATAATTTAATAGTAGTGTCTGAAATAGAGAAAAACTGTTATATGGAATATTATTAAATTAACAATGATTACACAGGATGTTTTCATGCCGGATTCTGTTAATCCGTGAAAATGAAAATATCGGAAAATAAAATAACGGAGATAAATTAATGATTAGAAGAGTACTCAATTCAAGGCTGCCTCTAATGGTATACAACCCTGTAAAGGTGTTTGATATAAATTATTTTAAAGAAATTTTTAAATCTGGAGCCCTTCCCGTATTTGACACTGAATTTTTAAACAGCAGTGATATAATTGAAAAATTGCTGCAGATTTCCAGGGAGGATCTTTGTTTTGGTATAAGACTTTATAATCACAATGCTGATCTGGTAGAGAGAATTAAGAAATTGCAGCTGGTTAATCTTGATGTAATTGTCTGCCCGGTTGTAGAGGAAGATACGCCTGCAGATTTTTCAGGTTTTGCAGGCACAAAAATTGTTCTTGAAATTAAAGATATCAATATAAATGAAAAGATTAAAACCATTTCACCCCATGCATTGATTTTAAAGGGTAATGAAGCAGGGGGCAAGGTATCGCAATACTCTTCTTTTATTTTGATGCAGTGGTATCTGAAAAACAGTGATCTGCCACTTTTTATCCATGGCGGGGTTGGCAGATATACTTCTGCCGGCATGTTTGCGGCAGGAGTGTCAGGTCTTGTCATGGACAGTCAGCTGCTTTTAACTGATCAGGCTCCGGTATCCCGGAATTTTAAAAACCTTCTTGCCATTGTAGATGAAAGTGATTCAACTCAGATTGAGTATGGTGATAAAGCTGTTTACAGGGTGTTTGCAAAGCTTGGAACAAAAATAGTCAAAGACCTTAAACTGAAGGCTGTAGAGCTCGGGAAAAATGGAGAGGGAGAGAATAAAATCTATCAGTTTATCACAGAAAATTTTACTGCATTTGATAAAGAAGATGCCCAGTTTATCCAATCTCTTTTCTATCTTGGGCAGGATGGAATTTTTGCAAAGGATTTTGTAAGGGAGACCTCTAATTTAAGTGATGTGATCTCTGATTTTTTTACAGATATTGGTGAAAATTTAAATTTTATTGACGAATATGACCCTGTTACGGCAGACTCCAGCTTTGCAAGGGATCAAAAAACAAAATTCCCTTTGATTCAGGGACCCATGGCAAATATATCTGATAACTCCGATTTTGCCAATAAAGTGCTTGAACATGGTGCTCTGCCTTTTTTTGCAGTGGGCAGTCTGCCATACAATCTTGCTGATGAGATGCTCAAAGACGGTGCCCGGAATGTAGAAAATTTTGGAGCAGGGCTTGTTGGAATAGAGGCTTTTAATCCTGCCGTTAACGAACACCTTGAAATGGTGAAAAAATACAGGATTCCCTATGCACTATTTGCAGGTGGTATTCCTTCCCAGGCTGTTGAACTGGAAAAAGCCGGAACCAGAACATATCTTCATACGCCATCTGTATCCATGATGGAAAATGCATTAAAAAACAGTTGTAACCGGTTTATTCTTGAAGGTGGAGAAGCAGGCGGTCATGTCGGTTTTCTCTCCTCTCTTGTTTTGTGGGAAAATGCCATTGCATTTTTACTGAACAACAACTATGATTTGTCCAGACTATACCTTGTCTTTGCCGGTGGAATCTCAACCCGCTTTGCTTCATATTTTATTTCAGGGCTGACCTCTTTTCTTGCAGCAAAGGGTGCAAAAATTGGTATCCAGGTGGGAACTGCATATCTGTTTGCCGATGAAATTGTTGAAAGCAAATGTATTAAATCCCAATATAGAGAAATCATCCTTAAAGAGAATAAAACCATGGTAATTGGAAAAAGTCTGGGTCTGGCTTCCAGGACTGCTCCAACCAGATTTGCAAAGATGATGGTGGAAAATGAAGAGCAGATGCTCAGGAATAAAGAGAGCCTTTCAAAAAGAAAGCGTGCCTTTGAAAAACGCAATATTGGTTCACTGCTTATCGGAGCAAAGGGCTTCCTTCCTGATTTTAAAAATCCAGGACCGGAAAATTATACCTGGTTTAATGAGGAGGATCATAAGGAGAAGGGTAATTTTCTTGTGGGAGACTCTCTTGCATTTTTTGATCACGCAATCACCATAAAAGAGATTCATGACAACTATTTCAAAGCAAAATCAGTTCTATTCAGAAATATCAATCTGCTTGAAATCTTTTCAAGCCCCAAAAACAGGATTAATGATGAGATTGCTGTAGTTGGCCTTGGATGTACGCTGCCCCATGCAGATAATCCCGATACGCTGTGGAAGAATCTTCTGGATAAAAAATACTCAATCAGTGAAATGCCTCACTCCCGTTTTGACTATGACCTCTATTATGACAGTGACAGAAAGGCTGAAGATAAAACATACAGCATCCTTGCCGGGCATGTTGATGATTTCAGGTTTGACTCGGAAAGATTTGGTTATACTGAAGATAAGGAAAGAAAACTTTCCAAAAGTCAGAAAATGGTATTGCAGACGGCATATAAAGCGGTTGAAAACGGGGGCTTTTTAGGGAAAGATGACTCTTTTAAATGTGAAAACCCTGAAAGAACGGCAGTTATTATTGCCACATGCCTGTCAAATGAACTGGGGAATACCATTCAGTTGAAATACTGGTATCCTGAGATTTTATCCATGCTTGAAAAAACCAGTGAATATCAAACCCTGAGTGACAGTGAAAAAGAGGATGTCAAACAGGTTTTACTGGAAGGAATGGAAGGTGATAATCCAGGTTATGATCCTGTACATGGCATTCTGGTGAATATTGAAGCTTCCAGGATAGCACGCCACCTGGGTATAAGGGGGGCAAACTATGTTATTGATGCTGCCTGTGCCTCGTCTGTGACAGCCCTTGAGGCAGCAAGGGGTGAACTGCTGTCTGGAGAGCATGACCAGGTTATTGTCGGGGGAGTCAATACCCACCTTGCACCTGAATCCTTCATTGGCTTTGCAAAGATGGGCACGCTCTCCTCAAAGGGATCATTTCCTTTTGATGAAAGGGCTGACGGTTTTATCTTAGGTGAAGGATCGGTTGTTTTTGTATTGAAACGGATGAAAGATGCAATAAGAGACAAAGATAATATCTGGGGAGTTATCAATGCCATTGGTGCGAGTTCCGATGGAAAAGGCAAAGCGATTGCAGCTCCCAACACAAAAGGACAGAAGTTGAGTGTTCAAAGGTGTTATGAAAATATCAAACCGGATATTATACCCGATGATATCGGCTTTATAGAAGCACATGGCACCTCAACAATCATTGGTGATGAAGCAGAACTGGCAACATTGAATTCTGTTTATAAAAATTCCAGTGCAGGGATCAGCTCCATAAAAGCCCAGATTGGTCATCTTCTCGGCTGTGCCGGTTCAGCAGGGCTTCTGAAGGCACTGCTTGCCGTTAAAAATGGAGTCCTCCCTCCAAATGGCGGGTTTGAAACCCTTTCAAAAAATCATGACCTGAAAAACTCTTCACTCTATATCATAAAAGATCCGGAAAAATGGGAATCCAGTGAAAATATATCCAGGAAAGCAGCTGTCTCCTCCTATGGTTTTGGCGGTATCAACTACCATGTTGTCGTGGAACAGATGACTCCGGGTTACAAGGCAGTATCCCGGGATATCTTCAGGGATATCTCCTATGATTTTAATGATGACAGAATTGTGGTTGCAGGTCTTGGCGTGTTTTTGCCCGGGGCAAAAAACAGTGATGAATTCTGGGAGAAACTTAAATCAGGGGAAAAACAGTTATCTCCTATACCCCTGGATCGATTTGATAATCAGGCCTATGCAGATTTTGATGAGAAATCACACTACAGGATACCACGTATCAATGCAGGCGTTGTAAAAGATTATAAATTCAATAATTTAAAATACCGGATGCCCCCCATGATGGTAAAATCCATTGAGCGTGGTCAGATTTTCGGTCTGGAAGCGGCAAACGAGGCACTTGAAAACTCAGGGCTGATAAATAAAATAAACTCTGGTAACAAGATAGGGGTTATTCTCGGCACAATTGCCGGTGAACGTCAGAGTAAGAATATTGTCAGAACAAGAAAACAGTTTATTGGCAATATTATTCAAAGTTGTCAGAATATAGATAAAGAGAAACTTGAAAATATTTCCAGGGAGGTAGTTGAATTTATCAGGCAGACGATTGCTGAAAACAATGAAGATACAACTCCAGGCCTTTTGTCCAATATTATTTCAGGAAGGATAGCAAATTATTTTAATTTGAACGGTGCCAACTATGTCATTGATGCATCTTGTGCATCTGCATTCATGGCAATGCGCAATGCTGCAAGAAATTTAAAACAGAAAGACCTTGATTTCGTACTTGCAGGCGGCGTGGACTGTAACCTCTATCCAGCTGTCCTGATGGCGTTTAAAAGATTGGGTCTGTTATCTGAAGGAGAGTGCAATTTCTTTGATTCAAGAGCAGACGGATATGTGATGGGAGAGGGTGCAGCCATCCATATCATGACCACCTATAAAAAGGCAAAAGAGTATGATATGGAAATATTTGGCGAGATCAGTGAGAGTGCTGTACGTTCAAGTGTACCAGAGCATCTTCTGGCTCCTTCCGGGCCTGCTTTTGAATCCACCATAAATGAAGCGTACCTGAAATCGGGGATCAGGAAAAAAGATATAAACCACATTGATCTGTTTGCATTTTCCAATGTCTTTGGTGACCTGGTTGAGAAACAGGTGGTTGAGCAGTGTTTTGACCATGAGGTATATTGCGGTAATATAAAACCGCAGTTTGGGTATTTTAAAGCAGCAAACCCTGCTGTTGCCATGGCAAAACTGATGCTCATGAGCAAAAAGGGAAAAATGCTTCCAAATTATAATTATGATGATGAATACTCTTCCATAAAAGAGAGTAAAATTTTAAAATCAGCCGGACAAATGGTTGTAAGATCGGGAAATGAACCTTTCATGTTTGCAGCAAATGTGAATGGCATAGGCGGTAATCACTGTCATATGATCATGAGTACACTGCCGGGTATCCTTGATGAGAAAAAAGATGCTGTTGATGTAAAAGCTGAAACAGTCAGTGAGGAAATCATATTGAGGGATCACGCATACTCTTCAGATGAAAAGGGTAAAAAACTTAAAATGGTCGTACTCCTTTCAGGGCAGGGTGCCCAGAGAAGCCATATGATGAAAGATCTTTTTGAAAAGGATGACCACATCAGAGGTTTGATGGAAAAAGGAGAGAAGATATTTTATGAGATAAGGGGATACTCTCTGCTTGACATGATGTTTGGCAGTGATGATGCCATTAACTCCACCCAGAATACGCAGCCTGCAGTTTTTCTTGCTTCAGCAGCCATATACAGCAGACTGTCACAGGAAGGTTTTTCACCTGATTATTTCATCGGGCACAGTGTTGGAGAATATACAGCACTTTTCTGCAGCGGCATGCTGGATTTTGATGATACAATGCGGTTGATAATCAAGCGTTCTGATCTCATGCATGAAAGCACTCTAAAAGTTCCCGGTAAAATTATGGTTGTCTTTAAAAATGAGAAAAAGACAGAACATTTTATCAGGGAGTCATGCATATCCAATATCTATATTACTAATAAAAACAGTGAAAAACAGACTGCTGTCTCAGGAAAAGCGCAGGATATTGAAAAATTTTGTGCATTTTTATCTGAGAAGAGGGTGTTTTTTAAAAAATTGAATCTCACAGGAGCTTTCCATACGCCACTGCTGCAGGATGCATCAAACAGCCTGAGGGCGTATCTTGATACAATTACCTTTAATGAAACAAGATTTGGAAAAATCATATCCAATACTACGGCCAGACCCTATCCGGAGAGAAGGGATGAGGTAAAAGATTTGCTGGCGGCACAGATTGTCTCGCCGGTAGAATTTATAAAATCCATTGAAAATATATATGAATCAGGCAGAACCCATTTTATTGAAATAGGACCTTCAAAGCTGCTTGTTAATCTGCTGAAAAATATTAATATCGGAGATTATAAAACTGTTGTATCTGTTGATGCTAAAACAGGTGAGGTGAAATCATTTGAAAAATGCCGTCAATTCCTTCTGGAGTGTAACAGTATTTTTGAGGCAAAACCGGTACCTGACGTTATCTATAAGGATGAAGAACCCCTGCCTGCCCTGGAGATGTCGGAAGATTTTGAATCATTTAAAGAGAATAACCAGGAACTGCTTGATCACATCCTTTACAAGGAGTTTCAGAAACAGAAGAGGCAGGCAGCAATAGATGCCATTGACAAATTTGATTTCAACACCTCTAACATAGTTATTTCCGGCGTATCTGTTGGCCTGCCTGGTAAGGCAAGAAGGGTATTTGCAGAAGATAACTTTGATGCCATCTTAAATGGTGAGAATTTTATCGACCCCCTTACGCCTGAAGCTCAGGAGAAACTCATTGATAAGAATATACTCAAGCTTTACAAGCAGCCTGACGGGAATGCACGCTTTGTTCAGATTACAAAGGCCGAAGATGTGATACACCTTGCAGGACAGCTTGGATATTTTGATCTTACCGATGAATACGGTATCAAGTTCCAGTATGATAAGACCATGGCCCTTGCCATTGCAGCAGGAATTGAAGCCTTGAAAGACGCCAATATTCCGCTTGTCATGCAGTATAAAAAGGTAAAAGATGGAAAAAGCATGATTCCTAACGGTTTTGCTCTGCCTGAATCACTGCAGGAGGAAACCGGTGTGATTGTTTCATCAATACTGCCCAATATTGAAACATTTATTACCGAACTTGAGAGATACTATTATGAAAAATTGTTCCTTAAGCCCTATGAAGAGTTTGAAAATATATATTACTACCTTATGGAAAAAATTAAGGAGACAGAGATAAAAGAGCAGCTGACAGAGTGGTTTTTTAAGGTTAAATCGAGAAAGAATCCAGAGTTCGGCAACTTTAAGTTTGACAGGAATTTCCTTGCAAATGCAACGCCTCTGGGAGCTGCACACCTGGCCCAGGTTATCAAGGCCAAAGGGCCCAACACGCTGGTAAGCGCTGCATGTGCTTCAACCACCCTTGCCATTGGTATTGCTGAAGACTGGATCAGGGTCGGCAGGTGCAAGAGGGTTATTGTCATAGGCGGGGAGAACATGAGTTCGGAAAAGCAGGGCCCCTGGGTAGAATCCGGATTTTTAGCTGTGGGTGCTGCCACCATTAAAAAAAGGGTATCAGAAGCAGCCAAGCCGTTTGATGAAGACCGCAACGGTACCATCATAGGAGCGGGCGCCGTGGGGCTGATAATTGAAAGTGAAAGCTGTGCAAAAAGAAGAGGTATGAGAGGCCAGTGTGAAATTCTGGGTACCCATATAGCCAACTCCGCCTATCACGCCTTTAATATTGATGTAGCCCACATGTCCCATGAGATGAAAAAATTCATTGCAAAAATTGAAAAACAGAAGGGTATAAAGAAAGAAGAGTATTCAGACAAACTGCTTTTCATGTCCCATGAAACTTATACACCGGCAAGGGGAGGAAGTGCAGATGCAGAAGTAATGGCTCTCAAGACCGCCTTTCCGGATCATCTGAACAGTATATGCATATCCAATACAAAAGGTTTTACCGGGCACACTCTCGGAGCTGCAATTGAAGATGTTGTAATGGTCAAGGCTCTCCAGAAAAGAAAAGCGCCTCCAATAGCAAATCTGAAAAAAATACCTGAACATTTCAAAAAACTCAATTTTTCAGGCCAGGGAAATATTAACTCTGAATATGGCCTTCACCTTTCGGCAGGATTTGGTTCTCATTTTGCCTTTATGCTTGTAAAAAGGATAGAAGAGAATACGGTCAAGGATAATGAGATATATAAAAACTGGATCAAAAAGATCACACTTTCACACGACCCTGAACTGAAGATAATTGATAACACTCTCTGTGCAGTGGCAGGAGGGGAAGCTATGGCTTCTCCAGCTAAGAAAACTGAAGAAGTCCGTGCCAAAAAACCAGTTGCACCTCCACTTCCTGAAATGCCGACACCTGCATCTGCAGCAGCTGTTCAGACCCAGGCAGTGAAAAAGACAGCAGAGCCGGAGGAAGTTTTGCCTGTTGAAACCCAGGAGATAATCATACCCCGGGAAACACCTGCTGTGGGATCCGTTCTTGAAACAGTCAAGGAAATAATAGCTGAGCAGACCGGTTATACAACAGATATGCTTGAAGATGAACTGGATCTTGAAGCGGATCTGGGTATTGATACGGTTAAACAGGTTGAGATT
>CAZWSL010000039.1:0-21910 GCA_964636495.1 uncultured Desulfobacula sp. | reverse complement strand
TTGGTGATGCACCTGCAGAATCAAAGGAACAGCCGGCAGCAGCGGGCAAAGGAGAGGCAATTGAAACCATAAAGGAGATAATAGCTGAACAGACCGGTTATACAGCAGATATGCTTGACGGTGAACTGGATCTTGAAGCGGATCTGGGTATTGATACGGTTAAACAGGTTGAGATTTTTGCAAAGATTGCATCCCATTTTAACTTTTCAGTACCTGATGATTTGAAACTGAGGGATCTGAATACGATTTTCAAACTGGCAGACTATATAACAAAAAAGGCTGATATCCCGGATATACAGCCATCTGTTCCTGCAGGTAAAATTGGTGATGCACCTGCAGAATCAAAGGAACAGCCGGCAGCAGCGGGCAAAGGAGATGCAATTGAAACCATAAAGGAGATAATTGCTGAGCAGACCGGATATACAGCAGATATGCTTGAAGGTGAACTGGATCTTGAAGCGGATCTGGGTATTGATACGGTAAAACAGGTTGAGATTTTTGCAAAGATTGCATCCCATTTTAACTTTTCAGTGCCGGATGACCTGAAACTGAGAGATCTGAATACCATTGCCAGACTGTCAGAATATGTCAATAATCTTGAAGGGATGCGTGGCGGTGATAACTCCAGAGACGAAGAAGCGAAGTCACTGGTAGCAGGTCCCGGGGAAGTGATGACCGGTAAAGAAGCATTGCCGGATAATATCGTTGAACCGGCAGAAGAAGATGAATTCCCTGATCCTGCATCACCCATAAAAAGGCTGGTTGTCCGAACAGGGGAATCCAAGCTGCTTCCTCTATCCAAAAAGGATTTTAAAGATAAAACCATTATTGTTTCACTTGATCATCACGGCTTTGCCAGAGCCATCATAAAAGAGATAGAAGCTAAAAAAGGGCGTGTCGTAACAATTGGAGCCCAGGGTGCTGATTTCGAATTTGATCTTACCGATGTGAAAGCAACAGAGAAAAGGATTGAAGAATTTAAAAAAGCTCATCCAGATGTAAACGGATTTATCCATTTAGCTCCCCTTGATTTCTATTTTGATTACAAAAAAGGGGAAGAAAATTTTGAAGATTCACTTAATGTGATAATCAAATCATTTTTCGTGATGGTTAAATCTCTGTTTGAAACATTTGATAAAAAAGAGACTCTTATCGGAACCATTACATTTGACTCAACCGTTTTCCCCTACATGGAGGGGTGTAATGACATATATCCCATGTTTGCAGGTCTTGCAGGTCTGTTGAAAACAGCAAACAAGGAGTTGAAAAATACCATGGTCAAGGTTGTTGATTTTTCATACAAACAACCTGAGAGAAACATACCGAGGATCACGCAAAATTTTATAAATGAACTTTTATCCGATGATACAAGGTGCGAGGTCGGGTATAAGAATCGAAAACGGTATCATCTGAAATTGAAGCAGTCCGTTGCTGATAAAACCCAGAAGATTATATCGGCAGATGATACCATGCTTGTAACAGGTGGCGCCGGTGGCATCACCTATGAGATAATAAAAAAAGTGGTTGAAAAATACAGGATCAATCTGATTATACTGGATATCAATGATATCTACAGTACCGATGAAAAATATCTTGAAAAGGATTCCACTGAACCGCAGCTCATGACAATGCTGAGAGAAGATATGCCTGGAGTGAAACCTGTTGAGATAAAGCGTGCCCTTGACCGTCTGATGCGGGTGAGACAGTCCCTCGGGAATATTGAATACCTGGAATCCCTTGGCGTAAATGTTGAATACAATTGTGTGGATGTGACCGATGCAGGAGCTGTAAAGGCTGCTGTAGACAAGTATGACAGGATAGATGGCATATTCCATGCTGCCGGTATGGAGATGAGCCAGTTTATTGCAAAAAAAGAGTTGTGGTCATTTGAACTTGTTGTAGATGTAAAGGTTAAAGGCATGCAGAACATTCTTGAAGCTTTCAAGGATAGGGATTATAAATATTTTTTCACGTTTTCATCTGTAACAGCCCGTTTTGGTAATGAAGGACAGGTGGATTATACTGCTGCCAATGATTTTCTCGGCAAGACACTCTTTTTACAGAAACAGCTTTATCCCGAAAGAGTATATAAAGTGTATGCCTGGACAGCATGGGGCGGTGTTGGTATGGCAACTAATCCCACCGTTAAAAAAGTTCTTGAAGAGAGAGGAATCCAGTTCCTTCCCAAGGATCAGGGTGTTAAATTCTTTATGGCAGATCTTCTTGATAAGAGAGAATCTGAAATGGTATTCTCCGGTATGGATTACTCCTTTGACAGGGATGGCCTTCTGGGAGATCCAGAAGATATTGATTTTCCTTTCCTGGATGAACAGGTGGAAAATACAGATTCAGGTGTGAAATATTCAAGGCTCCTGGAAATAGAAAGAGATGTTTTCCTCAACGATCACACCATGGAAGATGTGCCGCTGTTCCTTGGCTCCACAGGAATAGAGACAATGGCAGAAGCTGCAAAATCAATGGTTGAAGAGGATAACACTTTAGTTGAGTTGAATGAATTTCATATTCCATATGGAATTAAACTGTTAAAGAGACGTCCCAAAGAGCTTTTCATATCAACCCGGAGAGCGGAGGACGGTATGCTTGAGTGCACCATTACCTCCATATTTAAAAATCCACGCGGTGTGGTAATGGGTGACCCGAAACTTCACTATGAGGGTAAATACCGCTTTTCCAGAAACAGTTTAAAAACAAAGAAAATTAAACTGCCGCAGTTTCATCCGGTTTCCTTTGACGGAGAGCTGGAAACCTTGATATATAATCCAAAAAGGCTTTTCATGTTTGGCCTTTTTGGAACAATAGTGGATATGAACTCCTTTGACGGCACAACACTTGTCACCACCATGGAGGATACAAGCACAAAAGAGTTTTTCAAGGGCGTCAGAAATCCCCGCTTTGTTGCTTTCCCTGTACTTGTGGATGCAATGTTTCAGACAGGAGGGCTCTTTGAATTTCTGACGACTTCAATAACCGTACTGCCCTATAAAATCAAGACAATGAAATTTTATAAAGATGTTAAAAAGAATACGCAATATTATTGCATAACCCGGAAAACAGCATCCGGGGAGGAAACCAATACATATGACCTGCAGCTTGCAGACAAAAACGGAGTCGTCTATATGGAAATTAACGGGTTTGAAATGGTCAAGATTAACAAACTGGATCCTGAAGACAGAATTTCCAGCCTTGTTGAATATTGAATAAACAACTACAGATCAGGTCATAAATTTTTACTCTGATGTGAGTATCCTGGCCTCCCGGGGCCAGGATATCTGAAGCTTATTTTAACAGGAATCACTACTCTGTATCACTGGCATTTATCAAATGGGGGGAGCAATGGTGACAATGATCCGCATTCTGGTATCAGCCTTCACTCCATGGGGTTCCCGGATCTCAGAAACTAAAATATCTCCTGTTTCAGCAGGAATGGCAGAATCATCTTTTCCAAGAAACCAGCCTTTCCCTTCAACAACCTGGATAGACAACTCTCCATCAAGATCATGGGAATGGACTGGAAAGGTTACTCCTGCATCAAGATTAAAATTGATAATTTTAAAAAATTCTGAATTCTGCACAAGAAAAAAACGGTTCATTATTCCCGGTTTAAATTCATTGGTCTCGCTTAATTTAAAAACTTTCATGGCATTCCTCCGTTAATATATTCAATTTACCTGTGTCAAATGTTTATGCATGATATCAGCACCATATGATGTTTACTGAACAATATCAACTTAAGCCTTACTGAGTCCTGGAAAAAAAGCTGCCAGTCTGGCGGGTTTCATGTATAATCAGCTGAAACTACAGGCAGCTTAATACAATAAAAATCAGCTCATATAAAAATTTGAAAATTATTTTGAAAAAATGATTGATTGCCTTTATTATATTACAATTGAGACATCAGGTAAGGATATTATAAAGGTTTTAGAATTAAAACAATGGTGATAGACAAAAAACCCCATGTACTTTCCAGTATAGAAGTAGGTCTGAGTTTTTCAGAGTTTAAACAGAAGATTAAAACAGCAGGCAGGAATCCTCAAATTTTAAAAACTGCCAGAAAAGTGTTTAACAGGGCCAGAGATATATGGAAACCGATGGCTCTATACCAATGGTTTGAATTTGAAAATATCAGTCAGCACCATATGGGACGTATTTTTCAAAGTCCTGCCAGCCATGTGGATTTTGATTTTGGACACTCTTTTCAATTTATATCCAATGCCGAGCATGTTCTTGTATCTGTTTATACAGCAGGAGAAGCGCTTGAAATTAAATCAGAAAAGGCATCAGCCAGGGGAAACCTATTAGAGGCATATTTTTTTGATATTATCGGCCTTGCTGTTCTTGATCAGGCTGGAAAGACAATAAAAGATATAGCCCGGCAGCAGGCAGAAAAACAGGAGTGGGGTGTCAGCCCTTTTTTGAGCCCTGGATCTGTTCACGGGTGGGAATTAGAAGAGCAGATAAAGCTGTGTTCACTTTTGCCCCTTGAAAAAATAGATGTCAAAATCGAGAATGATGCTGTTCTGCTGCCCTTTAAGACTATCTCCTGTCTGATAGGTTCAGGACCGGGATATAAGAGCGCTGAAGTTGGAACAACCTGCCAGGTCTGTTCTAAGAATCATGAGTGCCGGATGAAACAGATTTAGACAGCAGAGAAAATGTACATTTTTATCTTCATCCGCATGACCCCGATAATGCGTTGCTTTTCCTTTGCCAGAAAGATAATGCCAGGCAGATGTGTAAACAGTCTGTTAAACATTTTTTCGATTTCCCTGCGCTCATTTTCACCCTTACCCTGTAAAACCGCAACATGAAGCTTTGCATCAAGCATGGCAATACTCAATACCCTTGCTGATTCCTTGAGGTCACTGATCTCCATCAGCGAAATATGGATATTTTTCATGTTCACTCCTTTTAATAGGCATGTTTCAGTCCCCTTACATTTATACTGATGTTAAGGCTTGTCGGTTTTCAGGCCATGTGCAGCATCCACAATCTGCTTCTTTTTATAACGCAAACATTTGCGGCTTGCCTGTCAGCATCTTCCTGTCTGGATACTTCAGCCCTTTTTAACTGGCCTGGGATGCTGAACTGCTTTCATTCAAGCCTTATAATAGGTGTCCAGGTATCGTTTCAGTATATCTGAGACAATTCCTTTTGCCGGCAGGGTAGCTGCCATACCGTAGACAGGTGCCATCCCGCCTTTGGACCCGGGATGCTCCCTGACAAAAATCACTGATTCTTCAAGATCTCTGATAAATCTTTCAGCAACCCCGTCCCGGGTGTGTCTTACCGTTACAGCAATATGTATGCACGAGGGTTTATGAAGCCCGTTCAAAGACCATCCTTTCAAGGTCATCTGGTCAAGAATCTTGTAAATATCCAGCTTTTCTGATCCAAATGCAATGACCCACAGGGGATTTCCCATGATATGAAGATCAGGGATTCTTTTTATTTCCTGTTTGATTTTTTCAGCCGTATCCATGATTTTTCGGGTTGCTTCAAGGTACCCGTTCTCGCCAATGGACAGCATGGATGCCCAGCAGGCTGCACTCAATGCACCTGGCCGGCTTCCTGCAAAAGTGGGTGAAAAATAGAGGCCCCCTGGCCAGTCTGTTACTGTATAGTATTGAAAACGCCTCAACTCCCTGTTCCGGTAAACAATAACAGAGGTCCCTTTTGCTGCATATCCATACTTGTGTGTGTCGATTGATATGGAGGTTACTCCTTTGAGCCTGAAATCAAACAGAGGAACAGATCTGTTTCCCCTGTCCCTGTAAAGCTTTTCAATAAAAGGCAGAACAAAGCCGCCGAGACATGCATCTGTATGAAAACCAATATTATTGTCAAGGGCAATCTGCGACATTTCGGCAATGGGATCAACAATGCCGTGGGGAAAGCTTGGCGCAGATCCGACAA
This sequence comes from uncultured Desulfobacula sp., assembly GCA_964636495.1. Taxonomy (GTDB): domain Bacteria; phylum Desulfobacterota; class Desulfobacteria; order Desulfobacterales; family Desulfobacteraceae; genus Desulfobacula. The sequence continues at coordinate 15,976 of CAZWSL010000039.1, read as the reverse complement.
TGGCAATTGTATTCTTGTTGACTGCCTTTTCAACTGCTTTTATATCAGCTCTGAAATTTTCGTCTACAGGCACGTGAACTTTTTTTATGTTAAAATACTGGCATGCCTTGTCAAATGCTGTGTGTCCTGTCACTGGAACTACCAGCTCCGGTTTTTTGATTCTTTTTTTTTCCCTTGCCTGGTCACGGTATGTCTTCATTGCCAGAAGGATGCTTTCTGTCCCCCCTGAAGTGATTGTTCCACAGACCTCATCAGAAGCCTCTTTTGCAGATAACAGGTTGGCTGTCATCTGAACGATTTCCGATTCAAATTTGGCAGCACTGGGCCACAGGTCTGAATGAAGGGGATTGCTCTGTGAGGTCAGGGCATATACTCTGTTTAAAAACGCAATATGTTCACTGTCTCCATGGTAAACCGCCCCTGAAACAAATCCTTTTTTCCATTTTCTATCCTCTTTTCGATTCATGTCAATGATTTCATTAATAAGGCTCTCTTTTTCAACACCCTTTTCCGGCAGATCAAGGTGAGTATGAGAGGTTGTTCTGTAAGGTTTAAGGGAAGATTCAAGATGTTTGAACATGTCATCGATCTGAGCATCTATCCGTCTTTTTATAAATGGAATGTTCCTAAGGTGTTTTTCAAAAAAACGGATCATTGGTGCGGGAATTATTTTCACTATTTTTTTCATTTATGATCTTTATTCAATTTTTTATAAATAGTTTTGTTTTTTTTATAAATGTTTTCAAATTGTTTGAACAGCTCCTGGTACATTTTAATATTTTCAGGGTCTGGCTTGAAAACAGCGTCAAATTCAATATTATCTGAAATCTCATCAAAGGTAATATGGCCCAGGCCTGCAGAAGCCAGAAGAGCCGCCCCTCTCAAGTTGGCCTGAATGGGATCTTTAACCCGCCTGATAGTCCTGTTCATTACATCGGCATGGATCTGGCACCATAGATCTGACCTGGCTCCGCCCCCGATAATATTTATCCTGTCCAACGGTTTTTTGATAAATTTTTCTACATATTTCAACAGCCAGTTTGAGTTGAAGGCAACCCCTTCAAATACCGCCCGTATCATGTGGGATCGGGTTGTCTGCAGAGAAATGTTGTAAAACGATCCCCTGACCTGAGAGTCATCAACCGGCGACCGTTCTCCATTGAGCCAGGGAGTAAAAATAAGACCATTGCTTCCGGCAGGAATTTTTTTAGCCATCCGGTTGAAAACATCATAGATGTCCTCTGGCATTTTCTGCAAAGAGAGCTCATCATCAGGGAAAAAGATATTATCCTTTAAAAAATTGAGAGATTCTGCCGCAATGTCCTGTTCATTTATCAACAGGTATTTTCCAGGGACAGCAGACGGTAATGATCCCATGTTATGAAACATGTCAGTTTTTTTAAAGGGCACATGACAGAGCAGCCAGGATGAGGTCCCGATATAAAGATGGCCCTGAAAATCTTTTACTGCACCAGACCCGATAGCGGCAGAATGCAGATCAGGTGTTCCCATGATCACTTTTGTGTCCGGGCTAAGTCCCAGTTCATCAGCAACCTCTTTTTTTACAGGGCCGATGACATCTACAGCCTGCCTGAGATCAGGCAGCTTATCTTTTGAAATGCCGGACATTTTTATCAGATTATCATTATATCTGATATTGTTTATATCCCTGTTATCGGTCAACCAGTGCAGTGTGATGGATTCATCTGATGCAAAAAAGCTACCCGTAAATTTAAGATTGAGAAAATCTTTTGGTTCCAGGAATTTATATGTTTTTTCATAAATTTCAGGGAATTCGTTCTTGATAAACAGAATGTGGGCAATGGGATCCTTTCCGGTTCGAAGGGGGATGCCGCCTGTTAATGAGATCCATTTTTTAATTTTGAGCAGTCCATAACCTTCAATTTTCACAAATCCATCAGTGATTTTTCTGACATATTTTTTTCCTCTGGAATCCATCCAGGTGATGGCATTCATCAGGTGCCGGCCTTTTTCATCCACGGCAACTGTTCCTGACCACTGGGCGGTACAGCAGACCGCTTCTATCTGCCTGCCTGAAATCCCGGTTTTTTTCAGAACTTTTTTTGAGGCAGATATAATGGTGCTCCACCACTCGTCAGGATCTTCTTCAACGCCCTGGTCAGATAAAATAATGGTTCTGGTTTTTTCAAACACATGGTCAATCACCTCACCCTGTAAGGATACAATTGCTGCTTTGGGTCCGGATGTCCCAAGATCAATGGCAAGAATATATGTTTTGTCCAATGAATGCCCCCTTAACCAGCACTATCTGTCTGAATTCAGGACAAGGCTTCCGGTATCGGTTGTTTTAACAATCAATTCAATCTCTATATTTTTCCCGACCCGGATTAATCTTTACTGGTTCTGTACATTTTATCAGCTGAGAATCAATATCAATCTTCCTGACCTTTCCTGTTATATTTTTCAGGTAAACCAATACCATATCCGGTGTTCTCAAAGCAACCATGGTTCTGAAATTTCCTTTTGCTGATATCTTTGAACTGCTTTTGCTGCCTGCGAAATGGGGCGAATAACAGGCCTCTCAAATAAGAGAATGGAAAATCTTTTCTCTTTTTACGGCAACCCATTCGTCAGGAGTGGCAGCGCTGCTTCAATGTTATCTAAAATATTTGGGCTGCTTATCATCATGAAAAACTTGACCATGTTGTATCCTTCCCGGAACATGGGAATATGGTTAAGAGTTATATAAATTTTTCAGCTATTTCTTGACAAAAAATAAAAAAATATTTACTTATCCTTCATTGATTTAAAGGGATGGATATGCATCGGAAGTCAAAAATACTTGTAGTTGATGACGAACCAAACAATCTGACACTTATAAGAGTGTTGCTTTCCAGCGATTATGAAGTCTCACTGGTTCCAAGCGGCAGAAAAGCTCTGGATATTCTGGATAAAGTTCAGCCTGACCTTATTCTGCTTGACATAATGATGCCCGAGATGAATGGATATGAAGTCTGCCGTCGAATAAAAAACCGTCATGAAATGCAGGATATCCCCATCATTTTTGTAACAGCCATGAGTGAAATCGAAGATGAGGAGAAAGGTTTTGAGTTAGGGGCAGTTGATTACATTACAAAACCAATCAAACCCTCGATTTTTAAGGCACGGGTAAAGGCCCATCTCGCACTCCAGCGCGAAAAAATACTGTTAAAGGAAAACATTCGCCTGCGTGGAGATGTGGAACGGATCACGCGGCATGATTTGAAATCTCCCTTAAATGGTATTATCAATTATCCGTTGATTATTAAATCAGGAGAAAATATTTCTGAAAAACAGCAAGGTCAACTGGACAAAATTGTTCAACTCGGACGTAAGATGCTGAACATGATCAACCTCTCTCTGGATCTTTACAAGATGGAACATGACACCTATGAGGTGAAACTGGAAGAAGTTGATCTGATGATGGTTTTCAACGAGATAGTTGATGAGTCGAAAATCCGCCTGAAAACAAAACAGCTTACCATCAATAGAGTAATTAATGGCAGACCAGTGGATGAATCCACCCAATTTTTCATGAACAGTGAAAAATTACTTGTTTATTCCATGCTGTCCAATTTATTTAAAAATGCTGTGGAAGCCTCACCCATAAAGGAGGTCATAACATTTGCCATGACCCATGGCGAGAGCCTCTCTTTCAGTATTCACAATCAAGGCTCAGTTCCTGTGCAAATTCGTGATCGCTTTTTTGAAAAGTATGCAACAGCCGGGAAATCCGGGGGAACAGGACTTGGTACATATTCGGCGAGACTGATTGCTGAAACACTTGGTGGACAAATCTCTCTGGAGACTTCTGATGAGAACGGAACAACAGTTCAGGTCAGTTTTTCTCAAAGCAAACAGCTGTTTCAGAATAATCATTGATAAACCTGGAAATGAACTATAAAACTGTTGCCCAGGAACACCACACTATCTGTGACGACCCGTTCCGACCTGGATTATTGACAGGGTGGATCTTGTTTTACCTGTCATTCAATTGAGATTAAAACAATATCCGAAATATACATTTTTTTCCCGTTGCAATACAGCTGTAGTCTTTAAGATTTACTCTTATGACGAGCCTTGCAGTCAACATGGTCAATAGTGATTTTATCAAATGGTTACATAAGAACAGATAAAATTTAAGAAATGGTATTCAAAGTCCTTTTATATTTTCTCTGTTTGTGGCAGAATTCCCCATTACAGAAATCAGGAGATCTGAATGAATCGCTTTTATGGCTGGTGGATCGTCTTTGCCGGATCCATCATTCTTTTTATTGCATCAGGCATCGGGTTTTACTCTCATGCTGTTATCCTTGATCCACTACGGGAGTTACATGGCTGGTCCAAGGGTACTGTATCAGCTGCCATTACACTCTTCTTTTTTACCAATGGCCTGACAGGCGTTGTCATGGGCCACTGGATGGACCGGTACGGACCCAAATGGTTTCTCGTTTCCGGCTCCATCTGTTTCAGCCTGGGGCTTATCGCACTGACCAAGGTTCAATCCCTGCCCCAGCTTTTTATGATTTATCTGATTCTGTCCCTGGGTTTTTGTACGACTTCGACTGTATCCATTAACACACTGTTGACAAACTGGTTTATACGCAGACGCGGTTTTGCCATGAGCATTGCCAGCAACGGTCTCAGTATCGGCGGTATGGTCATGGTGCCGCTAACCAGTTTTTTTATCTTCAGCCTGGGACTAAATTCAGCACTCTACATCCTGGCCGGTATCTATGCTGTTATTATTATTCCTGTTACCCTCATATTCATCAAACAGCGTCCATCAGATATAGGACAGTTCCCGGACGGCATCCCTCCCCGGAAACAGACAGATCAAAGCACCATAGAGACAGATGCCCAGATGAAAACATGGACACGGCTGCAGGCGGCAAAGACCATAGCCTTTTGGTCCATTGCTGTTGCCTTTATGCTGGCCCTTGCGGGTCAGATTGCCTTTCTTGTTCATCAGGTGTCTTTTCTGTCACAATACGTTGGGGTTCACCAGGCCGCAGCTGCCGTAAGCGTTTCCACCGGTGCCAGCGTACTGGGCCGGTTTGCGCTGGGATTTTTCATCGACCGTATGGATAAACGCTATGTCACTATGGCCTGTGTCCTGCTGCAGGGTACAGCAGTGGTCACCCTGGCCTTTAACAGTCACGTGATTATTCTTTACCTGTGCACCTTTCTATTTGGTCTCACCATGGGACCCCTGTTGATGATGCAGTCCCTGCTCACAGGTGAATGTTTCGGGATTCCCTCTTTTGCGACCGTCTCCGGTGCTATCGGATTGATCACTATGCCGGGTGCAGCCTTTGGCCCTGTTATTGCCGGTCTGATTTTTGATGCCACACAGAGTTATACAATGTCATTTCTCTTCTTTGCATCTGCCAGTTTTCTTTCAGCAGGTATTATCTCTTTTGCCCGGCTGCCAGCCCCAAGATAAATGGATATGATTTGTGCTGTGAATCTTAAGAAGTGATATATATTAAGGATAAGATATAATGCCGGATAATTTCATGCTGAAACAACTATTTAAAGAGTTAATAGAGGAAGCAAAACAGCTTGGTGCAACTGATTCAGCCATACTTGCCAGCAGAGAGATATCGGTAAGGGATGATCTGGCAGCACTTTGCAATGGTAAATATACCTGTCCGAATTATGGGCTGGCCAAAAACTGTCCGCCATATGTCGAAGGCCCGGATGTTTTCAGAGGGTGGCAGCAGTATAGTGAATATGCTGTAATTGTGAAAATAGAGCTGTCAACATCAGTTCTGTTTTCTGATGAGCGAAAAAGGGTCATGCAATTGCTTCACCAGATTGTGTCCGGAGTTGAGCACAAGGCAGCATTATTGGGTTTTGAGAACTCAAGGGCATTTGCCGGTGGATCCTGCAAGGATCTGTTCTGCAGAAACCGCAAGTATTGTTGCGTAATACATGGCAATGAGCTATGCCGTCATAAAGACCTTGCCAGGCCCTCCATGTCCGGGTACGGGATTGATGTTGTCCAATTGATGGAATCGTCCGGCTGGTCAGGGCAGAAGGCAGAGGAGAGTGAAATCCAGGATAATGATGCATTGACCTGGGTTGCAGGATTGATAATGCTTGCCTGAACGCAGATGTGCTGGAATCTGGATGAGCATCACACACTGCTTGATGTTGTAAAAATGAAAAAGAGAGATTCTATAAAACTAAAACAGACTTTATATGATTCCTATTGACTATTTAAATTTTCTATCATAATCTCCGACATCTTATAAATTATGATGACTCTGAGTTGAACAGGATTTATGTAAAAACCGTTATTGAGAAACAGATTGTCAGAAAGGGCTTCATTTTGTTAATCGGGTTGACATCAGAATGAATAACAATTAATTGAGCTTAAGAAAAAGAGAAAATATTAATATTAAAAATGTGAGGAAATATGGGTGGCTTTTTCGGTTGTACATCTAAAGAATCGTGTAATAAAGAGCTGTTTTACGGTACAGATTATCTATCTCATCTGGGAACGAAACGCGGCGGCATTGCCACTGTAGATAAAGATGGATTTCACAGAACCATTCATAACCTTGAAAATGCATATTTCAGATCAAAATTTGATTCTGATATTGGCAAGTTAACTGGTAATATGGGTGTTGGTGTCATCAGTGACACAGATTCACAACCCATTATCATTCACTCCCATCTGGGTAAATTTTCCGTGGTTACCGTTGGTAAAATTGCCAATCTGGAAGAGTTGGCAAAAGAAGCTTTTTCTCAAAATATTCATTTTGCAGAAAGCAGCCAGGGTAATATAAATCCCACTGAACTCGTAGCGATTTTAATCAGTCAGAAAGGCTCTTTTGTCGAAGGGATTTCAAATGCTCAGGCTAAAATCAAAGGGTCCTGTTCAATGCTGATTTTAACGGACTCCGGGATATTTGCGGCCCGGGACCGACTGGGAAGAACGCCTATTGTGATTGGAAAAAAAGAAAATGCATATGCTGCCAGTTCTGAGTCCAGTGCATTTTCAAACCTTGGGTTTGAAACTGAGTACTATGTGGGACCGAATGAAATCGTTCTCATGACAGCAGAGGGGATAGAGCAGGTTCAGCAGCCAGGTAATGAGATGCAGATCTGTTCATTTTTATGGGTATATTATGGTTATCCAGTGTCATCCTATGAAGGGATCAATACAGAAAAAGTAAGATATAATTGTGGTGCCAGTCTGGCTAAAAGAGAAACCGATGAAGTAGATCTTGTTGCCGGCATCCCTGATTCAGGAATCGGCCATGCCATTGGGTTTGCCAATTACAGCAAAATCCCGTACATGCGGCCCTATGTAAAATATACACCTACCTGGCCCAGAAGTTTCATGCCCCAGAACCAGGAAATGAGAGACCTTGTTGCCCAGATGAAGCTGATCCCTGTTAGAGAGGTCATAGAAGGAAAACGAATCATTTTTTGTGATGACTCTGTTGTACGCGGCACCCAGTTAAAAGACAACACCAAAATTCTTTATGAATATGGAGCAAAAAAAGTTCATATGAGGATCGCCTGCCCCTGCCTCATCCACCCGTGTGAGTTCTTAAATTTTTCAACATCCCGGTCCACGCTGGACCTGGCAGGCAGAAAAGCCATATACGACCTTGAAGGAACAGAAGATACAGATCTCACAGAATATGCAGTTGACGGGTCAGAAAAGCATAAAGCAATGATTGATCAAATTATAAATCGCCTCAATCTTACCAGCCTGCGATACCAGAATCTGAATGATCTGGTCGAAGCCATAGGTCTTCGGAAAAAAGAGTTGTGCACCCATTGCTGGGATGGCTCCAGCTATTATTGAAACAGAAATCTTCCATGCACCGGTTCAAACTGTGCATCTATTTTAAATTGCCTGTAAAAAATCCCAATGATCATCCGGAAACAAAACCGGTTTTTATTCCAGGAGAGAGTCATATTTTCAGGGTTATAAAAAAATTCAGCTGTTTCTTGACAAAAGAGAGAAAAGCATTTACCTATCTTCTATGAAAGGACCACTATGAAAGGACCACATTTCAGATGATTATGCAGGATTTGAACTCTATTCGGTAAAAATTAAAAAAGCGGTCCCGGTAAAAGAGAACTCTATTGATTCTTTGGAAGGATGATCTAATGGCTGACTATTCCGACTTCATTGTACTGGTTGTTGATGATACAGAAGCAAATGTCGATATTCTGGTTGAAACCCTGGGTAAAGAGTATGAAATGTGTGTTGCCCTCAATGGTGAAGATGCGCTGGAACAGGTGCAAACCGAAAAGCCAGATCTGATTCTCCTTGATATCATGATGCCGGGCATGGATGGGTATGAAGTGTGTAAAAGGCTGAAACAGGATCCTGAAACAAGGGACATTCCCATTATTTTTCTGACCGCAATGGCCGAAGAGCAGGATGAGGCCAAGGGGCTTTCCCTGGGGGCGGTTGATTATGTCATAAAGCCCTTTTCTTCTAATCTTGTACACGCCAGAATCAATAACCAGCTGGAGTTGAAAAGACATAGAGATCAGCTTGAAGTGCAGATCAAAGAACGGACCCGTGCCGAGCAAAGACTGAAAGAAGCCCTGAAGGTCATCACAAGTTCCATCCAGTATGCAAGCCGGATCCAGCGTTCTATCCTGCCGGAAGAGTCATTGCTACAGACAGTTTTTAAGGATTATTTTGTACTCTGGGAGCCACGGGATGTGGTCGGCGGAGATATATACTGGTGCGATGAATGGGGGGATGGGGTGCTGTTCGTTCTGTGCGATTGTACAGGACACGGGGTGCCCGGAGCCTTTGTCTCTCTGATTGCCATAGGCGCCTTGGAGCGTGCAAAAACAACTGTTAATCCCGGTGATGTAGGTGGTCTTCTAACGCGAATGCATCAACTGGTTCAACAAACCCTTGGCCAGGAGACAAAGAGCGGTGATTCCGATGACGGGCTGGAACTGGGGGCGTTCTGGGTCGCACCTGACTGGAAACAAATGATTTTCAGTGGTGCCCGGTTTGATCTTTTTATTACAGAAGATCACTCAATACGCAGGATCAAAGGCAATCGAAAAGGTATGGGATACCGTAGAATCCCACCTGCTCAGGAGTATGAGGATCATACGGTGACACTGCTGCCCGGTCTCAGATTTTACATGATTTCCGATGGGTTTACAGATCAAGTCGGGGGCTCCAAACGCTTGATGTTCGGGGTGAAACGATTCCAAAATCTTCTCATTTCTCTTCAGGATCTGTCACTGGTCGAGCAGAAAGAGCGGATCCGGCAGGCATTGATTGAGTATCAGGGCAGTGAAAACAGAAGAGACGATATCACGGTGGTTGGTTTCAAACTATAGCATGACAGCATCCGCCTGTGCATATTCCTGCTGGTTCTCTCTGATCAGTTTCAATAAAATCCGGGTAAATCAATCCTCGTATTTGAAGAGTGGCTGATTGCCGTATTCAGATCTTTGACGGTGAGCAGAACTCTATACAGAAACATACTGCAGTCAATTGGGAAAACTCTTTAAACAGTGACGCAGACGTCACCTTACACTCATAAAAATATCAACAGGCGGGTCAGCAATCATCAGCTGTTTCACCTGTTCAGTTGCAGGTTTGCGGTTGTTTATGGAAATGATGTGGAAATCAGTGTCCCTGATTTCATCTGTTTGGGAATACAACCGGGTAAACGTATCAGACGTGATCCAGATTCCCTTTTTAAGAAACGGTTGTCCCAGCTCTTCAGCCAGCAGATTAAATAGCTTCAGGGTCAGTCTGCCCTGGTGGGAATCATTCCCGGGATTGTCCCTGTTTCGAAAAGAGACCTGGCTTCTAAAAGGTGATAACACACCGCCGCTTCTAAAGGTTGCTCCCACAAGTCCCGGCATTGCCGTTGAAAGCGCGAGAGTGTCACCGTCATTAATTATTGCTGATTCATAATCATCCACAGGTTTATGGTTTAAAAAAGCGGTTTTAATACGGGCATCAATATAGTGGTCTGCAATTTCAAACTGGTCGGTCAGCAGCACTTTCAGACTGCATCCAGGCTGTATGGAGACACCAAATCCCTGCTGCAGAACATATCTGAACCGTTTGGGATCAGAAGAATGTACCTCAATACAGACCAGTGATTCATCTATTTGCCGGGCCATATCTCTTCCTTTAAAATAGAGGGAGCCTGCAGGGCAGGCTCCCCAGATGGATCAATCAGATCTGTTGCCTTATTGGAGTTTCAATCTTTATTCCGGCAACATCTGTAAACAGATCTTAAAAATTGAATACCTGATCCAGATCATCATCTGTCACCCCAAAGGTGATGTTGTGCGGAGAGAGTTTTTCTTTTTTGAAATAATCCGGCAGGCGGTCATGTCTGGCCGTAAATCCAGCCTGCTCATTAAAAGCCCTTTCATTTTTGAGGATGGATTTTCCCAGTTCAGCCACATCGTCAGCCGTCATTTCAGTGTCGTGAAAGCCGGCAATCATGTCAATCAATGCCTGAAAGGTTTCCGGCTGATCCAGTGCAGGAAATGCAATAAAGAGGCACATTCCCGTGGCATCAACTGCTGCAGTGGTAATCTGCAGGTTCCTGGAAAGCTCCACCTGGCCGTCTGGTTTCAGCGCATCAAGCTCACCGCCGACACCCATGATATTGGTGGCTACAGCATATCCGGCTGTATGGTCTGCTCCCATGGTGGTGGTGGCATATGTGACGCCGATTCCCTGGACCGTTCTGGGGTCATAGGCAGGCATGGCCTGACCTTTGACCACGGGCACTCTTTCCACACCAAATACTTTACCGGTTACAGCGGCACCGTTCCCCAGGATTCTGCCCAGGGGAGTCCCTTCTCCCACTTCTTTTAACAGCCTGATGGCTGCATCTCCATCACCAAACTGGGCCAGCCCGGCTTCCATGGCAACTCCGATTGTAGCACCCATCTCTATGGTATCCAGCCCGAAATCGTCATCCATCCGGTCCAGCTGTGCAATGATGTCCAGATCGTCAATTCCACAGTTGCCGCCATGAGCCCATACGGTTTCATATTCAGGCTGCTTGGTCAAAAAGTTTCCATCCTTGTCATTGAAGATTCCAGAACACTTGATGATGCATCCCGTATGACAACCATGGGTGGCTTTCCCTCCTCTGGCGGTTTCCAGTTCTGCCTGTGTCTCTCCACTGATTTTGGCTGCTCCTGCAAATTGGCCGGTGGAAAAATTGTTTGTGGGATAGGCACCGGCTTCATTAATTACATTGGTTAAAACATTGGTGCCAAATGCCGGCAGCCCTTCACCGGATACAGGATGTTTTTTAAGGCCGGCTACAAATTCTTTGCTGGCTGCTTTAAATTTTTCCGGATTTTTGGGTTTTCGGATTTTACATCCACTGTCATCCACTACAATAACTTTAACCCCTTTGGATCCCATAACAGCTCCTACACCGCCTCGTCCGGCATGTCTAGTCGGTCGTTGTTCCATGTCTGTAACTGCAATGGAAGCAGCTCCCATTTTCATCTCTCCTGCCGGGCCGATGGAGATGCAGCATACCTTATCACCGTATGCGCCATTCATTTTTGCCACCAGATCATAATTACCAAGGCCTTTAAGGTTGTTATCCGCTTCAATGCTGACGTTGTCCGGTTTAATCACCACCTTGAAAAGGGTGTCATCTGCAGGTTTGCCTTCCAGTATGACAGCCGCATACCCCAGTCTTGCCAGCATCTGCGCCCCCTGGCCGCCGGCATTGGACTCTTTGATACCGCCTGTGAGAGGACTTTTACATCCGATGGAGATTCTTCCGGACATGGCAGCAGCCGTGCCGCTCATCAAACCGGGTGCAATGATCAGCTTGTTATCTGCCCCAAGCGGATGGCAGAGAGGCGGTACCTCCTTGGATACAACTGCTGACGTCATGGCCCTTCCACCCAGTCCTTCATAATCCTCCAGACCGGTTTCAGTCATTTCAGGACCATTCTGTCCTCCCATGTTAATACGTAAAATTTTGTCCATTTTTTCCTCCTTGGCAAAGATTGATAAAAATGATGAACATGATTCCATTCTCTTATAATCCTTTTAGGACAGGACCTCTCTCTTTGTCAATATTAATCTAAGACAAAGGGGATTTTCTAACCTGATTTTCTGGTTTAAGATTATACGGGTTTGTTCCATATTCATATTTTCCGGGCAGTCTCTTTTCCAGAATAACCACTTCATTGGCAAGCTTTACTCACGCCTTTTCCGTTGAAACGGACGGGCCGGCAAGTGACATTTTTTCTGCACTCTGTTCTCCAACAGCGTTCGGAGTCAAAAGGTTTAATTTCAAGAGCATCATAGAACAGGAAAGAGAAATAAAAGCAATAGAAATGCGATTCAGTCAGTTGAGCGTGATCCACGAAATAAGAAAACAGACATCTTCAAATGAGCAGATAAATAAAGCAACAGGGATGTTGGGTAATGCAGTATGGAAAAAGAGATAGTGTGATGGGTACCAGTTACTTTTTTATTCCAGAACAAGTCCCGGCAGCATTGTATTTTCCAGCAGCAGACGCTGATTTTCAAAAGACCTTCTATCTCTGGTTTTTGCAAATTTTATGGATTCACCAAAGGCGATGGTCACTTTTGAAAATGGTTTTGGAAGCATGAATCTGTCCCAGGAGTTAAAAAACCATGCTTTTTCCGGTTCACTGTAAAATGGTATGACATATGCATCACTCTCCTGAGCCATTTTGATAATCCCTGGTTTAACTTTACCTATGGGACCTGTTGGACCGTCAAGAATGTGGGCGCCAAATCCATATTTTTTCACGTGCTTGATCATGGTATCCATGGCACTCCTGCCACCCCTTGTGGATGATCCTCTTGCTGTATGCCATCCAAGCCTTTTAGCCACTCCTGCAACAAGTTCGCCATCCCTGCTCTGGCTTATCATTATAGCAGGCCTGAATTTTGAATAGGTTCTGCTGTATCGTATCAGGGAAAAAAACTGCTGGTGCCAGCCGCACAGCAGAACGCTGTTGTTTGATTCAAGAAGATGTTTCCACGGCTCTTCATTGACAATGTTCAGTCGTAAAGTCATGGAGTATACCTGGATAAAAAAATCGACAAACATCATAAACGGCCGGGTATAAATAATGAACTTTAATTTTTTAAACATATTATTTCATTTCTGTAGTCTGTTGTGCTGCAGGCTGTTCAGTGTTTATTAGTTAAGCGGTAATTTGGGATATCATTGTACAGATAATTTTATAAATATCAACAGAAAGATTCAATAAAGGATGCCCTGGAACAGATATGATTGATCTGTTGTTTTAAATCCGTATTTCTGTTCTTAATCTGTAAGTGATTTTCAGGCTGTATTAAATTTCTCTGTATTTTCTCTCTATCACGTCACGACCATATTTTCTTTCAAGACGACGTATTGTAAAATGCCCGCGAGCCATATCCTGGAAATGGTTTATAAACAGCGTATTAATGATGGCACCTCCTGCTGCACCGATTGCTGGAATTGCCTGTGCAGCAGCTTTTTCTGAAACTTGAATGCTGAAACGCTCGGCAACTTGAATGATAAATCGAACAAGAGCCGGGGCACTCTTTTCAGTAAAACTCTTTTTGGCCATGTATTCAGTTGCTTCTGCAACAGAACGGGCCAAAGCAGCTCGAATAGTAAAATATCCTGATTCAGAAGTGTCCCTGTTTGAAGCAGGGTCACCCAGTGTGAAAACTTCAATACATGCTATTATCGCTTCATTTGTAAAGATATCTTCTTTTTCACTTCTGGCAATATCAGCTATGGAACGCAGCATTATTGTTATTGAAATCGGCAGTTCTATCACCATTGCCGGTAAACCAAAAAAACCGCCAAAGCCTCCTGTTGCAGCTACTGTTAATTTATGCCAGCTGTTTGAAGATTTTCTTCCTGGTGAATCTTTCATTGTAAAAACTGCTGTATGAGCCGCTTTTATCAAAGATGACTGAGTAACTTCCACAATTTTTGTATTCCAGTTGTCAGGTAAAAATCGAAATCCTTTTTCAATGGGCATTCCAATAAAACTGCTGATTTTTGCAGCAACACCCGGATTTTCGAGAAGGTCTTTTGCGTTTATTAAATCCCTCAAATCTGTTTGTTGAAGTTTCATGGTATATTTTTCCTCATTCAAACCTGCCCTGGATATTTCACTAATCGATTCTGCTTTAGCTGTAAAAGAGAGGATATGAAGCTGTAGTTCTCCATTGCTCATATAACCGGTTTTTGAAATCCGACAACCATCCCTCTGTCATTTAAATTCTCTTTTATCCTGAATGGTTCCAATCTCTTTTTTTCATTTTCTGAAAGCATGTTAAAATGATTCAGTATTTGTAAAACAACAGATGAAAGAACAGACATATTCCCGTCTTCAATTTTCACGGCCATGGCAAACTCTCTATTTTTAACACCAGCACAGTATACACCTTCTGCACCGATTTTTCCAACCACTTTACCATTGGTCACTTTCATTAATTCGGTGCAGAAACCGTTTGAGCCTGCCACCATTTCCGGGTGATCAGTCATTGCATGGTATATGGTGTCTGCACAGTTTTTATAATCTTCAACCATTAAAGAGGAGTTAGACAGCTTTAGATAGGAAATAGCCATGTTGTAAAGCGGCAGGGCAAAAACAGGTGCTGAACACCCATCGATTCCAATAATTATCTCCTCTTCCGGATATTCGCAAAACCGGGCAAATGTGCTTAAAATATCTTTCTGAGTATCATGATCAGGATTAAGATATCCCTGAATGGATCGTTTTTTAAATAGCGTGTATGCAAGCATTCCCAGATGCTTGCCAGAGCAGTCATTGAAAAGCGGTCTCTTTTTCAGGCCTTTTTCAGCCTGTTCAAATGCATAGGAAAGATTCAGAGAAGATGCTTCTCCACAATCTAAATCAGATTCTTTTACATCTATTTTTTCCATGATTGAATGAAGCGTATCCATATGACCTGGTTCGGCATAGTGAGAGGCACACATAATGGCGATCTCTTTACCGGAAAAAGCAAAGTGATCTGCTGCACCGCTTGTCAGCAGCGGCATTGCCTGGATTGGTTTTGCGCTGGATCTCATATAAGTAAATTGGTAAGGATTGCCTCTGGAATAAATCACCTCTTTGGACCCATCAATAACAACCGCATGACCTGAGTGGATTCTTTCCACAATTCCGGATCTGGTAACCTCAACCAGAGGTGCTGCTGCCTGATAACTGTTTTTAGCATTCATTTTAAATTGACCTGTAGTTTATATTTATCATGGGATCAATATACAATATACAGATTATTGTACAACATTAATCTTCAGCTTCCTGATTGTTTCCGTAGAATATGAAAATACCCGCCTTAGGGATGGACAGCACTTCTCAGGCAGGTGTATGATCCTGCCCGGGTTGTTTGCCTGTAATTTTCAGGAATTTTCAACGATCTGTAATTTTAAAAATGGCAAATTGTCCAGAAAAAGAACGACTGAATTTTGGCGTTCAATTTGAATAATGATCTGAATATTTGTTATGTTGTTCACATTTCAAATCATTTCTTGGACCCGTTACGATGCAGGTTGTCTTATCCGCCCTGAAGCCTGAATAATTTTTTAAAGTTCTAAAAAATCTTCCATTGGACAGCAAAAACTCGTTCGTTCCTCACTCAGACAGTTTGCTGTCTTAACCATTACAGATTGTTTGAACTTTTACTAAAATTACAGGCAGACCGGTTGGACAAGACAACCTGCATCTTCACTGGCAACTATTGCATACTGCAAATATGGAAACATCAGAAAATACAGCAGACAGGTATTATAATAGAGCTTGCCTGGGGTAGAGATATTTCGCAAGTCTATGGTCTTGATGAAGCTGGATTTTTTGATGAGTTTTTTTATTTTCCTGATCCTTCGGCCTTAAATCTTCATCAAAAAAATAAAAAACCTCGTTGCGCTTGCTAATGCAAGCG
>CAZWSL010000038.1:0-32499 GCA_964636495.1 uncultured Desulfobacula sp. | reverse complement strand
CAGTGTAACATAAATACAAAAAAAATGTAACGATATTTTAAGAATTAAATACTAGTACCACCGTAAGATTATAAGCATCCCTAAGCACTACCAAATTAAGTTAACGCCTTTTACTAAAGGGTTTTATCCCATAGTGATAGATTCAACTCCCTATTCCTAATTTAAAATTCCATTAAAATTAGAAATATTGGACAGCTAATTTTAGAAAGCAAATCTTATTGATAAACATCTGTACTAAGATATCGCAAGCCTGAATCCACAATGATTGTTACTACCGTTGCCTTAGGACCCAAGCGTTTGGCAATCTTTAATGCCGCCACGATATTGGCCCCGGATGATGTTCCAGCAAATATTCCTTCTTTCTGTGTCAATCTTCGTGCCATTGATTGAGCTTCCTCTGTTGAAACAGTTATGATTTCATTGACTTGGCTTGGCTCCCAAAGCGGAGGGATGAAGCCTATTCCAATTCCTTCTATGTTATGTGAACCTGATGGTTTTCCAGAGAGAACAGATGACTCGGATGGCTCAACTCCAACGATATGAATATTCTGATTATGATTCCATAATGCTATCGTTGTACCATGGATTGAATGCGCTGTTCCGACCGAATGTATAAAGGCATCCACTTTCCCATTTGTCTGTTTCCAAATTTCTTCTCCCAGTGAATAATAACCTCTTATCGCATCATGATTATTCAATTGATCTGACCACCAATGATTGGGTTCTTGACTCATAATTCGAGTTTTTTCAATCATATCCCTGATAAGTTTTTCCGTAATCCCTTGGTTGTTGCTCGGTACAATAGAAACATCTGCACCAAAAGCATGCATCATTTGTTCTTTTTCTGGACTGAAGGCATCAGAAAACACTATTTTCAAGTTGTATCCTTTTGCGGCACAGATAAATGCCAAAGAGACTCCTGTTGTACCTCCTGTGTATTCTACGACAGTCCCACCCGGAGGTAATTTCTTATTTTTTACAGCACCTTCAATTGCTGCAAGAGCCATGCGATCTTTCATGCTGCCAGTGGGATTTTCCCATTCAAGTTTTGCCATGATTCGTGCTGAATCTGGCGGAACAACCTTTTTCAGTTCAATTAATGGTGTATTTCCTATTGTGTCTAAGATATTCATATCGCTCTCCCATATTGATCTTTCTTTAATCCAGTAACACTTTTTTCTTCATATGTTTAAAACAATAAAAATATAAAGGAGTTAAAAATGTAAAAGAGAAAAAAGAGAACCTATAGTGATTTCAAATTAAGAGTAGTGTAAAACTTTGTCTTGAAACTGATAAACCAGATTCACAGATCGCAAGAGACCCTGGCGTGCAGCAAACAACTTTATCCACCTGGAAACAAAAATATCTAAAGAATCAACCCTTCTGTTAGGCTATGCATTACAGATCACTATTCACATGCAAGAAAGGGGCAACTCGGTGAACCGCTAAGTTCCCGCAAGAATATCGTTATTACATTTTCACTTGACTGATCTGAACCACGGGCGTGATGTCAGTGTAGTTGGGAAGATCTGCCATAATCGTTTTCGCGTGAGGTCCATAAGAGGTTTGAAATGCTTCTATTGAATCAAAACTAAGAAATAACATCGCAACATAGGGTGGTGGTGCACCGGGCACTCCACCACCCAAACCTTGATATATAGCCGCATTCTTGCACGCAGTCCCTAACTTCTCTTGAACCATAGGAATATGACTATTACAGTAATAATCCATATCAAATTTTTTCCCCTCTTCATTCGGATAAAACACGCTGACTTTGATCATTTTTTTCTCCTACTTACTTGTTATGGTTAATGGGTTGTTCAGCTAATTTCTCTTGTGATTCACCATATGTATACTTATTTGAATATTTCGGGGTCTAAACAAATATTTAAAAAATCATTGAGTCGTTGCTCAACAGCTTCTTTTCTCTTTGAACCACCATCCTTTAAAAGGCTTTTAATACCATCACCAATGTAAGAAACTGAAATTAAATATTTTGGCATGGGCTGATAAAATTGGATTATTAATCATTATACAAACGGTTCTCCTGACAGAACTGCTCCTATCAGGAGAGTTGTTTGCATAATTTTAATGGTGTCTTCATTTCATCATCCTTACATATTTGCTAACCAGAAAATCTAAAAGTTAACCATAGAACGAAAAATTAGAGTCAGGAATTGAAGAATTCATTTAATCAGGCCGGCTCAAAAAGATAAGTGTGACAGATTCGGTAATAGTAATATTCTTGTAGTAAATTCATCATAAATTGTCAACGGTACAATTTATTGTTTTTTTAAATGTTTTAGTATTGTAAAAAACATTCCGCAGTTATGATGCAATCCATTAATATCCGGTTAAAAGAGTGGTATTCTGCCTTTAATCGCATAACAGTCAATTTAAATTTAATTATAGAAGAAAATAAAAACCACGATCACAGGTCTAAACTTTTTCTGGAACCAACTCTAATACATCATGAATTTTTAAAAATGGGATATTTGCCCGTTCATTAACTTCCTTCACAATCTCAGGGGTATCAGCCTCAAAATAACAATGAGTTTCTTCTGTTTCCGGAATAAAAAAGCTGCGCACCCATTTGACTGGAGCACCTTCCTCCGTCATTTCTGCAGCACATGTTTTGGCTCTAAGCCCTGCACCTGTGAGCATTTCAGGCGTAATACCAGGTAAATGTCGTTTGACTACGTAATAAGTCATAGCAATCCTCCTTTTATGTATTTTCGGGGTTATAAGGTTCCAACAGAGTGATCAAATCTTTTCTTTGAATGCGCAGCGCTCTCTCCCCTGCAAGACGAAGAGCTGGTAATTTGCCAGTTCGGATATAACCGCGAATCGTTTGAGTATGTAAACCCAAAAACACTGCGGCCTCATCAGGACTGAAAAGCTGTTTTTGTTCAAATCCATCTATATATTTTTTTCTATGCATATTTCTTGAACTTGATCGGATTTCTTCAAAAGCCGTTGATTCGAATTGTAACAAAGCCGATCTCCATGTCATACTTGAGATGTTGTATTTTTTTTTCAAATTAACCATGAGTTCATTGTCTTCATTGCTAAAAGAGGCTAAAAGATGAACAATCTCAACCGTTGAAGAATTGTCTTGCCGGGCAACAGAAGCTGCTTTATCAAAAACAGCTGATGTTTTGGAGCTGTAGGTAACTTTTATATTATCTATGCTATTAACATGATTTTCTGAATTCTCTTTTATTTCTTCAAAATCAATTAATAATGGACCAATTTTGACGATCTCGAAACGTGCAATGGCCTGTAAAATTCCAAACAAAAGGTCATCTCTCGTCACAGTTTGACTTTCCCTACCTTTTGCATGTTTTAATGCATATTTTACAGCTTGGGAAACTAAGTTTTCTGCCATATGAATATACCTTAATTATCATTAATATTAATTAAACTATTTTAATATAAACGATATTACATGGGAGGTCAATAAAAAAATGAATTTCAAAACCACAGTTTTGGTTTATTTTTCAGAACTGTTTTGACAGTTTGATGATTTCTAGTTTTAGGGCGATTATTTTTCTTTCGAGAACTGAGTCTTAATTGGAGATTCATTTTACAGCAGAAAAAACTTTGAAAAATAATTTTCTAAAATCTTTCAAAATGGTGTAAATATATTATAAAAATTACAGTAGAAAAATGATCTAAATAGAGCTCATGAGCAAATAAAGTTGACTATCAGCAAACCTTTTACATCGCAAATCACATCAGCGCACAGAAGCCGTTAAATTTGAGTTGTAATGTCTCAAAATTATTTCGGTGAATGTAGTGCAATACGGTTACCTTCTGTGTCCAAAAAAATAGCTATAAATCCGAAATGATCACTTAGTTTTGTCTTTGGTGTCAATATTTCACCACCAGCAGATTTTATTTTTTCCAGCATTCCTGTAATATTATTATCAGCATTTAGATAAATGAGTGAGCCATCCTTCGACGGTTTATGCTGATCGCATTTTGAAATACAGCCCCAATTAATATATTCTTCCATTGGAAACATTCCTATTTGAGTATCCAATACATTCATCTCTGTGATTTCAATTTCCAATAAGCTCTCATAAAATTTTTTTGCACGGTTGAAATCTCTTACAGATATTTCAAACATTGCACATAAGTTCTTCATATTCAATTCCTTTTGATTGTGTCTTCATAATTATTTGGTATCCTTACCTACTTACTGTTTACAACATTAAAAACAGCTACATAAATGACGTCTTCTCAAGGATATTGAGCAAGGAACTTCTGCAGAGTTAATTCGTCAACATTCGATATTTTTGCGATAGTAGAAAGACTCACCAATACCCAGCTGCTTTCAGCTTCAGCCAATAATACGTTATCGGTAGAATGCATAGTAGACCGTAGAATAATATTTTTGCCATCCTGTTTGACTATTTCTCCCTCAACAATTAATTCAGTGTTGGTTCGAACAGGCTTTAAAAATTGCACTGATATTCCGCGGGTTACTCCCATTTTGCCAAGGCATCCAATCATTGTCCACTCTGCAACTTCATCAAGGAGGAAAGTAATGAGTCCGCCATGTACAAGGCCATCAATCCCACACAAGTAATCTGGGATGGTGCATTTCGTTAAACAGCCCTTTTCCGAGCTCCAAAAACGGAGTCCCAAACCCTGTGAATTCGTTTTTGAACAACCAAAACATTGACCCGTCCAATAATTTGGAATTTCTTGTCCTAACATAGGCTCTCTCCTTAGTTTATTATCCTCTTTAATAAACACGCTTTTGTGTAGTGAAATACTTGCTTGTTGGGCCGCCCTTTTATATTTTTATTTGTTAGAGCTGTTGTTTTAATGCTACTGATGAAGTTAATCCCCCGGCCGAACAGGTTCAGGAACAACTGGTGAAGGACCCCATAATTCAATATTAACGTTGAGTGTGAGAGTACGAAGTTCAGTCAGCACTTTTTGCACGTCCTCATTACTTTGCCAAGCTGACCAAGCTGTCAAATCAGCGAACTCATAAGTGGTTACAGCTTGTGAGGTGCCAGTGGTTGGTCGATATGCTCGGAACTCAACTACCCCTGGTGCCGCCAAGGTACGCCCTATTGCACTTTGTGCCCATTTCAAATAGGCTTCTGTTTTATCAGGGTGAATGTCCCATTTCATGACTTGAAGTACCATAATAGTTCTCCTTTTTATTTTATTGTAAGACCAATAAAGGGCGACCCTACAAATACTTATACAGGTCTGGGCATTATCAAGAATGGTATATTATCAGCACGAAATGATTTGAGATTCTGAATACCTGATCTCATATCAAAATTTCGAATTAGTGTAAAGAAATATTCAATTATATTTGGCGAAACACAATCAAATAAACAAATCATCTATTATTATATATTGGAAGTTTAGCCTGATTATTGAATTCATTCTGTTATCTTTAAAGCATGCATCGTTTTTATTTCCTTATTCTCCGGGCATTATCCCAGACTTCTTTTTCGCTTTCCGTTGAGTATACGTCTTAAAAAACTCTTCAATATTATCCTTATGAGCCAGCCATCGTCCATTTTCTATCAGAACCGGCAATCCGGCTTTGAGATACTTTTTCAATTTGCCTTCTCCAGCTCCGCCCAAAAATTCACTGATTTCATTCTTGCCATCAAGCAACCCGCTTCTATTCATTTATACCTCTGCTTATAATTTTACGGCCTGATCTGCCCTGGTTTGATACTATAAAACTCAATGACGGTGCCCACTCAGGATCTGCACATTCGGCTGCATAGTTCTCACAATAATAAAGTCGCCCAATGGTGCGATTTGCCTAATGTTCCGGACCTTTTTTTGAAAAATGAAAATATTTTGTGTTTCATAAACTATCATGAAAAATTATGATACAAGAAGAGAAAAATAAAAATCAATGCATCTCCGAATGATATATTCGATTTGATTTACAGAATGCCGAATAAATTTCCAATCTACAGAATATTTGAGACCAAACCATTCTTTTTCATGAGGGTTTTAGGTAGATGGACTTAATTCAGCTCGGGAAGCTGCGAAAATAAAAAAGCCGGGTGATACTTTAATACTTAATATTGGCAATACAATGGGGCCATTTACTCTTATAGAATTAGAACGGCCAAATAAATACTGGTTTTCCCTCAGGTCTTTCTTTTTTAACTGTGAAACAGGTTATATTTTATCGTACAAAAATGGGAAAACAAAACTTAATTTTGATTTGATTGTAGAGAATCCAACATTTAAAGAAAAAATCTGGTAGTTTCTTTTCAAGCCGTTCCATGGCTTTTTTGCAAATAAAGTTTTAAGTATAATTAAAGATAAATCTGAGAATGACAATGTAAATTAACAAGGACTGTAAAAGGCTGCTCTGCAATCTTTGGGATCTGGTTATTTACAGCTGTTATCTACTTCATCCCGGTATCGTTCTTGGGAATAAGAGTCATGAAGATAAACCTCACGCTTAAGAACATAAAACAGGAGTAGGCCTCCTCCTTTTGCAACTGATTCATAAAGATCTACCTCTTTTTCATATCTCATACCTATTTTTTCCATGACCCTGCAGGATGCAGTATTTTCTTTGTCTGTTACTGCATATATACAAGATATTTCCGTTTTAGTAAAAATATAATCCAGGCATGCTTTCAGAGCTTCTGTTATTACACCTTTTCCCCACATGGATTTCTTTACGGCATAGATTATTTCCAACCCTGCACCTTTAATTTGTTCCGGAATAAACCCGCAGTATCCTATGAAATCTCCTGGCTCATCATTTTCAATATCCCTAATACAAACTGCCCAGACCCCATATTCGAAC
Source organism: uncultured Desulfobacula sp. (assembly GCA_964636495.1). GTDB lineage: Bacteria > Desulfobacterota > Desulfobacteria > Desulfobacterales > Desulfobacteraceae > Desulfobacula. The sequence goes on along the minus strand of CAZWSL010000038.1, from coordinate 25,682 downwards.
TCCTCCCAAGGCTTGATAAATTCAGTGAGATATTCCATGGCAACATTCCTCTGCCCCCTGATAGTTGAAACCGCATCAGAATACGGTAGCCAGTACATGACATCCATATCAGACATGAGCGTATCAACCATTGCATCTTTATCAGAAATAGAAATTGGCCTTAGCATCAGCCGTTTTGTTTGCAAATTTATGGGCATAACAACCTGTATATATACATTTAACAAAATTAATTGAAAGATAAACTTATCTCACGGTCGATTGCAAGGCTATTTTTCAGAAATCAACTCTTTATGGCTTTTGAAATATCAGTCAAATTTTTATCAAGATTTGAAATGGTATCATTGATACTTTGGATATTTTATTGCAGTTATAGGATGCGTTTTCAATCACTTAACCACTCAACTATTTGACGATGCAAGCTTGATATTTTAGTTAATTGCTGTCAATATCCTTGAGTAGTCTTACAATCTAATAACAATATTGTTTAACAAGAAAGGAGGGCAAAATGGCTATTGAAGTTATTGTCAAAAGGAAGATAAAAAGTGATAATCCGGAGAAACTGATTCCTCTTGTCAATCAGATGCGCTCACTTGCCATTAATCAAGCAGGCTATATTTCCGGTAGAACATTGAAGAGCATTAGTAAGCCAGGGGATTATATGGTCATAAGCCAGTGGCAAACTAAGGAAAATTGGGAAAATTGGTTTAACAGCAAAGAAAGAAGAGACATTCAGTACAAGATTGATTCATTGATTGGAGAAAGAACCTTTTATGATGTTTATGAGCCTTTGGCCCATTAAGAAGGCACGGGTGGTGAATTTTATAATATCACCACTCTTGTAGTAAAGAATTCTGGCCCAGAGTACCTGATTTTAATCGCTTTAAGTTATGCTCTCATCCTCTTTTTGATAATTTTACGAACTACGACAAACCATCCGTCCTATGGGCTTTTGTACAATAATGAGTAAAAGCACTACATAATTGGAAATAAAAATTGACAGACACCCATGCTGAAATGGTGCGGACTATGTCTTCCATGAGAAGGCAAGTCAAGAGTTTGATTTACAAACTTCCATTTTTTAAAGAGTATTTAATATTCAATTTACTGCTCACGATAGCGGAAGTAAAAGTCAGGTCCGAGAATGGGCCTCCAAATAGCCACGTCGGAGGAACTGACACATTGCGCCACCTGATGGCATCATTAATGGCAGATAACCCTAAAATATCAACAAAAACAATTCAAAAAATATTAGGATATTCGGAAAGTAAAACAACGGAAATCTATTTACATGAATTGGACGGATCAATTGAAAATGCCATGGATTCAATTTCGGGAAAATTTACACAAAAAAATGAAAAGCCGCAACCAAAAGCCGCAACCAAAAAATAAAAAAGCTTTCAAGCAAAACGCTGAAAGCCTTTATTCATAATGGTCGGGACGGCTGGATTTGAACCAGCGACCACTTGTCCCCCAGACAAGTGCGCTACCAGACTGCGCTACGCCCCGTTTAACTTAAAACATGCGACTTCTACCACTTTCAAAAAAAAGAGTCAAGAATATTTACCACATAAGTGAATGGTTTTGTTATGGGATTGAATTTGCAATAGGTTGTTATTTATTGTACTTTATTTTCTGCATAATGATTGTTTGTAAACATTCAGCTTATGATGCGAGGCTTCTGGCTTATATCCGCTTATCTGTAACTGTGTCTTACCAGTGATATGAGAGCAGGCCGGAATAGAAGATGATGGAGTGCTGGTCAAATATTTACATTTGTTAAAATATTATTTTTAAAAAAGGCAGATATGAGTATCAAAGAATCTATACGAGAGATATTTTTAAAAGAGTTATACAACAGGGCTGGAGGTAATTTTGAAATAGTAATATCCATGTATGAAATAGGAAAGGATCTGGGAATTAAAGAAGATGAATCAGCTGAGCTGGGCCAGGAACTTTTTATAGAGGGATTGGCTGAAATGAAAACACTTTCAGGAGGAATGGGTATAACTGGGAAGGGAATTGAAGCTTTAGGTATGGAAGCTCCTTTGAAGCATGCAGCCTCGACTTTCAGACTGAAAAAATATGAAATCCTTGATGACAATGGGGAAAAAGCGGTTCACCGGCTGCTTGACAGGATCAGGGCAGATCTCGACAATAAAGCCTGTCCTTTTGAGTTAATGGAGGAGACTGTCATTGCTCTGAAAACCATTGAGGTACAGATGCTCTCACCCAGGCCAAGGAGCTCGATCATAATGGAGATTTTTAACGTTTTATATCAAAACCTTAAAAATATTCTTCATAATGACCTCAGAGTAGAACTGAAGACAGCTATTTCTTAGAAAACGTGTATACTAAGAAAAACAGTACAAATCATATGATTATTTTTATGACAAAGGGGAAACCGTAATATGTCTCAATTAAAATGTATAACCGGAAATATCAGTATTAGCCTGAGAACAGGGTGTGATATCAAAGACATCACCAGTGAAGTGAATGATGTAATAACAGACAGCGGGATTACAACAGGTATGGTTAATATCTTTATTGCAGGCTCCACAGGTTCTCTCACCACTATTGAATATGAACCAGGCGTTGTTGAGGATCTAAAACGGGCTGTTGACACACTGGCCCCTGCCGGCATTGAATATGCCCATGAAAAAGCGTGGCATGACGGAAACGGACACAGCCATGTTCAGGCAGCTCTATTGGGACCAAGTCTTATGGTACCGGTAAGATCAGGCAGAATGAAACTGGGCACCTGGCAGCAGGTGGTCGCTGTTAATCACGATAATCACCCCAGAACCCGGCAGATTGAGATCACCATTACCGGAGCCTGACGGTTTGTTATATTTATTTTCAATATCTTGCATAATATCTGTTTTTATGATTTATCTCCATCATGAAAAAAAAATTTCACCTTTCTAAAACTTCCCATGGGAGAGCCAGAAAAAAATCTGTAATAAAACAGATGAAACCAGGCAGTGACAGATCACTGAAACAGGTTTTCAGCAGAATAGGGGTTCCTGAAAAAACAAGATTCCGTCCTGATCCATTCCAGCTTAAAGCCATCAAGGCGATAGAACAGTCAGACTGCCTTGTCACAGCACCCACTGGTGCAGGAAAGACCTGGATTGCAGAACAGGTTGCACAGAAGGTGATACAGGCAGAGGGCAAGGTGTGGTATGCTACCCCTTTAAAAGCACTGACCAACTCCATTCATTCACAGTTTTCAAAACTGTTTTCGAAAAAAAATGTGGGAATTCTCACAGGGGATATAAAAGAGAATCCAGATGCTTCAATTATAATTGGAACCACTGAAATTTTAAGAAACCAGCTATATGATGCAATGTACACAGGAGATAATCTGAAATGTGATCTCATCATCCTTGATGAAGCCCATTTCCTTGGAGATGAACAGCGGGGTGTCGTGTGGGAGGAGATCATGATATACCTGCCAATAAGAATCCCGCTGCTTTTACTCTCTGCTACAATCGGCAACCCGTTTGATATAGCCAAATGGCTTGAATTGATAAGAGGAAAAGAGTGTCATGTCATAGAGAACCATGACAGGCCGGTACCCCTTTTCCCCCTTTTTATGCACCCTTCTGGAACACTTTTTCCCTTCATGCAGACCATGAATCGAAAAAAAAAACAACTTCTCCATAAAAAAGTTGTTAAGTTTGAAAAAACCCAGAAAAAAGTGAGACTGGCACCCTATGGAAAACTGCCGCCCTTTGCAGAAATAATGGAGATCCTGGCGAAATATAAGCTGTTGCCTGCAATATTTTTTTTAAAATCAAGAAAAGAGTGTGATCAGGCAATTAAACTCTGTAACTCCACACTTCTGGCAAAAAACCCCGACAGAAAAAAAACCCTTATCCGTAAAATAGATGAACTGGTATCAGGCAATCTCCACCTGGAGAATCACAACCAGAGGATTTATCTTGAGCAGACAGGATGCGCTTCCCATCACAGCGGTCACCTGCCGGCATGGAAGGTAGTAGTGGAGACCCTTATGTCCAAGGGTTTTTTAAATGCCATGTTTGCAACCTCCACTGTGGCCGCAGGAGTGAATTTTCCTGCGCGCTCAGTTGTGGTTTTAAATTCTGACCGCTTTAACGGAGTCGAATTCATGCCACTGGGTCCAAGTGAATTTCAACAGATGACCGGCAGGGCAGGAAGAAGAGGAATGGATAAAATAGGTTTTGCTGTTATACTGCCCGGAAAATTCATGGATCTCCAACATATTGCAAAATCGATTAACTCCCGTGCCCTGGATATTGAAAGCCAGATAACCATAAATTTTTCAATGGTTTTAAATCTTTTGCTGTCCCATACACCTGAACAGATAAAAATGCTTCTTGAAAAATCATTTGCTTCCTATATGATCATATCGGGAAAACAAAAAGGGAGAAAAGCAAAAAAAAAATTTGGTGCGGATCTTGAGTTTTTATGGAATGATTTCCTGGTCCATATGGATTTTTTAATCCAGAAAAAGTTTGTTGACAATAATGAAAAACTGACCCGTGATGGATTGTGGGCCTCAAAATTAAGGATTGACTCTCCCCTTCTTGTTGCACAGAGTATAAGAGATAATCTTCTGCCACAGAGTGATCCTGTTCTGCTGGCTGCCATTATCGGATCATTTGTAAATGAAAAAGAATTCAGGGATGATATTTTATATAAGGAAGCACTTCCCCAAAAACTGAAACACGTTTTTTTAGGTGTCAGGCAGGGACTCAAACCCTTTGCAGTTGAAATGCTGACACAAGGGTTTCATGCCCCCAATCTTTTTATCCAACCAAGCCTGCTTCTCTATTACTGGGCTTATGATGAACCGTGGGAAAGTATTGTAAACTCCCATGGATATGGAGCTGGAGATTTTGCAAGGCTCACTTTAAGGACAGCAGACAATTTAAGACAGATAGCAAAATTAAAGGATACGTTTCCTGCTCTTTCAGCAACTGCAAAAAAGGCAGTAACCCTTATTTTAAAAGAACCGGTAATAATCAGTTAAATAAAAAGGAAAATATAATGACACAAGACACCAAAAAAATAATCTACTCCATGATAAATGTGAGCAAATCCCATGGACCCAGACAGGTTTTAAAGGATATTTCTCTCTCCTATTTTTATGGAGCAAAAATAGGAGTCCTTGGATTGAACGGATCTGGAAAAAGCTCATTGCTGAAAATTCTTGCAGGAGTTGACAAAAAATTCTCAGGTGAAACCATTCTCTCAAAAAGTTTCACTGTAGGATATCTTGAACAGGAACCACTTATTGACAGTACAAAAACCGTAAGAGAAATTGTGGAGCAGGGTGTAAAAGAGAGTGTTGATCTTTTAAATGAGTATGAAAAGATTTCATCAAAATTTGCCGAACCCATGGATGATAATGAAATGGACAAACTCATTGAAAAGCAGGGACAGATTCAGGAACAGCTTGATATTCTTGAAGCGTGGGATCTTGATTCCAAACTGAAAATGGCAATGGATGCATTGCGGTGCCCTCCGGAAGATACAAAGGTTGATTTAATCTCAGGCGGAGAAAAAAGAAGGGTCGCCCTTTGCAGGCTTTTATTGCAGAAACCTGATATCCTGCTGCTGGATGAGCCTACCAATCACCTTGATGCTGAATCTGTAGCATGGCTTGAAGAACATTTAAAGAGATATGAAGGCACTGTGATTGCTGTAACCCATGACCGATATTTTCTTGATAATGTGGCAGGATGGATTCTTGAACTGGATCGCGGGCATGGTATTCCCTGGAAAGGTAACTACTCCTCCTGGCTTGATCAGAAACAGAAACGTCTGGCAAAGGAGCACAAATCAGAATCAAAACGCCGCCAGACTCTTCAAAGGGAACTTGAATGGATCAACATGTCCCCAAAGGGCAGGCAGTCAAAATCAAAGGCAAGGATCAGGGCCTATGAAGCGTTACTGAAAAAAGGGGTAAAGGAGCAGGAAAAGACCATGGAGATATTTATTCCGCCTGGTCCAAGACTTGGAGAAAAAGTCATTGTTGCCCGGAATGTTTCCAAAGCCTTTAAAAACAGATTATTGGTAGAGGATATGAATTTTATCATACCTCCTGGAGGGATCATCGGCGTTATAGGCCCCAATGGAGCCGGAAAAACCACTCTTTTTAACATGATAACCAGAAAAGAGAAACCTGACAAAGGTACAATTGAGCTTGGTTCAACTGTTAAAATTGCCTATGTGGATCAGCAGAGAGATACGCTTGACCCTGAAAAAACAATATTTGAAATCATCAGCAGCAACAGGGATAAAATAGTTATCGCCGGCCAGGAATTCAACGCCAGGGGCTATGTGGCAAAATTTAATTTTTCCGGTTCTGATCAGCAGAAAAAGGTTAAAGAGATATCAGGGGGGGAAAGAAACAGGGTGCACCTTGCTTGTATGTTAAAAGAGGAGGCAAATCTTTTACTGCTTGATGAGCCAACCAATGATCTTGATGTCAATACATTGAGAGCGTTAGAGGAAGCCCTGGAAAATTTTGCCGGATGTGCAGTGATCATAAGCCATGACAGATGGTTTCTTGACAGAATAGCAACACATATACTTGCTTTTGAAGGCGACAGTCAGATCTTTTTTTTCCAGGGATCGTACTCTGAGTATGAAAAAGACAGAAAAAAACGTCTTGGTATAAAGGCTGACCGGCCGACAAGGATAAAATACAGACAGCTTACCAGGACATAGGGACAGGTACCGGAAATTTGAATAGTAAACTGCAGCACCTGCTGTTATGTTTTAAATGATTCGTTAATGCAGTCAATCATAAATTTAAAAAATAAGATTTCGATTACATGAAAGCATCCATTTTTAATAAGGGAACCGTACAGATCCATATGGCAGTTTTTCTGTTTGGATTTGCAGGCCTTTTTGGAAAATTTCTTTTGTGTGATCCAATATATATTGTTCTTGGGAGAACATTTTTTGCATTTACTGCTCTTTTTCTATATGCAAAAATTTTTTCAAAAACTGCTTTGATCCTCTCTTTTGATAAGACAGGTCTTTTTTTTGTTTTACAGGGGATTCTTCTGGCTGTTCACTGGTGGAGCTTTTTTCTATCCATTCAACTTTCAAGTGTTGCTGTGGGACTTGTTACATTTTCAACATTTCCCCTTTTTGTGACGTTCATGGAACCGCTGTTTTTCAAAGAGACAATAAGAATAAAAGATATCGTCATTGCAGGTACAGTCCTTGTTGGTATCTTTTTTGTCATTCCAGATTTAGATTTTGCAAATACCATAACAAGGGGGGCTCTATTTGGAATTATGTCAGGATTTACATTTGCACTCCTGGCTCTTGTAAACAGAAAAAACAGAAAGACAGCTGATTCAATTGCCATTGCATTTTATCAAAATTTTTTTGCATCTCTCTTCCTGATTATACCTGCCGTTTCAATTCAGGCTCCTCTGCCTGCAGTTGACGATCTCCCGAATCTTATCGGACTGGGAGTTGTGTGTACGGCCCTTTCCCATACCCTGTTTATAAATTCCCTGTCACATATCAAAGCGCAGACAGCATCGGTGATTGCATGTTTAGAGCCTGTTTATGGAATTATACTTGCCTTTTTCATGCTCAATGAAATTCCAGGAATAAAAACGGTTTCAGGCGGCATTATCATTATTGGCGCAACCATTGCCGCAAGCATTCAGAACAGCCGTTGATAATACTCTTCTGCCTTAAAAAAAAGAGGAGCCTCAGATTATTTTTTCCATCCCCCGATCAAGTGAAGATGAATATGAAAAATTTCCTGCCCCCCGCCTTTTTCAACATTGAACAGAAGCTTATATCCAGACTCATTTACACCCTGCTCCTTTGCCATATCTTTTGCAATCAAGAAAAGATCAGCTATAATTCCGGAGTCTTCTATTGTCAGGTCATTATTACTCCTGATATGTTTTTTAGGAATCAGAAGAAGGTGTACAGGAGCTGCAGGGTTTATATCCCTGATCACTATGAAGCTGTCATCTTCATATAAAAATTCACTTGGAATTTCACCTTTAACTATTTTACAGAACAGACAGTTTTCAGACATTTACAATCCTCCTTAATTTTATAACATGAATTTATCTGTTTTCATTTAACCATAAAATTACGCTCTGCAGAAACAAAGTGGCAGACAACCATTCTGTCACAGTTTATCTATCTCTTCCATTAATGTTTCCATTGCATAGACTGCTTTCTCTTCTAAGAAAATATCAGTAATAGTGTTTGTATATTCCGATTTAACTGGATTTATCTCAATAATTTGAGCACCATTTGCCTTTGCAGCTGATGGAATCATGTTTGCCGGAGCCACCATTCCTGTGGTACCTATTAAAATAAAACAGTCGGATTTTCTTGTTTCATTAAAAGAGTTCGTCCTTGCAGGTTCCGGTATTGCCTCTCCAAAAAAGATCACATCAGGCTTTAAAATCCCGCCGCACTTTTTACATAAAGGAGGCAGGGTATTAAGATCAATACTGGAAATTTTATACTTTGCCCTGCATTTTAAACAGACAACCGTTTTTAAAGATCCATGGAACTCATGAACAACCCGGCTGCCTGCGTCATAATGCAGATTGTCAACATTCTGGGTAATGATTGCGCTCAACATATTGTCAGCTTCCAGCTCAGCAAGGGCATAGTGTGCCTGATTTGGTTCAACAGTTCCAAACAGATCATAAAAAATATCTCTCAGGACCTGCCATGACTCTCTGGTGTTATTATAAAAATAGTTAATATCAAACGTCTGCGGATCATATTTATTCCAGAGACCATTTTTCCCCCTAAAAGGAGGAATACCGCTTTCTACAGATATTCCAGCTCCTGTAAACCCGATGCATCGTTTTGCTGATTTAATGATTTCAGCCGCCTTTGAATACATGAAAAAACATCTCCTTAATACTGAATTGATTACTCTTCTATACGTTTATTCACTGTCAGCCCGAATACCGGTAATACCCTTCTGACAGGCTGGTATGAAGCAAGATCTCTGCATAACACCCGTTTTTCCATTCATAACAGCCTGAAGGCAGTTATACAAGATTTACAATTTCAAAAGTGTTTGTCCACAACTCTGCAATTAATAATTTATTGCGCAGGAGATATTTGCGGTTCAACAGATATTTTAAAACCTCTGAAACTTGAAGAGCGGCCACAAAGAGAGCACAGCAACCGATATTGCCTGTTATTGTTTCAATTCCCCTTGATTTTCTGTCCGTCTCTTCTCCATATATTAATCTATAGCCGGGGTCACCGGGAAAAATAGTTGTCACCTGACCGGTCATCCCTGCTATTGCACCGGAAACAACAGGAATGGAGGCTTTATCTGCAGCATCCTGAAGGATGAATCTTGTATCCACTGTATCGAGGCAGTCAATAACAAGATCATTTTTTCTGATATGTTCGTACATATTTGATTCATCAAGATATTGTACAACACATTGCACGTTTACCTCTGAATTAATGGCATTTATTCTCTGTTCCGCAGCTTGAGCCTTTGGAAAACCGATAAGCTTTTCTTCACTCAATATTTGACGGTTCAAATTACTGGCTTCAAAGGAATCTCCGTCAATCAGGGTTAATTGACCGACTCCTGCCCTTGCCAGCATCTCACAGACACCTCCTCCAAGGCCGCCAAGACCTAATACAGCAACTTTAGAGAGTCCAAGTTTTTTCTGTTCTTTGGAAGAAAACGTATTAAAGTTTCTATCATAACGATCTTTAAATTTAAGGTTTCCCATACACTATCCACCTCCAACCGGTGGAAAAAGTCCAAGCCGGTCACTGTTTTTCAGCAGATATTCACCATTTTGTTTTTTCCCGTTGACAAAAATCAATTGTACAGATCCTTTTTCAATGCCAAGCTGTGAAATAAGTTTGTCCACAGTGGTATTTTCTGGAATTTCAAAAGATTCACTGTTTTCCGGAAGATATCTTGCCAGTGTTACAAATAATTTGAGATTAATTTTTATCATATTATTATTTTACTCTTTACATCTGTTCCATGGTGTTTAACAATTTATGAAGTAATTATATTACATAAGTTGATTTTTTTGTATATAAATTTTAATAGTAACATGAACAAAGACAATTGCAGGAAATATAAAGATATCTGTAAAAAATTAAAACTCGCTTACAGAACAAAAATCAAAAACTTGCGGGATTTATCATAAATTATGGAAAAAGATAAAAAAGGACATATCACTGTACAGCAGTTAGCACAGGATCTTGGCACCTTTGCCATTGACAGGACAGATCTGAAGCAGCTTCTTGCAGCGATACCTGAAGACACGGATTTAAATCTCACCACAATTGAATATGAACTTCAGATCTTAAAAATATTAAGTGTGGGATGGGCTATATCATTTTACATGGCATCGACTGACAGGAATAAAACCGCATTGACTTCTGAATTCTGGGAATTCATCCGGGAAATTTCCCAAAACATCTCTCTGCTCACCCAGACTGCAACAGGGGAGGATATCAATTATTTTGAAACATTAAAACAGAGACTGGGCACCTATCTTGAAATCATGCAGGAAAGGCCTGATGAGTCTCAAAATCCTGCCAGTGTAATGGGCCCTGCCTTTGCAGAAGTTTGCTCTAACAATGATGATGCTGTTACTATTCTGACTGGCACCAAAATGTTTACCCTTACACTTGGAGCTGTAAAAGAGTATTTAAATGCTTTTAAAATTGGCAGCCCTGAAACTGAAGGTTAAACCGGATACATATATAGATCATAGCCTCAGGCTGGCCATACCATTTTCTGCTGACTATTATCACCATATAAAGAGGGTAAGATATATGAAAAAACAAATAATCATTTTACTGATATCTGTAATGATGATGCTGGGAGGATGTGCCACTTCAGGTCAGCAGTTCATTGACATCAAATACAGCGGCAGTCATGAAAAGAGCAAAATTGGAAAAATTGGAGTCGCTCCTTTTTCTGACATGCGGACAGGTATGGGCGAAGGGTATTTAGGCTATAGAATCCTGCTTGACAAGAGCCAGGAAACATACATGGTTAAAGGTATGGATCTTGCCGGTGCTCTGAAAAAAGCCGTTATGGACTATTATAACCAGAATGGATTTACAGCAGCATCAATCCGTCCATGGAATCTGAGCCCGGAGGATATAGAGGTTTCATCTGAAGACTGTAAACAGATCGTGGCAGGAACAATTAATCAGTTTGAATGCCGAGCCTGGAAAAAAGGCGGCTGGACAGAAATGATGCTTGATATTGACCTGACACTCTATATTGGCTTGGCAGACAGTAACACATTAAAAACAATACCTGTCTCTTTTACCATGGAAAAAACTGAATTTACATTTAACAGGGAAAAGCTTGAATTGTTTATCAATCAAGCTCTTGAGGAAGTTATTCAAAAAGCACTTGGTTCCGGGCAGTCATACTCATGATCTTACTGCTGCGGCAGCACCAACTGAAATCATGACACTGCCTGCTGTTCTGTTCAGCTGTTTACTCCCCTTTTAAATTAAATTTAACATCAATTAGCTTTGCACACGGACATCTGACAGTAAAACAGCTTAACAGCAGAGCAAAAAAATATAGCTGCTCTTTACACTCCACTGAAATATTGATATTGACATTTAATAAGTGCGCGCTTGCAAACTGAACCTGAAAAGGAAAATAAAATAATGATTTTTCCTGATAAAATTATTATTACCCTGTTATGCTTTATTATATTACTACTCGTATATGACATTACATCCAGAAAGAATCTACAGAAAAAATCTTTAAAAAGTGAAGAAAAGTATAAAAGTATTTTTGATAATGCCGTGTTAGGTCTTTTTCAATCAAAACCTTCAGGAGGTATTATCGATGTAAATCCAGCCTTTGCAAAAATATTCGGATACTGCTCGCCTGATGAGCTTATCTCAGACTCTTTTGGTATTGCAAACCCATATTTTACAAACCCTGAAGATCAGAAGCAGTATTTCAAACTTATCCATGAAAACGGATTTTTAGAACAGTATGAATTCAAGGCAAGAAGAAAAGACGGCACAGATATATGGGTCTGTGCAAATGTCCGCGCCATCTATGACACAAATAATAAAATTATATTTTATGAAGGTAATATCACTGATATCTCCGATCGAAAAGTCACTGAACTTGCTTTACAAAAATCTGAAAAACAGACTGAAAAACTTCAGGAACAGATTACCCAGTCTCAGAAAATGGAATCAATAGGTACTCTTGCCGGAGGTATTGCCCATGATTTTAACAATATTCTTTTTCCAATTATTGCACAGACAGAACTGATGCTAATGGATACTTCTGAAAAGACGCCATTTAAAGAAGGCCTGCAGAAAATTCAAAAAAGTGCATTCAGGGCAAGAGACCTTGTACGGCAGATTCTAACCTTCTCCCGGCAGGACAGCAGTGAATTGACTATGATGAAGATACAACCTGTCATCAAGGAAGTATTGAAACTGATCAGATCAACAATCCCGACAACCATTGCCATTAAAAAAAATATTCATCCTGACTGCGGTGAGATAAAGGCTGATCCGACACAGATCCATCGAATCATCATGAATCTTGCAACCAATGCAAGCCATGCCATGGAAGAGACAGGAGGGGAGTTGAAAGTAACCCTGCAGCAGGTTCAAATTGATGAATCCTGCCTGATTAATCCAGACATGAAAACTGGTGATTATCTGGAATTAACAGTGGAGGATAATGGTAAAGGGATGGACAGAAAATTAAAGCAGAAAATCTTTGATCCGTTTTTTACGACCAAAGACGTTGGAAAAGGGACTGGTATGGGGCTTTCAGTAGTACATGGTATTGTTGCAAATATGGGAGGAGTTGTCCATGTAGAGAGCGAGCCGGAAAAAGGCTCCCGGTTTCATGTATACCTTCCGGTCGTGGAAGAAAACAGAGAAAAAAAAGCAGTGAAAACCCGCAGGAAAAGCAGAGTTGAAAAAGGAATTGAACAGATTCTTCTTGTGGATGATGAGGAAGCTATAGTTGAGATAGAACAAAAAATGCTGGAACATCTCGGGTATAAAGTCACTTCATGTAACAGCAGTATCAAGACCCTTGAACTTTTTCGAGCGGAGCCGGACAGATATAATCTGGTAATCACTGATATGTCAATGCCTGATATGGCCGGTGACAGACTGGCCGTTGAGCTGATAAAAATTCGACCTGATATTCCCATATTACTTTGTACTGGATTCAGTCAAACCATTTCAGAAAAAAAAGCTTACGATATGGGTATTAAGGGTTTTCTGCTCAAACCGCTTCTCATCAAAGACCTTGCTGAAAAAATCCGTGAAGTCATGGGCGCAGGATAGATTATAGGCATAACCCTGTTTTTGAAAAGAAAATGAGATCTCCATGACATCCTGTGTAAATATCGTCTCCAGCCTGAAAAAGACAAAAGAGATTTAGATTGTAAAATCAGGGAGAATGAATCTTATCCCTTTTTTTAATCCGGCAGCATATCATAAAAATAGATCATGGCATCGGATCTTGTAACAATTCCTACAATTTTATTATCCATCATAACAGGAATACGGCCAATATCATATTTTATCATGAGCCTGGATGCTTCCATGACGCTTCTGTCATAGGGTATGGTTATAATATCCCGGCTCATAAATGCTTTTACAGAAGACTGCATATGGACAGATTTTCTGATTTTTTTAAAATCTCTCCTGGAAATTATGCCGGAGACAGCATCCTTGCTGTCAACAACAGGTACACCAGAAAAACCTTTGTCCCTTAAAATCATTGCCACCTCTTCCATTGTCGCATTGTCAGAAACAGTAACCACTGGATAAGACATTATATCTGACAATACGATCGAAGAGTGCTGATTACCCGAGATAAGCTCTGTTAATATACTCTCTACTGCATCTATATTGGCAGCTTTTAAAAGAGCAGAACCGGCTCCTGGATGCCCCCCTCCTCCGACACTGCGCATTAACCGGCCAATATTGATTTCATCTATACTGCTCCTGCCTATTACCATACATCTGTTTTGCTCTACATCTTTAAAAATACCAAATGCAGCATCAACATTGACAATTTCCCTGTACATCTGCAGAACCATGGCAAGATTCTGAATACGTCCTGATATATCCATCTGAACAATGCTTATTGTAAATCCAGATATTTTTTTCCGCTGAGCCTTTTTTATCATTTGAAATAAAATATCTTTCTGCTTTTTACCATAAGCCTGTCTTAAAAAAGTTGAAAGAATATGGAGGTCAGCCTTTTTTTCAAGGAGAAAACCGGCTGCATAAATATCCGCAGACTGAGTAGACAAAAAAGTTAAATTACCCGTATCTTCATATATTCCCATTAAAAAAAGAGTCGCTTGAATAGGCGTAATATTCAGTTCCCGCTTTCTTATCTCATTGACAAGCAGTGTAATAGTAGCTCCGGTTTCCTGAATAGTTTTCTGCTGAGTTTCAATATCACCCTGGGAGTGGTGATCCCATATAATAATATCAAGCTGTTCTCTATCCCTTAACGCTTCCATTCCTTCCAAACGATTCCAGGAATTCGTATCAACAACAACAAGGGTATCAACCTCATCTGGATTAATATCGCCGGGTGAATAGAGATGAAACAGATTTTTATGAATAGATAAAAATGCCTTCAGATTTTCATTAATTGATTTTGGTAGTACCGGTTTCGAATCAGGGTATAGCAGACTCGCAGCCACCAGTGATGCCAGGGCATCAAAATCAGACCCTTTATGAGTTGTAATAATGATCATATCTTCATATCCTTTTTAAAAAAAATATTACAACTCAATATAGACATACCTTATATGTTTTCACAAGTCCGTTATTGAGCAAAAATTCCTGATGAAATGATACTGATGAAAAAACATTTTTATACCTGCTGAAAATGGTTACACGAAAAGAGAACGCCTTTATGATTTATTAAGATCCCTGTTTCATAATGGCTGTTTTTAGTATAAAGTATCTGTCTGAAAATCAAAAATCTAAAAAATGCCTGGAGAATAAATGAAACCGATAACGTTTGAAAACAAGGTCGCTGTTGTAACAGGTGCCGGCGAAGGCATCGGCAGGCAATATGCACTGGATCTTGCAAAAAGAGGGGCAAATGTAGTTGTAAATGATATTGGGAATCATCCTGATATTGGACGGCCAACAGCTGATATGGTTGCAGAGGAAATAGAAAAAGCCGGAGGAAAGGCAGTTCCAAATCATGATTCAGTTTCCACAATGCAAGGCGGCAAGGCAATCATTAACACGGCAATGAAATATTTTGGCAAAGTTGACGTGCTGATTAACAATGCAGGAATAATCCGTGACAGAACCTTTATGAAAATGACTGAACAGGAGTGGGATCAGGTTATTGCCGTACACTTAAAAGGTGCTTTCTGTGTCACCCAGCCAGCAGTAAAAATCATGAAAGAAAACAACTATGGACGTATCGTATTTACGGCCTCCTCTTCAGGCATGTATGGAAACTTTGGCCAGTCAAACTATGGCGCTGCCAAAATGGGTGTCATTGGAATCATGAACACCTTGAAGCTTGAAACTGCAAAATACAATATAAAAATCAATACCGTTGCGCCAAATGCTTCAACCGGTATGACTGCCGGTGTCTTCCCCGAAAAAGTGGCCAGAAGAATTAAACCTGAATTCAATACCCCCATTGTCACCTATCTCTGCTCTGAGGAAAACAGAGAATCTGGAATGATTTTTACCATGAGTGCAGGCTGGTTTGCCAGATCTGCAATGGTTTCAGGAAAAGGGATCTGCATTGGCGATACAAAAAGAGATATAACTGCAGAAGAGATAAGAGAAAACTTTGGCAGCATCAAAAATATTGATCATGCCCTTCCCTATGAACAGTGCAGTGAAATATACTCTCTCGGATCTCCTTTAACCGGAAGATAGGAGCAGTTGTAAGCCTGAATAAAAGACAGCATCGTAATTTCATACTGGTTTCAACTATAAAATCATGCTATTTTGTCTGCATTTTTCAATATAATAACATTAAACAGGAGAGATGCAATGGATCAGTCAAAAACATTAGATATATTAAAAAATGCTTTTCTGATGGAAAAAAACCATCTGAAACAACTTATGGCCATTGAAGCCTCTTTAATTGAAGATGTATGGAATGACAGCAGCTTCTGGCCGTTTTAAATCCTCGCCGTCTTTATCTGTTTAAATTTTTAGATGAAAATCATAATTAGAGGAATATATTGAGTATTTTGAAGATTACCATTTTCATATTCCGTTGCAATTGGGGAGAATAGGGTTTTATACGAGGTCTCATTTTGTCTTAACCGGGTATAAAGCCCCATTTATATCCCTGTTTTATAACTTCAGTATTTCCCCGTCTTCAGGAATCTTTAGCTGTCTAACGCAACAAGGGGCTGGAGTTGATTTCTCCTGATTAACATATCCACTATTGAACAGGAAAATTAAAATATTCATCAGGAAAAGGTTCTTTCCGCAATGTAAAATGCCACCACTCTTTTTCATATCGTTCAAAATTGTGGGAATTCATCAGTGTTTGAAGCAGCATACGATGAGCCCTTTGACTTGCGGTCATGCTTGAATCACCTGGCCAGGACCTGGAACTAAAAAAATCAAAACCAGATCCCATATCCAGTTCTTTTTTTGAATTCAAGGTAATAATTGTGACATCCACTGTACTTCCGCGGGTGTGACTTGACTTTGCTGCAATATAACCTTCCTTAAAAAGATTTTCTTTTAATACAGTTGGATAATATTTTGTTTTCATTTTTTTATCATCCAAATCCTTTGCCCAGCGGACAAAGTGATCAACAGCACATTGAGGTCGATATGCGTCAAATATTTTCAAACCAAGCCCAAATCTTTTTAAATCAGTTTGAACTTTTTTCAAAGCTAAGGCAGCCTTCTTAGAAATTATACATTTAGAATTTAAATAACCATCAATGCGTTCACCTATAAAATTATCATCTGTGTAATAACGCAATTCAATCTCTATATCAGGTATTATATCTTTTAGATAAACAAATCCTTCCGGCAACTCACCTGCTATGGATGGAGCACAAAAAAACAGAGTAATAATAAAGAATAAATGAGGCAATAAAGATTTCTTGAATATTTTCATAACAAACCTCTTTTTTTATAAAGCAAGTCTAACAAATTAATATATTGTCCTGTTTATCTTTTAAAATTTAATGATATTCAACCCGTTTTGTTGAAATTCTGAACTGAAAATTAATTATCAATATTTTATATTGATTGTAAAGATATTTCAGCAATTCAAATTTTCTTTTGAAACCTGATAAATTGATTAGATTCAAGACATCCGAGAGTAAACTTTAAAAACAACTATTCAAACTTCTAGCAGGTTTGCTCCAATGAGCTTTTATCTTTTTTATTTTAAATTCTAGTATCTTTATCTGTCTGAATTTTTATGATGTATATCTGCTCCTGACACACATCTTATCCAGCTTGACAAAGAATATTTACATATTTTATATTAATCGGACACTTAATTAAATTCCAGCCGGTAACAGCAGAAATAGATGTAACTGACAGAGCGGAGCTATGCATCAGATTCTAAACTCAGAAGCAATATCTCAACCCTGTTTTGGGAAAAAGAGTATTCATTTACGGGAACCTTATTCTGCGTTAACCAGATATAAGTTCCCTTTAATATTTTTTGAAGCAATTTAATTATCACATTATTTCGAGTATAACGCACATAATCCCGGATCTGCCCTATTTCCCCATGGACCTGCGTATCGAGTACGCCGTCAATCGTTGCTGTACCAGTGCATAAAACAAGATTAAGGCTGGAGGCCTAACACGGTGGAGCACCTTTTTCCAAAGCCAAGCCCGGCATCTTATTTAAGCGTAAACAGGGATTACATTCCAGCAATACCTCAAACAGATCAGATTAATGGAAGCCTTTAAATATTCCTGTGATGCTGGCAAAAATCTCACCCAATCAGCTCATATGGCCGGTTTTTCATACTTCGCACATTTGAGCCGCACCTTTAAAAAAGTATCCGGCCCGATGCCGTCTGCCTCTTGAAATAAAAAAGTATCAAACAGCCGTAACATTCAAGCCAAGAATTCACAGATTCCCTAAAGTTTTTAAAAAACCGCAAGCCGGTTGGTCCTGGGGCAATTGCTTGAAACCAAAACAGAAATATTGGAGAAAGAAGATATGCCAATTCCAAAAAACGCCATGGAAATATTTAAACATCTGGAAAAATCCAACTGCAGGGAATGCGGGGAGAAAACATGCCTTGCCCTTGCCGGCGCCGTATACCAGGGTCGGAAATCCATCAGCCAGTGTCCCCGGATTAAGCCTGAGATTATTGAAAAATACGCAGAAGAAGACTTCGGGAATCACCATATGACAGGCCCCATTGGCGGGGAGTTTGTCCACGATCTTGAAAAATCCCTCTCTTCACTGGATTTTAAGGAAGCAGCGGAAAGGTGCGGGGGAAAATATGACAAACAGACCCTGACGTTGAAAGTGCTCGGCAAGAATTTCAGCATCACCTCCGATGGAACGTTTAAAACCGATATCCACGTCAACACATGGATTACGGGGCCGCTTCTGGACTATGTCATTTTCGGCAAGGGAAAAGACCCCTCTGGAGAATGGATCTCTTTTAGGGAAATAAAGGGAAGCAATGACTTGAGGTACTCTTTTTTCAAACGCCGCTGCGAGGCCGGGCTCAAAAGAGTAGCTGACGTCTATACCGGTCTTTTCGATGACCTCGTCCATATCTTCGGCGGCAAACGCGCGGCCGAACAATTCCAGGCCGACATTTCGGTTGTGCTCCGCCCGCTGCCCAAGGTGCCCCTGATGCTCTGCTACATGGAACCGGAAGACAGAATGCCCTCCACTCTGAACCTGTTTTTCGACCGGTCCGTTAACGTCAACATGTCCATAGATTCGGCCCTGACGCTGTGCGCGGGATTTGCCGTAATGATTGAAAAAATCACCGAAAAACATGGCGTGATCGCCATATAACCAGTAAATATCCTGACCCAAAGAGCCAGGGTCTCTACATCAGACTAAATAAAAAAGGCTTTTTAACAGGAAAAGTATGAAAGGCGACTGGAGTCATGTAGTATTGCCCCGGTTGATCACGTCTTGGATGCCGGACTGGCTGTGGAAAAATCGGATATCTTGCAAAAAGCGACTGCCTGGAATAAAAAGGTGTTGAAAATGGCCAACTCCATTTTCAAGCCTTATTTTAAACCTTTATACGAGGTCCCAAAAGAGGTATAAGCTTTTATTGGTTGTTAATCTTTTAAAATTAGAGAGGTGTTTTAATGAAAGAGTATAATGTTGTTATCATATCCGGATCAGATAGTGATCTGCCGCACATTAAGAAGATTCAAGAAGAGTTGGGAAAATTTAAAATTGAGTCGAACATCAGAATCTGTTCTGCCCACAAACAACCTGTTGCCTGTGAAAATATAATCAGGGAACTAAATGAATCTTCTGTACCGATTGTGATAGTTTCCATAGCCGGTGCCACCGATGCACTATCCGGTGTTTTATCATTCCATAGTGTCCATCCGGTCATCAGCTGCCCTCCTGATAAAACCAATCATTTTTCATGCGTGGACAACCCTCCGGGCAGTTCAAACTCATTGATTCTAAGACCGGCAAATGTAGCGAAACATATTGCCCAGATATTATGCCTGGTTAATATGGATTTCAAAAAAATACTCATTGAAAAAAATAATGATAAAATTTCAAAGTTAATAGAAGCTGACAAAGCCAACAAAGCATGATTAATTTCGTACTTCCCGGTTCGCTATGAAGCCCTATTAATAGAAACTGCACATAACAAATTTTAAAGACCGGACGTTATCTCAACCTTGCTGTATTCAAACTGGTTGATATTGGCATGTAACATCTAAACGCAAAATCTGGTCAGGCGGCGGCTCAGCATGGTGTTCTCAACTGCTGTGCCGCCTGAATGCGGTGCTGACTGCGGCCTTAGAAACATTAAGAAAAATGTTTGCCGCAGCTGATACTGAAAGAGAGGTGAAAAGGCAAAATTTTCATATTGAGATTGATGAAGATCAAATAAAAAAATAATTTTAATGCAAAAAACTTAAAAATAGTTTATATTCTTAAAAAGAATAAAAGGTATTCTGCTTCCGGATAAATATGTTTCAGATTCTCTAACAGGCCACTCATACAGCAGGTTGAACCACTTTAAAGTTGACTGTCCCTTTCAGGAAATTGATCATACCTATGTTTCATAAAAATGCAACCGGTATTAAAAGTGTTTTTTTAATATCACTATTCTGGCAAAAAATATTATCCCGGGCAATCGCCTGAAAGGAGCTGGTTATGGACAAAAAATTAGATTTTTCAATATTCCCTTTTTTTTCAAACATCTCCGCTGAAAGGCTTTCAGAACTTGAAGCATTCAGTTTCACTCAAACCTATGACAAAGGAAGTGTTGTGTTTCAAAAAAATGAGCCGGCCAAATATCTTTATGCTCTGATTAAGGGAGAAATCGAATTAAGTATCCTGTTTAAAGAAAAAATTATTACAAAAGACATCAAACATGAAGAGTATATCAACACACATGTTGAAAAATTTGAACGTCCCATTGCCATCGAACTCATAACTGAAAAAGGTATTTTTGGCTGGTCATCACTTGTTGAACCGGCCATTATGTCTTCTACTGCTACTTGCCTGAGCAACAGTACTGTGGCATTAATACCAGCTGTTGAGCTTAAAACAGTTTTTAACAAAGACAATGAGCTGGGCTACATTATCAGTAGTCGTATCAATACGTTAATCGCCACCCGGCTAAGCAGCAGGACTGAAAAACTTGTTGATTCCTGGTGTCAGCTTTTTGAAATAGCTGACCTTGAACCTGCAGACTAAAAAAAAGAAATGATTTTACTAAACTGAAATATACTTTTATGCCTATAGTTTCCAGGTGTGATCATTCAAGTTTTTCCCCTCCCCCTGCCCAAAACCGGGCAGAGGGAAATATCTTGTTATTCGCCTTTTTTAACGGCGGTTGCTTCAAAACCGTATTACCTTAAAATCGTTTGTCCTTCCGGGGATAAAATGGACATGGCAAATCTCCATGCCTAATCACCGCTTGAATCTGCTTTAGGGGTTGATGTGCCCACACAAATCGGGATCTTTGCATAATGCGTAATTTGGTTATAGTGCAAGGAAGATGAAAATTAAAGGAGAATAATTCATGCCCAGAATACCAATCAACAACATTAATTTGTATTTTGAAATAAAAGGGAAAGGTCATCCCATTCTGCTCATTCACGGTCTGGGTTCAAGCACGCGAGATTGGGAGATGCAGGTAAAAGAATTTTCCAAATCATATCAGGTTATAACCTGGGACCTGCGCGGTCATGGACAATCTGACAAACCTTCAGGCCCTTACAGTATGCCCATGTTTGCTGCTGACGCTGCTGGATTGCTAAAATCATTGAACATCAAATCAGCCCACGTGGCGGGGTTATCATTGGGCGGAGGCATTGCCTTTCAACTGGCCATTGATCATCCCGAACTGTTAAAAACAATGACAATAGTGAACAGTGCTCCTGAATTTGTTGTACGTACCTTCAAAGATAGACTTGGAGTCTGGCAGCGGTTCGCCATTGTACGTCTATTGGGAATGCGCAAAATGGGAAAAGTTCTGAGTAAACGTCTATTTCCTGACGATGAACACGAGGCTTTACGCACAGCATTTGTTGAGAGTTGGGCTGAAAATGACCCCCGGGCTTATCAGGATGCAATGCGTGCCATGATTGGATGGAGCGTTAAAGACAAGTTGGGCTCAATTGCCTGCCCCACGTTTGTCATCACAGCTGATAACGATTACACACCTGTTGCCGTCAAAGAGGAATATACAAAACTGATTCCTGATGCAGAGCTTATTGTCATTCCCGACACACATCATGCCACACCAGTTGAACAGCCGGAAAAATTTAATACAGCATTGATGAATTTCCTTTTAAAACATTGAAAATGCGTCCGCCAAAGTGTGCAGCAGACAGAGAGAATTCTGCGCAACTTACAGGTATTTCCCACACCCAGGCGTTTTTATGTTTCAGGCTGTTATCTGACCGAAGCCTCTGTCCGTCGCTAAATCAAACCGTTATCTTTTAGGTTCATAACGTCAATGAAAATAAAAATATTACCAACAATAATCGGCTTAACTGTTGGAACATCTCTTTTCCTGAGCATTGGCTGGTGGGGATTTTTGATTCTTTTCCCATGGATTGGGATATCTGTTTCCATAGGCATTCATCTTCAGCAAACATTAAAAAAAACAGCCTACTGAAAACAAATGCATTGAATGTGGCTCATGCAATAAAAACTGCCCTATGGACGTTAATATTATGAAGTTTATTAAAGATCAGGCTTTGGTTACTGACACAGAGTGTATCAGTTGTGGGACCTGCAGTGTGCTATGCCCGGTTAATGCTATTAAATGAAATAATAACCTATTGTTGGTGCAGCCCCCAAGGGACGGATCTTTTTTTATGGCTGCAAGTGCCCCGGATTATGGAGCGGGTTTATCATTTGGCGAGCATACGTATGAAGGCAGGCTAAGAATCCAATACCGAGTAATCCCGAAATAGTCTGGAAACCACACACAGCCAGCGGATCAACAGTACTGCGGAAAGCTCCTTTGTGCTATTCGCAAACAGTTCAATGGGCAGCCTGTTATCCTTAACGCTCATACAGATATCTCTTTACAATTATAACATTGCTGGAGGATATAAAAATGACATTAAATCGAAGATCTTTTCTGAAACTGGCTTCCATTTATGGAATGTTCTTCTCTTCCAGTGCAGTGTCAGCCAATATGTATTCAAACTGGAAAACACGATCACAAGCAGGAAGAATTGATGTTCACCATCATATTCTTCCACCTGTTTATACTTCGACACTGGCAAAAATGGGTATTACAGATTCAGGAGGTGTCCCTTTTCCTGCTTGGAATGCTCAAATGTCACTGGATGTCATGGACAAGAACGGTATTGCTGCAGCAATAACATCAATCTCAGCACCTGGAATCTATTTTGGCGACACTAAATTTTCAAAAGATCTGGCAAAACAGTGCAACGAATTTTCTGCAAACCTGATAAGGAGTAATAAAAAAAGGTTTGGCGGTTTTGCAGTATTGCCGCTGCCTGATGTTAAAGCGGCAGTAAATGCGTTAGATTATGCTATTGATGTTTTAGAACTTGACGGTGTTATTCTACTCTCAAATGTGGATGGCCTGTACCCTGGCCACTCAAGATTTGATGAGTTGTATGCCGAGTTAAACCACAGAAAATCAGTTGTGTTTATTCATCCGACTCTTCCTGCCTATGGTCAATTCCCGAAAATGAAAAGACCCGCCAGTATGGAAGAGTTTGTTTTTGATACAACCAGGGCGATTTCCAGTCTTATATTGAACAAAACGTTAAAACGCTTTCCAAACATACGCTTTATAATTTCACATGCCGGAGGAACCGCACCATATATTGCATGGAGAATGTCCTTGCTTGATCATCGGTTTCATACTGATACCATCAATGATCTGAAAAAACTCTACTATGACGCAGCGCTGTCAGCTTCTCCTTATGCGTTGCGTTCGTTGCAGGAGTTGGTGAACCCGTCTCATATACTTTTTGGAAGCGACTATCCGTTTGCACCAGAAATCATTACACGTATGACCATATCCGGATTAAATAACTTTGATGATTTTGATGAAAAAACCCTCAGCAAAATAAACAGAGAGAATGCGTTAGACCTATTTCCGCGATTCGTGAAGAAACAGGTAGAATGACTGACATAATCCGGGAAAGAGAAAGACATATACAAAACAGGACACATAACAATTATCTCCAGCATCAGCTGCTTCGCGCACTGGTGAGAATTGTGAAAAGATCTCGTCTATTTAATTATAAAAGGATATTATTATGCTGAAAAAAAAAGTTAAGATTCAAAACTGTATCTGCAGCCGGCAAGGATGCTGGCGTGAAGATGAACAAAAAGTGCCTGAGTACTGCCAGGCTAAAAAATATATGGATAAAATCGAAGTCGCAAAAGAGGAGTATCATAAAAGTGACAATGTAAACATTTATGAAGCCGCTTGTATTGTGGGAGCAGAAAATGATGGTTTCAGACCGCGGATTGAAGAAGCCTTACATTTCGTAAAACACCTTAAATTAACCAAAATTGGGTTTGCAGCCTGTACTGCTTTTGAAAATGAAATGCACATACTTGATAATCTATTCAGGCAGGAAGGCGTGCATGTGATATGTGCCAATTGTCCCATCGGTGGAATTACCGCTGAAGAACGCGGTTTGCCGGAGCTATCCGATTATGTAAACTCCAAATGCAATCCAATAGCTCAGGCAGAAATTTTAAATCGTGAACAAACAGAGATTAATTTTATTATCGGTCTGTGTTTAGGCCATGATATTCTATTCACACGCTATTCAACGGCTCCGGTTTCCACTCTGATCGTAAAAGACAGAATGACCGGGAATAACCCGGCAGCAGCACTGTATGGTCACCATGCTCGACGTAACCTGTTCAAACTTCCACGCATTGATAAAAAGAAAGTGTAATGACAACCATAAACATAAGACTGCATGATACGATACAAAGCAGCTTTTGAATATTCCCTTTGGTCACTCTCTGGTCAGTTCCAGGATAACCCGCTTTTCAACCCGTTTTACAAAACCCTCTTTTCTCAATTCCATTAATTTTTCATTTACCAGGGGAACCAGAGCCTTTTGTTTCTTATGCAGGAAATGGTAGATCGGAAATGTCTCCAGTGGCGGATCAAGAATCCTGAGCCCTCTAATTCCCTCATCTTTCATCACCCTCAATCCGTCAAGCATAACCAGAAGGCCGATATCATATCTCCCGGCCTTCACAGTATTTAACACCTGATCGAATCTGGTGACCAGATAGTGGTTGATCCCATGTTCCTTGAGTTTTTTTTCATTATATTTATACCCTGTCAGCGTTACAACGGAAAAGGGTTTCAGGCTATCCCAACCCCGGGGAGTGAAATCAGCATCTCTGGTGAAAACCACATTTTTTAGCTTGTGGATGGGAGTTGGAACCATGACCAGGTTCTCGAACATGCCTCTCACCACAGAAAGCCGGGCCAGCTCCCCGTCAAAGTTTCCCTGGTCTGCAAGCTGAATAGCCCTTGCCCCTGGAAACTGGCGGATTTCAATCTGATAACCGAGCCGCCTGTAGACTTCCCGCATAACCGGTTCCTCCACCATTGTTATCCCGGCGTTCTCAAATGTCGAGAAGACCAGTTTGTCGGCAGCAAAAACAGATGAAATCACCATAAGATTAAGCAAAACTGCAGCCATAAAGATACTCAAATATTTTTCCATTTTTTTCTCCTTTCAAGGCCCATAAGGTGAACACGTTTTCACCCTGATTTATCCACAATGAGGTGTCCGCTTTATATCCTGCCTGAACAGAAGTCCCAAATCTTGATTGAGCGATTTCATTTTGCCGTACATCCTGTTATCCTTGCTCACAAGGCCTTACACTTTTAGTTTGCGTTTTCTGGACTCCAAAAAAAAATGTAATTTACTAAATAATACTAAAAAACTGGCCTAAAGAGAAGTTTTTTTCTTCAGAATGGCTCAAC
>CAZWSL010000037.1:0-33297 GCA_964636495.1 uncultured Desulfobacula sp. | reverse complement strand
CTGATAGCGATTATTATTTGCTTTATTATCAGGTGTGGTTTAAAATACGTTTACTTAAGATAATTTTTAAGCATACTCCACCCTCCCGATTTTATCAGTTTTTAAAAAAGCGTATTAAACCGATTTTATTTTTCAATCATAAATCCAAAAAATTGAGAGTTACCGGTGGAAGACCATGCCCAAATGTCCAAAATTGGCAAACTGGTATGACAAGATCTCTTAGCATAATTTAAAGGATCAGAGCACCTTTAAGCCATAATTTAAATATTGGAGCAGACATGGTGAGGCATTCTTAGGTGAGCCGTCATTGACATCCGGTGTATCAGGAGCACTGCAGCAGTTGAATTAAAGCCATCCAGTCTGCAAAATTTATAAAATTTTAAATTGAAAGGATCAAATCCAGTTTGTATTTATAGTTTGAGTTCTATTCCATAAAGCTCCTGTATCATATTACGCCACTGACCCAAAGGCATCTCGTTGTCAAACGCGATATCCAATGCATTTACCCTTTGCCACTTTCCATGAAGCTTGGGCCAGGCCATTAAATAGTATTCAGCCCTTTTTTCCATATTAACATTTGTATTACGGTATTTTGGGGGCAAATATGTTTGGTGACTTCGCATCAGGCACAATGCCATACGCAGATATCTTCTGGCCATTCCAAAGTCTGCATGTTGGCCTTGGGCATCACGCCTTTTGTAATCTGATTTCAATTCATCCGGACCATGTTTGCCTATGTGAGAAGCGGATTGCACAACATAGTCTTTCAGAATACGATTACATCGTTTTCCAACTTTTTTGGTTTGAGTTTTTCCTTGAGGACCACCGGTCTGCTTGACTTTTGGAATAATGCCCGAATATGAAATCAAATTATTTATCGATTTTTGCTTATTGGGATCCCCAATTTCTGCACTTACACCTGCTGCTAAAACGATTCCAATACCCCTGATACTGGTCAGAAAAGCTCCTTGAGTTTGAGCTAAAACATCAGCAATTTCTTTATCCAGTTGCTGAATGCTTTCTTGCATACAAGAAAATAGTTTGATTTGCTGTTTCAATGAAATTTGCAAAGTAGCAACATATTTTTCAGGTGGTTTTAGGATTTGATTTGTATATTCTTTAAGCTTTTGGGCTTGTCGATCTGGATGCTGTACTCCCTGACGGCTGAATAGTTTGGTTAAAGTTGAGCTTCGACGCCTATGGATTTGATGCGGGCTGAATTTATTTTCCATTAGCGATAATGAACATTTTGAAAACGGGGCAACGCCACTTTTCCTTTCATCTAAAAAACCGGGGAAAACTCGATCAACAATAGTATGGATTCTGTTTTTTACACCTGTTGTCATATTTACGAGTTTTCGCCTTTGCCGAACAAGCATTCGCAAGTTCCAGTAAATGCCGGATTGGGCTGGAGAACAGTTACCTCTGCAACTGAGAAGCATTTTACAAATTCCTAACAAATCAAGCTGATCAGTGCTTGCTTGCATGTTCTCACGATGTGTTTTTGCGTCATGCGCATTTACCCCGGCAACCAGCCAATTTTCTAACCGCAGGGTGGCTATAAAATTTTCAGCATAGGAACCACAATCTTCTCCTCCAAAAAAAACATGGTTTAGATCGATTCCATGATGGCGACAAGACTTTGTGACTTGATCTACCAGATAGTTTTTACCGTCCAGCGAATTTTTTATAGAGAATGGTTTCCGGATAATCCGTCCATTTCCATTGCAGAACATTACCATATGATTCTTTTTTGCATAATCCATTGGAACACACATAACCCTGGATCTGTTTCCAGCCATTTCAAACAGAGTAAGGATTTCTTGACTTTGATTTTGAAAAATGTTTTTCTTTTTCATAGTGGAGCTCCTTATAACATTCAACTGCTTCATTGCAGATTGATTTTTAAAATACCATTATTTTAGATGGTACGTTTTGTTTATGAGGGGTTTCACTATTTTGAAGGAGAATTATACCGAGTTTTGTTAAAAAATTAGCATGAAAAGTGAAATTTTGCCCCAAAATAATTGAACCATGAATCTATGTGAGATTGATTAAAAGTCTCTCACAAATTCACGCCATCAATTATTTTGAAAGGTACCAGTTGAATTGTTAATGTTCCTTTACAGATATTAGTAATGTTGATATAGAATTTTAAAACAATTTTTTATTAAAAAGCGTTGGGCCAAAGAAACCGTCCATTTGAGGCTACAATTTTATTTAATTAGTCGGATACCATTCAAATTTACAAGATATACGGTTGGCTATTAATATTTAGCAAAATATGCGGACAACCGGTTAACTACTTGTTCATGGCGGCTGCGCCGCCATGAACGCGGTGCTGACTTCGTCCAGTTCCTGAACTACCAGTTCTATTTTTTTAAGTTTTATAGATGCTTTCTAAAGTTTACCATTTCATTTTATAAGGATCTTGATATAATACTTGATTATCGTTCAGGGTTACAAAACCCTTTTATTGCCAAAGCAGGAATTCCGTGTTGCGGCTGAAATGATAAATTTTGTTACTAAGATATAGCATTCAAAATATACCGGTGAGAATATGTTTGAAACAGAAAAAAAAATTATTTCCAGGGCAGAAAGCCTTTTGCGAAATGAAAACGGTAGCAAAACAGACCTGCTCAATGAATTTTCAGATCTATTAAAAGGATATAAAAAGGCCAGTAAACAGCTTCGCCGGACGATTAAAATAAGCGATCGTCTACAAGAGGTTATGCGAGAACAAACAGTTGCCTTAAAAGAGGCAAACAGTAAACTGCAGCAGGCCAATTACCAGCTCCGGGAACGCCAAAACGTCATTGTAAAATTATTGGGCGACATATCCAGAATCAAACTGTCCGGAGATAGACATGCGATGCGTAACATGGCTCAAAGAATATTTGAAAATCAAAAAAAAATCATTATCCAGGCAATAGCCAGACAAATATGTTTCGCACATAAACTTTTAGGATCAGATGAAATCCAGAAATCGGAACTGCACGATCTCTGCCGGCCATTTGGTATAAATGGTGAAATATTTTCTGATCCGGTTGCATTGGAAAATAAACTGTATGAAATTGAAATTGAAAAAGCAGATACCGGTGATACCGTGTTTGAGGATAAAGATTCTGACACTGACTTTGCTGTTGATGATCTTCTATCTGATATCT
Organism: uncultured Desulfobacula sp.; assembly: GCA_964636495.1. Lineage (GTDB taxonomy): Bacteria > Desulfobacterota > Desulfobacteria > Desulfobacterales > Desulfobacteraceae > Desulfobacula. Next base: position 30,130 of record CAZWSL010000037.1, on the reverse strand, counting down.
TTTTTGATTGTATTTATTTTAATGAAGCCTACAAGCAGTTTGAAGCTTGCAAATCAGCACAATCTGAATCTTCATCCAGTCTCACCAAAATGGATTTTGACCCTTTTATTCTATTTCTCACTTTAATGGATATAAGAGAACTGATTAATGAAATGAATCTGCGATTCAAAGGGCATGACGAACTGGAATTTGTTGAGCCGGTAAAACTGTCTGAAGCCTTGAAAACAGCCAGGCAACAGGCTTTAGAAGAAAAAGGTAAAAAATTGGACATTTTTGAAGAACTCTCCTTTGATCCGGAATTTCTAACAAATAAAGAATCATTGATTTTTATGTTGAGAGATTTTCTGTATAATTCAATTGACGCTGATGCAGCCAGAGTGCTGGTCACAGCCAAAAGACCTTCCAGTGGGGAAGCCCCTCCCTATTTTGATGAATGTCGTTTTGAGGATTTCCCCTCTGTTTACATATCACTGGAAGACAATGGAAAAGGAATCCCAGAGGAGAAAGCTCAGGAGTTAAATGAGTATCTAAGCGGACAGTCGGATGATGCCTCACGGCTTACAACAAAAGCAAAAAGTGAGGGTGGGCTTGGAACCAAAAATCTTAGAGACTTTCTCTTTATTCATAAAGGATTTTGTTTTTATCAACCTCTGCCTGGTGCCACAAAAGTTCACCTCTATTTTGAAAAACTTGAATTATGAATGTCTCAGGCTTTTTTTCCTTTTCTCAGGAGTTCAAGAACTTTCCCCATATCGAATTGGCATTTTTTAGCCACAGTTTTGAGTCTGGGAATCATGTCCTTCCTGACCCCTTTTAAAATACGGAAAACGGAATCCATCTGGACGGAACTCTTCTCTGCAATAAGGAGCAGCAGGTTTTTGTATTTCCGGTTCGCATTCATAATAATTGATGATTGTCTCACTTGTTCAGGATAGCCGCTATAAATGACAATAATCCCTCCATTTTTGAGATATTCATTAAAAGTATTTTCAAAAAAAAGCGATTCAGTGGTTTTTCTTTCACCCGGTTGGTTGAGTCCCATATTGTAGTCTAAAACAGCATAGACACTTGCCTTTGGAATATCCTGTGAATATTGCTCCAGTTTTTTTATGACCTCGGTGGTGCTTTCTGATACACATATCTCGACTGTGCTGCTATCGACAAAAAAACGTTCTGCTGTTGCTTCCAGAATCGAGCGCTGGGCAATGTCGTCTTCCAAAAGTAAAAGTATTGTATTTATTGGATTTTGTTCCTCATAATTGCTCATTTCAAATCCCCTTTTCAGGTCTTCCTCACTTTATGGATATATTTCCGAACAAGGTCGATTCTATCCCTGATGAAAAATCACTTAATCTGTCTCTTACGGGCTAATTTTTAGTAGAATGAATAAAAAGTTCCTTTGGTTTCTGGATATACAAATAATTGGATATTGTCAATGCCTAAATGCAAGGATCAGCAATTCTCGGTGAAAGAAAAAAAGGCACTAAAGACCCGTTCCTGACATCCATCTTATCCGGCTTGACAATGAATATTCACATATTCTATATTAACCAGGCACTTAATTGAACCCCATTTGATAGCAGCAGAAATAAATGTAACTGACAGGGCGGAGCTATGTATCAGATTGTAGACAGTGAAATAATATCTGAAATCTTTGCATAATGCTCAATTTTATTATCGTACAAGAAAAATGGAAATTAAAACCGGGTATAAGATTCCTTGAAAATCCCGGAAGCGATTAGATCGTCATGTTGAAAACTCTGCAGGATAGTTTATATCCCTGTTTTCAGCATTTTAAAATTACAATTTGAGCGGTCGCGCAAAGGTCACTGATTATGAACAACAAAATATATCAAAAACTGATTGACTGGTTAAATCTGGCCTGGTTCGGGCTTCCGGATTCTCCTCACTTAATGGACACGATAAAAGCGGTGTATAGTGTTGAGGAGGCTGAATTGTTGACTGGGCTCCCCCATAAAGGGGCCTATTTAAGCGAAATTGCAGATCTGAAAAACCTGCCGCAAAAAAAACTTTTGCCAAAACTGGATGCCATGGCTCAAAAAGGGCTTGTCTGGAAAAATTTTAAAAATGGAAAACCCCGATTCAGCATTAATGATGCTTTTTTTGTCTTTATGCGTTCCTTGTTCTGGCCTGAAAACAAAAGCAAGGCAGCCCAGGAAGGAGCACATTTCATTAACCAGTACTTTTCTGACGGTTTCATGGAGCAGTTCAGCCATGCTGAACATAAAGGATTAAGAACCGTCCCCATTCACAAAACAATTTCAGACTCAAGGACGCTTCTTCCCTACGAAGATGTAATAAAGCTTGTTGAAGACCGATCTTACTATACGGTTTCCGATTGTCCCTGCCGTTCGAAAATGCACCTTGATCCAGAAGCAGATGCCTGTGATGCCCCCCTTGAAGTATGTCTCCATTTTGATCACCTTGGCCGTTACATTGTGGAGAACAGAATGGGGCGGGAGATTACAAAAGAAAAAACGCTGAAAATTCTTAAACAAGCAGCAGATTCCGGACTTGTACATGCCGTGTCAAACTGGAAAAAAGATCCTGACACTATTTGCAACTGCTGCTCCTGCTGTTGTCTGTTTTTTATGGCATATCATCAGCTTGACCACCATAAAAGTGTTGATCCATCCCGCTACACAGTATCGGTTTCAGCCCAGACATGCAAGGCTTGCGGATTGTGTGTTGAAAAATGTCCGATGGATGCTTTAGCCTTAAATCATCATCCGCTGGCTAAGAATAAAAAATCAATGGCACCAATGGCGGAAAATGAAAAATGCCTCGGATGCGGCATCTGCGTTTATACATGTACAACCGGGTCTCTTGTTCTTAATCTGTCAAAAAAACAGTCTGAACCTCCTGAAACTGCTGGAGAATGGGTCAGATCTTTTTTCAAAGACAAAAAATCTGGTGCAAAGTACAAAAAAACAAAAAAAAGATGAACCAGCAGTGTTTCACATCAATTTTGATATAAATCCGGAATGCATATGTCCTTATTACTGATAGATATGAAAAATTTCAGAAACCAACTGTGGAAAATGGGCCTTATGGTCTTTCTGGTTCTTTTGGTCTCTCCTGTTTTGAATGCCGAAGAAGAAAAAGGGTGGACAAAGGGAAAAAAAGTCCTGATGACAAACATCGGAGGGGTTACGGCCATCACTGGATGGGGTATTGCAAAATGGAATTATTTTGAAAACGATGCAAGCATAAATGGAGAAGACTGGTTTTCAAAAAACTCCAAGGAAGGAGGAGCAGATAAGTTTGGTCATTTTTACTTTTCCTATGCACTTTCCCATATTCTATCCGGGGTATTTGATTACTGGAGTTATCCTTCGAAAAAAGCAGCCTCTTTAGGGTCTTTTTCCTCATTTGCCATGACAACCTTTATGGAATTTGGAGACAGTTTCAGTGATTTTGGATTTTCCTATGAGGATTTAATCATGAATATATTCGGGAGTGCAGTGGGATATTTTTTATATACTGATCCGGATCTATCAAGCAAAATTGACTTCAGGATCGAATTTATTCCTGATCTGGGACAGCCGGATGTCACCACGGATTATGATAACATGAAGTTTCTCATGGTCCTCAAACTTGATGGGTTTGAATTCACTAAAAACACCTGGGCAGAATACTTTGACCTGCATTTAGGATGGAATGCAAAAGGGTATTCGGATAATAACATGGCCAGAGAAAGAAATATATCTGTTGGTATGGGAATTAACCTTTCAAAGATTTTTGAAAAATTTTCAATGAAGAAAACCTCAAAATTTTTTAACTATTATCAGCTCCCCTATACATATATAAGCACAAATAAAAATCTCAACAAATAGAAGAAACTATTATAATTTTCATATTCCATGGCAATTGGGCAAAAGAGGGGGGGGGTATGCAAAGATCTCTAATTTTAAAGGCAAAGGAGTATAGAAAATGATAATTACACAACCCGGACGGGTCAGTGAACGTATCATAATGACGGGACGAAGTGAATCCTGTGTCTATCTGGTAAACTGCGGTGATCAATATACAATATTGGGAGGCGGTTTGACATATATTGTACCCGACATGGTGAGTCAAATTGAAAATTTGGGGATCGATGTTAAAAAGATTAAACAGATCATTATTCATCACTCCCATTTTGACCATGTAGGTATTGTCCCCTGCTTGAGTAAGATGTGGCCATGGATAGAGATTGTAGCCTCTGCAAAGGGAACGGAATTTCTGACGAGAGAGGATATTGTCAAAAAAATTGTTTCCCTGAACCGGATGTTCTTATCCCAGGCCGACCCCAGCCTTGAATATCTATATGACAGCCTTGATATTAAGACGATTGAAGTGGACAGGACAGTTTCAGATGGAGACATCATCCATTGCGGAGATATGGAGTTGCTTATACTGGATGTGCCCGGGCATTCACCCTGCTCAATGGCCGTATATATCCCTGAAGAAAAAATTCTTTCTGCCTCTGATGCAGGAGGCATCCCCTATGGAGACAGAATTTTGACCGCTGCCAACTCCAATTTTGATTTATACCAGAAAAGCCTTGAAAAAATGGCAGCATATCCTTGTGATATCCATCTGTCCGAACATTACGGTGCTCTTACAGGAGAGGATGGCCGAAACTTTATGGCTGAATCAATCAAAGAGGCCGCTGAAATGAGACAGCTCATTGAAAGCACATATGAAAATTTTCAGGATGAAAAGAAAACAGTTACGTTCCTGGTTGATAAGATTTCTTCTGAAGTCCCTGACTATTTTCTGCCAAAAGAACTCATATCCATGATCATGGGACAGATGACTCACTTTATTGTCAAACAATATAAAAAATGATTCAAAACTTTTAAAAATATAGGATTGTTCTTCTGGATGGGTTGAAAAAAACCAACAAATATTATAGTTTGCTGAAAAAACAATCATACAAAAACATAGAGGGATATTCTCGGGAGTGTTTTGAAAAAGATAAAATTGTATATTTTATTATTACAACAAGTGATGTCTTAAATTCAATTCCTGCCGGGATAGCAGCCTTATCCAGAAATATATGCCCGGAAAAAATAAAAATACCAGTTTCAAACCTGAATTGTTAGCACCGGCAGGTAATTTTGAAAAACTTGAAATTGCAGTTCACTATGGTGCCGATGCAGTATACCTTGCAGGAAAAGATTTCAGTTTAAGAAATTTTTCTGGAAATTTTTCAAACCAGGAACTGAAACAAGCCGTCAGTTTTGCCCACAAGCATAATGTAAAAATATACCTTGCATGCAATATCTATTCACGAAACAGGGACCAGGTCGGTATTGAACATTTTTTAAAAAAAACAGGCGAAATCATGCCTGACGCTATCATCATTTCTGACCCAGGTATCATAATGATGGCAAAAAAAATTATCCCTGATATAGATATTCATTTGAGTACCCAGGCCAATACAACAAATATCAGCGCAGCAAAATTCTGGTATAACCTTGGAATCAAAAGGGTTAATCTTGCAAGAGAACTCTCTTTAAAAGAGATAGGTGAGATCTCCTTCAATTGTAAAATTGAGACAGAAACATTTATCCATGGTGCCATGTGCATATCATATTCAGGAAGATGCCTTTTAAGCAGTTTTCTAAGTGGCAGAGACAGCAATAGGGGCCTTTGCAGCCACCCCTGCCGATGGAAGTATTCAGTTGTAGAAGAGTTGCGGCCAAATGATTACCACTCTCTTATGGAAGATGAAAAAGGCTCATATATATTTAACTCCAAGGATTTATGTATGATAGAGCACATCCCTCAGCTTATTAATGCCAATATAACATCTCTGAAGATAGAGGGCAGAATGAAGGGTATTAACTATCTGGCTTCTGTTGTGAAAACATATCGAAACGCCATTGATGCTTTTGCAGAGTCTCCTGATAAGTTTAAAACAAACCCGGAGTGGATTGATGAACTGCACCAGGTTTTTCACAGGGAGTATTGTACTGGGTTTTATTTTGGCAGATCAGATGAACAGTCTCCTAACTCCAAAAATAGACACCATGGAAAAATCCACAGTTTTATTGGAAAAATAGTAAGAAAAACAGAAGATCATGGATATCTGGTAGAAATTCGCAACAGGCTCAAAAAAGATGATATTGTCGAAGTGCTTTCACCATCAGGCTCTCCTGCAAAAAGTGGTATCATCAAACTTCTTGATTCAGACAAATATCCGGTTGATGCTGTTCATCCAAACACCCATGCCCGCATTTTCCTTGACATTCAATGTCAGCCAAATGATATTATACGTAAACTGTAATAGAAGGTTTTAATAATGATTAGAAAAGCCAGACTTGACGATGTCAATGCCATTCATGCCCTGCTTCAACTGTACAGCAAAAAAGGTGAACTTCTTGCAAGGCCGTTGAGCAAACTGTATGATCACCTGAGAGATTTCTGGGTCTTTGAAGATCAAGATCAAAATAAAATAGTAGGCTGCTGTGCTTTACAATTCTGCTGGGAAGACCTTGCTGAAATAAGATCCCTTGCGGTTGAACCGCATTTTACAGGTAAAAAAATTGGATCAACACTTATAGAACGGTCAATCCAGGAAGCCGTATACTTTAATATAAAAAATCTTTTTACACTGACCTATCGGCCAAGCTTTTTTGAACAGTTTGGTTTCTCAACAATTGAAAAAAATAACCTTCCCATAAAAGTGTGGTCTGACTGTATAGGATGTGTCAGTTTTCCAGACTGCGATGAAATTGCCATGCTTAAAAAATTATAGCTTGAGATCTTTTTTCACATCCGGCTACAAATATACCATTTTATATAAAATTGGCGGATATTTTAGTGTTGATGGTTTGGGCAGAATATGCTCCTCTGCAACGGTAAGCCAGTTGGTCTCAAGGTTAAGTTCTCTTAATTTTCTATCTGCCGGGGGTAAGGCATGATTTGTAAGGTTATACTTGACATTTAAAATACAGACAAATTTTTTCTTATTTCTTGCAACGACATAATTTTTAGTAAAAGAGCTCTGGGTAATATTCACCATATCAGCCAGTTTTTTTACCTCGCTGCCCGGCAATTGGACCAATACAGATTTTGATACGCCTCTTTCATCAATTTTCAAGAGGCTTCTTGACTCACTTGATGAGACATAAATCGTTGTTATGCCGGGAAGCAGCTTGAAATATTGTGCAGCAACAGCTGCAGCTGTTCTTCTGCCACCGCACATTACCGGAACGCCATAGTATTCAAAAAATTTCTTCTGAAAATCTTCAGCAAACTTTTCCCCTTTTTCATAAAGATCTTTTGATATATATCGTAAATCCTTGGCAAGCGCCTCTGCTGCATCAGTTATGGGCCAGTCAACCCTGACATGAAAATGGGTTAATGCATATCTTACCTTGCTTCTCTGATTCCTCTGTATAAGTAAAGCGTAATCAATAGGCAGCAGTGATCTTAACAAAGAAAAAAAATCACTGCTTTCAAACATTTTAATGTTTCTGTTAAATCTCTCCACATCTGGAAAATATTTATGCCGCAGCAGATTGTTTTTTGTTGTTTTATTGGCATCAAAATATCTGATATATTTTTTGTGTTTTTTATCAATAAAATCTTCAGAAAAAATGATCAGAAATGAATTCTGCGCATCAAATTCAACTGCTGGAATCCGGGCTCTCGGTTTCAGTTCCCTCAATTCAACAAAGGGGTATGGTGTCCGCATTCGAAGAAAGTTACTATATGAACCAACCAGGGAATATCCCAGAACAAATTGATCCAGTTCATCCCTCAATACCTCATAATAGGATCTTCTGAGTCTCTCTTCTATGCTTAAACAATCTCTTTGCTTACAAAACATCGTAGAAATATATCCTCCTTCCCATTAATCCTGTGTATTTTATTTATTGAGATCTTTGCATAAAGCCCACTTTTGTCCAATTGCTGCAGAATATGAAAATGATAATCCTCGAAATATTCAATATATTCCTCCGGTTATAATTTTCATCTTCTTTGCTCTAAAACAAAATTGAACATTATTCAAAGGTCTCTTATTGCAGCGCTTTTACTCCGGGCAGGATTTTCCCTTCCATTAAATGCAGGAAAGCTCCTCCACCTGTAGAAATATAGCTGACTTTCTTAGAAACATTGCACAATTTTGCTGCCAGTACCGTATCCCCTCCGCCAACAATTGAAAAAGCCGAAGAACTGGCAACTGCATCAGCCACCATCTTTGTTCCTGAAATAAATTTTTCCATTTCAAAGACACCCATTGGACCATTCCATACGATAGTCCTGGCATCTTCAATCGCACGGGCATATGACCGGGCTGTTTCCGGTCCGATATCCAGAGCCATCCATCCTTCAGGAATTTCATCAAGAGAAACCTGCTTTACCTGAGCGTTATTATTAAATTTATCAGCGCATGTCAAATCAGTGGGCAGTAAAAGTTCAACCCTGTTTTCCCTGGCTTTCCTGATTATTTCCAGGGCGGTCGGCAGTAAATCCTCTTCAATCACTGATCCTTTGGTATCATACCCTCTGCTCTTCAAAAATGTATTTGCCATGGCACCACCAATAATTAACTTATCAACAAATTTAAGCATATTTTCAAGGGCTGTCAGTTTACTGGATACTTTTGATCCGCCAATAACCGCCACAAGGGGTCTTTCAGGATTCTCCACCGAATCATAGTATGACCTTACTTCTTTTTCCAGTAAAAACCCGGAAACAGACTCTGCTGCATATTGGGGCACTCCGGTAACAGATGCCTGATCTCTATGTGAAACAGCAAAGGCATTATTTACATAGACATCACAAAGGTCTGCCAGTTGTTGAGAAAATGAATCATCGTTTTCTTTCTCTTCTTTATGAAATCTTAAATTTTCAAGAAGAAGCACCTGACCACCCTCTAATTTATCAGCCATTTCAACAACTTTTTCACCAACACAGTCATCGGCAAATATAACCTCTTTTTTAATCAGCTTTGATAATCTTTTACATACAGGAGCAAGACTGAATTTTTTATTCCGATGACCATCTGGTCTGCCAAGATGAGATGCAAGAATAATTTTTGCATTCTGTTCCATGAGATACTCTAAAAGATCAAGGGTCGCCACTATCCTGTTGTCATCTGAAATATTTTGATTTTCATCAAATGGAACATTATAATCCACTCTTACAAAAACCTTTTTTGACTTCACCTGAATATCTCTTACTGATTTCATCATCTCCTCCCAAAAATCATATGGCAGTTTCTCACATTAATGCTTCAGGAATCTGCAGTTCAAAAACAGTATGAAACACTGAATCAATGGCAGAATCTGCCTGAAGTAGAGCATGGTTATCAATGGTAATACTGCTGTTACCGTTTATGTAATTTTTTATACGCCTGTTTTTTACGTGACCATCTCTCAAAAAAATTGATTGTGCCTGATTGCGTTCCCTTTTTTATGATCTCTTCTTCAAGTTTTGCCCCATCTTTTGTAGTCATTGCATATTCAAGGCATTTTGTCTTTAGAGGACAGAAGTCAAAACAGTTTTGTGGTGTCTGTCGAAACCCATTATCCGTCATTGGAAACACTTTTTCAAGAATGCCAAAACATTCAGGATTATCTTTTTTTTGATTTTTATTGTCATGCGGGTTCATTTTGTTGCGGTTACTTTCAAAAATTCAGAGTTAAATTTTGATAACAATCCATGGGCAGCAAAACTGTAGTATCCTTCATTTCCGACAATTATGTGTTCATGCAGAACAATTCCCACATACTTCAAAGCAAAAAAGAGATCTTTTGTAATCCGTATATCACTTGTTGAAGGCTCTATATTACCAGAGGGGTGATTATGTGCAAAGATCACAGCTGCTGCATTATACCGCAGTGCCTTCTTAATAACCTCCCTTGGATATACTGAGCTTGTAGTCAACGTGCCTTTGAAAAGGACTTGAGAAACCAAAACTCTATTTTTGGCATCTAAAAAAATTCCTGTAAAAACCTCTTTTGTTTTATGCCCTATTTTCTGATTCAGGTATTGTATCAAATCCTGTGTATTCTGCACGACATCCTTTAGAATGATTCTGTTTTCAAGATATCTGTCAGAAACCTCTTTAATCAGTTTAATACCAAAAGAGTTTGCATGTCCTACACCTTTAATCTCACACAACTGGCTGCTGTCTGCTTCAAAGACGCCATGCAGGGTCTTAAATCGTTTCAAAAGCAATTTCGCACTCTCTTTGCAATCTTTTCTCGGTGTATTCAAAGACAGCAGCAGTTCTATAACTTCATAATCATGGAATCCCTTAAGACCATCCTTTAAAAATTTTTCACGCAGTCTTTTTCTGTGTCCTTCACCTTTATGGCGTGGTGATATCAGGATTTTCTCCATCAAGGCTGTCTCCATCCTGGTTATCAGCTTCCCCCTGATCTTCATCAGCAGATTCAGTTTCAGAGGTATTCTTTTTCTCCTCTTCCTCCGGCAGCCTTGCTATGCCTATCAATTTCTCACCTGATGAGAGATTGATAAGCTTGACACCCTGGGTATTCCGGCTTATCACATTAACACCTTCTATGTTTGTACGGATAAGTTTTCCACTGTCTGTCACCATCATGATCTCATCTTTATCATCAACAAGAAGCAGAGAGACCATCTTACCATTACGCTGTGAAGTTTTAATAGAAAAAACCCCTTTTCCTCCACGGGCCTGGATTCTGTATTCCTCAACCTCAGAACGTTTGCCAAATCCGTTTTCAGTTATAGTAAGAAGTGTTGCCTGTGATTGAAGAACTTCCATTCCAACAACCCTTGACCCGTTATCAATTCTCATGCCGCGGACACCCATGGACCCTCTTGCGGTAGCTCTTACCTCACTTTCATGAAAACGAATCACCTTACCGCCTTCTGAACCCAGAAAAACAGTCATATTCCCATCTGTAATACGGGCTGCAATCAATTCATCATCTTCAGCAAGCTTTACCCCTATCAGACCGACTGAACGGGCTCTTGAGTAAGCCATGAGATCGGTTTTCTTAACCCTCCCTTTTTTAGTAGCCATAATTACATATTTATTCTCTTCAAACTCATCAACAATCAGTACAGTTGCAAGTTTTTCACCCTCATTCAGATTAAGAAGATTTACAATAGCCTGCCCGAGACTTGCACGTCCTGCCATTGGCAGTTCATACACCTTTAACTGGTAAACTTTTCCAAAATTGGTTATGAATAAAAATGTAGAGTGTGTTGACGCGACAAAAAGATGCTCAACAAAATCATCCTCTTTTGTTCCCATGGCTTTTTTACCCTTTCCACCTCTATGCTGGCTTGTATAGAGTGTAATGGGGTTTCTTTTGATATAACCGCTTCTTGTAATGGTGACAACCATGTCTTCCTGGGTAATCAGATCTTCGAGATTTATCTCAGCAGTACTTTCAACAATCCGGGTCCGCCTCGAATCTCCAAACTCCTCATCAAGTTCAGACAATTCATCCTTGATCAGACCACGGACAACTTCATCACTTGAAAGGATTTCATTATACCAGGCAATATCCTTTAAAAGGGATTCATACTCTTGAATAATTTTTTCTCTCTCAAGCCCGGTCAGTTTCTGAAGTCTCATATCAAGTATTGCCTGTGCCTGTACCAGGGTGAGAGAAAATTTAGAAATCAGGCCCTTTTTTGCATCATCAGGTGACTGGGATGCTCTTATCAAAGCCACTACTTCATCAAGGTTATCCAGTGCAATTTTAAGTCCCTCTAAAATATGAGCTCTCTCCTGCGCTTTTCTTAAATCAAATTTTGTTCTTCTGACAATTACATTCCGCCTGTGATCAATAAAATGATTCAGGATCTCTTTCAGGTTCAGCAATTGGGGTCTGTTATTGACAACAGCAAGAAAAATAATTCCAAAACTCGTCTGCATATTTGTATGCTTATAGAGCTGATTAATTACGACTTCAGCAATCTGTCCCCGCTTAAGACCGATTGCTATTCTCATTCCGTCACGGTCAGATTCATCCCTGACATAAGAGACACCTGTAATAACCTTATCCCGTATCAGCTCTGCTGTTTTTTCAACAAGTTTCGCCTTGTTGACCTGATAGGGCAGTTCCGTAACAATAATGGTCTCTCTTTTATTTTTTTTGTTTTCTTCCAGTTCTACCTTTGCTCTCAGGGTTATAATGCCCCGCCCTGATTTATAAGCCTCATGAATTCCTCTGGTACCATAAATATGACCATAGGTTGGAAAATCAGGTCCTGGAATGTACTCCATTAATTCTTCTATATCAATTAAAGGATTATCAATCAGTTTTTCCAGGCCTGCTGTGACTTCCCTGATGTTATGGGGAGGAATATTTGTAGTCATTCCCACAGCAATGCCGGAAGATCCATTTACCAGCAGAGCAGGAAACTTTGTGGGCAGAACCGATGGTTCTTCAAGCGTTTCGTCATAATTTGCGACAAAATCAACCGTCTCTTTTTCAAGATCAACCAGCATCTGATGGGCGATCTTTTTCATTCTTATTTCCGTATACCTCATTGCGGCAGGCGAGTCACCATCCACAGATCCAAAGTTGCCCTGACCATCGACAAGCGTGTATCTTAACGAAAAATCCTGTGCCATCCTTACAATGGTATCATAAATTGCTGCATCACCATGTGGATGATACTTACCCATAACATCACCAACGATACGCGCAGATTTTTTATACGCTTTATTCCAGTCATTTCTTGCCTGCTGCATGGCATAGAGTGATCGTCTGTGAACGGGTTTCAATCCATCTCGAACATCAGGAAGAGCCCTTCCTATTATGACGCTCATGGCATATTCCAGATAGGACTGTTTCATCTCTTTTTCTATACTTGTCACATTCTTGTCTTTATTGATAATCAAATCCGTAACTCCAAATTATTGTTTATGCTTTTTTATTTTTTTTCCTGATCATGGCTTTACTACTCTGGTTTTGATGTCTCCTTTGAAACTTTTCCAGGTTCAACCATAAACTGAAAACTTGAAAAATATATATCTGCAAGCGTTAAAAACAGAGTCGCAATCAAAGGCCCGTATATGATACCGAGAATACCATAGGTTTTAAGCCCTCCGATAATGGCAAAAAATATGATCAAAGGGTGCATACTCACCCTGTTGCCAACAACCCGCGGCTTAAAAATATACTCTATTCCCCAGGAGAGAACAGCATAAAACACAAGAATAAAAATGGCTGCTGCTATCCTTGCTTTAAGCAGTAATATTGCGGCTGTCGGTATTAATACGATACCTATTCCGACGATGGGCAGGAAGGCAAGAAAGCCCATGATAACCCCCCACAGGAATGGTGAATTCAATCCCAGTGCCATAAAAGCGACCCCACCTGCCACCCCCTGTATCAATCCTCCAAGGCCATTGCCGATTAATACAGCACCTGACATGTCTTTAAATTTTTCAAACAATTTTGCATCGTGTTCATCCAGCAGAGGAGACAGATCATACAGGTATTTCACAAGTCTGCCACCATCCATGAGCAGATAAAACACCACGATAATCATTAAACAGAAATATAATATGATATTAAAAACATTAGAGGTTATGAATCTTGCCTGCTCAAAAAGGGAGAATCCTACAAATTTTCCAAGTTCAGAAATGGGGCTGATTAACTCATCCCAGGTAATTGCTTTTTCAATCCCTGCTCTTATTAACAGCTCATTAATTCTTTCCAGAGCTTTTGTGTTTTCCAGCAGGTCTTTCAATTGATTTGAATATACAGCATCTTTTGCCATAATATAGAGGCCAAAAGCCTCTTTGGATAATATCCCCACAAAAAACACAACCGGTATCAGAACAACGAAAAATATGAGAACACAGGTAAGGGCGGAAGCAAACGGGGGGTTCATTTTTTTTTGGAAAAAATGAAAAACAGGACTGAATACTCCTGTTGAGACGATCCCGAGTATGATAATGGAGAAAAAAGGAGCAATCAGGTTACCTGCAAGGAGGATTGCAATGCAGAATAAAACAAGAAAAAATACAAATACAGCTCTATGAGAAATATTTTGCTCCAAAATTTCACCAGTTCATTATTTTTTATTAAAATGATTATATAAATATTGTAAAGCCGTACTATGCAGATAGCTGCATAATTACGGCTTTACATGAAAACCTATCATGTTGCTCTATTTTCTGATTATAGCAAAAGCAGCCAGAATAAGAAGTATTTCAAATATAGTTACATGAACATAATTTTCAAAAAAATGATAGACAATACCACCACCCACAATAGCCGGTACTGCTGTATAGATTAATATGCCGAGTTTTCTGGGAATATCCATCTTAAAAACACCCCTTTATGTATTAAATTATAAACAATTAAAAACCTTAATTTTTTTATCATTTAAATATATTCAAGTAAAGAAAAAAACGCTAAATTCTCCATAGTCACTCAGGACAATTGATACTGCCTGTATCGTTTGTTTTCATTATTGCCACAGCGTGCATATTTATTTTAAAATGATATGGTACACCTTGGTGTGTATACCTGTAAAACGATGTCAAAATCACCCGCCACCAGCCTGAGAACCGGTATTTTATTTTGAAGTGTGGACAAAAACCCCGTTCCAGCCGGGCTCTGGTGGATTTTCCATAAAGTAGCCACACCTCTCCTGGTATATTTCATATACCTTTCTTTTCCTGTATTTATCACACAGAGATTGAAAAACTTCCATGGCTTTTTCAAAATCTCCCTGCTTATATTGATCAATCCCGTATTCATAGATTTTCAATTCTGTCTCAAGAGTTTTATTCTCTCCTGGTTCAGCCTGGAAAACAGTATATATTTTTACAGGTTCTGTTTTTCCCTTAACCTGAACCTGATCCAGCTCCATGAAACGTACAGGAAAAGAGACAAGCTGCTCTTTCATAGAATCGCTTACAATCAGCTTTACGCCATAAAACTTGGTCAGACCTTCCAGCCTGGAAGTTAAATTTACATTATCACCGATAATTGTATAGTCAAACAGGTCAGAAGAACCCATGTTGCCAACACGGCACTGCCCTGAGTGAATCCCGATGCCGATATCAATCTCAATCCCGTATTTTTCCAGAAACATCTTATTCAGTTCCACAAGGGATCTCAGCATTTCAAAGCCGGTTGTTACAGCCTTTGCCTGATGGTCTTTAACATCAAGGGGTGCATTCCAGAAACACATGACTGCATCACCGATAAATTTATCCAGAGTACCCTGATTTTTAATGATGCTGCTGGTCACCGGTGTAAAATAATCATGCAGCAGCATGGTAACCTGAGTCGGGGAGAGTTTTTCAGACAAAGTTGTAAAGCTGCGAATATCTGCAAACAGGATAGTAATCTGTTTTTCTTCACCTTCAAGACTCATTTTTTCGGGAGATTCACTGATCTGATCTACCACTGCCTTTGAAACATACTTGCTGAAAGCTGACCTGTAAAACTTTTTTTTACGCTCTGAAAACCAGAATTTAAACAGGGTCAGAATTGAAAAATTTCCCATAAGCACCAGCAAGGGAAAAAAGGGAGAGATCCATATATGATATGATTTAATACTCCAGAGGCCTCCATACCAGGCACCGGCAGCAAGAGCAGCCGTTGTCGGCAGGGTAAATCTGGCGTCAGCCCAGCCGATCAGACAGGTTGTAATCAAACCCCATAACAGAATTGTTACCAGTTCAAATCCGGGAATCCAGTCCGGCCTGTGGATAAAATCCTGATGAAGAATATTATCCACAATGGTTGCATTCACCTCCACACCGGGGAAATCCTCATCCAGGGGTGAAACCCGTATGTCCATCAGACCTGCAGCAGAAGATCCTAAAAAGACTATTTTATCTTTAAAATCATTTTTACTGATTTTATCTTCAAGTACTTTTCCAGCAGAAATATATGGAAATGTAAACCGTGGTCCCTTATAATTTATCATCATGGATCCATTAGCTTCCAGGGGAACAATGGTATTTCCTATCTTGATTGACTCAAAACCACCCCTGGTAAGTTTCACCATCGGATCAGGAATTTTATCCTTTAATGCGGTCAACAGTGTAGCAAGAGACAGGTGTGGATAACTTTTACCATTCATTGAAATCATCAAAGGCACCCTGCGAAGCACACCATCCATATCTGTCTGTACATTCATAAAGCCTGCATTGGCAGCATTCTCAACCAGTGCTGGCAGAGGCGGGATAACTTTTTCTGCAGGGGTCAGATAAGCATCAGCATGCCCTGCACCGCCACTTCTTACTTCAGACATTTCTAAAGGAGGAAGATTGACACTGTTTTGTACAGACTCATCTTTAGATTGAAAATCAAAAGAGTATCCCAGGACAAAAGGACCGTTGCCAAGGACATCGGCCAGCAGCTTATCATTGTCCATAAGCTGTACCGGCAGACCCTGAAATCCAATATCAATTTTAAGATCCCTTTTTAATACTTTTTTCAAAACTGCAGGAGAAGTACCATCTGGCTCACCAAACAGTATATCATTAGCAACAGCCAGTGCCCCTGCCATCTGAATTTTTTTCAGCAGCAGGGCTACACGATATCTCGGCCAGGGCCACTGGCCGAACTTCTCAATACTGTATTCATCAATATCAACGATTGTAACTGAACTGGTTTTATGTTTTTCAACAATTTTCTGAAGATAGGTATCATAAAGCTTATTTTCCAATAATTTTATAAAAGTGGGCTTAAAAACATAAACACCTGATATGATCAGAGTTATTGCCAGTCCGGCAGCAAAAACTGTCCATTGAGTCTGTTTTAATAATCTGAAAATTTTCATAATTTCTGATTTTAATTCTATCTATTAAAAAATAGAGGAAATATGTATCTCTGCTGTTCAAATTTATCTTTTTAAACTTGACAAACCAAGCTTATTAATGTTTATCTTATTGCAACTTATAAATGATTGCAATTTAAATATTATGATCTGCAATGCATCATTTCAGCAGTTAAAATTTATATCCAGAAAAGAGGGAATAAAATGAAAAAAATTACATATGCCATGATGATTATCAGTTTTTTTATTTTGTCTTTTTCACCAGCAGTCTTTGCTGAAACCCAGGTTAAAAAAACGGATTCAAACAAATTCAACCCTGATCCCAAAGTCATGCTGAAAAAACTGCTGGAAAACCACCAGGAGATAAAATCCCTGAAACATAGAGTTGAGAGTGCAGAAGCTGTGCTGGAACAGAGCCGTGGAATGTATTACCCCTCTATCGATCTGTTTGGTGATACAGGAAGGGAACGGATACGCAGAGAGGGACAGGATGATACAACTGAATACCGGCATGAACTCACTCTGAAAGCAAGCCAGCTTATCACGGATTTCGGCAGGACAACCAACGCCATAAAACACGATGAAATATTCCTTCAGCAGGCGCGTGCGCATCTTGAATCAACATCATCATCAATATAAAGGATTGCATATTCTGGCGACCTTCAGCAGGCGCGTGCGCATCTTGAATCAACTACCCAGCAGATGATACTGCAGGGTATTACCGCTTATATCAATATTGTAAAAGCAAGAGAGAGACTTCAGACAGCTCTATATTCAGAAGAGCGTATCAAAAAACTGACCGGTATTGAAAAAGCGCTCGTAAAAAAAGGAGCTGGACTCACCTCAGATGTTCTTCAGGCAAAATCTCAGCTTGCTGGCGCAATGGCCCAGAAAGTTGAAGCCAGAGGAGATTTAAATATCGCTAAAAACCGTTTTGAAGCTGTTTTTTATCACTTTCCCACCCTGTATGAAATTAATAACTTCATAACAACAAAACTGCCTGTAGACAAACTGCCCGGCAATCTCAATGATGCAATTAAAAAAGCGATTGCAAACAACCCGGAAATTAAAATCACCCAGTATGATCTTAACCTCTCCAGGAAAAGAATAAAAATTTCAAAATCCGCCTACTTCCCCACTTTAAGCCTCTTTGCCAAGGCAATCGATGCTGACAATAACAGCGGCACACTGGGATTCAGGCGTGACTATTCAGCCGGGCTTGAGTTAAACTACAATATTTTTCGAGGAGGCAGTGACACAGCTGCCATAAAATCAGCAGTTGCAAACAAATCAGCCGCTGCCACACATCTGGAGCACGCTTATAATCTGGTTACAGAACACGTCCGTAACAGCTGGGAACAATTATCAACATTAAAACTGAGAGAAGAACTCCTATTTCAGCAGGCAGATATCCTCAATAACTTCCTGACACTTGCAAAAAAAGAGCGGAAAATGGGAACCCGATCCCTTCTGGATGTCCTGAACGGTGAGGTCAATTATATCAATGCAAAAGGTGCAGCAATAGCAGCCAGAGAAGATACAAAAATAGCTGCCTATAACCTCTTGTTCAGAATGGGAATGCTTGAACTTGATATGTTTTCCCAATAAAAATTTGAGTTCTATATTTTAGGGTCTCTTCTTTCCAGTCATGAAAGAGCTTATAAGAAGATTATTTCACAGACCGGTTCTTGCAGCTGAGATCCTGACTGCCACACTCTTCACAGCCGTGTTAACCCTTGCAATGCCTCTGTATGTCATACAGATATTAAACCGGTATATCAGCTATGGATTCCACGGAACCCTGATCACCTTGACCATAGGCATGTTTATTGCCGTCATGCTCCAATTCTGCTTCAGAATTATCCGGACAAAAATGTCTGCCGTCATCAATGAGGAGCCCAATAACCGGCTTTCCCGGGACATACTCTCCATTATCAGCCGGGCCAAGGCAGAGCCCCTTGAAAGAATACCAAAACCAAAAATCCAGGAGGCACTTAATCATGTTCATACCATCCAGCAGAATTTTAATGCCCACACCCTGAATACGGTTCTTGATGCGCCTTTTTCTCTTATTTTCATCTGGGTAATCTACCTCTTAAACCCCATTCTTGCCTATATTGTCATTCTGGGCATTTTGCTGGCACTTATTTTCGGGTGGCTGACCATATTCAAATCTCAGAAAAAATCTGATCTTCTGAGCAGATTGATGTCTGAGCACAGAAGCTTAAATTTTTCTGCAGTCAATGCAATGGAAACCGTAAGGGCCTTTGGTGCAGCCTCTTCCCTCTTTAAAAAATGGGATATTCAGCTTGAACGGATGAATAAACTGAGCAGCAGACTTACAGACTATAAAGAGTTATCCCAGACCACAACTCTTACCGGGAGTTCCCTGACCAGTGTATTCCTGTATGCTGCAGGAGCCGTTTTAGTGGTAAAGGGACAGTTGTCAGTAGGCGCACTGATAGGGGCAAATATCCTCTGTGGACGGGCATATCAGAATATTACCAAACTGGTGCAGACCTCTTTTTCCATGGCAAAGACAAAACAGGCATTTAATGAGCTGTCTCTATTTAAACAGCTTCCCTTTGAACCGGCAAAAGGTGCTGCACTGGAGAGTTATAATGGAAAGATAGAATTCCAGGATGTGAGTTTTTCATATCCAAATACGAATAATCCCCTGTTTGAATCGCTCACACTCTCCCTTGAACCGGGCAAAGTTCTGGCTGTGTTTGGAGAGAACGGCACCGGTAAAACAACGCTTGCAAAACTGTTAACGCTTCTCCTGGAACCCGGAAGAGGAAATCTGCTTGCCGATGGTGTCAACCTGCTTCAGATGGCTCCGGTGTGGTGGCGCAGACAAATCATATATATGCCCCAGGAACCCAGTTTTATTAATGGTTCCCTGAGAGAAAACCTGCTCTTTTTAAACCCTGATCTGGATGATGCTGCTTTAAATGATATTTTAAGAAAAACCAATTTAAAACCTTTTCTCGATAAAACACCCAATGGTCTGGACACCCTTGTTACAAATAATGAAAAAAATTTCCCCCCCGGCATCAGAAAACGCATTGCCCTTGCAAGAGGACTTGCAGGCAACGGCAACCTGGTAGTGATGGATGAACCAACCGATGCCATGGACCAGAAAGGTCTGCAGGCAGTCTATTCAACAATGAATACCCTTGCCAGATCAGGAAAAACCATTATTGTTTTTTCAAATGATCCCAAAATATTAAAAGGAGCCTCTCTACTACTTAACCTGAATAAAAAACCCGTGCCGGAGATTATTAATAACTCCGTTATGCCGTCAAATGAGCTGATTCCATCATGAATGAACAGAAAATTCCAAAAGTAGAGAGGGTTACCCATCTTTTTTTCCTGATGCTGATATTCATGTGTGCTGCTTTCTTTTTCTGGGCTTACAGAGGAACGCTTGATATTGTCAGTGTAGCAGAGGGAGAGGTGGTGCCCAGCGGTAAAATTAAACATGTCCAGCATTTTGAAGGTGGAATAATCCGTGAGATCAAGATTCAGGAAGGTGATATAGTGGCTGCCGGCCAGCCCCTGGTTGAGCTGGAACAGCTGCAGACCGGTGCAAGCCTTGAAGAGCTTAAAATGCGAATTGATGCCCTCAGAGTTGATTCACTGCGTTTTAAGGCTCAGCTGGAATACCGCAGAAACATCATTTTTCCCAAGGAGATAACCCTTACCCTGCCCCTTCTGGTAAAAGAGGCAAATGCACTCTTTGAGGCACAGAAAAAAAGTTATCAAAGTACTGTTAACAAGCTGCAGACCATTATACTTCAGCGAGAACAGCATATAAAAACCATCCAGTCCCAGCTGGATAACAAGCTGGAACAGCTCCCCCTCCTTGAAGAAGAGGTTGCTTTAAGCCAGGAGCTTTTAGATGATAATTTAACGACCAAAATCAAGCATATTGATGTCATGCGCAGAAAAAAGACAATAGAGGGTAAGATTCTGAAGGACAGATCTTCCTTACAGGAAGCCAGGCATGCTTTAAAGGAGACCAGAGAAAAATTAAATGAGACAAAAAACCAGTTCCAGGAAGAGACAAGAAAAAATCTCAAGGAGAGCCGGCAGAAACTCAAAGAGTTGTCAGCCCGGGTAAAAAAATTTAAAGACAACCTGGAGAGAACGGTTATCCGCTCCCCCATAAACGGTGTGGTAAAAAAGCTGTATCTGGTGACAAAAGGCGGGGTTGTAAAACCGGGAGATACCCTGGCTGACATCGTACCCTCTGAGGAAAAACTAATAATCGAGGCTCACCTGAATATTTCAGATATAGGTTATATCAAAATTGACCAGAAAGTTTTTCTTCAACTGCCAAGCAAAGATGCCAGAAAATTTAATAAACTTGAAGGAAAAGTTGTAAATATCAGTCCGGATACATTTACGGATCAACAGGGAGGCACCTTTTACAATGTCCTGATTGAGTCAGAAAAAAACTATTTCCAGGGCGGGGATCAGAATTATAAACTCTATCCCGGTATGGTGCTGCTGGCCTATATCCACATCGGTAAAAGAACAATTCTCGAATACCTTGTGGAACCCTTTGTAAACACCTTGAGTTTCTCTTTACAGGAGCGATGATATGCGATTTATACTTATCCACCCCAACTTCCCGGCCCAGTTAAGATATATTGCTGAGTTTCTGGGAAAAAACCCAAACAATGAAGTTGTATTCATTACAGCGAATCCGCGACCGGAATGGGAGATTCCCGGAGTAAAAAAAATCATTTTTAAAGAAGATCCCATACCTGACAACCTGAAATCACTGCCTTTGATAAATTTTGCCGGAGTAAATTCAAAAGCAGAAGCAGTTGTAAAAAAACTGGTTGAACTGAGAAAACAGAAATTCATACCTCACCTGATTATTGGCCATTCAGGATGGGGTTCAACTCTATATATAAAGGATATTTTCCCTGAATCTCCTTTTCTCGGATATTTTGAGTGGTATTATGATTCAAGGGGCATGAATGCAAATTTCGGCAGGAAAACACCACTCAACATCGGATCCCGTATGGGACTTAGAAACCGGAGCATGTCCATTTTATCAGACCTTGCTGCATGCGACCATGGAATCTGCGCTACTAAATGGCAAAAAAGCCAGTTCCCTAAAGAGTTTCACAATAAACTGAGCGTTGTCCACGAAGGAATAAATCCCCAGTTTTTCAAGCCTGAAAAGGAGATGGAACTGAAACTTCCCGATCTGGACCTGACCGGCGTAAAAGAGATTGTTACCTATACGGCAAGGGGTTTTGAACCTTACAGGGGATTTCCGCAGTTTATAGAATCCATTCCTCTTATTCTTGAAAACAGACCTGATGCCCACATTGTTATTGTGGGAGAAGACCGGGTCTGCTATGGACATAAACTGCCAGATGGACAAACCTATAAAACAGTGATGGCAGAAAAAATCAGCCTTGATCCTGAAAGGGTTCATTTTGTTGATCCCCTGCCCTATGGTTTGTATCTTCAGGTACTGCAGGCTTCCCGTGTCCATGTTTACCTCACCGTTCCCTTTGTACTCTCCTGGTCCCTGCTCGAAGCGATGTCCTGTGAATGCCTGGTAGTGGCATCAGATACGCCTCCTGTCAGAGAGGTGATCAAGGATGGGGTAAACGGAGTGCTGACAGATTTCTTTGCATCGGACAAAATTGCTGAAAAAGTGATTGCCTGTCTGGAATACCCCTCTTTTATGGATAAGGTAAAGCAGAATGCCCGGAAAACGATTTTAGAGAGATACAGCCTTGATAAAATGCTTGCAAGACAGATCAATGTCATGCAGCAGCTGACACAGACATCTGGACAGAGAAAAAAATCAGACTGATTTTTATCCTGCTTTCAGGCAGGTTTTATACAATGTCAAAATGATTTTCTGTCAGGTTATCAATATCTGACTGGGCAAAGGTATCCAGGTCTGCAAAATGTGTTAATTCCGCATCATCCACTGCATTGTTGTCTGTTGTATCACCCTCCCAGAAATAGACTCTTGCATCGCCATCCGTGCTGTTGTTCAGTACAAAATAGGTGGCATCACTGCTGCCGTCCATGTTAACATTTTCGTAACCTTTATCAAGAGCAGCATCAATCGCATCAGCAGCATTGGACCAGTCAGCAACTGAATCATCACTAATACCGATTATCTTATATTCTGTTGGATTCATACCCATGGTATCATTTCCGGAAGAACCATATTTGTTAGTGCCCTGGGAAGAAAATCCCAGATCAGCTTCATTGAACTGCATCACATCATTATCACCGCTTAAGGTAACCGTAAAATCCTGGACAGTATCCACGGATGATGAGTGGGTAAATCCAAAAAGATCGTTTCCAGCATCTCCCTTTAGATTATCCTGGCCTGCTCCGCCAAAGAGGTTGTCACTCCCTTCTCCGCCCAAAAGGCTGTCATCCCCGTCATGGCCAAACAGAGTATCATTACCAAGATGACCTGCCAGGGTATCACTGCCTTCTTCACCAGCCAGTTCGTTGCTGTTGCTGTTACCGGCAATGCTGTCATCAAAACGTGACCCCCAGGCAATTTCAATCCCTGTGAGTGTATCTGTAAAAACAGTGGGATTGCCTTCTGAGTCCAGCCCTCTTGCAGAACCTTGAGCAAGATCAATATCCACACCGTTGAAGCCGTCTGTATCATCCAGCCAGCCATAGGAAATCCAGGAGTTGTCATCTGTTCCATTGCCGTCAATCATATCATCGCCAAGGCTGCCGAAAAAGCCCTCTGACTGATCTGTGTATCCCTTTAAGGTATCATCATAGTCAGATCCGCTGACTGCCTGAATACTGCTGAGGGTGTCTGTGTTTCCCCAGCCGTCCGTTGCCGTACCAAGGGAGAGATCTACATTTACCGCACCAGGATCTTTGTTATACATGGCTCTTACCCGTTCACCTGCTGTACCGGTAATGGTATCGGCACCATCCATTCCCCAGGTATACCACCGGACATCACTTGTATATTCTGGATCTTCAATATCAAAAGTAATAGTGTCATTGTAGTCTGATCCAATCACTCTTGAAATATTTGCCAGCGTATCTGTATCACTCCATCCGTCAATAGCCTGGGAGCCGGTAAAGGAACCGCTGTTACCGTCATAATCTATCAGTACATCAATGCCGCCGGGATCATAAGAGTAGTCCGCATAATTCCGGGGATTATTTCCTGAAAAATCCCCGCCGTCGAGATAATCGTTACCCTGGCCGCCTATAAGGGTGTCATAGCCTTCTCCACCAATAAGGGTGTCATTTCCATATTCACCACCCAGTTCATTGTCATTGCTGTTGCCAAAGATATCATCATCAAAATCTGATCCCCAGCCACTTTGGATTCCGGTCAGGGTATCTGTAAAAATAGTGGGGTTGCCTTCTGCATCCTTCCCTTTTGCAGAACCTGCATCAAGATCAATATTCACACCATTGAAACCGCCTGAATCATCCAGCCAGCCATAGGAAATCCAGGACCAGTCGTCTGATCCATTACCGTCAATCATATCATTGCCCAGACTGCCGAAAAACCCCTCTGACTGATCTGTATACCCTTTTAAGGTGTCATCATAATCAGATCCGCCAACTGTACGGATATTGCTCAGGGTGTCTGTATTCCCCCAGCCGTCCGTTGCCGTACCAAGGGAGAGATCTACATTTACCGCACCAGGATCTTCATTATACATGACCCGGACCCGTTCACCTGCTGTACCGGTAATGGTATCATCCCCTTCCATGCCCCAGGTATACCAGCGGACATTACTTGCATTGTTCGGATCTTCAATGTCAAAGGTAATAGTGTCATTGTAGTTTGAACCGGTTATCCTGGAAATATTTGCCAGCGTATCAATATCTCCCCATCCGTCAACGGCCTGGGATCCGGTAAAGGAACCGCTGTCACCGTTATAATCTATCAGCACATCAATGCCGCCGGGATCATAGGAGTAGTCCGCATAGTTCCTGGGGTAATTTCCTGAAAAATCCCCGCCGTCGAGGGAGTCATTCCCCTGTCCGCCTATAAGGGTGTCATTACCATCACCGCCTGCAATGGTATCATCACCCTCATTTCCGTATAAACGATCATTCCCGGCATCTCCCAGGAGGCTGTCATCGCCCTCATGGCCATATAGCGTATCATCACCGAGATCACCGTCCAGGGTATCACTGCCTTCTTCACCAGCCAGATCGTTGTTGTTGCTGTTACCAGCAATACTGTCGTCAAAACGTGATCCCCAGGCCGATTCAATCCCTGCCAGGGTATCTGTAAAAACAGTAGGATTGCCTTCTGAATCCAGCCCTTTTGCAGAATTTGCAGCAAGATCAATATCCATACCGTTAAAGCCGCCTGTATCATCCAGCCAGCCATAGGCAATCCAGGACCACTCATCTGATCCATTGCCGTAAATCTCATCATTGCCCAGACTGCCTAAAAAACCCTCTGACTGGTCTGTATATCCCTTTAGGGTATCATCATAATCAGACCCGCCAACGGCCTGAATATTGCTCAGGGAATCCGTATTCCCCCAGCCGTCTGTTGCCGTGCCAAGGGAGAGATCGACATAAACTGAATCAGGATCCTCACTATACATGACCCGGACCCGCTCACCTGCTGTACCGGTAATGGTATCATTCCCTGCCATACCCCAGGTATACCAGCGGACATTACTTGCATTGTCCGGATCGTTTATATCAAAGGTAATCGTGTCACTATAGTTTGACCCGATCACCCTGGAAATATTGGCCAGGGCATCCATACCTTCCCATCCGTCAGTGGCCTGGGAACCGGCAAATGAACCACTTGTGCCATCATAGTCGATCAGAACACTGATGCTGGAAGGATCATTTGAGTAATCAGCATAATTTCTGGGGTGCGTCCCTGAAAAATCTCCGCCGTCCAGGGTATCATTACCTGCACCGCCTGTCAGGGTATCATAACCATCACCGCCATAGATCTCATCATCTCCGCCGCCGCCATCTATGGAATCATTACCGGTAGTGCCCTCTAAACGGTTTCCGCTGTCATCTCCTGTCAGGGTATCGTCGTACTCACTGCCGCGCACAGCCTCTATTCCGGTCAGGGAGTCTGTAAAAAGTGTCCCGCCGCCGGTTTTCAGTCCTTCCACACTCCCGGTGGCCAGATCTGCATTAATACCCGTGATCTCATCCTCATCAAACTCATACTCATAATAGACTTGATCCCAGCCGTCACCGCCATCTATGGTATCGTTGCCTTCAGTTCCGCCAAAATTGTTGTCCAGGCTGTCACCGGTCAGTGTATCATCATATTCTGAACCGCTTATACCCTCAATATTGTTTAAGGTATCTGTAAACAGGACACTGCCGTCTGTGTGCTTCCCCTCTACAATTCCTGAAAAGAGATCAGCGTTAATACCGTTGAAATTGCTGTTGTATATATTATCATCGTAAGAGACATGATCCCAGCCAGATTCGCCTTTTAGGGTATCTGCGCCGCTAATGCTGTCATCTCCGTCACTGCCGTTAAAATAATTGTTTTCACTGTTACCTATCAGGGTATCAGAATATTGTGTACCACCAACCCCTTCTATATTTGTCAAGGTGTCTGTAAACAGGACACTGCCGTCTGTGTGCTTCCCCTCTATAGTTCCTTTAGACAGATCAGCATTGATTCCGTTAAAATCAGCATGGTTGATCTCATCGTAAGACACATGACCCCAATCGCCTCCACCGTCTATGATATCATCTCCCAGAGACCCGCCGAAATCATTGTCTTCATCACTGCCTGTCAGGGTATCGTCATGTATGGAACCGATGAGCCCTTCAATATGGTTCAAGGTATCTTCAAACAGGACACTGCCGTCAACATGCATCCCCTGCACGACCCCTGCAGACAAATCAGCGTTAATACCGTCAAAGTCAGCATGGTTGATCTTATTATAAACTAAGAAACCCTCATCGTCGTCGTCACCCGATGAGGTGTTGTTGTCAATACTGTCACTTCCCAGGGTTCCGAAAAACACATTTGCCTGATCTGCTTCTCCAAGCAGGGTATCATTATAGCTGGAGCCTTCCAGCCAATCAATATTAACCAGGGTATCGGTATTTCCCCACCCGTCAACAGCCGTACCTGCTGAAAGATCCACATTCACACCTGAAGGATCTTCCAGATAGGAAGCAGCCACTCCCCATCGATCATCCGTCAGCGTACCGGTCAATGTGTCAGCCCCGTCCATTCCCATCATATACCATCGTATATTCGTGGGATCATCCGGGTCATTTAACTCGACGGTTAGGCTGTCATCATAGGCCGAACCTTTAATATGGGATATATTTTCCAGGGTGTCGGTATCATCCCAGCCGTCAATGGCATAAGAACCGGCGAATGAGCCGCTGCCATAATCAATTTTAACTTCTATTCCATCTGGATCATCTGAGTAATCAGCATAATTTTCCGGATTTATTCCTGAAAAACCGCCGCCGTCAAGGGTATCGGCTCCCTGACCTCCTACAAGTACGTCGTTCCCATCTCCTCCGTCAAGGGTATCATCTCCATCATCGCCTTCCAGCGTATCATCCCCCTCACCGCCAAGGATTAAATCATTACCGCTTTTTCCCTCAAGCGTATTATTTTTGCTGTTTCCTGTTATGGTATCATCCTGATCAGAACCAAATGCCTGTTCAATATCAGCAAGGCTGTCGGTGAAGATAGGATCTTCCGCTAAGTTTTTACCAATGGCAATACCTGTATCCAGATTGATATCCATGCCGCTGAAATCATCTTCATCATCAAATGAGGCATAGGTTATCCAGTCCCAGTCTCCACCCTGTCCGTCTATGGTGTCATCTCCAAAACTGCCTATAAAACCATCAGTAGAAGTTGAGTGACCGGTCAGTGTGTCATTATAGTCTGAACCAACCACCCTGGTGATATTCGTAAGATTATCTGTATGACCCCATCCATCAGTGGCTATACCTGTATCAAGGTTTACATTAACTCCCCCTGGATCCTCGTCGTACAGTACGCCTACCTTTTCGCCTTCACTGCCTGTTAACGTATCATTACCTGCCATCCCCTTGAGATACCACCGGAGAAATGATCCACTGCTGTCACCACTGAGATTGACTGTCAGACTGTCTGCATATGAAGAGCCCTTCAACTTAGTTATATTTGTCAACGTATCAATATCACTCCAGCCGTCTGTAACCTGAGATCCGGCAAAAGGATCATTTTCCTCTTCATCATAATTATATTGTAGTGTGCCGGTAACTGCATTCGGATCAAAAGTATAAGTCGCTATATTGCCGGAACTTCCACTTGACAGGCGGCCGCCATCTATTGAATCATCTCCTTCCTTACCTGAGAACACGTTAAAGGTATCGTCCTGTCCTATAAAAGTATCAGCTCCTGAAGAACCCACAACGCCGACTATATTATAGAGGCTGTCTATATTGCCATATCCGTCTGTTACCTCTACCAGGCCTTCTGCATCGGGATTGAGATCAACATGCACACCACTTCCTGCATTATCAGGATCATGCCGGTAGGATACAATACCCTCAGGGTTTTCACTGCTACCGGCATCCGGAGTTCCGCCGTCAATGATATCAGCGCCATCTCCACCTTCATAAACCATAAACCTGCCGTCACCGGAAAATGAATCATTAAAATCTGTCCCACGGATATACTCTATATTTTCAAGGGTATCGGTCCCGGATGCATGACTCACGGAAACAGGACTGTTCATGGTCACGGAAACAGCATCATCAGAGCTGTCATAGGAGGCTATATCAAAATCATCACCGCCATCTATCTGATTGCTGCCGTCACCACCCATAAGGGTATCTATGCCTTCTCCGCCGAAAAGTGTATCATCACCTGCTTCACCTCCGATTTCATTATCGTTGCTGTTGCCTGAAATAGTGTCATTAAAAAATGAGCCATATGCAGATTCAATTCCTGTCAGAGTGTCTGTAAAAAGAGTTGTCGTTCCATCTGAGTGAAAGCCTTCGGCATAACCGGCATCAAGGTCAATATTCACACCATTGAATCCTTCTGAATTATCCAGCCATCCATAGGAAACCCAGGACCAGTCGTCAGATCCATTTGCATCAATGAGGTCATTTCCAAGACTTCCGAAAAATCCTTCACTCTGATCGTTGTATCCCTTTAAGGTATCACCATAATCCGATCCGCCAACTGCCTGGAGATCGGTCAGGACATCTGTAAATCCCCAGCCGTCTGTTGCAGTGCCAAGGGAGAGATCAACATTTACCGCACCAGGATCTCTGTTATACATGGCTCTTACCCGTTCACCATCTGTGCCGGTAATGGTATCAGCCCCTTCCATGCCCCAGGCATACCACCTGACATCACTTACGTTATTTGGATCGTCAATATCAAAGGTAATGTTGTCATTATGGTCTGATCCAATCACCCTGGAAATATTAACAATCGTATCTGTAGATCCCCATCCGTCAAGGGCGTGGGATCCGGTAAAGGAACCCGTGTCTCCGTTATAATCTATCAGAACGTCAATACCGCCGGGATCTTGTGAGTAGTCTGCATAATCCCTTGGGAAATTGTCTGAAAATTCCCCGCCGTCCAGGGTATCACTGCCGTCACCACCTCTCAGGGTGTCATGACCTTCACCACCTGCAATGCTGTCATCACCCTCATTACCGTATAACTGATCATTACCGGCATCACCCGACAGCGTGTCGTTACCCCCATTACCATAAAGGGTATCATCACCTGAAGCGCCATCTATGGAATCATCACCTGATGATCCCTCTAAATGGTTTCCACTCTCATCTCCTGTCAGGGTATCATGGTACTCACTGCCGCGCACAACCTCTATTCCGGAGAGGGAGTCTGTAAAAAGTGTTCCGCCACCGGTTTTCTCTCCCTGCACAATCCCGTCGACCAGATCTGCATTGATACCCGTGATCTCACCCTCATCAAACTCATACTCATAATGGATCTTATCCCAGCCGTCACCACCCTCTATGGTATCATTGCCTTCTGTTCCGCTAAAACTGTTATCTAAACTGTCACCGGTCAGTGTATCATCAAATTCCGAACCTTCTATACCTTCAATACTGTTCACGGTATCTTCAAACAGAACCGTGCCATCTGTATGATAACCAAGCACACTGCCTGTGGAGAGATCGGCATTGATACCATTAAAATCTGTATTGTCAAACCAGTTATAACTCAGGTGATCAAATCCATCTCCGCCATCTATGGTATCACTGCCTGCTGTTCCGCCAAAACTGTTGTCCAGGCTGTCACCGGTCAGGGTATCATCAAATTGGGAACCTGACAGACCCTCTATATGGACTATATAGTCTTCAA
>CAZWSL010000036.1:0-34986 GCA_964636495.1 uncultured Desulfobacula sp. | reverse complement strand
GGATATGTCTGATTTATTAATTACCACTTGTCTCCCTCCACCATTGATAAAAGAAATTAGAACTTGGAGATAAAGGCTCAATCTTGATAATTCCCGGCTGGTCATCAGAATCTACGTCATCATCAGGTGTCGGACTTCCAATCGTGATAAAAAGAGTTGGCCCTGTTTCTGAAATAACGACAACAGGTTCTGAAGGGATACCGCCTCCGATGTTTTTATAGGGTTCCAGTACCACTTCTTCACCAGATTCTTCAGACTCAAAATCAATAACGGGTTTGCCCGTTTTGTAGTCAAGGGCGTATAATCTGGCCTCACCCCCTGGAAGACAGGGGTCATCATTCGGCAAAAAAGATGTCATGTATATCGTTTTAAAAAACACAACCCCTTCAGCCAATATTTTCTCACCGGTTTCAAGATTAAAATACCACCCGTTATCAACAGAAAGGTTATTATCAACATCTCCTTCAGGATTATCAAGATCTGGGGATTCAGCAGATGCTGAAGTAACATTGACCAGATCTGTCAACGTCAGCGGTACCGGGACATCTGATGAAGTAACAGTTGCATGGGAATCCTTGAATGCGATAATCTTGTCCGGGCCGCTGGTTGTGCTGCAGGCATCTTCTCTGTCCCCTGTCCCTGCAAAAATAAGATCATATTCTCTTTCCAGGGTTACACGCGGTGCATAATAAAACTTGCGGTCGGAAGAGTCTGCCTGAAAAACAATCTGAGCCTCCCAGTAATTTATATTTTCATTTGTTCCCGGAAAATCATATGGAATACCCAGGAGATTTGTAAAACGTCCTACCCGCCATATCCTGCCGCCCATATCACCGACATACAGCTTGTCGATAAATCCATTACTGTCTTCATCAATAATGTTCACTGCACTGGGAATGGAGTAGGTCATTGCAGAATCAGAAGCAAGATTAAAATCAGGCCCCCACTGTTTTACAACAGAGCCGTCAGAGACATCAATGGCTAAAATAGTTTTTCCTGAAGTGTTATCACTGCTGTAACCGCCGCCTATGAACATTACCGCAGTTCCCGTTGTATCGCCGCTGGAGGTTTTAACAAGACCAATGGATGGTTCAGACCAGGTTTCACCCAGTTCAGATATATCACTGTCATCTATTTCCCACAGGAAAAGCGGCACTTCCGGATCAGTAATATCAAGGGCAATATAAGTATTTCCCCCTTTGCGTTCACCACAGATCAGTATGACCTGATCACCCTCATCCAGAAATCCATCACCATCTATATCAGAAAAATAGATTTTCGGCGTTGAATCTACAAAGATGGGATGTTCACTGCCTTCAAGCAGATTTTTGAGACTGGAAAGCAGATCTGCCGGAACAAAGCCCCATGCCTCTGTGCCGTAATTTGTCTCCTCTCCGTCAACGGTCTCCTGATCATATACAGCGTGGATCATGCCGTCATTGGCACCAAAAAATACATATGTTTCTGAATTATCTTCATCGTAACGGTACTCAAAAATAACCGGTTCACTGTGGAGCACATCTCCTGTGATAATTTCCCTGTTTTCATCAATATCGCCGTCATCATCATCATCCAGTGAATCTGCACCACGCACATAATTTATCAGTGTATTCCTGCCGTCAGAGGGGTTACCCAGTACAGCAGCTGTAAGATTAACTTCATTATCGGTTGAGAATGCATTGGAAGAGTCAGTCAAATCGTTTGTACTGCCCATATACGTATATATATTTCTCTCTGCATTTTCCATGTAATTACAGCCTTCACCATCACAGTCATCAGTGGAGTAATCCGCATTGGCCCAGTTTATGGTTGCCCAGTAGTATTCTGCATCTTCTTTTATTGCCCCGTTACTCTCCGTGGCTGAATCCCCGTTTTTATCAACAACATTCAGATCCTCGTCCAGGCCTAATTTCAGAACATTACCTTCCCACACATTTCCCTCTTTCGGTTTGAAGAGTGAAAGATAGATCCGGTTACCGCTGAGCGTACGGGTTACCGGAACTACAGGTGCTGTAAAGGTACTGGTACTTGAAATAATGGCGTTTACCGCATTCTGTATCGCCTCGGACAACTCACTTGCCGAATCTGCAGTAAAATGATAATCACCATAATCACTGTCTGTTGTGTCATACAGATTCTGGTGGCCATTGCCGTTATTACTTGTATTGGTCAAATAAAGATTGCTCTCGTTGCTGGTCATTACCCCGACTGTATAGGTCATGACATTCTGAAACCCGTCCACATATCCCACCATGTCATGGGTATACATATAATGCGCAACATCATCCAGCCAGCTCGATCCTTCCGTATTCTGCGGTATGGTAAAAAGAGTGCTGTCCGCCTTGACATTTCCCTCTCCTATATCAGAATCATCTTCATCAAAATCCTCCAACGTCTCAGGTAGATACTGACTGGCCCCGTCCTCATCCTTTGATGGAATTCCAGAGGAGACAACAATCACATACTGATCCTGACATGATGTTTCATCCTCAACTCCTGATGAGCTTGAATCGTAATAACCGCCAATTCTGGCAAGGCCTTCTGCAAGGGGAGAGTAGGTAACCGTACCCATATTATTGATATTATTTTCATAATTGGATTCAAGAACATTGTTATCTGAATCATCTTCATCCACCACTGCCACCACCTCTCCAAGAGGCTGGACACTTGAAGAACCTTGACTGGTCGATGTAAAATTGTAAATACCGAAATTGGCTTTATTGGAGGTGTGTTTTCCAACGGAAAGCAGTGCCTGCTTAGCATAATAGAAACGGCTTTCATCGGGAAGATCACTGCCGTCACCTGAATAGCTTCCATAAAAAAGCCAGTTCATATAGTTTTTTGAATATCTGAACCGGGTTGCATTATCTTTAATTGTAAACCCTGTGTCCGCATCAACCTGGCCGCTTGTCGATGGATCTGCAGGCAGGGTAAGGGTTCTGCCGTTAATGGTCCAAGTCGTCCCGCTGTCTGCATCCAGACCGTTCGCATAGCTGTCAGGTTCAAGGGAGGAGAGGATTTTGACAAGCGTCCATGTCCCCCCATGGCTGACCATTCCATAACCATTTTCGTTGAGAAAAGCGGAATCCCCTGAATCTTCAGGCTCTTCAGGCTCAATTATTTCACTCAGTGTGCCCGTGGCAATATTTTTTTTATTTTTATATCTCCTGACAACTTCACCAACGGTAAACGTACCTGTCATACTGGTAACCTCAAGGTGCAGGTCTGCCCCGTCATATGATTTGGCTGCTATATTGGCTTCTGCACCTGAAGTCATCCCTTCAATATCTGAATTGACATCAAAGGGATAACTCTCATCAACACTGGTCAGAACCAGTGTGGTATTTGAGGAACTGCCGCCACCCGAACCTGCTGAGCCGTCAAGTATTTCAACAGATGCTCCTTCAGGCGTATAGTCTGTGTTGTCACTATAGTCTGAATGCCATTTGATCTGTTCCATTTCAGCACCATTGTCCAGAAGAAATACGATGTTCGGAGCGACTTCATCCGTTGACACCTCAAACATACAGGTATCATCACCCGAAGCTGTTCCATAAAAGCAGAGGAGGCTAAAGGTTACACAAGTGAGCATAAAAAATAATATTTTGACTGGAAGTTTCAAAAATAGATTTATCATTTTCTGCTCCTTTTATTATTCTGCCATAAAGACGGCTTTAAAAAAATTAAAAACCAATTCTGTAAAAACCGGATTCAATAGTGGTCTCTGTGTTGTCTGAACTATACCCGTTGCAGGTTATCTCATAGGTGTGGGCAGTGAACTTATTGGCTTCATATCCTGATGCCCGGGGCGGCTGGGAGCGGCCCGTATATTCGACACTGCCGTCAAATGATGAATTGTTTGAACTTAAACGAAACATTTCACCCTGTTCATCAATATCTCCATCTCCATCATTGTCCACACCATCATCTGATGGAAAAGAGAGTTCGCCTCCTATAATAACATTATCTCCATGATATAAAGCCGTGTGGGGAGGCACATATCCCCTTGCGGCCTCTGCAGCATAAAAGGAGATATTGTAGAGTCTCTCATTTCCGGCAATAGTCGTTTCCGTAGTCGTGGTATTAATAGAAGATACGCCGATAATAGTGACCACAAGCAGCATAATCATGGCCAGCACAATAACAGATCCACCATCTCCTTTCAGGGGAGATAAAATCAATATTTCTCTTTTTTTCATATCATTCAATCTCCATTACTATTCCAGACTGGTTATAAGCTGTTCGACTTCATAGTTTAAATCATCTTCATAGTTTATGGGGTCCACAATAACGGTAACTAACTTTGCATTAACCGGAATCGTAGAATCATCTGTATTATCCTCAACTGTCCATGACATTGTATAGCCTTCCATGGGCTGTGTTTCCGGTAACCGCGGCGTTCCGTCTGTTCTTTCAAGATCTGAATGGGTATAAGGCAGAATCATCAGATATTCAATCTGACTTGAGGCAATCCCGATTTTTTCGGTTAACCTCATTGCTGAAGCATTGCCTTGAGTTGCAGCTATCTGCATTTTTACGACACCAAGAATACCAATTGCAAAAATTATCATGGCAAAAAGCATCTCAATCATGGTGAACCCTTTCTGCCCGGGATCTTTGTTAAAATAATTCATAGGATAATTCCCACATTCTGATCTTTTAAATTCATAAATTCATATTCCTGCACTTCACTATGGTTGAGACACTCCTGGTTGCATTCTCCAGGGTATAGTCAATAGTGTCATCATCGACCTTTGAGGTGATCTCTATTTTAATTGCTTTGATCTCATCGATATCAGACGTACTCTCCCCATCTTCATCCATATATGTGAGCTGAAAGTCCTCAATGTTTTCAGCTATGGCCTGATAATTTCCGTTACCCACTTTTCTGCCTATATCATTGTCACCATCACTGTATGCATCATACAGCTGAAAAGAGATTGTTTTCAGCTCACCCTCTTCATCCACGGTCAAATCGTTGTCATTGTCCTCCCCGTCATCATCTTCGACAAAGCTGAAAGTCAAAGGACTACCATTGCTTCCATCACCTGCACTGGTGATTCCAGCATCATAGGACTGGTAGGGATCATATCCTGCCATGCGGATCTCCATTGTCATTACATACAGGACACCCCTTATATTCTGCTGCATCTCAACCACTTGTTTCTGGGAAAGTCTGGATTCCTGCTGACCGGAATAAGATACATAAACCGTTGCAATGACAACAGTTGTAACAGCCATTACAACCAGCAGTTCCATCAAGCTGAATCCTCTGTTATTTCCTTTTTTCAAATAAAATCACCCTTTTTAAAAATAAATAAAATCAATTCACCCGGATATTTCCGGAAATGTTTATAACTATCTGCTTTGACCGTGATGCATCTTTTGTAATTGTAATGGTTCCTGTTCCAGTGGATGGCAGTCCTCTGCTGTTAAATCCAAACACATTGGCAGGCGAAGAAAACGTGCTGGAGATATCTAAATTATCTGTGCTTAAATCTACCGTTCGATATGCTTCCCCGCTTCCAGCCGAATTATCATCATCAATATCCAGAAAAGCCGTATATGTATCCTGGACTGAATCAATTATAATTTTGGTTTCTATTTTTTCCTTTACTGCCCTTAATTTCATGTCATTTAAAGTAGAAACCACATCCCTGGCCGCACTTCTCAGTTTGTACTCCTGTATCGTATCGTCCATATTTGCAATGGCTATTACCGCTGCAATTGAAATAATAGCCACTGCAACCATCAACTCCACAAGAGTAAAACCTGCCTGTAAATGTTTATATATTTTCATATTCATCGCCAGCCATATTAAAGAGTTATGCAAGATTGATGCAACAGTATTAATTATATTGAAAAACTATAAAAATACAAGTGGATAAATATACTTTCTATGTAACTTAAGTTATTAACCGCCACATCCCCTTAACCCTGCAATAATTTTTCCTGAATCTGATGCAGCCTGCTTCCTGCCTCTGCATGTTTTTTGAAATTTCATCTTCAATATACAATTTTCGTCAGGATTACTGCCATTTTTTGTTAAAAATCTTATTGTGCATCTCTTTTTTACTTAAGGTTTCGATTGGCCTCCATATCAAACCACATTGCAAAAAGAGTAAACTGACTTGCACTCATAAAAGAGAACATGGCTGCCAGTGCGTTAATATCAGGTATATCACCTGTGAGATACCATATTGCAAAAACCCTTATAAACAGCAGCACAGTAGATATTCCAAAGCCAAAACCGAGGATGTAAAAAAACACAAGTGGATGAAAATCCCTGATGATATACTTCTCCTTCATTCTCCAGCAGAAGAGTTTTGCAAGAAGCCATCCAATGGTAAAAATCACCTTATGTATTTTAATTCCAGATTTCTCACCTATATTATACACCGGTTCAACAGGGACATCAGTTACTTTGAAGTTTTCCACATTAAGCCTGACAAGGACATCATTTGGCTGACCGTAGCGTTTGTACATCTTGTCCCAGTCTATTGTCCTGAGTGCTTTCTTATTTATTACGGTGTAGCCGGACTGTGAATCAGCAACATTCCAGTAGCCTGAAGCAATTTTAGTCATCAGGGATAAAAAACCATTCCCGATATATCTGACTGTTGGAATTTTCTGAAAAGCCTCTCCTGTAAAAAGACGGTTGCCTTTGGCGTAATCAGCTGATCCGTCTGCAACAGGATCAAGGAGAGATGGAAGATCTTCGGGGTTCATCTGCCCGTCTCCCGCCATTACCACAGTCAGATCCATATTATTGTCCCTTGCCCACTTATAGCCGCTTGCTATTGCACCGCCTACACCCTGATTCACTTTATGCTCAATCAATATAATCCTGCTGCTGTTCCTTGCCATGTTTTTTATTTTCTGTACAGTATTGTCATGGCTCAGGTCATCAACAACAACAAGTTTGTCAATATATTCAGGCATGATTGCGATAACATTTTCCACCTGGGTCTCTTCATTGAAACAGGGAATGGTTACACAGACTGTTTTATCTTTATACATATTCTATTCGCTATACATATTCCGTTCGCTGAAAACGGTCATTTTTATTAAAACGCTACTCATCCATACTGGTATGTTGTTTTATACATTTTTATAATATTGATAATCTTTAACACCGACACTCATCTTTTTTGACAAAGTCTCCTCTTCTCGAATATCAGCACAAACCAGATGCTTTCCGGATGTCTCCTGATACCTTAATCCGGTTTCAGGACAGATATAAAACCCGTTATGATCTTTTTTTTCAAGCCTGTGACCATGCCGTGATATCCAGCATACTTTCCTGGCCGGCACGCCCTGAACCATTGTATAATCTGGGATATCACCCGTTACAACAGCCCCTGCCGCTACAAATGCGAATCTGCCTATTGTAACACCACAGACAATTGTTGCATTTGCGCCTATGGTAGCACCCTTTTTAATCAACGTTTTTTCATACAGGTTTTTTCTTGATATTTCAGATCTTGGATTTGTCACATTTGTCAATACACAGGAGGGTCCGAGAAAAACATCATTTTCAATCCGCACGCCATCATAAACAGATACATTGTTCTGGATTTTGACGTTATCCCCTATTTTAACATCTCCTGAAACAGATACATTCTGCCCCATATTGCAGTTTCTGCCAATCTGCGCTCCTGAAAGAATATGGGAAAAATGCCATATTCTGCTTCCTTCTCCTATTTTTACGTCCTCATCCACATAGGAGGATTCGTGCACAAAATATTCAGTCATAACTTTATACCTGTAGTTTATCTCTGAGAGACCTTGCATAACGCCCACTTTTGCCCAATTGCTTCAGAAGATGAAAATGATAATCCTCGAAATATTCAATATATTCCTCCGGTTATAATTTTCATCTTCTTTACACTAAAACAAAATTGAACATTATTCAAAGATCTCTCTGATTTTCAATAAATAACAAACAAAATTATTCAGGCTAAATCCTGAAATCATGATAATTTTTTTATATTTTAATATCTAATATACATGTTATTATTTACATTTTTTTGACATTTTAACAAGTTTAGATTAGCAATTCCTGCCTGAAAACATGCACAGATAACCTGAATCTGATATCAACTGACGGCAGTCATGTGTCAAGGCTTCAGAACAGCGTGTTCTGCACTTCATGGTTTATGGGCCGGACTATTGCATTTACTAAAAAAATAACGTATTCAAATAGCTTGATTATAAGGACATCAGGATAAGTGAAAAACAGAGATTTTACATTATCAGTTTATGAAAAACTGTTATCAGCGATCACAGGCAGCGGATACAACGTTCTGACTGTATATGAATATTTATCGCAGCAAAAACATGAGGAACCATTTATCATCTTGAGGCATGATGTTGACAGATCTCCTGGAAACTCATTGAAAATGGCTGAACTTGAATCAGCATATAAAATAAACTCAACATACTATTTTCGAATCAACCCAAGAACTTTAATTCCCGAAATTATCAGCAGAATAAAATATCATGGCCATGAAATCGGGTATCATTATGAGGTAATGGATAAATCAAAAGGTGATATTAAACTGGCAGAAAAAATCTTTATGGATGAGCTTGCAAGATTAAGGGAACTTGCAGATGTCAATACGGTGTGCATGCATGGCAACCCTTTGTCCCCTTTTGACAACAGGAGCTTCTGGAAACATTTTTCATTGGAGCAGTTTAATCTGACCGGAGAAGCCTATCTTGATATCAATAACAGGGAACTCTTTTACTCAACTGATACAGGTCGAGGATGGAACAGAAGAAAATACAATCTCAAAGATACATTTTCTGACAGAACCATCAGTCATCTGCCTGCGTATGATACAACTCAACAGTTAATTGAAGCTGTTGAAACCAGACAATATAAAAAAATATATCTTCAGATTCATCCCAACAGATGGAATTGGAATTCATTAAAATGGAACATGCAGTTAGCTGAAGATATTGCTGTAAATGTCATCAAACTGCTGATCGTTAATTTTCGGAAAAAAAGAGACAATATATGAAAGTATTATTAATCAATCCGCCCTATTCAGCTGAAGAGAGATATGGTAAAGATCTTAAAAACTTCGGCCCTCTCAATGAACCTCTCGGGCTTGCATATCTTGCTTCAAACCTTGAAAAAGGAGGACACGATACACTGATCCTCGATGCCCTGGCACTGGAATTAAGCAGTCATGAGATCTGTGAACACATTAAAGAAAACAGATGTGATCTGATCGGCATTACAATGCTGACACCCATGTATCACAGAAGTATTGAAGTTGTAAATAGAGTGAAAGAACACTTTCCGGACATTCCTGTCGTTGTCGGAGGACCGCACCCCACTATCCTTCCAGAAGAGACGTTAAGGGACAATCAGGCAATAGACTTTGTTGTAGTTGGTGAGGGTGAAGTTATCTTTTTAAACCTTGTCAATACACTGGAAAAAAGAGAAAGTGTTGTTGATATTAAAGGGCTTGCATACAGGGGCCATGGAAAGATAATCGTAAACCCGCCTCCGCCTATGGTTTCTGATTTAGATGAACTCCCATCTCCTGCAAGACACCTGCTTCCCATGCATGTGTACCAGATAACCAGGAGCAGGACAAAATCCAACCATGCGTATACGGTGAGTGTTGCAAGGGGGTGCCCGTTTAACTGCGCTTTCTGCTGCAGAATTTTTGGAAAAAAAGTAAGGCATCACTCAGTTGAAAGAATCATTGAAGAAGTCCAGGACCTGATTGATCATTACGGCGCAAAAGAGATAAATCTTGAAGCAGATACACTCACTGTAAATAAAAAATTTCTATATTCCCTTTGTGATGCACTGATATCATCCGGTATTTCACGGAAAATATCCTGGACATGTGAAAGCAGGATTGACACAGTTGATGAGAAGCTTCTGCACAAAATGAGGGAGGCCGGGTGCTGGCAGACAAGCTATGGTGTTGAAACCGGTTCTCAAAGACTGCTTGAACTGATACACAAGGATATTTCAATAAAAAAAATTGAAGAGACCTTTGCCATAACCAAAAAAGCCGGAATAAGTATCAGAGCTTTTTACATGCTGGGAATTCCCACGGAAACAAGGGAGGAGAGTCTGGCAACAATCGCATTTGCAAAAAAACTGGATGCCACCTGGTCCCAGTTTACACTTTTCACACCATTTCCCGGAACAGAACTTTATCATATGGCAGTAAAAGAGGGCGGCATTGCATCCCGTAACTGGTCTGATTATAAAACCCATGGCGGATGGACAAAAGGTACCATTGCATATGTACCTGCAGGCAGATCAATGGATGAGATGAAAAACCTTCAGAAAAAAGCATACAGAGCCGTCTATTTAAGACCGAAAGTCATTCTGCGTTTTGCAAGGGATATAGATTCCTGGGGGAAAATATTTCAATATATGCTTGGTTTCTGGGTTGTATTCAAGACAATCATACCGTTTAAAGAAGATGCAGATAAAGCCATCAGAATCGACAGGGAGGAGTTAGAACAATTTTCTAAAGATGTTTATGTTGACTCTCCGGTGTACTTCAGCAAAAGCCGTTTTGTAAGGTTTATTAACTGGCAGAAGCTTGATTCAACGGTGAGATTAATTCCTGAAAATGACAACCGTATGGTTCTCGATTTTGCCTGTGGCAATGGTGTCATGCTGCCGACTCTGGCAAACCGGTTTAAAACTGTGGTTGGCATTGATCTCCACACTGAAGCTGCAGAGAGGTTAAAAAAGAGATACAAGCTTGATAATGTAATAAATGTTACAGCCAACGGACTGATGCTTCCCTTTAAAGACAATTTTTTTTCAACCATAGTCTCCGCATCAACCCTGGAACACTTTTATGAACTCGATAGCGTACTCAAAGAGCTGGCACGTATTATAAAACCTGGTGGGCACCTGATATTTCTCGTACCCTCTGAAAACCTGTTCTACCAGATTGGAAGAGTGTTTCTCGGGTATACCAAACCGGAAGATCACTATCACACTGCAAAAGAGATAGAAATTGCAATAAAAAAACATTTTAAATTAAAAACCATAAGGAGCCTGCCGTTTAACCTGCCGGGCTTTATTTCTGTTTACAGACTCGGCAGAGCTGTTAAGAATTAATACGATCTATAGAATGATTTTCATGGAGAATTAAACAACTTGATATTGCGTGTACTCGATTTCATAGTCTGTCCGATTTGC
Organism: uncultured Desulfobacula sp.; assembly: GCA_964636495.1. Lineage (GTDB taxonomy): Bacteria > Desulfobacterota > Desulfobacteria > Desulfobacterales > Desulfobacteraceae > Desulfobacula. Next base: position 23,792 of record CAZWSL010000036.1, on the reverse strand, counting down.
AAACATCCTTTAAAGGTAAAGATATTTTCACGGAAAAAACGCCAGACCGTGGATAGATGTGATCTGCCAGGCTGCCAACAATACTGTGGGCTGATTTCCAAAACAATCACATCCCCTGAATTACAAGCTGAAGCATATTCTAACTGCAGAACCTGTTACAGCAATGAGATTATTGAAGGAGAACTGTCATGTTCCAATCAGCATAAATTCCCGGTTGCAAAAGCTGTTCCTGTACTGCTGAAGCGTTCAGCAGTTGAACAGAGAACAAAAAAAACATTTGACGTTGAATGGAATGTATTCACATACAAAGAGAAAATTTATGGCCACTCAACTGAAGAAGAATTCAATGATCTTACAGAAAGAGTGAGCATTTCACCAGATGTCTTCAGGAACAGGACAGTTCTGGATGCCGGTTGTGGTATTGGAAGGATCACAAAGAGTGTAAGCGAGTATGCAAGGGAAGTAATTGGCATTGATTTCAGTGCTGGAGTTGAAGAAGCATACCTCTTGAATAGAACAAATACCAATGTTCATATTATACAGGGAGATCTTATGCATCTTCCATTCAGAGAATCTTACTTTGATTATGTTTACAGCAAGGGGGTCATGCATTATGTACCTGATATTCAGAAATGTCTGCTTGAATTAACTGCAGTTATTAAAACCGGAGGAGCTTTATCTATAACTGTATACGGCAAAATGACACTTTTATTTGAACTTTTCAATGTTATACTCAGGAAGATTACACTCTTACTTCCCTTAAAAGCAAACTATATTATCAGTTATCTGTTAACACCTTTTTTAGTAATAGCATGGAAATGGAGTGGTATAAAATTAAGAAAAATAGACTGGAATGAAAGGGCTCATATGATTTTCAACTGGCTCTCTTCTGAACATCAGAACAGTGCAACCAATGAAGAAGCTGAAAAATGGTTTTCTGATATGGGCTATACAGATATTACCTTATCAGAAATCCCTGTTGGCATCACTGGAATTAAAAAAAACTAAAAAGGCTTTCATATTCTATCAAGCAAAAAAAATATAAAAAGAATTTTAAAATCTATCATCCTGCTGTTGATAATTTACTTCTTTTTTTCTTATATCCATGAAAACTGGAGCAAGATCACTACATTTAAATATGAAACCAACTGGTTTTATTTTGCCCTCTCCACACTCTCTCTGCTGTTATCACTCTTTATCCTGCCGGTTGCATTAAAACATATAGTAAAATTGTTAAATTATGATATCACATTAAAAAAAATCAGTGTTATTATTTTTTACTCACAATTTGTTAAATACCTGCCAGGAGGAATCTGGGGATATGTAGGACGTGTATATCTATATAAAAAAGAGGGGATGAACACAGCAGATGCCACAAAAAGTGTATTACTGGAAACTATTATGGTTTTTTTAAGTGGAATATTTGTCTCACTTGTATCTCTTCCATGGTTTAACTCATATGATCTGCCGGATATAATCAATAAAAGATATTTACTACCATCCGGTTTACTGATTTTTATTTGTCTGTCAATTTTCCTGCATCCAAAAATACTTAACATCTTCATTAAAATCATACCTGACTATTTCAAAAAATATGACCTTGACTTTCACTACAATTATTTTTCTATAATCAAACCGTTAATATATCTTATAATATTCTGGCTGGGGATAGGCATCAGTTTCTGGCTGCTGATAAAAAGTTTTGTTAATATTGAACCCGGTTTACTTCCTATGTTTACAGGTATATTCGTAATATCATGGATAATCGGAATAGCGGTTTTCTTTATGCCGGGCGGTTTTGGTGTCAGAGAAATAAGTATAGTGCTTCTTCTGAACTTATGCCTGCCACCCTATTTTTCAGCTTTTATAGCCGTAATTTCCCGGATCTGGTGGATAGCCGGAGAAACCATATGTTTTTTCATATCTTATATATGGAATCAGGCAGGAAAGCAGAACAAGACCATCCATCTGCATTAACAATTTAAACCTGGCACTTTAAAATTAGTACCGCAGTACCCTTATGACTGCAGAAAAATAGTCATTTATAGAGTATGGAATATTAAATATTTTTCTTCTCTTCCGATAACTGTCCCAGAGCCTGTAAAAAAGTTGATATAATCTATTTGGAGGCAATAAAACAATTATTTTAATAAGTGGCAGCAGTGATGGGTAATTAACTGCCAGTCCAAAAAACTTATGAAGATTTTCAATCTTTCGTTTTTCCTTCTCTGTAAAACAAGTGAGAACAGAACCTTTAAAATAGCTTTTATCCAGAGCATCAAAATCACCGTTAAAATATCCTTTTTCCACGGCATATCTGCCAAGTTTTGTCTTTGGATAGGGCTGGAATACAGTGGCAATGGCATTGTCAACTTTACATTCAGCATTCAGCTTTAATGTTTCCATATCTTTTTCAAAAGAGCTTTCAGGCAGACCCAGAATATTTTCAGCACCAATGGCAATCCCATATTTATGTACAAGGTGAAAGGCTTCAATAATCTCCGTTTTAGTCATATCTCTGTCCAGAAGCTCTTTTCTGATTCGATCATTTCCAGATTCTATTGCCATATATACAGACATGCATCCGGCATCTTTCAAAAGCTTGATTTTCTGTTCTGTGACTACTTTAACCTGTATATTACATACAAAGGGCAGATTCACCCTTTTTTTATACTCTTTGGCAAACTCTTCAAGCCACTTGATTGGAGGAAGTATAAATATATCATCTACAAATCTGACGATTTCCAGAGGATACTTATTCTTTACTTCAACAATTTCATTGATGATATTGTCTACACTTCTCCAGTGGAAAATTTTATTTCCCTTATAAATTTTTTTATATGCTCTGTTAAAGCAGTATGTGCATTTAAATGGACAGCCTCTGTTACTGATAAATCGTTTCAGTTTATTTTCCCGCAAATATTTATCTGCACGATAAACAAGTTCTCTGTCCGGAAAAGGGAGCTCATCTAAATTTTCAATTAACGGCCTGACACGATTTTTTGTGATCGCGCCATTCTTTTTAACCCATAAATTCCGTATTTTTGTAATATCTGATCCATTTTCAAGATTTGCTGCCAATTCCAGTATCGGATATGCACCTTCTCCAATACAGACAGCATCAACATTTTTCTCCTCTATGGTCTCAGGAAAAAATGTTGTATGAGGTCCTCCAAACAATGAAAATGTTTCAATCTCTTTTTTGATGCGATTATTGATTTTATAATAATCAGTCTGGCTGCCTGAAATCACAGAATAAGCAACAATTCCCGGTCCATATGCCTTTAACTCTTTAAACCACTCCCTCTTTGTTGTTATAAACAGTTTCACCTGGTGATTATCTGATTTCAAAAGGCTTGAAAGATACATTATTCCCAATGGTTCTGCTATCTCACTATCTTTCAGAATGAATGCTATTTTCATTTATCACTTATCCTCTATTTACAGGTATTGCATTGAATTATTCCAATGCTTTTTCAATCACTTCTACAGGAATTCTGCCCTGATATACTTCCCCGTTAATCTCATAAGAAGGGGTTCCTTCGATTCCCAGTTCCAGACCCTGTGCAATATCATATTTTATTTTGTTGCGAATACTTCTTATCCTTGTAGCGGCTGCCAGCCACTCCGGATTAACACCACTTTTTGCTGCCAGTGTTTCTACATCAATTTTTTTGCTGCCTTTTGGAATATCATACAGCAGATCATTCATCTCCCAGAATTTATCCTCATGAATTGCATAAACAGCAGCAATTGCCAGTTTACCGGAACCCTCATGAAGTGAAGTGGTGACAATGGGATTAAATTCTTTGTCCATAGGAAAATGTTTGTGCACCAGTCTGATTTTCCGGGGATATTGTGATATGATTTTCCTTAGAAAAAAATGCGTTTTTTTGCACTGGAAACACATGTAATCTGTAAATTCAGTAATCACCAGTTCAGGATTTTCTGCACCTATCCACGGGCTTCCATCCTCAGTTATACCAGTTGTTATATCTGATGAAACAGGAGGCATTTCAAAACTCCAGTACCGGGGGAAAAACAGGAGCATGAACACGATAAAAATCACAAAAGGAACAAACAGATAACTATTTTGTTTTTTATTCTGCCATAAAAAGGATATATCTTCTCTGACATCTTTTAGAAATCCCTGAGCAGCAAATCTTCGCCTCACAATCCATGTAAGGTAAAGAAGCAGAAAATTAATGCCATAACTCAGCATACACATTATGCAGTAAACCCTGATATGATATCTTAGAATATAAGCCAGAATAATACTGCATATGCTAAAACAGATTGACGTTAGAATAAGTAAAGACCAGATCCTATCGTAACCTGCTTTTCCGGTCTTTATGGAAACAAGCAGGAGGAGAAAAAAAGAGTACCCCACCACACCCCACACTGGAACCGGTACATCAAAAAATATTGATAAGGAACTCTGTGAAACTATATCACAGTTGATTGATTTTGATACCGCACAAAAACTGGCATACATTATATCTGTGTGAACACGGAAATGTGAAAAAGATAGATATACTGAATTGACCAGCCCGGATATGCAAAGAACTGCCACACTCCAGAAATAGAGGGAAAAAGGAAGTGCTTTTGTTCTCTCAGCTGCCATCTGCCTTTCCCAGATTTAAGACGATATCAGATTTTTTCCTCATTGTTGCGGCAATAACCGGTGCTACCATATTTGTTGAAATTGGCCACAACATGTTTCCTTCAGGGGTATTAAATCTTTTCATTAAAGTGATTATTGTTTCACTGCTGAACTGCGACATCATTTTTCTAACGTACATATCTGCACGTTTATTATCTTCTAAATAGAGACTGTTTTCAACTAAAAGAAAAAAAGCCATTAATCTGTTAGAAGACTTTTCAGGAACACGGGTAAAATAGTATTCTGCTGCCTGATATTTTCCTATCATGTTCTTGGCCTTCCCCATATTCAGAAAAAACTGTTCATCACCTGGAATTGTCTGTGCTATTTTTTTAAGGCAGACCATTGCTTCTTCAGGTTTATTCAGTTTCAATAAAATAAAGGCCTTGAGATTCAGATATCTGACGGAATCAGCATGATCCTCAAGCAGTTTATTCATATTTTCCAGCGCTTTTTCCAGCATACCTTCATGCACCAGGGTTATTACCATATCATGATATGTTTTTCTTTTGTCCGTGACAAGGCTGAGTACTCTCTCATAGAGATCCAATGCTTTTTGATACTCTTTTTTTCTGGCATACATGGATGCCATATTCAGCAGGGAGAGCGATTCAGAACCATTTACTCTATCTCCTTTAAGGGAGGCTGCTTTCTCATATAGTTCCAGAGCCTTGTCAAACTCATTTATTTTTGAATAATAGCTGCTGGCAAGATTCTGATATGGTCTTGCCCTGCCCGGAGCTTTCTTCACTGCATCCTGCCACAACGTTTTTTCATCAACCCAGACCATATTTCGGGTGTATGTTCCCATACCCAGTATCATTATCAGAAGTGAAGTAAAACATATCAGCGTCAGAGCCATTCCTTTTTTTCTATTTGAATAGTAATCAATTGTCCATTTCACCCCTGCTGCAATGGGTAAAAAAAGGAACATGGAAGGCAGGTAGTTGCGGTGTTCAAATATCAGTTCCAGGGGAATCACAGAAGATTCAACCACATGGTTCAGGAAAAAAAATAAAATTGCAAAAGAGACCAGGGGGTTTTTAATGATCTGCCAGAAAGCCAGCAGAATAAGAAAAAGAATTGATATTATTGAAGGCAGTGTTGTCCATGGATTAAACAGACCTTTTGAGATAATTACATCATGATCAATGGAAAACCTGTCAGCTATGGGATAAAAAATCTGGGATATATAAAAAATAATAATACGGGGTTGTGTTAACACACGCTCAAGAAAAGAAAAAGTGCGGGTTTCATATTTTACGATTACTCCGCCATGCATAAATAGAAGTATACCTAAAGCAATAGTGATCACAACAAGGGCCAGTCCAAAGTATAAAAATCTGTTCCTGGTTGTGATATCAGACATATCTCTGAAAAAAATCATCTCAAGAAAAAAAAGAGAAACCGGCAGCAGAAGTGAATTTTCCTTAGTTCCTACTGCCAGCAGAAAGGCAAACAGAACACCTGCCAGATAGAGTGCTCTTCTTTTTGATGTTCTGCTGGTTCTGGCTTTTATATAGAGATATATGCCAAAGATATAAAACATTGCAGCCATGGAAGCCATTCGCTGCACAATATAGGTCACAGCCTGTATCTGGATAGGATTAACAGCCCATAGAGAAGCTGCCAGGAGAGCAATAAAATGCTCGCTTCCTCTATATTTTCCTTCAAGATTTGGTGAATCAAAAAGAGCAAGTATGGTTATATACAGAAAAATGGCTGTTAATATATGAATGGTGATATTTACGATATGATAACCAGTAACATCGGTTTTACCGAAATACCAGTTCAGGGCAAAGCTGAGATAGGACACCGGTCGGAAAAAGAGCATGCCCGAAGCTTCTGTCCCAAAAGCAGCATTATAAATTGATTCAGGAAACAGGTCTTCAGCATGGATAGCCGGATTATTGTTTATATTGTGAAAATCATCCAGGTGCCAGTAAGCGTTAAAGGTATTTCCATAACATACCAGGACAAGTAATCCCAGCAGCAGGAAACTTCTCCAGTTAATACAATACTGCAACACTGTCTCACTTTTTTCCATTAATTTGGCTTTATTCCATTATATATTTCAGTCAATTTTAAAAATGATTTCATGATTATAAAAATTCAAAACCCTTTATGGTTATATTTCCAAAAAGGGTTTTACAGTCATGTTGACAGTTGTTCAGGAAGCTTACCTTCTATCGGCATGCATTGGTGTTATTAGTTAAAGTAGTATTTTCAGTAATGCTCCAGTTATCGGTATTGCCATCTATCACTGCAGTGGCAATTGCATCAAAATTACTTGTCGTGGCATTTTCAATAGTAATTGTATATCTTGTATTGCCGACTCTTGAAAAACCAATTTCACCAAGAGTTGCATTATAGGTATCATGTTCAATCTTATATGTCGTCATCTGAGTTCTGATAGCTCCAAGACTTGATTTTGCTTCAGACTGCTTTGCCCGGCATTGATAATTTAAAAAATTTGGAATTGCTATGGCTGCCAGAACACCGATGATGGCAACAACAATCATCAGTTCAATCAGTGTAAAACCTCTCTTGCATTTAAATATTTTCATGACAGATCCTTGACAATTTTTATTAAATTACTGAAGAATTATCACCATGGCTGCCCGATAAGTAAAAACCCTTCCTGCTTGCAACTCCAGGAAGGGTCTATTAAATGGTGCGGTCGATCATTCAGACAGTCTGCTAATTACATCCTGTAGTTACATTTGTCAGAACACCACCTTCTGTAATAGTCCAACCATCAGTATTGCCGTTTATGGATGCTGATGCAGCAGCAGTAAAAGCACTTGTGGTTGCACTGTTAACACTATAGGTATATCTGGCTGAACCGACAGTCGTAAAACCAACATCAGCTACAGTGTCAGCGTAAGTATCATTTTCTGCCCTGAATGCTTCCTGCTGAGTTCTGATATTCCCAAGATTGGATTTTGCCTCAGACTGTTTTGCCTTGCATTGATAGTTTAAAAAATTTGGAATTGCGATTGCTGCCAGAATACCGATAATGGCAACAACAATCATCAATTCAATCAGGGTGAAACCTTTTTTACTGTTAAAAATTTTTTTCATACTGTCTCCTTTTTAGAAATTAATATTTTGTTACATCAGCATAATTATAAAACACTACATTTCTCGTTAAGTAATAATCAAGCAATCTATGTGCCATAGTGATATCAATTAACTGATAACCCAAACCATTGAATTTAAATTAACAATTGGACCCGTTTTCTGTTATCCACACTGTGATATCAGAAAATGTGATAACTATGGAATTATTTAAAAATCAAGCATATCAGTCATTCAGCTGAAAGAACAGAGGCATCAATGTATGTTTGCCGGATATTAAAAAAAAGAATTGACATACTGAAAATGAAGCAGCATATATTTTTTAAATTGTCAGGTGTTTAATGAAAACTGACATTTTTTGTAAAAACAGCCAAAATTTGGAACAAGCAACTGTTTTTATGAATTATGGTAGAGGTTTTGATTCCGAGCAGAGAGTGTTTAAAAATCGCCGCCCTTAAAAATAAGAGCATAGGGTGTAATGATTTTTACAGGTTCATAGGAAATTTTTGCCTGTCTCAGACCTGCAATGCCAAGATCCTGCTCCCGGTTCAAATAACGGCACCTGTCTTTAAGATATTTTGCAGTTTCACGGTTGATTGCCTGGGATGCCCCTTTTAAGTGAATATCAGCTTTCTCAAACTGGATATCATAGGTTTCATTGTTCAGCCTGCTGAAAATGCTGAATGCAGCAAGTGTATCACCGATTGAGATTACGACTCCTCCCATGTCCAGCTCATCAAAGCAGGCAAATGCTGCCTTGAGAGCAGAATATTCCTGTTCAAGCGTATTTGAGGATTTATCTGACCGGTTCATAAAGTGTCTGGCAAGCAGCAGTGCTTTCTGTTTATACGCTTTTGTCAGCTGTCCTGTTTTAAATCCAGGGCAGTTTCTTTTAAACTGGGAAATCAAATTCCGCTTTTTATGAAGTTTTCTGCCTGTCAATTCGCTTAATTTATTTACATCGTAAATATACTCTGCATTATCCCGATCTTCTTTTACCGTATAATACTCTTCAATATCTGGAAATTTATTTAAATATTCAGAGGTGGCAAGGCGGAAATCAGGCATAAAACCACTTTTCTTTAAATACTTTGATAACAAAGCGAGTTCTTCCGGAGTCAACACTTTACCAATTGGCATAAAGGAACTCTTTTCAATGCCGTCATAAACTAAAAGTCTGTTTTCATATATAGTCCATGAGAGTTTTGATTTTTTCTGCCATGTAAAAAGATTTGCAAAATTATATTCACATGACCACGGCTGATACGTATCAATAAAGGATTGAATTATTTTTTTATCCTTAAGGCCAAATTGATCAAATTTTAGGCTGATTGCTGAATCCATGCTATTACAGGCAGTTTAAGATTTCACATATGGTCTTTGCTGATATTTTTTCAGGATATCATGCGGTTATCACTGATTAATTTTAAATTTTAAAGGCGTATGATCCTTAAGCTGTAAAAATCCGATTTTCTCATAAAACTCAGATGTACCGGGTTGAGCCACGACACCTATCCAGTCAACACCATGCTCTGTCAGCTTTTTTACAAGTTTTTCAACTATTTTTTTCCCGATACCTTTACCTCTGTATTTTTCTAAAACAGCCACATCCTGAATATAGGCATCGCTTGCAAGATCTGAAAGAGCTCTCCCCATTCCAATCATTTTTCTGCCCCGGAAAGCAGCTGCAAAAACAGCAGAATCTTTAACAATATGATCAAGAAAATCATGATTCTCATCCCAGGAGGATTCCCACCATCCTGCAGCCTTATAAAGCATTATCAACTCATGCACACTGGCAGACCTGATAATTTTTACCTCTATGCTGCCAACTCCGGAATCTGAAGAGGTATCTGCCGGAATATCAGAAGGTTCATATGATGAAAATACAGACATCTGCTGCTAAATACTTTCAAACATTTTTTCTGCAAAAAAAGGCATTACAAAAGAGGATTCATGTATGCAAGGAGTATAATACTGCAATTGTGCCTGTAATTCACCTGTCATTTCTCTGCACGGTTTTTTCAGTTCAGGCCCGAGAGATCCAAGGCAGATTCCTATGTTACCGCCGGGATAAGTCGGAACAAGAAAATATGAATACGCATAGCGGGGAAACAACTCTTTTGTAATCTTCAAAAGATTGACAACACACTCCTTATGAAGAAAAAAAGATTCTCCCTGGGTTGCAATAATGCCACCTGGTTTTAAAGCTGTTTTCAGATTTTTATAAAAAGAGGGTTCAAACAGGGATTCACCCGGACCTATGGGATCAGATGAATCAACAATGATTACATCATATTGATCGGTTTTTGTATGGACAAAATCATTCCCGTCAGCTATATGAACAGTGACCCTTGGATCATCAAATCCACATGCCATATCAGGCAGGAACTCTTTACACACATTTATAACATCTATATCAACTTCACAGAAATCAATCTGTTTAATACAGTCATGGCGGTTGGCTTCCCTCAGCACCCCACCGTCACCACCACCTATTACCAGGATATTTTCAGGATTTGGATGGGCAAAGAGAGGAACGTGGGCAAGCATCTCCTGGTAAGCGAATTCATCTGACTGGGTTAACTGGATAATACCGTCAAGCACCAGCATTTTCCCATGATTTTTTGTCTGGAACATGTCAACCTGCTGGAATTTGCTCCTCTTGCTGTACAGAACTTTATCTATTTCAACTGAAAGCGCAACACCAGGCCACATGGGACATATTTCAGAAAACCAGCCATCTAATAATTTACTATACGTTTTCATTTTCAATTATTGTCTCAAAGCTACCTGAATTTTATAATTCTTTCCCTTGAAAAACGAAGTTGTAAACTCTGCGACCTCTCTTGGTTCGTAAAATTTGCAGCTGAAAACATCGAGATAAACACTGTTGGATGCATTTGCAAAATGACCTGAAATCAGAGAAGTCTCGATGAGCTGAGTCATACTGAAACCTTCGACTTTTTTATCTTTCCCGAAATGTACCACCTGGCACTCTCCAAACCGTTTCATCTCAATAAGGTCGCACAATTGATGCACAAATTGTTCTATTTTATGTGCATCTCTGATAATATCCGGATCACTGTTATATATATCCACAGACGTTAACATACCCCATGGATTTTTTCTTTTATACGCTTCTTTCCAGGATATGGGAGATATTTTTGAGTTGTTAATCGACAGAGCAGTATTCCGGCCGATATTTAGATCTGTCGGATTTGAAATGATACCCCGGTTCTGATCAGAAGAAATAACAACTTTTTGAGATTCAAAGGAATCCCTCATGGAGTTGATAGCAGTTTCAAGATCTATGCTGTCCCCGCATGTAAATATATCAACGGCTGCATATTCATGTTCAGGCCATGCATGTACAGTGAAATGTGATTCCGCTATAACAACGACCCCGCTCACTCCCTGAGGCTTAAACCCATGAAAAGATGAACTGATGACAGTGGCGCCACTTTCTTCTGCTGCCTTTAACAATGATTTTTCAACAAGATGTTTATCTAAAAGTACATCTGTCCTGCATCCGTAATACTCCAGGGTCAACTGCCGGCCAAGTGCAAACCCTGACAACTCCTCTGCACTATCCGTAAACTTAATATTTTTATCAAGCATTAATGCTGTCTCCAATCATTAATGAATTCTCTGTATCATTTATTTTTATAACTCCACATGAACAAACTGTTGCTCCTAATGATAACACCTTAAATTGAATGATCAAGGGGGTAGGAAAAACTATGTTGGATTATTAAAAAATTGAGTTTTCCAAAGTTTTTCTAAAAGAGTGAGAAAGCAGAACAGATCAACAAACCTGACATACTTAAAACGGAATATGATCAGAATGCTTCCATGAGTGAATTAAATCTATCAAACTCCGTATGAACAGGCATATTGTGATTTTTTAAAATCTGGATAATTTCCTGATTGTTAAATCGTAAAAAAGGATTTACCTTTAATTCATCATCCAGAGAACTGAACACCAGCTGCGGATCATATTTTTCCATATACTCTTCTGTATAGGGATTATTTTTATCAATATCTTTTGCAATCTCCATGGATTCTTTAACATAATCATGACCACTGTAAATTTTTGTCTCTCCTGGAAAAGAAATCAGGCGTTTCAGAGATTGAAAAAAATTATTCATATTGCCCGAAAAACAGTTACCGACTGTTCCGTTAAAAATGGTATCACCGGTTATTAAGAAATCATCTGCACTGAAAGTCACACTGTCATCTGTGTGTCCAGGTGTATGCATGATAACTAAAATCTCATTACTGATATCAATATCTGTATCAGATCTGATTTTCCTGCAGTCAATAAATTGTGCTGATGTTTTTTTCAATATCTCCTTATTACCAGGAGTGTGGTCATAATGGGAGTGGGTGTTTGTTACATATTTAATTTTAATCTTATTGTTCCGGGCAAAATCTAGAATCTCTCCAACTGCTCCAGCATCTATTGCAACACCTTCATTTCCACTGTACAATAAATATCCAAGGTTATCTGTTGAATATCTGAACTGTTTAACAAACATACGCTTTTCCCCAGGTATCAATTAACTCTTTTTTTGAATTTGCCGTATCCATATCCTTTTTTACTGTCCAATTCAAGTTGTTTTAAGTATTAAATTTTTGGAAAATCCCGGTTTAGCCCTTTTCAGCGTAATTTTATGATTTGATTTTCCTGATTTTATACAGGCGCTTTTATATCTGCGCGGCTGGAAAAAATGTTTCAGCATTAAACTTGAAATCAAAAATATAATTAATCCGACTGTATTCACCCAGGGCATATAAGCACTGTCACTTCCCGCAATAAGTAATCCTGCGACCCAGGTTATTCCAGTAACTCCTGTAAGACATTTTTTATATCTATTTTTTCTTTCTGTTTTCATTATCATCCCTCCTGTTAACATTTTTCATATTTGTTGAAAAAACTAAACACAGTAATTAAAAAAAAGCTACCTGTATTCTCTGCAGCTCCAGATAACCTTACCGATAATTTTCACCTTTCCTGTCTCTTCTTTCCGGATATAGATAGGTTCATAGTCTTTATTATCACTGCTGAGGACAAGTTTATCAGGATGTTTTTCAAGACGCTTTATAAGAATGGTATCATCTACACCAACGGCATAAATCGCACCTGCAATGATATTATTCTGTGATTGATCTATCAACACACTGTCTCCCTCTTTAATTACAGGCTCCATACTCTGTCCGAAAACTTCCATTGAAACCATATGATTTGCTGCCCCTTTGCCAGCCAGCCATTTTGTCTGAAAAGAGAAATAGTCTGTTATATTGTCGTCAATTTCAAAGGAACCTGTACCTGCGGAGAGCCTGGCTGCCACTTTCGGGATATTTTTAAATTCAACATCTCCACTTGACTCTGTATGAATAAATGTTTTACCAATACCCGATTCAAGCCACTCAGGATTAAACCCGAAATTCTTGTACAGCTTTACAATCCACTTGTCCGGGATCCTGTTATTGTTGCGGGCATGTGTTATTCCGGATCTGTTAATTCCCAGTTCCTTGGCAAGTTCAGCCTGGGAACTTATTCCTGTTGCATGATAAACCCTTCTGATCAGTGCATCTATTTTATTGTCTTTCATAGATTTTTTCATCCTGCCCGGTTTCTAAAACATCCGGTGAAATCTTTAAATTTACAATACAATTTTAACTCTTATGTTTTGTTATAGACACAATGGTTGAAAAAATGCAACACCTATTTTATTTTTTTTAAAAAAATCTGCTTCAGGCAGGAATCCGTGAACCTGAGCGTGTTTTTACATTCTGCTTGACAAAGAGGAGGTTCCTGTCCTATTGATTAGGGCGTTATGGAAATAATCATGATCATTCTTGCACAGACAGTACCACCAGTACCATTAGTACAACCAGTACCACCAGCACAGACCGTACCATGTTTTAACATTCATTAAGGAAAAAATTAGCAGACAATGCAGATATCTAAAATAACAGCCTTACGGATCTTCATTCCATTTGCTTTCGGCTATTTTCTCTCCTATATTTTCAGGGTGGTCAATGCGGTTATCGCTCCAGACCTTGCAATTGATCTTCATGTCAACCCTTCTGAATTAGGACTCTTAACTTCCACCTATTTTATTGCGTTTGCCAGTTCTCAACTGCCGTTGGGGGTGTTATTAGACCGACTCGGACCTAGAATTGTAGAGTCGTTTCTGTTGGTTTTCGCAGGATTAGGTGCCATTATTTTTGCCAAAGCCCAAACGCTTACCGGTGCTATTGTGGGCAGAGCACTGATTGGATTTGGAGTTTCCGCCTGCCTGATGGCGGCATTTAAATCCTATGTTTTATGGTTCCCGGAAAAAAGCTGGCCCCGGATCAATGGTTTTCAGATGGCTGCCGGAGGACTGGGTGCCTTTACGGCTGCGGCACCTGTGGAGTGGGCTCTTGGTATGACTGACTGGCGGGGGATATTTATACTGCTGGGTATTCTCTCTTTCATCACTGCTCTGGCTGTTTTTTTCATAGTTCCGGAAAAGCAGTCAGACAATAGTGGTCGAGAGACCCTGCGTGCTCAGCTAAACGGTATTAGATCAGTTTTCAGTTCATTTGAGTTCTGGAAAATTGCTCCGCTGGCAACCTTCTCCCAGGCAGGGTGTATTTCTGTTCAGGGACTTTGGGCCGGGCCTTATCTGAGGGATGTGACAAATTTATCCCGTTCACAGGTTGCTCAAGTTTTATCTGTCACCGCTGTTGCCATGATCCTGGGATTTATATGTCTGGGAATCGGTGCTGAAAAACTGGCAAAGAGAGGTATCAGCATCTTTGTTACCGCTGTTTCAGGTATGGGTGTTTCTATTCTGATCCAACTGGCTGTCGCATTTCAGCTGCCGGTTCAGCCGTATATCTTATGGAGCCTGTTTGGTTTTTTCGGTACAGCCGGTATCTTGTCCTATGCCGCACTCTCATACCGGTTTCCCAAACAGTTGTCCGGCCGGGTCACCACGGGCATTAATCTCATGGTATTTGTGGCCGCTTTTGGTTTACAGTGGGCAGTTGGGGGAATTATCAATTTCTGGGACGTGTCACCTGATGGCAGCTATCACTCGACAGGATATAAAGCAGGATTCTTATTTGTTGTCTGCCTGCAGGCAGCCGGTTTTATCTGGTGTTTATTGACCAGTATTCCCAGAAATACGCCGCGTTCATAACAGCACGTTTTATGTTTTTCTTATGGTTTCATCACCCGCTGTAAGTTCATGCTGCCGGTTAGAATTGCAATGAATAATCACGATGTATAGACCGGCACCGTGCAACCTGTTCTATCTGATCATCCGACAAACGTCGCTGTAATCGAAGTCCGATGGTATCCTTGATGGCATCATCATATATGGCCAGAGCCGGTGCAAGTTCAAGCGCTGCCTGACGCCGCCAGTCAACTTCAGCATTATATAGTTTTAAACTTTCTTCCAGATATTTTACCGCCTTTTGCGGATTGGGTTTTTTCCCCTTGATTGCTTTGCGTGCTTTGTAAAGCTTGGACTTTATCGCACTTGTACCGCTTATTTTACCAAGCGCTTTTTCTGATTGTTTGATATGATCCATGGCCACTTTGACAGGTTTATCAGCAATTATATCCTCCAGATCTTTTAACTGCTGATGGATACCAGCCAGTTCATCTGAATCATCGATGATTTCTCGAAGTTCCATAACCGTTTCATAGGCCTGGTCTACATTATTCCGATATTTTCGACGAGCTGTTTTTTCAGCCTTGTCCAGGGTTACAAACCGTTTCCGCACACCGGTCCAACTTTCGGGAATCTTGTTTTGCAGGTCTGCTATTGCATTTTCAGCATTCTTGATCTCTGATTCAATGCTGGCGATCTTCTCTTTATCAGGTGAGTCACTCTGAGAAATCCTTGTCAAATTCATTTTCAATTCTTCGATTTTTGATTCAGTATGACGGATTTTTGACTGTAAACTGCGAACCTGTTTATGCAGAGGGCGGTATTCCAACGAATATGCCTGAAGTTCTGTTTCAGCAGTAAGAACAGCTGCTGCCAGATCAAAAGTACCCAGGGTTCGATCCAGGCTGTCGTTTAGTGCTGCCTCTCTTTTTTTCGGCAGATAGCTGATATCGACACTGCGCAAAGTGTCAACATAGCTGCGATACTGAGCGGCATTGGTATCATAATATTCAAAAAGCATCTCTTCAATACAGTACTGCAATTGCGGATTTATCGGCGGGGGCGCTGTTGCAGCAGAAAGACTGATACGCGTGGGCAGGTAGTTCACTAAAGCAGGCGTTAATGCAACAATTGCCAGAGCAACCACTTGCAATACAATGAAAGGGATGGCACCCCGGTAGATCTGCAGTGTTTTGACTATGGCAGGCGCAACACCGCGCAGATAAAACAGGGAAAATCCAAATGGAGGGGTCAGAAAGGATGTCTGGATATTCAGTCCCACCATCACCCCGAACCACACAGCGGTTACATTCGCACCGGGATCAGCAAGCAGGATGGGCGCCACAATGGGGACAACGACAACCGCTATTTCCAAAAAATCAAGAAAGAAACCCAGGATAAACATCACTGCCATGACAACGCTGAATTGAACCCAGAATCCGCCTTCCAGATTCAACAGAAAATGCCGGACCATCTCTTCTCCGCCAAAACCACGAAAAGCAGAGGTCAACATGGCCGCGCCAATCAATATGATAAATACCATGGAAGTTGTTTTGGCGGTTTCAATCATGACACTGTTGAGGGTGTTATCAATTTTGTATATGCGCCAGGTGCTCCAGGCAATGGCGATCAGCAGACCGACGGTGGCAGTCCCGGCCAGAAAAAGGCCCATGACATCACCTGCCTTGAGACTTTTCACATTCAAATCATAAAAGGAGAGTATAACAGCAATGGCAACGGTTGAGACAACCGCCAGAATCGCTGGATAATATGAGTTTCGCGCGCCTTCGGTGAGACGGTATCCCCCCATGATCATAGCGCCAATGGCACCTACGGCTCCGGCCTGGTTGACGGTTGCAATCCCCAATATAATGGAACCTAAAACCAGGAAAATAAGTGTCAGCGGCGGGGTCAGCGACATCAGGACACGAATGGCAAAGTATCTATCGTATTTGCCGTCATAGGGTACCGGCGGTGCGGACCCTTTTTTGAACAGGGCCACAGCAAGGATATAAATAATATACAGTCCCACCAGTACCAACCCGGGGAGCAGCGCACCCATGAACATTTCTCCGGCGCTCGTCGAGGTTACATCCAGAATAGACGGCATGGTAAATTCACCAGTGGATTCCTTATAAGCTGTTTTCCGAAGGGTACTGGCCTGATCAGAAGCCCCGCCCAACTGATCCGCAAGGATAATCAGAACGATTGAGGGGGGAATGATCTGTCCCAGGGTACCCGATGCACAGATGGTGCCGGTTGCCAAAGGCTTAGAGTAGTTGTTACGCAGCATTGCCGGAAGGGATATCAGTCCCATGGCCACTACTGTTGCCCCAACTATACCGGTGGTTGCAGCTAAAAGCGCCCCAACAAGAACAACTGAGATGCCCAGGCCTCCCGGAACCGGTCCGAACAGCTGAGCCATGGCCACCAGAAGATCTTCTGCGATCTTGGAACGCTGAAGCATAATCCCCATAAAGATAAACAGTGGCACCGCGATCAGGGTATCCCGCTCCACATCCCAATAGAGACTTCTAAAATTGGTTACACCTGCATTGAGCCACTCAATGGGGCCGCCGCCAACAAAGAAAGCACTGGGATTGCCGGCAAACAGAAAGCCGAAAAGCGAAGCCAGCCCAATGGACAGAATCGCCGCGCCAGGCAATGAAAAGGCAACGGGAAAACCAGAAGAGAGAGCGATAATCATCGCTAAAAGAAGAATGATAAGAAAAACAACTTCCATGGAGTGATCCTTTTTATATTATCAATGCATCATGGTTCTTTTCGAAGGTCAGCAACTCTGTCGAGAAAGTAACCTGAAAACTGTACGATCATGGACACGGCATAGACAGCCATGAATGCAACCATAAGCCACTTTACGTAGAGACCGTAAGCAGATTGTGAGATCTCAAAACTGCGTATCGGGCTGTTGATACAACTGGTTTTATCCCACATGCCGCTCATGAGGATCACCCACCCCAGCGGCAGGCCTAATAACACTGTACCGATACTGTTGGACCACGCCTTGCCGCGATTGTTGAAACGGGAATAGAGGACATCAACACGGACATGCCCCTCATGAACCAATGTATAGGCACTGGCAAAAAGAAACAGGGCAGCATACCAGAAGCGCACCAGATCCCCCATGAAAGGCTGCTCGTAGGAAAAAACAAATCGGGAAATAACGATTTGAAACTCTGCCAGTACCACCAAAAAGGTCAGCCAGGTAAACCCGAGGGATCGGTTGAAAAAAGCAATGACAAACGATATCAGGATCAATGGATAGTGCACATAAACCCCTCGAAACTGGGCACGCCCCAGGGACTGTGACAATGCCTCACCCACTAGAGGAGCCAGGAGTTTTTCCACCCTGAGAAATGAGATAACAATATCCACCAGGCCGATAATCAGCACGGCCCAGAAGGCCGCTCGAATAATGTAGGCGGCAAATCCGGTCATCAAGTCGGCTTCTGATCTCAGGGATCGTTCACGGGTCCGCAGAACGTAAAGACAAACCAGGGCGACTGCACACAGATAGCTGAGAAACTGCAGCCATCCCTGTACATACTGACCGCTTTCCAGTGGAATACCTGAAGATTCCAGACCGAACCATCCCAGATGAGAGAAAAAAGAAGGCACTCCCGGCCATCCCTGCCAGAAATTCAAATAGTTGTTAAGAAGAAAAACCAGCATGACCGAAACAATTGATACGGCAAATATGCGTATCAGCAGAACAGGGGTTTTACAGCCTGGAGCCGGTTCCTCGATAACAGTTTTAGAAATTTTATCCGTAACAGCTGCTTGTGATGCGTTCATGAGTTTGGACTATTTAAAAGCATATATTTTATTTGATTTAAAAATATACAACCGCAGGCCATTAAAGGCCCAGCGGTTGTAAAAATTTATGTTAGAGACCCAGTACACGGTTGCGCTGGTTGAGATAGGCCTGGTCTGAGATTTTCATCCAGCCGCCAATCTCTCTACGCGCTGCAAGAAAACTCTCATGGAACCTTGCCGCCAATTTGCTGTGCTGTCTTGTCTCTTCATACACAGCCTCAGCAGCCTCACCAAAGGCATCATAAACTTCGTCATTAAATTCCCGAAGTTTAACACCCTGTTCAGTGACCAGTTTGGCAAGTGCTTCCCCATTTTTGGCATTATATTCAGCCATCATCACATCATTCTCCATGGATGCAGCTGCTTCAATGGTCAGCTGGTCTGATTTTGTAAGGCCGTCCCACCATTTTTTATTTATGCCGATGGACAGCATCGGGCCGGGTTCATGCATGCCCGGATAATAGTAGTACTTGGCAGCTTCATAAAATTTCATGAAGGCATCATTCCAGGGACCGACCCACTCAGTAGCATCGATGGATCCGGCAATCAGATTTTCATAAATCTGGCCACCTGGCAGGGAAACCGTGGAAGCGCCCAGTTTGGTCATCACATCACCGCCAAAACCTGGAATACGCATTTTAAGGCCCTTCAGGTCATCTGGTGAGTTGATTTCCTTGCGAAACCATCCGCCCATCTGTGAACCGGTATTGCCGCACATCAATCCCTTGATTCCAAATTCGGCACCCAGTTCATCCCACAGTTCCTGACCACCGCCAAATCGTATCCAGGCGTTCATTTCACTGTAGGTCAACCCGAATGGTACACAGGTCAAGTAGGCCCAGGCAGGATGTTTACCCTTCCAGTAATAATCGGCAGCATGGTATATCTGGGCGTTGCCGGATGCCACTTCATCAAAAGAATCAAATGCCTTGACCCGTTCACCAGAAGCAAAATAATTCACCTTGATGCGGCCGTCGGTCATATCAGACAGTCGTTTTGCAAACCGTTGTGCACCTGTGCCAAGACCGGGAAAATCCCGTCCCCATGTTGACACCATTGTGACTTCCATTGTTTTTTTAGCGTGTACAGCAGGAGCTCCGGCCAAAACAGCTCCAGCAGCAACAGTTCCAGCACCAGCTTTTTTTAAGAATTCTCGTCTTTTCATAGCATTCCTCCTAAGTGTAAGGTTTGTTATTTCTACAGGCTTCCATAGTCAAAGAAGACCGGCAACAGTAGCAAGGTGACCATCTTCCCCGCCAATCATCTCTTTGATGACAACGGATTCATCAGATGTGCCTTTACATCAAATTTCCCAATAGCTGTGTGCTATATGGAAGGATAAATAAAAACTTTTTTGTCTGTTGTCAAGAAATAGATAAAATTTTTTATAATCCTGAAAATTTTTCCTACTCCAGGATCGGCATAAAATCAAGCTTGTTCAATCCACGTTTTATCTGTCCAACCCATAAGGTGCAATAAAACAAAAAAGGCTTCCAATGAAAATCGCTGAAAGCATTTTTAAATCAAAACAAAACCTTCAAAACCATTATTTAAACCTGGTCGGGATGAGAGGATTTGAACCTCCGACCCCAGCGTCCCGAACGCTGTGCTCTACCAGACTGAGCCACATCCCGACAGAAAGAAAAAGTAATCATACAGAAAAAGGACAGAAATGTCTAACTAAAAATATTCTCTCTAATTATAGTAGACTGTCTCCCAGGTCCTACTGAAACAACTTTGATTTTTGTTCTGGAAAGTTCTTCAAGTCTGAAAAGGTATTTTTTTGCATTTTCCGGAAGAGCATCAAAATCAGTAATGCCTGAAATATCCTCTTTCCAGCCCGGATGGGTCTCATAAACGGGTACACACTCCTGTAAAACTTTAATCTCAGCTGGAAAATCTTTAATTTGAGCACCCTTATATTCATAGTGTGTACAGATTTTAATTTCATCAAAGTCATCAAGAACATCAAGCTTGGTAACAGCAAGGCCGGTAAGAGAATTCAATCTGGCTGCGTTTCTGACAACTACCATATCCAGCCATCCGCAGCGCCTTTTTCTTCCTGTAGTGGCGCCAAATTCTGAACCGGTTTTCTGAATTTTATCTCCGGTATCATCAAACAGCTCAGTTGGGAAGGGTCCTTCTCCGACTCTGGTTGTATACGCTTTTACAATTCCGATAATTTCATGAAGATTTCTCGGCCCTACCCCGGACCCGTTTGCAGCATTACCCGATACTACGGAAGATGATGTAACAAAAGGATAAGTGCCATGTTCTATATCAAGATGTGTTCCCTGTGCTCCCTCAAACAGAATATTTCTGCCGCTGTTTATCTCATCACCCAGGATAACAGATACGTCTGCAATATAAGGCAGCAGCCTGTCTCTGATCTGTTCAAATGATAAAATCACTTCTTCAGGGTCCATGGTTTCTGCTTTAAAATACTTTTCAAGATAAAAATTTTTTTCTTCAAGAATATTTCTGACCTTTTCTTTAAAAAAATCAAAATCCAGAAGATCACAGAATCTGATCCCCCTTCTGGTGGCCTTATCCTCATAACACGGACCTATACCCCGGCCTGTTGTCCCTATTTTTTTATCACCTTTCCTGTTCTCCCTGGCACTGTCAATCAGCTTATGATAGGGCATGATGATATGAGCTCTATTACTTATTTTAAGCATGGAAGGTGATACATCAATCTCATTTGACAATAAGTATTCAATCTCTTCAAGTAAAACAAAAGGATCAACAACAACTCCATTTCCTATAAAACAACTCTTCTGCTGAATAATCCCCGACGGAATAAGATGACTGATAATCTCCTTGCCATCTACAACCATTGTATGGCCCGCATTGTTGCCTCCCTGAAACCTTACAACGCAGTCTGCGTGTTCACTTAACAAATCAACAAGTTTACCTTTCCCTTCATCTCCCCACTGGGTTCCGACAATTACAGTGTTTCCCACTATTTACTCCTTCTGTTTTTAAAAAAATCTTTTATTATCTTCCTTGCTTTTTCTTCACACACACCTGATCTGATTTCAGGACGATGGTTTATTCTTTTATCATTTGCCATTGTATATAATGAATTCACAGCACCCCATTTTACATCCTGGGCTCCAAAAACAACCCGTTTTATCCTGGAGTGAATAATTGCCCCCATGCACATGATACACGGTTCCATGGTTACATATAAACTGGTACCGGTCAGTCTGTAATTATTCAAAACCCCTGCTGCAATCCTGATGGCATTTATTTCCGCATGGCTTGTGGGATCATTTAATGATATCGGACTATTGTACCCGGCTCCAATAACATTTTGATTTTTATCAATGATCACAGCGCCAACAGGCACTTCATTCTGTCCTGATGCTTTACACGCCTCCTCAAGAGCCAGTTTCATATAAAATTCATCATCCATAATTTCAGTTATACTTATATTAATCTTTTTACTTAAGGTCAAATCAAATAAAAAACAATTAAAATAATCTGGAGCATACGTATATGGGGACAACAGAAACAGATGCCCGGTGATGACTGAACAATGGATTCTTGCCATGCTCAAACTTAATGATGACTGGCCACATGATGATTCTGTCTCCTGGTGTTCAGCCTTTGTTAATGATATTGCATTGTTGTTGGGGTTAAATAGTCCAAAAAGTCTGAGAGCCAGATCCTGGGTGGCAATCAAAAAGATTCTGTTAATGTTTCAAGATACGGCAAAACAAGAATACTTGGCATAAAGAGATTGACGGCATGAAAAAATGGTTCTTAATTTTAATTCTGTGTTTATTCCTCACTGGGTGTGTTAATGCCGGATCCCAGGTACAGGTCTGCAGACTGATCCCGGTACCGGTATATATAAAAAGAGAGGTGAGGTCATTATTCGGTGATTGATTCGTGTATTTTGTTCATTTCAATTTAACAATTTAATCAGAAGCGCAGCTTTTTGAATCCGCTGAATTTATATGTTTTTTCATCACTCCGATTATTCTGGATAATATTTTTCTATACATTTTTCACAAATGCTATGGCTGAATTGCGCTTCAGAGTGCTTAGAAATAAATTTTTCAAGTTGGTTCCAATAACCATTGTCATCTCTTATCTCTTTACAATGCATACATATAGGGATAATCCCACTTAATTGCTTAACTTGATCGTTTGCTTCTTTTAATTGTTTAATCATTTTTTGGCGTTCTTCAACTTCATTTTTTAATGATTGGTTGGTTTGTAGAAGCAATAATCTTTTCTTGTCCAATAGAACGCCGCCAAAAACAATTAAGATAGTTCCAAACAATGCGATTATCGCGTATCCAGTTAATAGTACACTGTTTATTTTTTCTGAGAAATTCGGGAGCAGTAAACTAATCCCTCCCCGAACATCTCCCTTTTGATATCCTTGTTTAGCATGGCACTTCAAACAACAGTCCTCTACAATTAGCGGTGCCATGTATCTGAAGCCAGTGCTTGACCCATTAGCAAAAAACTCCCCTCCTTCTTCTCTGCCCAGCTCAAAAGATTTAAGCTGCTTCTTTTCCCACTCATCCGCCACATTTTCAGGCATGATTGGCTTAAGACTTGTGATATTGAATTGGACGCGATACTCAGTTTCAGAAGCAATTTCTGAAATTTGCCGTGTCATGTACGCAGGGTTAATTTTTGTCAAATCGATATTCTTATCCGTTGAAAGATCCCTTAGGGGATCATCAAGGTAAGGATTTGGACGGGTATCTTTAGTTATGGGAACATACACGCCACCATGTCGGGCATTCCATGACCTTGTTGTAACAACTTGCTGAAAAAAGGCTCTTGCGGTTCCAAAAGCAAGTCTTTCATTAGCTTTCTTTGTCTCAAAAATATTCCACCAACAGGAAATACCAATTACAAATAGCCAAATCAGGTTCACAAAGACAATTATTTTCTTCATGGTGCTCACACCCTTAAAGAGATTTTTCTTTTTTTATGGATGGTTCGAAAATTGTTTAATAATAAGTTCAACAAGTCTGAATAACATTCAAATTTTATTATCTAACTGT
>CAZWSL010000035.1:0-36751 GCA_964636495.1 uncultured Desulfobacula sp. | reverse complement strand
GTAATTATTCAGCACCTATTTTTAGAGATGATTAGATTTATAAAAAAAATTACCTTACTTTTGCAATCAAAAAATTACTCGTTTAAAAATTTTGGTAGTTTGCCTTCAAATAAAAGGTGTAATGCCTCGCTTGCCCTCACACCATTTTTTCTACATGTTGAAAGGTAGCTGCGGATACGACAAAACATAGCCGCACCTTTCATTGAACGAAAGCATCCTGATATCTTTTGCTGGACCTTGGTCATCCGAATATCGTTTTCTCCCTGATTGTTGCTGAATGGAACATTTTCATTATCCATAAAAAGCAGGGTTTCATTCTCAAAATCCACCAGTCGTTCAAGGAGATTTCTTGACTTGGATCTTTTCAACTTACCCCGTTTTCCTTTTCGTTTGCTTTCAATTGGGGGTGGGCATTCTTTTTCGGCTTTTTCCAGCAGATCCCGATATTGTTGTCTGTAATTCTTGGAGTCTGCTGCAGAAAGCTGACCACCGGCATCATCCACGGCTTTGTTAATCTGTTGTAAGAGTTCCCTGATATCCCTGGCCCATTCTTGTTTGTCCTGCTCCCAGGCTCTTTCCAGCTCCCTTAAATGATGGGCGTTGCATAAGGCATGCTGGCAATTAATTTTAAAGTATGGCTTCCAATGATCATGACAAAGTATCCCCTTAAACCAAGGCAGAACACCCATTTCTTCCATAGCATCGAAGCCCCTTTTTTCGTGTGGATAATAATAGGTCCACCAATTATTGGAAACACAATGAAGCCAGCGTCTTTGCCCGTCGATATTGATGCCGGTCTCATCTGCATGGCAAAGTCCAGATTCTATCAGCTTTGATTTCACAATGGCTTCAAATATTTCTAGCCTTTCATAGGCATCTTTGTTAAAATTGTAAATTGAACCGGCGCTTATTGGAATTCCAATCTGATCCTGAAAATTTTCTTGAACCCGATTATATGGAACCAATTGGTACTGAGACATATACACAGAATGAACCTTCACATTGATTCCATACTGAACAGGCCGGCTGACACCTTCGGGGAATGGGGCTGTGTAGCACTTCCCATTGGCATCCTCAAGAATCTGAGCCCGGTATTCTGTTATAACCCGTGAGATATCAATATCAACAATCTGCCTGGATTCATAACCAACATCTTTGTAATCACCTTTAGGAATGGATTTTTTATCAACCGGTATGGCCTCGATAACATCTGGATCAGGAAATTTTTGCAGGGTCGCACCATCATGGTCCTTTTGTCCACCGGGTTTCTTCTCGCTTGGCTTTTTCTTTTTTCTCTCTCGGTTAGGGTCAGTTGAGGGTGGCTTGCTGCTGTTGCTGCTATTGAGTCCCAGCTGGTTCAGCAATAAAGTTATCAATACCAATAAAAGCTCTATGGAGCTTTTCAAGGTTGGTGATACACTCGGATCTTCACTCAGCAGTTTCCTAGTGTTCTCAATGGTCTCTTCAACATTTATTGCTTCTATCTTCATTCATTTCCTCAATATCAGTCTTTTTGAATGAAGACATTATACCACAGGTTTTTTAGGTCGATTTTTTCGATCGACGTTGATTTTTACCGCAATTTAAAATTTTGGCTATGGTGAACCGTTCGACCCCAATCAAATCCGCTCTAATACAGAGATACGGGGCTGAACGGCTATCAATACAAGAGGTCTTGGGAGTTACCTCGAAAATAAAATTTTACACAAAAACCCTTGTCAAGTAAAAAATAACATTAGATGCATTTTTTTTGCTGAATAATTACAAAGAGAGTTGAATGGCTCAGGGATGTATCGTGCGGCAGACCCATAGGAATCAAGCTTGCAGCAGGTCATATTGAAGAAGACCTTGAGGTTGCTCTTTTTTCAGGTCCAGATTTCATAACCCTTGACGGACGGGCCGGTTCCACTGGATCTTCCCCTAAATTTGTCAAAGCCGCCACATCAATACCCACTCTGTTTGCTTTGTACAGGGCAAAAAAATATCTATATGAAAACAGCAGAAAGAATATCAGTCTTGTCATTACCGGCGGGCTGCGCGTCTCTTCTGATTTTGCCAAAGCTCTTGCCATCGGAGCAGATGCTGTTGCAATCGCCACTTCCGCTTTAATGGCAATAGGATGTCAGCAGTATCGGGTGTGCGGTACCGGCAAGTGCCCTATGGGGATCGCTACGCAAGACCCTGAATTAAGAAAAAGGCTTGATATCACTAAAGCGGCAAAGCAGCTTGAAAATTTCCTGACAGTCTCAACCCGTGAACTTAAGGATTTTGCCAGACTGACCGGTAATAATAATATACATGATTTGAGCCTTTACGATATATGCACCACAAATTCTGAAATTTCCAGTCACACAGGTATTGAACATGTATAGGAATATGTACCTCTTCTGCCCGGGCTGTTTTAATTTTTTTCAAACCTCTTGTAATAAAATAAAAAGAGAGTATAACTTAGCCGGGTACGTTTTTGAATCCCTTAACATCAGAACAGCAGCCTTAACATTAACTTGAATATTTTATCGGGCGTTATGCTTTAACTGGAGGGCTGCAGCTGTGATTGCCTGCTGTAGAACAGGTGAGATAAAATATCGTGGTTAAGGAATATTCACTAATACTATAACACAAGTTATTACAGGGATTCTTCATTGATTTTGATTATTAGGATTACCTTATGAATACTCAGCTGAAAGAGAAAAAAAATATTGGAATAAAAATTTTAAAGATTGTATGGAAATTTGTTCCTTTTGCTTTCGTTCTACTGGCAGCAGTTGTGATTATTATCCCTTTCGGGAAAAAAATTGCAGCAAAAAAAGCAGAACTCGCTGACAGGCAGTTGAAAAGCAGCACCATTGAAAAAGCGTTGACCAATGTAGTGACGCTTCAGATTGCTCCTGGAGTCATCATGGACAGATTAAGCCTGCCTGGTGTGGCAAAACCGTGGGTATCCCTTGAAGTTGTCTCAGAAATAAAGGGGAGAGTTGTAAATAAGAAAATTATCGAGGGACGTCGTGTGAACAGAGGTGATATCCTTGCTGTTATTGACAAAAGTGATTATCAGAATGCCCATGATTCAGCCCTGGCTTCCCATGAGTCAGCTCTTATAAAACAGAGACGGCTAAAAGCCCTTGAGAAAAAGAATTTTGTCACAAAATCAGAGCTGGATGATGCTGATGCCATGGTTAAAATCAGTAAAGCTGCATTGGAAAATGCAAAATTAAACCTGAACAGGTGCAAGATCCACTCTCCCATGAAAGGGATCGTCAATCGTGTCTATATTGAAAATGGTAAATTCCTGAATCCAGGTGATCCTGTGGTACAGATTCTCCAGGTTGAGAAATTAAAAATTGAAGTTGGTATTCCAGAATCAGATGTGGATGATGTCCGCAAACTAAAACAGTTTAATATGACTATCGATGCCCTTAAAGGAAAATTATATTCAGGAGAGTACCACTATCTTTCCAAAACGACAGATTCCATGGCACGTCTGTATAATCTTGAAATAAAGGTGGATAACTCTGATGGCCAGATCCTGCCTGATATGTTTGCAAGGGTTGAGATTGTCAAGCAGATGGACAGTAAGGGGCTTGCAGTACCCATGTACTCCCTTGTGAATTCAAATAACCAGAACACGGGTGTATATGTTGTTGAAGAAGGTATGAGAGTTCAATTCAAACCTGTAAAAACAGGGTTTCTGTCAGGCTGGCAGGTGCAGATCCTTGAAGGATTGGAAAGTGGGGACAAGGTTGTTGTCACCGGGCACCGCATGATTGAAGATGGGCAGAAAGTCAATGTGATAAAAAATATTACAGATATAGAAGAAGTAGCCAGATGATTGTCTCCGATACTGCCATAAAAAACAGGATAAGTGTTCTGGTTCTTGCATTCATTGTTTTCGGGATCGGTATCTACTCCTATAGAGTATTACCAAGGGAGAGTGAACCGGATATTACCATTCCTTATGTCTTTGTCTCCACGGAATACAGGGGGGTATCTGCATCAGATATTGAAACCGGTATAACGATAAAAATTGAACAGAAGCTGAAAGGTCTGGATAAGGTAAAGAATATAAGTTCTGTCTCTTCCCAGGGTTTATCACAGATCAATATTGAATTTCTGCCAGGTACAGATATTGATGAAGTCCTGACAAAGGTGAAAGACAAGGTGGATGAAGCGAAAAAGGAGCTGCCTTCTGACCTTGAAAATGATCCTGCGGTTTTTGAAGTTAATTTTTCTGAAATGCCCATAGTAGTCTATGCTCTCTCCGGAACATGCGGTCCGGAGATGCTCAAAAAAATAGCAGATGATCTAAAGGATGATATAGAAGCCGTACCGGGAGTTCTTGAAGCAGATATTACCGGAGGCCAGGATAGGGAAATAAGGATAGAGGTTGATATTGATAAACTTGCCTATTATAAAATTCCAATTACATCACTGCAGCAGACAGTGGTAAGCGAGAATCAGAATACATCAGGAGGTGCTATTATTCTCGGAGATGGCAGGTATCAGCTGAAGGTTCCAGGGGAATTTGAAACACCTGGAGAGATACTTGCTCTTGTAGTAGCAACCCATAACGGCAGCCCTGTCTATTTGAAAGATGTGGCAGATATTGTGGACGGAATAAAGGAAGAGACTTCACGTTCACGTCTGAATGGTGTGGATTCTGTAAATATATCAGTTAAAAAGCGGGTAGGCGAGAATATCATTTTTATTACAGATAAGATTGATGTACTTGTGGAGGAGGCACAGAAAACATTTCCGGAAAATACCACCATAACCAAACTGATGAATAAATCAAAAGATATCAGGCTTATGGTTGCAGATCTTGAAAATAATATCATTTCAGGACTCATTCTTGTTGTAATTGTACTGTTTCTGGTACTGGGATTCAGAAATGCCTTGCTGGTTGGTCTTGCCATACCGTTTTCCATGTTTCTCTCCTTTACCGTGCTTTATGCCCTTGGTTATACGCTGAATATGGTGGTTCTTTTTTCATTAACCCTTGCCTTAGGCATGCTGGTGGACAATGCTATTGTTATAATAGAAAACATTTATCGCTACATGCAGCAGGGAAATACAAAAGTTGAAGCTGCTATGAAAGCTACCAGCGAAGTTGCATGGCCTGTAATCGGGTCAACACTTACCACACTTGCCGCTTTTTTCCCCATGATCTTCTGGCCTGGGATAATGGGTGAGTTTATGAAATATCTGCCAATAACGCTTATTGTTACTCTGACTTCCTCGCTTTTTGTAGCCCTTATCATCAATCCTGCCCTGTGTGCTTTTTTCATGAAAGTAAAAAACAGAATGGATAAAAAAGCAGTGACAATCGGAAAAACCAGTGAAAAATCAAGAGAGTCAATTGAAATTAGAGGCGGTTTTTTAAAACTGTATGCAACGCTTTTAAATAAGGCCCTTGATCATAAAATTACGGTACTTGTGGGATCCTTTGCTGTTTTAATTATTCTTTTTCAAATCTGGTTTTTGAAAATTGGTGTTGAAAAACCAGTTGAGTTTTTCCCGCCCATTGATCCCAGATCCGCCTATATTAATATTGATCCGCCAGAGGGTGCTGACCTTGAGTTCATAGACAGGACAGCTAAAGAGATTGAAGCAGCAATAGCCTGGGATGGTAAAATTGCCAGCTATATGGAAGCATTAAAACCAGTAGAGCATGAAAAATCTGACGGGACAAAATTCATGGCTCCCGGAAATATCAATAATATTCAGCATATCTATACCAGGGTGGTTCAGAATGCAGGCAGTTCCATATTTGATTCCAACCTCCCCAACCATATTGGTATACAGTTTATTGATTTTGAAGAGAGGAAATCTGCCACCAGAGAAGATCTGGAAGAGCTGAGACAGAGAGTCAAAAATATTGCAGGTGTCAAGATCACCGTGGATGAATTAAAGGAAGGCCCTCCTACCGGACCTCCCATTAATATTGAAATTTCAGGTAATGATTTTGGAGTTTTAAGCTCACTTGCACAAAAAGTTAAAAAAGCACTTGAAAATACAGCTCATATCAAAGATATTAGAGATGATTACAAGGGTGGTTTACCAACTGTCCAGGTTAGAATTGACCGCCAGAAGGCTGCACTTTTCGGATTGACGACCAATGCAATAGGATTTGCCCTTAAGACAGCCTATAACGGGCTTGACGTCTCCACCTATTACGAGGGTGATGAAGATTATGATATTGTTGTAAGGCTGAAGCATTCTGACAGGCAGGTTGCAGATATTCTCCATAAACTCATGATTCCTGCACCATCAGGGAGCATCATACCGCTGACCACTGTTGCGGAAATTGAGTATGCAGGGACTATGGGAGATATTATTCGTAAAAATCATGAAAGGGTCGTCACGGTCAAGGCAAATGTGGATGAATCAAAGATCACCGGTACCCTTGCCAGGATCAAGGCACAGAAAATCCTTGCGAAATTTGAATTTCCTGATGGTTATAAATACAAATTCACAGGTGAGGATGAAACCCAGAAAGAGTCGGAAGCATTTCTGTCAAAAGCTTTCTTGATAGCCATGTTTTTAATTTTTCTTATCCTTGTCACCCTTTTTAATTCTGTTATTCAACCCGTAATCATCCTTACTTCCGTTATCCTCTCCCTTGGCGGAGCTTTCTGGGGCCTTGCAGTGATAAATTCACCCTTTGGCATAATCATGACCGGTGTGGGCATTATCTCCCTTGCAGGAGTCGTTGTAAATAATGCCATTGTCTTAATTGATTATACCAACAAACTTTCCAGCAGGGGAATGACTACCCGTGATGCTGTCGTACAGGCAGGCGCTACAAGACTGAGACCTGTTATCCTGACTGCTGTTACGACAATTCTTGGTCTGCTGCCCATGGTCACGGGTATCAGTTATGATTTTCACATAATGGCAATGTCAACTGCAAGCGAATCCACTCAGTGGTGGCGGTCCATGGCAATTGTAGTGATATTCGGCCTAATGATTTCAACTCTCCTCACTCTCATAGTTGTACCGACACTATATGCCCTGATAGAGAGCACCAAACAGAAAATAGCAGCAGGTTTCAATAAAACAAGACTGTTTTTCAGGGGAGACCCTGCTGCCAGTCGTACAATCTTGTAATACATCACGGTCGGAATAGTATTGTGTGAGACAACCGGCAACAACCTGTAATAGAGGGAGGTTTTATTTAAATGAGTTGACTTTATTTCTCATTTTTTGTTAACCTTTTTCTGTTTTTTATGAAATAGTCTGTTGAGCAGAAGTTGATGGACATTCAATGGATCAACAACATAGACAAAGCTGTTGAATACCGGATGAGACTGAAATGAAAAGCATTTTCATTGTTGATGACATTAAAATTAATCTGAAAGTTCTTGAAGTCCTGTTGACAAGAAATGGATATAAAACCATATCTGCCTTAAACGGGATAGATGCATTAAGCAAGCTTCAAGGCAGATCAGTTGATCTTATTCTTTCAGATATTCAAATGCCGCAGATGGATGGGTTTCAGTTTTGCAGGCTCTGCAAACTGGATGACAGTTTGAAACATATCCCCTTCCTGTTCTACTCTTCCATGAAAAAGGATTCAAAGACCATTGATCTTGCCCGTAAAGTTGGAGCCCAGGCATTTATTTCAAAGCCTGCCGATCCGGACAGGCTGTTAAAGATTCTTGATGATATGCTATATGAGTATAACTCCTCATTCACAGATAATCGCCGGCTGACCGGCAACAGACTGGACCTGCCTGACAGTGAGCTGCTTTTAAATCCTTTGGATAAAAAGAGTGCCGGAACACAATATAACCAGTTAAATATTGAGCTTATGAGCAAGCTTCCCTGTATTGTCTGGACCATTGATTCAAGAGGAAAAATTTTATTTATCAATAAAACAGTGGAAAAAATAACCGGGTTTCCAGTCAGAAATATTATAAAAATGGGGAAAAGGGGATGTTTAAACAGAGTGCATGAATCTGATGCAGACAGGGTCAGAACAGCATACAAAAATCTTTTCAGACATAACACACCCCTTGAGATTGAATACCGGTTTCAGTGTCAGAACGGCAATGTTATCTGGCTGTATGAAGAATCCGGGTTGCCGTATAAAAAAGACGGGCTTCTGCATGTTGACTCTATTTCCATGGATATCAGCAAAAGAAAATATATGGAAGCTGATCTTCTTCAGTCAAGGCAGAATGAAGCTGTGAAAAGTTTTGCAAAGGGAGTGGATCACGATTTAAATAATCTTTTTAAAGGTATTTCAGGATATTTAGAACTGTCAACAATGGATTCTGTCAGCGCATCAGACAAAGAGCACTATCTGGCCAATGCCCTGGAAATAAGTTGTAATGCCTTAAAAATGACGGAAATTTTTTCTATACTCTCCAGTGAAAGAGAACCTGGGGAAAAAAGTGTTTTATTCAGCCATCTGGTGTCAAAGATCACAAGGTCTGTGCTGAATAACAGTGGTATCAGGTACAGGTTGGAAATTCCTCCTGATATCTGGCCCTGCATGGTTGATTCTATACTGATGGAGCAGGCAGTGGAAAATTTAATTACCAATGCAGCAGAGGCAGTTGAAGTGGATGGGTTTATTGATATCATACTGGAAAATGTATCTTTTGATAAAAAGATGTTTTTTCATGGTAAAGCTGCGGGAGAGGGCCGATATATTAAAGCTGCCATAATAGATAACGGACAAGGAATTGACAGCAGGAATCTGCATAAAATTTTTTATCCCTACTATTCTGAAAAAGCTTCCGGTATTAAAAATGGTGTAGGACTCAGCCTTGCACTGAGTGAGGTAGTTATTAAACAGCATGGCGGCTTTATTAAAGTCAGATCTCGAAAAGAAGAGGGGAGTGCCATGGATATATATCTTCCTGTCATAAAAACAGAGAGTGATCTGGAGCAGGGGTAAAACATGGAGGATCTTAAATGAAAAGAAGTAATAATCATACAATTCTGATAGTTGATGATACCAAAACCAATGTGGACGTGCTGGTGCAGACACTTAAGAAGGACTACAATATAGGAGTAACTCTGAATGGCAGGGATGCCCTTCGTTATGCAAAGGCAAATCAGCCTGACTTGATTCTGCTTGATATTGTCATGCCGAAAATGGATGGTTTCCAGGTATGCAAAAAATTGAAATCAGATTCAAAAACAAAAGCTATCCCGGTTATTTTTATAACTGCAGCAGATAAACCAGGATATAAGACAAAATGTTTTAAGTATGGCGGGGTGGACTATATCACTAAACCATTTGTGATCAGTGAAGTTAAAAGCAAAATCAGAACTCACCTGTAACAGCTTGTCACGCTGTCCAGAGAGCAGCCCAGTCTAAATTCTTTATAATATAGAGAGATGCACAGAGAATGAAACAAAATTTTGATAATAGTAAATCTGCAGACAGAAATTATGTTGGAAAGATACTGCATGGCAATTACAGCTCAGACCTTCACCAGTATATTTCAGATAATATAAGAAGATTCACCTCTTTTGAAAAAACTCATACTCCTGTCATTTCCTATATGGCAGCCTGGTGTAATAATAAAGATGACATGTGGTATGAATTTGTTGGAAAACGGTTTGCTGATCTGATGGGATGTGCCCCAGGTGAGGTTTCAGAAAATTTCAGGCAGAGGATACAGGAGCAGAGGGTCTACAATTATCTGATACAAGATAACAGCCATATTGCCACAACAACCATGACTCAGTCAGATATAATTGGATCACGTATCGATTTGCGCCAGGAAGGTGAGAGAGAAGGGGTAACTGAAGGCGTTTATAAGATTGTACTTTCAAACGGTTCTGTTGTGTGGTTAAAAGATCAGGCCACGGTAAAATCATTTGAAAAAGATAAAATTCATGTATCATCTGGATTCCTTACAATTGTTACCAAAGAGATGGAAGCAGAAGAGGAACTCCTGCAGAATCAGCAGATATTGGAAAATAACACCAGGGAACTGCTGGAGGCAAAGAAAAAAGAGGAGAAAAATGCGGCCAGGCTTTCAAGTGCACTGAAGCAGATTGAGATTGCAAGAGAAGAGGCAGAGAAAGCCAATAAGGCAAAAAGTGAATTTCTGGCTGTTATCAGTCATGAAATTCGCAATCCAATGCACGGAATTATCAGTACATGTAATCTGATCATGACAGACGAGTTCTCCCGTCAGCGGAATGAGTATCTTGGTATTATAAAAAATTCAGCTGTTTCACTCCTTGAACTGATCAACGATATTCTTGATTTTTCAAAGATTGAAGCAGGAAAGCTTGATTTCCACGAAACCAATTTTAACCTCAGAGATCTGGTTGAAGATGTCTCTGATATTATTCATGAACTGACGTCAAGAAAAAAACTGGAACTGGTGGTTGATATCAATCCTGAAATTCCTGAAGAACTTGTTTCCGATCCCATGAGATTGCGACAGGTGCTTATTAATCTTGCATTTAATGCTTTAAAGTTTACTGAGCGTGGAGAAATTATTATTCTGGTTGAACCCTCCTTTCTGGAGAAATCTGAAATAGAGATTGTATTCAGTGTAAAAGACACGGGTATAGGGATCGCACAGGAACATGTTGATAATCTGTTCGATTCATTTTCCCAGGTCAATAATCCAGTCAGCAGAGAGCATGGCGGCACCGGCCTTGGCCTTGCAATATGCAGACAGATTGTTGAGATGATGGGCGGATCAATCTGGGTTGAGAGCATGCCCGGCAGTGGCAGCACTTTTTCCTTTAAAGTGCCTTTTAAATATGCGGAAGCAGAGCAGGAGGAGATGCCTGCTGCAGATGAAACCTTTAAGAATTACAGTGTTCTTGTTGCAGAGGAGAACAGCTCAAGCCGGGCAGCAGTGGAAAGGCTTCTTGCCGCCTGGGGATTTGATGTCTCTACCTGTTCTTCAGCTCATCAGGTTATTGAGCGGGTGAATCAAAAAAATATTTCTGGTAAATTTGACCTGGTGATCATGGATATGGGTATTAAAGGGCTGGATAATGCTGCGGTGTGCAGCAGGCTGCAGTCCCTGGCAGATGACACCTCTCATTTTATTGCCACACACAGTGCTGGTGGAGAAAATGGCATCGGACAGGCAATGGAAATTGGTATTGATAAAATTGTTGTCAAGCCAGTGAAAAAAACTATTCTTCTTGAGACAATAAAAAAATGCTTTGGATATGCTGTTCAGCCAGAAATAATAAAAAATGAATCAACTCCTGTAGATGAAAATATTTCAGAAGGCTGCATTCTTTTTGTTGATGACAATGCAGTTAACCGGAAAATCGGAATGCAGATGCTTGAAAATGCTGGAATTGATGCAGATACGGCACGAAACGGTATTGAAGCAGTGGAAAAAATTCAGAAAAAAACATATACAACAATGCTGATTGATATTCAGATGCCTTATCTGGACGGTATTGAAGCATCCCGTATTATCCGTCAGAAGTTTACCATGGATCAGCTGCCCATTATTGCAATGAGTGCATACTCCAGATCAACTAAATGGAAAGAGTGTCAGGCAGCCGGCATTAATGACTACATATTAAAGCCATTGGAGAGTGATGCTGTATTAAAAGTTGTCAATGACAGCATGGTATGCGGTAAAAAAGTTGAAATTGATGGATCTGCTGAACAGCACTATAAGGATATTGAGCAGCCAGATTTTGATAGTATCAACAGTGAACATGCAGAAATTAAAAACAGAGACTTCAAAAAGAGGGAGCTTGAGAGGGTAGAAAGCGACAATTCCGGGAGTGAGAACAGTGGCATTCAAATTGGTGATAATGAAAATGGAGATTTAAGAGATCTGCCTGGAATTAATCTAAAAGAAGGCATTAAGAGATTAGGAGGTGTAAAAGATGTTTTTGTGACGCTTTTACACGATTTCTGTGAAGAGTATATCTCATTTCGAAAGAGAATACAGCTTTTTGTCGATAAAGGTGAGTATCAAGATGCAGCCACTCTGGCTCACTCCATTAAAGGTGCTGCAGGTAATCTTTCTGCTGGTGTCTTATATGAGCAGGCAAAGAAGCTGGAGAAGGCATGCTGGGACAGGGATGAGGCTGCAGTAGCCAGATTGCTGGATTCGGTGCAGTCAGCTTTTGATCAGGTATTAAGCTCTTCTGAACTTCTGAATAAAGAGATTCCCCTGGACATGGTTCAGAAAAAAGAAGAAAAGTCAGAATCTGAAATAGATGTGAACCCTGATGATCTCTTGATAAAAATGGAGTTGTTGAAAAAGAGCCTGATGAAATTTGATCCGGTAGCATCAGAATCCCTTGCCAGGGAAATAAAATCGCTGACAGAACCTTCAGCAGACAGGGAGATGGACAAACTTTTAAAAGAGGTGAGAAATTATCAGTTTGATGCTGCATTGACACTGCTTGGAATAATCATGGAAGGTTTGCAGGAAAAATAGACTTCAAAATGTCTTATTTGTATTACCGGCAGTCTGTTTTCAAGTAACGGTATGATTTAACGGTAACTATATTCTATTAACAGGCACATTTGCAAGTCTCTCTTCAAGGTAATCATCCATAAGGTCTTTATATCGATCTTCAGGGTAGTTTGTTCTGCATGACCTGCAGCAAAAAAATATCTTTGTTCAACTCTTTTGCATATAGAGTCTGCCACCGCAATTAAGGCATCTCTCTTTTATCTCTTTCAAGGCATCTGTCCTGTGTATCTGTTTTATCTTCTGGATAAGATAGATACAAATATGATAAAAGTCAAAAAAAAGAGAAAAAAACCGGAGATCAGAATAGATATGAATAATAAACACAAGAGATATAAAAGACATTTCCCAGTCTCCTGGGAGCAGCTTCACAGAGATACAAAAGCACTTTCATGGAGGCTTCATGATCTGGGAAAGAGCTGGAGAGGCATCGTTGCTGTTACAAGGGGAGGCCTTGTTCCGGCTGCTGTAATCGCAAGGGAACTTGATATACACTACATTGATACAATATGTATAACAAGTTATGACTTTAAAGAGCAGGGCGATGTAAAGATACTGAAAAATATAGATGATTCAGGCAGGGGATTTCTGATAGTTGATGATCTGGTTGATACCGGTTCCACTGCCAGAGTTGTAAAAAATATGCTTCCAGATGCTTATTTTGCGACAGTCTATGCAAAGCCTGCAGGTAAACCTCTGGTTGACCTCTATGTTACAGAAGTAAGCCAGGACACATGGATCCTTTTTCCATGGGATTCAGAATCACAGTTTGTTACACCCATTGCAGGAAAACAATTTACGCTTGAATAAAATTTGTACATCTGTTCGCCTGCTTTAAAATTCTCTATTTTCCAGATCATTATACAGCTGCTGGCTGCAGAACTGATGTGTTCCGGTTTTTAAAGATCCTCTGCCTTGTATCCAGTTGATTCTTTTAAAACAAGACCCTTGCAGAAGATGTGAGCGTGTTTTACTGCACGGAAGATGAAAATAACAACCTCAGTCATAGATAGA
Organism: uncultured Desulfobacula sp.; assembly: GCA_964636495.1. Classification (GTDB taxonomy): domain Bacteria; phylum Desulfobacterota; class Desulfobacteria; order Desulfobacterales; family Desulfobacteraceae; genus Desulfobacula. The sequence goes on along the minus strand of CAZWSL010000035.1, from coordinate 23,300 downwards.
ATATTTTGAGGATTATCATTTTCATATTCCGTGCAATTGGGCAAAAGGGTTCATTCTGCAAAGATCTTCAAACAGGGTCTTTTGACACTGTATGGATTTATTGGTCAATTATATTTTTATGAGCCATGAGTCTTATGGCATTGATTTTAATAAATCCTTCAGCATCTTCCTGGTTATATCCACCTTCAATATCCATGGATGAAAGATCTTTGTTGTATAGAGAAGAAGGGCTTGTTCTGGCAACAGGATAAGCCTGTCCTTTGTAGAGTTTGAGGGTGACTTCCCCATCAATTACTTCCTGGCTTTTGTCAATAGCCGCCATGATAAATTCCATTTCAGGGCTGAACCAGAATCCATTGTAGACCATCTCTGCAAGCTTTGTGGCCAGCATATCTCTCAGGCGCATTACCTCCCTGTCCATTGCTACACCCTCGATATCCTTGTGGGCTTCATGCAGAATTGTTCCTCCGGGTGTTTCATATACCCCTCTTGATTTGATTCCAACATATCGGTTTTCCACCATATCAAGGCGGCCGATACCATTTTCCCGTCCAAGCGTGTTAAGATATTCAAACAGCTCAAGCGCATCTGTCTTGAATATCTTGTTTTCCAGGTTAGTAACCTTTACCGGAATACCATCCTTAAACTCAATTATTATTTTTGTTGGTTTGTCTGGTGCTTCTTCCGGTGATACGGTATGCGAATAAATAGTCTCATCACACTCATACCCAGGGTCTTCAAGGACACCTGCCTCATGGGAGATATGCAGCAGGTTATCGTCTTCACTGTAAGGTTTTGCTGCACTCTGCTTGGTTGGAATCCCGTGTTTTTCAGCATAATCAAGAAGATCTGTTCTTCCTTTGAACGTGTTTAAAAATTCAGCGTTTTTCCAGGGCGCAATTACTTTGATGGCGGGGTTAAGCGCATAATAGGCAAGTTCAAAACGGACCTGGTCATTCCCTTTTCCTGTTGCACCATGGGATACATACTGAGCTCCAACCATATCTGCAATCTCTATCTGTTTTTTAGAGATAAGCGGCCGGGCAATTGCAGTGCCGAGCAGATACCGTCCTTCATATACTGCATTGGCTTTATATACAGGGAAGATATAATCAGTGACAAATTCCTTTTTCATATCTTCAATAAATACCCTGGATGCTCCGATTTTCAATGCTTTTTTTTCAGCAGCTTTAAAATCTTCCTTCTGGCCGATATCTGCCATATATGCGAATACTTCATAGCCCTGTTCCAGCAGCCATTTTAATATAACAGAGGTATCAAGACCTCCGGAGTAGGCAAGTACAACTTTTTCTTTAGCCATTGCTTTTCCTTTACTTTTTTAATTCCAGATGAGTTAAGTGTCTGCCAGCAGAAAATAGTTATTTTGTCCAGGCAGAAAATATTATGCCTATTAATGAAGGAAAATAGAAAAATAGTCAATGAAAAACAGTTTAAAACCATTTCAAATTAACCCGTTGCATTACAGTCTGAAAAAGTTGTCAGACAGAGCAAAAGTTTTTCTTGTTACTCTTCTTTTTTTAAGCTAAAGTGGCTGTTGTCTTGAAAAAAACGTTGATAAATTTGCAATTTTGTTTGTGCAAAGATTATGCAAAAGTTTACAGTATGCTATTTATACACACTACAGGCGCTAACGGGAGGAATCAGATGGATTTGGAACAATATAAAGAAACAATTGCAGATGCTGTTCAAAGTGAAATTGATGCAAAAGCGTTTTATGATAAAATTTCAAAGAAGATAAAAGATGAGTATCTCAAGAAACTGTTTGAAGGGTTTGCAAAAGAGGAAGAAGAGCATGCTGAAATTTTGACCCGTATATTGAATGAAGGGAAAATACAGATTTCCAATTTCAATTTTCAAACTGATTTCAAGGTGGCCGAGACCGTTGAAATGCCTGAAGTGAATGAAAATATGGATCTTAAAAATGCCATTGCCCTTGCCATGAAAAATGAAGAGGCAGCTATGAAAAACTACTTGTTTCTTGCTGATTCCTGTGATGATCCTCAATTGAAAACGGTTTTCAATGATCTGGCATCAATGGAGAGAGAGCATAAAAATTTAATGGAACTTAAATTTGTCAATGTTGCTTTTCCCGAAGTGTGGTAGGAGATGAAACTGTTTATGAAATTTGTATACTTCAAATTTACAGCCTGGTTTACGGTAATGATTGTATTCTCTTTATATCTTTTGGGGTGTAACCAGGTTTATTACACAACAATGGAAAAATTTGGCAGAGAGAAGCGCCATATATTAATCGATAATGTTGAAGCGGTGAAAGAGAGCCAGACAAAAGCCCAGGAAGAGTTTACAGACGCTTTGACCCGTATCAAGGAGCTATATGCTTTTGATGGTGGAAAACTTGAAGCATTTTATAAAAAGTTCAAGGATAGTTATAATGACTGTGAGGAGCGTGCAGGGCAGATTGAAAAAAGGATTAATGATGTAAAACAGGTTGCAGATGACCTTTTTGCAGAGTGGAAAAAAGAGACAGGCCAGATAAATGACCCCAAGCTGAAAAACAGCAGCAGAAAATCCTATCTGGAAGCAAAGGCAAAATATTCAAGGCTTGAGACTGTAATGAGTGCATCAACACAGAAAATGTATCCTGTGATTGCAAAACTCAAAGATTATGTTCTCTACCTGAAACACAATCTTAATGCACAGGCTGTCGGCTCTTTAAGCGGGGAAGTCGTTTCAATTGAAAAGGATGTAGCTGAACTGATTGAAGATATGACAGCTTCAATCAAAGAGGCACAGAGTTTTATCAACAGTTTTCAGTAAGTCTGCAGTAAGTTTCCGAAACCAGATTCAGAGAATTTGCCTGTTCAATAAGAAGCGTGTGATGACATTTTTGGCCTACTCATCCATCAGGTATACAGGCTCGGCATAATAACGGACATTATCATTGGCAAGCCTGTCCATCACAATATCATTCAACCACATGTTTTTCTGTTCAAGGCTTTTATCTGATTTAAGGAATTCAAAACTGGCATTCAGGCGCATTACCCGTCCTGGAATGATAAAGCGTGTAATACCTGCCGGCATCACTTTCCCTGAATCGGAGATCTGCAGTACCTGATTCAGTGTAAAGAGAGGGAAACTCACAACACAGCTTAAATCAGGGAATTCTTTCATAAGTGTATCAATATTGCTGTCAAGGGTTCGTGTAACGTGGCTTGCCTCGATATAGATTTTTGTCAGTCTGTTTAAGACATCCAGATGGTTGATTTCTGTTTTCGGCTGAATATGATAAACAGCCTTATCTGATGTCTGAATATAACAAAGACCTCCATATTCAAACATATCTGCCTGTACCGTTTTCATATTGCTTCTGACTATACTGATTTCAGGAATATCATTTAACAGAGAGAGTAATTTTTCAATATTAATTTTTCTGATCACATGATGCCAGGTGTCCAGAGAGTAATTATCCTTTTCCCTTAATACCTGGACAATAATATGAGGATAACTCAGTTTTTTAAAGGATGAAACCCTGGTTGCACCATCCAGTACGACATAGTGATCGTTTGATCGTATGACAATGGGTGGATTGGTGAACACATCGGATTTGTTAAGTTTATGAATAAGATTTTCAACACGGCGGGGGTCAATAAGTTCATGGGGGAAAACTTTGTCAACAGGAACAACAGCAAGATTCATAGGATTCTCATTTTCTGGTTTAAATCCGGTTCTCAAATTTCCCCCCCTTAAATATTTTTTTCTGCAGGTTTTTATAAATGCAGGTATTGAATCATTTTACTCTCCTGAGCTGCTGAAAAAATCTGCCACACGGTTTCAGTTAGCAGGCTAATCTGATTCATGTGGCAGTAGTTTCAGTCTGATTCATATACGTTATCAAAGTATGAACAGATTAAAGTTTTTCAGTTAATACCGGAACCACTTCAAAAATATCGCCTACAATTCCATAGTCGCATTTGGAAAAAATAGGTGCATCCTTATCTTCATTTATCGCAACAATCACCTTGGATGTCTTCATGCCGGCAAAATGCTGAACTGCTCCTGAAACACCACACGCTATATACAGTTTTGGACTGACAGTTTTTCCTGTCTGTCCCACCTGCATGGAGTGAGGTGCATAGCCTGCATCCACTGCAGCCCTGGAAGCTCCTACCGCAGCTCCCATTTTTTCTGCACACTCTTCAAGCATTTTATAATTTTCAGCAGCTTTTATGGCCCGTCCTCCGGTAATGATAACCGGCGCTTCAGTAAGATCCATTTTTTCTGTGCTGCTCTTTTTGGTTTCCATAATTTTTATCAATCCCCTATCTTCCACATCTGCAGCGAATTCAATAACATCTCCTGCTGCCTGCAGTTCTGCTGCTTCAATGGAGTTCGGCCGGACAGTACAGAGGAAAAGAGAGCTGCTGACATTAATAGCAGCAAATGTTTTTCCTGAAAAATGGGATTTTTCTGCTTTTTTCTGGGTTATATCTACTTTTATACAGTCAGATAAGAGCGGTACATCCATTAAAGCTGCAATTCTTGCAAAAAGATCCTTACCTGTTGAACTGGCAGTACCAAGCAGTGCTTCCAGGTCATACTCTTTCACAGCAGCAGCAACTGCAGCAGCCTGCAGGTCGGGGCTGGCAGAGAGATCACCTGCAGCAGTGATATTGATAATTCTGCCTGCACCATAAAGGGCTAATTTGCTGTTAACGTTTTCAGCATTGCAATCAAGAACAAACGCATAAATCTCTTCTCCGGCAGCTGCTGTGAGTACTTCAAGGCTGGTATTTTTGACTTCTCCATTGTCAATTTCAATTAAAACTCCTGTATTTGACATAATTTTTCTCCTATAACACTTTTTCTTCAAGTTTCAGGATTTCTACAAGCCTTTCTGCCTGTTCATCCACAGAACCTTCAATCATTTTAGCCCCAGATCTTTCAGGCACCAGTTCCAGTTTTACCAACTCAGTCTCTGACTCTGTTTCATTTATATCAAGTGAAGAGAGTTCAATCTCTTGAATCTTTTTCTTCTTCGCTTTCATAATATCAGGGAATTTTGGATATCGGGGTTCGTTCAACCCTTTGTCAGCACCGATAATACAGGGCATTTTCACCTGGATAACCTGTTTTTCGCCACCTCCTGTCTCTTTTTCAACAACTGCATTGCCATTTTCAATCATAAGGGATGAAATCTCATTGACAACAGGCAGGTCAAGCTGTACAGCCAGGCGGTACTGGGTTTGAAAACCTTCTGTATCTACAGAATTTTTTCCGGTAAAAATAAGATCCGGCATTCCATCTTCTTCAATGGCAGCCTTTAAGGCTTTTGCTGTCAGGCTGCTGTCCAGAAACTGACTGTCGGTTTTTACCAGTATCCCCCTGTCCGCACCCATGGCCATAGCATTACGCATTGTTGATACAGCCGCATCTTTTCCAGCGGTGACAACAACTACTTCTCCGCCCTCTTTTTCACACAGACTGACGGCTTCTTCTATCCCATACTCGTCATACGGGCTTGCAATAAACTTAATTTCAGAATCATCAAATCCAGTTTCACTGGCAAGTTTTATACTTGCGGCAGTATCTGGTACATGTTTTACACACACAAAAATTTTCATCTGTTTTATCCTTTTCAGCTCTTCATTTTTTTATTTTCAGGATCATATAAAGGCATGGCTGCAACCCGGGCCTCTCTCACTTTTCCCAGTATTTCCACTCCCAGTTCGGTTCCGACTGCTGCAAATTCCGGTTTTATATAACCCATGGCAATACTCTTTTCCACCCTGTGGCCATAGCCTCCTGATGATGTCATGCCAATTTTTTCACCATCTTTTAAAATTGGATTATAGCCCCACGGATCACTATCGGTAGCTTCAACAACAAGGCATACCAGTTTTAAAGGGATACCGTTTTTCTTTTGATCTTCCAGACCCTGTTTGCCAATGAAATCGTCCTTGTCTAATTTGACTGTCCAGGCCACATTGGTTTCAAGGGGAGTGTGATGGACATTCATTTCACTCTTCCATGCAAGATATCCTTTTTCAAGGCGCATGGAATCCATGGCATGCATGCCGATGTACTTAATGTCAAAATCTTTACCCGCTTCAAACAGTGTGTTATTTAGGGCAACCTGCTGTTCGATGGGATGAAAAATCTCAAAGCCGAGTTCTCCAACATAGTTCATGCGGTTAATTCTGCACTTTGTACGGCCGACATAAATCTCTTTGCTCGTGGAAAATTTAAATGCCTCACTGGACACATCGCCATGGCATACTTTTTCCAGTACCTTACGGCTGTCAGGTCCTACCATCACAAGACATCCCATTTTATAGGTAACATCTTCCATGGACACAGAACCGTCTGTGGGCAGATTTTCCAGAAGCCAGTGCTGATCATGGCTTTTGCCGACACTTGCTGTCACACAGAAAAACTCCTCTTCACTGATTCTTGTGACAGTCATGTCAGATTTGAAATTTCCATTATGATCCAGCATGGGAGTCAGCGCAATTGAATTGTCTTTCCGTGGTATATTCTGGCAGGTCATCCTGTTCAGCCATGCAAAAGCGTCTTTACCTGAAATTTTGGTTTTTGCAAATCGGGTAAGATCAATAATACCCACTTTATTCATGGCATGCTTACACTCATTGTTCACGTGTTTAAAAGCGTTTGAGCGTCTCCATGATGGCGTTTCATATCCATCTTCGCCTTTGGGTGGAAAGTAGTTGGGGCACTCCCATCCATAGTAGTCTCCAAAAACAGCATTTGCCTGTTTCTGGTATTCATAAATAGGACTTACCCTGTTGGGCCGTGCAGCATCTCTGAATTCATTGGGAAAAAATGTACAGTAGAGCCTGGCATAGGTGTCTGCAATCTTTTCAGTGTTATATGCCCAGTTGGCATAGGAGCCAAACCGCCTGGAATCAACATGCCACAGATCGATTTCAGGTTCACCATTCATTATCCAGCCTGCAAGATAATGGCCAATGCCGCCGGCCTGGGTCACTCCAAAGCTGTATCCGCAAGCCTGAAAAAAGTTCTTCAATGGTGCAGCAGGTCCCACAAGAGGATTTCCATTGGGAGTATATGTGATAGGCCCTGCAGTTACATGCTTGAACCCTGTTTCTCCCAGTATGGGGAATCTTTCAATACCATTCATGATGCAGTCAGATATATTGTCAATATCAGGGTTTAATTCCTCCTGGGCATAATCCCATGGTACGCCGTGTTTTTTCCATTGCTGTCCATTGGCTTCATACATACCGAGGATCAGGGAATCCATTTCCTGGCGAAGGTAAATTGATTTGTCAGGATCCCTTACCAGAGGAAGCATTGAATCTGATTCAGCAATGGCGTTTATTTTTTCATACAGGATGTGTGTGTGGGCAATAGCGATAGATGGTATCTCCACTCCTGCCATTTTAGAAACTTCCGGAGCCCAGAGACCTCCTGCATTGACAATATGTTCGCAGGTAATATCCCCTTTGTCTGTTTTTACCAGCCACTCTCCAGACTGTTTTTCTTCAATTCCAGTAACCCTTGTGTGCAGATAGAGCTCTGCTCCATAGTTTCTTGCACCTTTGGCCATTGCCTGGGTAAGGGAGTTGGGATCCACATCTCCGTCATCAGGCCAGTAAAGACCTCCCAGCAGACCTTCAGTTTCTATGAAAGGGTGCAGTTTTTTAATTTCATCCGGTGTGACATAACTTACATCAAGTCCCAGGCAGCGGTTCATGGAGTAATAGTATCCAAGTTCATCCATACGGCCTGGATTATCAGCAGTACGAATTGAACCTGTCGTATGCCAGCCTACATTCTGTCCTGTCTCTTCCTCAAGCTTTTTGAAAATTTCAATACTTTTCATATTCACCTGGGTGCAGTAATAACTTGGATGAAAAAAAGATACATTTCCTGCTGCCATCCATGTGGAACCGGAAGTCAGTTCATGTTTTTCAATTAGTACAACCTCATCTTTCCAGCCATATTTAGCCAGATGATAAGCAACACTCACACCTATGACACCACCTCCGATAACAACTGCTCTTGCATTGGTTTTCATTTTAACAAATCTCCTTTTAACCATTTTTTGATTAATTTACGCTATGCACTGCCTGCATTTTTCATGGTCCAAAATTTTCATCTTTAATGAATAATGCAGTTAGCATACCATAACAGAAAAATTTAATCATTTAATACATTCATGTTTATATCATTTTTCTGTCTGTCACTGGCAAATATGTTTTTCAAGCCTGTTTTTTTAAATAAAAGAGGTTCTAACTAACGTGTTGAGCATTTTTCCAGAATAATGGCATGTGATTATGAAATGATTTTTTAGTTTTTCTTAAAAACAGATGAATCTTCAACATTGACTTTAGTATAATATTTAGAGGCACTTAATTATTTTTACTGTAAAATTTTACAGTAAAAAGTTTTTACAAATTTACAGTAAAAATTTATCGTTTTTTACATATGTTTGTTCTGTGCAGTTCTGATATGAAGCGTATCATTTTTTCTTGACCTGTTCAGATTGATCTGGGATTAATAATCTGAACAATAATCAAAATAGAGGAGAGAGTTGTGAATTTTACTATTGATCACTTTAATATTAATGTTTTCAACCTGGAAAAAAGCTTGAAGTTTTACGATAAAGCGCTTGGTTTAAAAGAGATAAAAAGATCTGAAGCCAAAGATGGCAGTTATATTATTGTTTTTTTAGGAGATGGAGCAACCAGCAGCAGAATAGAGTTAACATGGCTGAAGGAGATGGATCGCCCCTATGACCTCGGGGATGAAGAGTTTCATATTGCTTTTAGAACTGCTGATTTTGATGCTGCTTACAGACTGCATAAAAAAATGGACTGCATCTGTTATGAAAATAGTGATATGGGGATTTATTTTATACAGGATCCTGACGGGTACTGGCTGGAGATTGTACCCCTGCGTTGAGGCAGGGAGAGACACCTCTGTTTTCTTAATTTTCCCATGTAATAGAATCCATTTGAAGTATGGTTATTCATCGTTGTATATATTAAAGTTTCATACGTTTTGATTTCATAGTTACGGGTAAGATGAAACAGATGCTCCTCTGTGTGATGTCTCAGCAGTGCAGATTTATCTATCTCAAAAACCCCGTAGGTTTTATAAATTTTTTCAAAGGCAGTATATCTCACACTGTTGCGCTGATCTCTATTCAGGAGAAAATCGTTAATATATAGAATTCCTCCTGGTTTTAACACTCTCTGGATTTCATCCATCAGCTGTTCCTGATCATCATTTTCTATGATACAGGTCAGGACTGCGATCAGTATCACTGCATCACAACTGCTGTTTTTGACGGGAAATTGAGTATTGTATTCCTTAAAATCAAGATGGGGGTAGAGATTTTTTCCTCTTTCAATCATTTTTACGGAAAAATCAATGCCGCATATCTTTTTGAACCCTTCCTGATAAAGTTGATTCATCACTCTGCCATATCCGCATCCCACATCAAGGATACGGGCATCTTCTGTCACTGCTGTTTTAAAAACATCCATCTGAAAAGGGGTTGTAAATTTTTTTTCAGATGCTGCTTTATCCCAGTATGCCCGCTGGTCTGATATCATAACCATTTATAATAAAGATGATTGTTAAGTTAAAGCAAGAGAGTGCTGCATTTTTTTTAATTGGAAAAATCCCGGCTGATATTAAATTTTTTGATTTTATAGTAGAGCAGCTGGCGTGAAATTCCAAGAGCTGATGCTGTTTTAGTAATATTCCCCCTGTTTTCGTGAAGGCAATTCTTGATTATACCCTCTTCATGGACTGATTTTTCTTTGATCAAATTTGTGGGGGTGTCTGATGAAAGTTTATTATACTTTCTTTTTAAAAGAGCAGGTCCCGGGGCCTGATTAACATGTATGTTTGAAAAATGTGTCTGCAGATTTTTAAGCTGGATTGTTTTGTTTGAACCAATTATATTCATGGCACCCTCAATGACATGCTCAAGTTCTCTGATATTACCTGGCCAGTCATAGGCCTTAAAAAGCGCAAGAACTTCACTGGAAATTGTTTTTATTTTTTTACCCAGCAGTATATTATGTTTTTTAATGAAATGATTTACCAGCAGCTCAAGGTCACCCATTCTCTCCCGCAAAGGTATAATACGGATAAAAACCACTCCCAGACGATAAAACAGATCAGATCTTAACGTTCCATCTGCAATGGAAATGTTGGGGTCTCTGTTTACAGAGCTTATGATTTTTAAATCCGTTTCAATCTCTCTTAAAGCGCCTACCCTTCTGATTTTGTTCTCCTGAATACTCCTGAGAATTTTGCTCTGAAGTCCAATGGGCATTGAATTAATCTCATCAAGAAAGATAGTCCCTTTATTGGTCCTTTCAAACAAGCCTGCTTTTTCCATTGATCCGGTAAAAGCACCTTTGGATGTGCCAAACAGAATCCCCTCCAGAAGATTTTCAGGGATGGCAGCACAGTTTATGGGAGTGAATTTATTTTTCGCCCTTGAGCTGTGGTTATGAATTGCTCTTGCAAACAGCTCTTTGCCTGTGCCGGTTTCTCCATAAAGCATCACTGGAGATGGGGTGTTTGAAGCCATTTTTGCAGCATGAATTGCATCAGCAAAAAGGGGTTCTTTGCCGATAATACCTTTAAATGTGATGGATTGATTGTCAAACTGATGTGCTTTGTCGTGCAATGGCATGGATTCAATTGTCTGGGTCAGAGCATGATAATCTCTGACAAAACAGATTGCGCCGACAAGGGTATTTTTTTTCAGAATCGGTATGGCACTGTGTATTGTGTTGGCAAACTTACCCATCCGCGTACGGTAATAAATAGGTTCATTAATAATGGGCGTCTGTTTTGCCAGACATCGCATTATGATACTGCTTGAATTATCAAGCTCATAGATATCTGTAATCTGTCTGGAGACAACATTATCGGGATTCAGTTCATCTATGACCGCCATTGCACGGTTGTAATAAATAATTTTACCATGGATGTCTGTGACAATGACACCTTCACTTAACTCATCAAAGATGGAGAGATAATCTGAATTATCAAGGTGGTTTAAAAAACCTGACTGTTTACTTTTTTTTAAGTCATTCATTGTTCAGGAGCATTGTCAGTTCTGGTATGATCTGTAATGCATCTGCTTTAATAAAATAGTCGCAATTTGACATTATTGCTGCGTTTTCGTCTGTATTTATGGCGATTACCATTTTGGAAGTTTTCATGCCGGCAAAATGCTGAATAGATCCTGATATACCACAGGCGATATAAACCTTTGGACTCACTTTTTCTCCGGTCTGCCCCACCTGCATTGAATATGGAACCCATCCCTCATCCACTGCTACTCTTGAAGCACCGACAGCCGCATTGAGTTTTTCTGCACACTTTGCAAGAAGAGTGAAGTTCTCAGAATTTTTCATTCCTCTCCCTCCTGCAATAATTATATCTGCCTCTGTCAGGTCTCTATCTGCATCACTGTCAGTATCATCGGTTTTAATAACGGTTAATTTTTTTTCATCAGATGCGGTTTTATTATATTTTAAGATTACTGCATCTGCCGGTGCCATTACCGGTTCAATCAGGTTTGGCCTTATGCCGAAGATGGGAATATCTCCTGCTGTTTTTATTGTGGCAACCGCTTTGCCTGAATAGTGAGATGTCTTTGCAGTATGGTTTTCAATATCAACGTGAATACAATCCATGACAAGCGGAGCATCAAGTTGTGCTGCTACTCTTGGCAGAAGATCTTTTCCAATGGATGTGGAGAGTCCTAAAACAGCATGAATGTCCAACTCTTTTAATGCGCCTGCAACAGCTTTGGCTTTTACATCAGGATTGTTCTGATATTTTTTTTCAATCACCACATCAACAATATCGGTAATGCCGAAATCTTCAAGTTCTGATTTTACAATTTCTGAATCACAATTAAAAACAAAGGCAAAAAGTTTGTGGTTTACATCTCTTGCAAGCGTAATCATTCCAAAGCAGATATCTCTGACTCTGGTTTGAACTGATTCACTTAAATCCTCTTTCCTGATTTCAGTTTCAATGATAATACCGATATTTTTCATTAAATTACCTTTGCTTTCTGTTTCAGGATCTGGATTATCTGCTCTGCAGCCTGGGCAGCTGTTCCTTTGATCTCCTCGGGCTTTCTTTTCTGCAGCAGTGGTTCAAGTTTGATGATTTTCATGGAAGATGAAGATTTCTCAATATTCATATCAGTTAATACTAATTTTTTTATCACTTTTTTCCTTGCTTTGACAACATCGGGAAAGGTTGGATATCTCGGGTTGTTGAGCCGTTTGCCAGTGCCGATTACACATGGCAGGGACATATGGTAAGTGTTTACAATACCGCCGGAAAGCTCATGGTCAACAATTGCATGGTCATCGTCAAGTTCAAGTTTAATAACATTATTTGCAACAGGGAAATCAAACAATGCCCCTATACGGAACATTGTCTGCATTCCTTCTGCATCAATGGACTCTTTACCGGTTAAAATCAAACCGGGAGTGCCATCCTGTTCAATCACAGTTTTCAGGGTATTTGCTGTAAAAATAGAGTCATGATATTCATCTGTCGCAATGAGAACACCTCTGTCTGCACCCATGGCAAGGGCTGACTTCAGTGTGTCCTCAGCTTTTTCAGGACCAAGACAGATGGCAATGACTTCACTGTTTTTTAATTGGTCTCTGATTTTTACAGCCTGGGTCACTGCATGTTCATCAAAGGGGTTTAATAGAAAAGTTATATTTTTGTCAATGCCAGTATCACCGGTAATGGTGATACTGGCAGCCGAATCAGGAACATGTTTTACACACACATAAATTTGCATTTTTAAAAACTTTGGATTAGATTTATCTTCCAGTACATCATATCGTACAAATCAGTGTTATATAACAATCATCTTATCCATTTACTGAAAAAGAGGAGTTATAATTGATTTTTCTTTTTCTTGAGAAAAAGCCCACATCCATTGTACGGTCGATGTATTTATACTGATACTGCATTGGCTCTTTATCATGGTCAAGACCTTTTTCACATGCATCTATCAGTTCAGCCATCATATGTCCGACAACAGGAGCATTTTTATACTGGTTTCCTGAAGTACCAATTGCCATGTAGAATCCAGGCAGATCAGATTTATCATAAACAGGAATCCAGTCATCGGAACAGTCATAGAGATCAACTACACCTTTGGGCTGGTTGGGTACAGAGAGGGATGGAATTCTTTTGCCAAGTCTGTAGCATTGCGCTTTCCACTGCTCTTCTGTGAGAACATTGTCCCTGCCATGTCCGCCTTTACCTGCATAAAATTCATCAGGGTCAACCCACTCCTGGGGATCACAATCCGGATCTTCACTTCCGATAAGAAACAGATTTCCGACTTCCGGTCTGACATAACAGCCGATATCTCCATCAGACATGTGATAGCCTTCGTCAATGTAATTATATTCATCCGGAGAAGGACAGTACATGACTTCATGACGGAGTGCTTTGGTCTTGATATTACATCCTTCCCAGACACCTTCTGCCATTTTATTAATCAAAAATGAGTGGGGACCGGCAACATTAACAACAATACCGGCATCAATCATCGTGCCGTCTTTTAAAGTAATTCCGGTCACTCTGTTGTTTTCGCTTCTTACATCCACTACTTCAGCATTAAATATGAACTTTGCACCTCTGGCTTCAGCCGCTCTCATTATATTATGAGCAGAGAGTGCAGGGTCGTTTACATAACCTGCTTCCGGGCAGAAGATACCGCCTTCCAGCTCTTTTGTGGGTTCATTATAGAATTCCGGGTCTTCCGGCCGTCTGACAGGCCAGAATTCATGAAGATCAGCAACAGGAACTTTACTTCTTATTTTATCATTATCCCACTCTTCGTATTCAACGCCCACCTCATCATAGTTAGCCTGGACTTTTTTCCAGTCATGGCCCTGAGATTTAAGCAGAATGGATCCTGTATTCATATATTTTGCAAGACCTTTTTCATCTTCAACATTTTCAAGATAGTTTTTCCAGTCAAGCCAGTATTTGAAACCTTCATATGCCATTGCAACACCGTCAGCAGTTGAGTAGTGCGCCCTTACGATGGCACATGAACCTGCGGTTGAACCCTCTCCTGCATCGGGAAGTTTATCTACATTTAATGTTTTGTACCCCTTTTTGGACAGTTCAAAAGCGATAGGAGCGCCAATAACTCCGCTTCCAATAATAATTGCATCATACTTCTCGTTCATGGTTTTTTCTCCTAATAGTAATTATATTTATAATCTTTTAATAAAATGATTAAACTTCTCTTCTCCTGCAGGTTTTAATCCAAACTCTTCTCCTGCATGAAGGATTGCATGGATCATATCCCTTCCATATCCTCTTGAACATGTGAGTACCAGTCCCTGGTTTTCGCTATCTTTACTCAATGTTACAATCTGACACGGTACATGGGAGAATGGTCCCTGGAATAGAAAAGGAGTATTTTTTCCAGGATCCATAAAATCCAGCGAGGTGAGTTTTTCACAAATTGAAAATATATTTTTTCCAACTAATGCGATAAACAGGGTCACCTCTGTTACATCTGTGAACCCGGAATCATCAGGCATGACAAGATTGTTTTCATTAAAATTGTATATGGATATCTGTGTTCGATTCATCCTGTTGATCACTATTCCTTTATCAAAAACACTGCAGCCCGGTGTTTCAGGAATAGTCATTTTAAAGGGTTTGTGCTCCAAAAGATTTGAATCCTGAAAATCAAACCGCTGTTTATGCGTAAGATCAATAAGGTAAGGTCCATCTCCTTCACCTTTATATTCCATTACCACTTTCCAGTTATCTTTAACTTCTGTTTTAACAGGCGTACTTTTCAGTACAACCGGAGAGACTCTCTCTATCTGTTTCATGATTTTTTCCCTTACATTTTCATCCTTGAACCTTCAGGATCATAAAATGGCATTTTCACTACTTTTCCATACATTAATTTGCCATTACACTCGTCTTCAAAAATCTCAAGCTTTGTGCCGATTTTGGAAAGCGGACCTTCAACAAGAGCCATACCCACTGCTTCATTCAGTGAAAAGCTGTCTCTTGCCGTACAGACATAACCTCTCACTTTTTCATCCACAATCAAAGAGCCGTCATGGGGAGCACGACTATTGTTTTCCATTTTAAATCCTACAAGTTTTAATCTGGATTTATCCTTTTCTGCCTGGGCAAGTGCAACAGCACCAACGGTTTTTGCATCAGCTTTAGTGCGATCCCACAAAAATCCCAGGCCGACATCCAGGAGATTTGTTCTCTGCTCCGATTCCTGTCCCAGAATTATATGGCATTTTTCCATTCGCAGTACATTTTGCGCTTCAACACCAAAGTTTTGAATATTGAATTCTTTCCCGGCTTCTTTCAGCATAAGCCATACTGCCTGCATATAAGATGAAGGGAGATGGAGTTCATAGGAGAGTTCTCCAACAAAGCCGAGACGCATTGCTTTTGCCGGTATGCATTCCTGAATATAAAGCTCTTTATACTCTGAGAATCCAAATGTCTCATTGGATATATCGATATCAACTATTTTTTCAAGAACTTTTCTTGCATTTGGACCAGACAGATTGATAACACCCATTGCATCGGTGAGGTTTACCATGTGAAAATCCCATTTATCATATCGTGTATGATATCTGATCCACTCCACAGTCTGTCCTGCCCGTCCTGTGGAAGTTGTAAAATAGTAATCATTATCTCCCAGTTTTGTAATGACACCATCATCGATTACACATCCGTCATCATTACACATTGCAGAGTATTTGACTCGTCCTTTCTGTACTTTAGACATGTCGGAAACAAATACCCGCTGCAGGGCTTTTAATGAATCAGGTCCATGGATTCTAAATTTTCCAAGGGTTGACGCATCCAGCATCCCGACATTGGATCTTATGTTTTCTATCTCTTTTTTGCAGCTGAAATCATCACTGAAATATCTTGCACGCTGCCACACGCCGATATTTCTAAAAATACCGCCATCCTCTCTCTGCATTTTATCCATGGGAGTCGTTTTGAGCATGATGTGGTTTGTACCTGCATAGGTTGAGAGTAAAGTAGGTACCAGAGGTGGCCTTGTTGTGGTCGGTTTGATTGAGATATCAGACAGAGCCTGATATTTGGCAACATACAGCGGCAGGTTATGTCCTGGGATACCGCCCTGTCCCGGGCCTGTACCTGCTGAAGTAAATCTTTTTATCAGTTCTGGTACATCAAATCCTTTTTCAATGGCCTGGTTTATATTTTTGATTGTTGTATCTTCATCAAAGCAGATAAAGCTTTTACGACCTTTTACAGGGGCTGTCACAAGTTTTGTACCCCGTGGAGGCGCAGGAAGGTTTTCAAGCTTTTTATTTGCTTCTCCGATTTCTTCAACTGAGCAGCTCTGGCAGTCAAAAGCAGCCTTAAGACCGGCAGATACACCTGATGTCTCAATGGATACAGGATCATTCAATCCGATAAGCCGTCCTGCAACATGCATTTTTTCAGGCAGTTTATCAGCCAGAAAAAATCCCGTATGTGAATCATATTTCAGTTTTCCCTGGGCTATTGTAACAGGGCCTGTAACAGGAGTCATTCCTGCAGATGCCACAATCAGATCACATGAGATTTTTTTGGAAATAAGCCCGTCAATACTTGAAAGCTCAACACTTTTAACTCTCTTGTTTCCATTTGCCCTGCATGCAACCCAACCCTTGAGCAGGGGTATATTTTTTTCTTCTATTTTCTGTAAAAGAGCTGGATCCTGCCCGTCTGCTCTTATGTCGGCAATCAATTCAATTTTAAGCCCGAGATCGTGAAGTTCAATAGCAGCTTCCAGTCCGAGATCATGGCCAATGCTGAATACAGATTTGTTACCAGGCATAACTCCATAGGTGTTTGCGAGTCTTAATGCGCACCCGATCTGCATGATACCCGGTTTTTCATTGTGATCAAAAATCAAAGGTCTTTCAATGCATCCCGTTGCAACAATTACACTTTTAGCCCTTATTTCAATGTATCTCTGGTCAAATGAATCACTCTCTTTTCCAATCTGAAATCCTGTGATCAGATTATTATTGTATGCGCCCACCATTGAGGTGTGGGTAAAGAGTCTTATATTCTCCTGGGCATGAACCTCTTTTGCAAGATCAACACCTCTGTCATGAAGACTTCTCTCTGAATCGTATCGTGAGGATCTATAATCAAAAAAGCCTCCCAGCCAGGGTCTGGATTCCATGAGAATAACACGTAAACCCTTTTGGGCTGCTGTTATTGCAGCTGTCATACCGGCTGGACCTCCGCCTATTACACACACATCGGCATTAGGAAATATCTCATCATATGTGCCTGGCATCTCAAAATCCGGGTTTAATTTGCCAATACCTGCTGCCTTTCGGATCTGTTTCATGGCAAAAGGCCAGATTTCAGCTGGTTTATGCATGGTATTATAATAAAAACCCGCTGGCATCATCCAGTCCATTTTATCAATAAAAGACATCATGTCATTTTCTGCTGAACCTTTTACATTCTGCTCTTTGACAATCATTCCTTCTTTAAGCAGTGTGTTTTCACATCTGACATTGGGGATATTATCCACTTCCATGCATGTATTGCTGCATTCACCATCAAGGCTGTAAAGTCCTCTTGGCCGGTGATATTTCAGGCTTCTGGCAAATATTCTAATGCCATTTGCATATAATGCAGTTGCAATGGTATCTCCCTGAACACCATAATATGTTTTGTTTTTATAGGTAAAGCCAATTTTACGGCTGCTGTCTATTTTCAAGGTTGGCAGATGATTAAGCCTGTTCATCATTTTGCACCTCCTCTCTACTGACTTCAAGGTTGGTTGTGGTGTCTCTGAATATTTTGAACCAGGAGCCGCAGCCATCCTTATGGAACCACCACTCTTCCTGGACTCCTGCAACACATTTATTCATGTGTACATAGTTGCACCAGGCTTCGGGATTCAGATCATTTTCTTCAGGTCTTGGACCTTTCTCTTCGCCGCCATATTTAAATTCATATCCATTTCTTTTTCCACAGATCGGACATGTAATAGTTAAAGCCATTTTCTCTCCTTTGCAGAATAGTGAGTTCTTAAAATTGATATGCTGATAACATTTTCACTCTTAAATACGATGTCGTATTTCTGGAGTTAATCTCTCTCTTCAATTTTGAGGATTTTTTATTCTGTAAAAAATATTTCCATGTTAAAGTATTTCCACTCATTAGAATTACCAGATTCATTACCCGAATTAATTATCAGGGGAATAATTTACAAGTGCTGGTGTTTCACCCATCAGTCTGTGCTCTTCATATCGTTTCAATTCAAATGGTTTTAATATGTCCGGGCATTGACCGGTGGCCATGAAGCTTGCCATATGTTTTCCAACAGCAGAGCACGATTTAAACCCAAAGTAACCCCAGCCGCAATCCATGAAAAATCCTTCAACCTGGTTGTTGCCGTCCATGATTGGAGCCATGTCAGGAGTCATATCAGCAAGTCCTCCCCAGATTCTCATGAAACGGACACCTCTGAGGCATGGAAGAAACTCGGAAAGTGCTTCTGCCTGATGTTTAATATAGTGAGCAGTATTCAAGGTGGTATAATTGGGCCAAGGGTCCATGTGAGCACCGGTTGCAACTTCACCTTTCAGGGTCTGGTTGGCATAGCAGTGATATGCTCCTGAAGATACAACATGGTCAATGAGAGGTTTTAAAGGTTGAGTCACCATGGCCTGGATGGTCAATACAGAAATAGGAAGTTTGATGCCCAGCATATCATGGATGAGTGCAGCTGAGTAACCTCCGGCTGAAATCAATACCTGTCTGGTGTTAATTTTTCCCCTGCTCGTTGTAACAGAACATACTTTGTTGTTTCTTGTTTCAATATCCAAAGCTTCCGTATGCTGATGGATTTCAACTCCATTTTTTGAAGCGCCTTTTGCAAGACCCCACACTACAGCGTCATGACGTACAATTCCACCAGGCGGATGAAACATCGCTCCATGGATGGGAAATGTAATATTTTCAGAAATATTTAATGCAGGTACCAGCTCTTTTGCCTCTTTTGCATCAATAAGGTGACTTTCCACACCGTGAAACTGTGCAGTGGCAATGGTCATGCGGGCAGCTTTCATGGCAGCTTCAGAATGCATGAGATTCAAGTTGCCGCAGTTATTGAACATTAAATTGTAATCCAGTTCTTTGGTAAGAACAGGCCAGAGGTCAAGCGCTTCTTTATACAGCGGAACATTGTACTGAGTTCTCTGGTTTGCGCGTACAATAGCAGTATTCCGGCCTGCACCGCCAAACCCGATATAGTTTTTTTCAATAATCGCTATATCAGTTATACCATGTTCTTTTGCAAGATAATAAGCTGTTGCAAGACTGTGAAGTCCACCTCCGATGATAACCACATCATAACTTGATTTAAGTTTTGTTTTTTTGCCCCAGAGGGGTTTTTTATTAAAAATCATTGGCTTTCCCATATAATTATGGATTGTTATTAAACTCTAAATTTTCAATCAGATACTATCTCCTGTCTTGCTTCTTACTCTATGAAAGAAATACTGTCAAGTTGTTTTTGAAAAAAAGATGATTTTTATTTCATTGCTCCTTGACAAGCGCCGGACATTTTTATACAAGAAAAATATAAATAACAGAAAAATGAGTTGTGCAAGATATCTAAATGAGTAGAATAATCAATAAAATAAATATGTTATAATAAATTAGATGTCTATGCTAATAAATATCTTTTCAATTTAGCAGGTTAAAAAAAAATGAATGATCCAATATCACATCCAGTTATAAATGAGATTTCAAATAAGATAGATTCTCTTACACCCAAGGCTCAGGCCCTTGGAAATTATATACTGAAAAATCCATCCAAAGCTGTTTTTATGACAACAAAAGAGCTGGCAAATGCATGCGATATCAGCGAGGCAACGGTTGTCAGATTTGTAAGTGCACTTGGATATGACGGCTATTCCAATTTTCAGAATGCATTGAAAATTTTCGTAAATACAGGTCTTTCCCTTCCTGAAAGAGCTGATATCAAAGGTATAAAAGAGCCTGGCGCTGACAGACTGCACAGAGGAATTTTAGAAGAGCTGGGAAATCTTCAGTATTTATATGAAAAAATCAGTGTTGAGACCATGAATGAGTTTGTTGATGAAGTGGAAAAAGCAGATACTGTTTACGTGGTGGGTTCAAGACTCTCTTATACATTTGCATATTATTTGGGCTGGTCACTGACCAAGATTAGAAAAGGAATTCACATTTTAAAAGGCAGTGACAGTATATCTTTTGACCTGCTTGCAAATGCAAATTCCAACAGCCTTGTGATCCTTGCCACCACAACAAGATATCCCAATGAACTAATAAAACTTGCAAGAATGATCAAACGCAGCAATCATACCCTTTTAACAATGACAGATTCAAATATCTGTCCTGTTGCAGGATTTGCTGACATATCCCTTGTTGTTCCATCACGATCTATCCCATTTATCGGGAATGTGTCAGGAATGCTTGCAGTGATTCAGTATATTGTTCAGGAACTGGCAAATAAAAAAGGAGAAGAGCTGGAAGAGTATCAAAAACAGCTGGAACAGGTTTATCTGGAAAACGATATTTTATTTAATCATGACCCGCAATAGTGATATGATATGGGAGATAAGAGTGGTGTGTCTTGAAAATGAATCATCACTCTGTTTTATAAATTCAATTGAAAAAAGGTGTCAGCAATGTTACGCACGCAACAAGAACTGCTCAATGTATTAAAAGAGAATAATATTGATTATACCAACCATGAACACCCTGCAGTGTTCACTGTTGAAGAAGCTGATCTTCACCACCAGGGCATAGATGGTGTCCACAGTAAAAATCTGTTTTTCAAGGATAAAAAGAAAAATCTGTTTCTGGTTGTGACTCTGTCTGACAAGCCGATCAGAATCAAGGATGTAGCAAAAAAAATAGGTGCGAAAAATATGTCCTTTGGGAAACCAGAACTTCTTGACCAAATACTTGGCGTCATCCCGGGAGCTGTAACGCCATTTGCAGTAATCAATACAGGCGATCATAAAATTAAAGTGGTTCTTGATCAGGAGATGATGGATAATGAACTGCTTAATTTCCATCCACTTGAAAATACAGCTACAACAACAATATCTTCAAAAGATTTGATAAAATTCATGGGGATTTGTGATCAGGATTTTGAGATCATCCGGTTATAGCAGATGCATATGTCAGTGCACCAGTGTCTCTGTCCTGCTGCCTCCACCTGCTGAAGCAGATGCCATAGCATCTAAACCTCTTTTGATGAAATGTCCATATGTTGTATCCCTGTTTAGATCGTATGCGGCAATGCCGATACTGACTGTCAGTTTTAATACGTCATGATCTCTGGAAAACAGATGGCCGGCAATTTTTTTTCTGATTTTTTCTGCAAGAATCCTTGCTCCGTTTAAATCTGTATCTGGAAGAATGATAGAAAACTCTTCACCTGAGTATCTGCACACCTTGTCAGAGTCCCTTACCATACTCTGAATTAACGCAGCAGCTGTAGCAAGGATTAAATCCCCTGTTTCATACCCATGATTCTGATTTATGATTTTAAATTTATCAATATCCAGCATCAGGATGCTCAATCCTGTTTTATGTCTTTTTGCTCTTGAAGTTTCAGATTTTATTTGCTGTTCAAAATATTTTCGGTTATAAAGCCTGGTGAGATTATCCTTGTTTGAGATCAGAATAATTCGATTTTTTGCCTCTTCCATATCAGCTGTGAGTCTTACTTTTTTTAATGAGTATTCAATAGTGGAAAAAAGGGTTTTCCGGGATATATCTTCTTTTGCAAGAAAAGCAGTTGCACCTTTTGCAATCGATGCTGTTCCCAGATGGAGGCTCTTTTTTTTGACAATAAAAATCAGGGGGATATCAAGGCAGAGCCTGTTCAGACGCGATATCAGTTCCAGCCCTGACCCGTCGGAAAATGAGTGGGTGATAAAAATCAAGTCATATTTACTGTCTGCAATGCACTCCATGCTCTCTCTAATATTTTTTGCCTGAATTAATCTGCATTTTACGGTATTAATGATAGTGTGCTTGAAAATTTGATAATCTTCATCATGATTCTCAGCATACAGGATTTGATATTTTTTATTGGAATTCAGATCTAAAGCAATTTTGGTAAGAATCTGTTCTCTTTTAAGAGGAATGGCGCCAAGTTTCTTGGAGATTGTCATTAAATGTTCAGCAGCTGTTTTTATGGATACAATATTTGATCTGTTTTTACGTGAAAGACCTTCTGTATGCAGCAGTTGATAAATATTGCCCTGAATATTCTGCATAGGTTGCTGCATCTGGTTTACTGCTATGGATGAAATATTTGTGAGTTCTCTTTTGGACTCTTCCTCTTTCATGTATAGTTCATGTTGAGAGAAAATATTTTTGTAAAGATTGTTTAATTCATCTAAACTTTGTTCCACTGCTTTTTTATGTTCAAAGAGTTTCATAAATATTTTTATTTTTGCAAGAAGCAGTTGTTCATTAAAGGGCTTTTGGATGTAATCGATGTGCAGATCCTGGAAATCAGATAAAAAATTTTCAGGTTTTATTGTTTGGGTTATGATAAGCAGAGGTGTTTTATGGGTTTTTCTGTGGCTTAAAAGCATGGTTCCGATTTTGTAAATATCAAACTGCGCTGAAGGGTCAACTATAGCCAGCATGAAAATATTACTGCAGATCAGCTCAAAGGCTCTGTTTTCTGAATCTGCTTCAAAAATGGTGATATCTGCAATATCTTCAGAGATCTTTTTAATGGCTTTTTTTTGTCCGGATTTGGCCATGACAAGAATTTGATGTTGAATGATGTCCATAGCAGCTCCTTTAATTGTACTGTTGAAGTTTCAATTTGTCTCGTGATCTCTGCTACTAAAGTGGCAGTTTAAAAACAGATTAAAAAAAGATCTGTTTCAACTGTTGCCGGGTTAGAATCATTTTTTTAATTAACAGATGGCGTTTCCAGGGTAAACAACCTGTCTGCTGCCTGATGGTGTGCTTATATTTTGCTCAGGCATTAAAAACATTATCAGCTCTGTTGATAAGTGTTCCAATTTGTCTGTACCTGTATCGAAATGAATATTCACAAAATTTATCACAAATCTACTTTCATCTCAAGATTTTTGAAATTCATTCTTTTAAATTATCAGTTAATATTGTAACTTACTAAAACTAATATTATAACTTACTGGAACTGAGAAATAAACAGGGAATCTGTT
>CAZWSL010000034.1:0-36870 GCA_964636495.1 uncultured Desulfobacula sp. | reverse complement strand
GGAGAGTTTACTGTGGTTGAACTGCGGCGGCATGTCCGTAAAAAGCCTAATTACATTTTTTATATGATCACTCTTATTTTACTTTCCAGTATTGCACATGCTCACTCTCCCCTACAGGGAGTAGTCGTCAGGCTTACGGATGGTGATTCAATAACTGTTTATCAAAACAGCAAGCAGTATAATGTCAGGCTGTATGGTATAGCCACTCCTGAAAAAAGACAGGACTTCTGGCAGAAAGCAAAACAATTCACATCTGATATTGTATTTAATAGAACTGCCAGGGTTATACCAGTAGATATTGACCGTTATGATAGAATAGTGGGGATGGTTTATGTAAATGGAGAATGCCTGAATGAAGAGCTTGTCAAAGCAGGTTATGCCTGGGTATATCAAAAATACTGCAAGGAATCTTTCTGTAATGACTGGCTCAAACTCGAGCAGAAAGCACGGAGAAATAAACGGGGATTATGGGCTTATGACAATCCTGTTGCACCCTGGGATTACAGACATGACAAATCGATACAAAAGGCTGATTATTTTTGACCATACCATGAAAAACGGCTTGCTTCAGCCTATCAGAACAGTTTGGATCCTGCAGTTTCCCATAAGAGTGAATCCATTGCATTTCCAGCAATTTCATGCGGGGTTTATGGCTATCATCCAGAAGATGCTGCTGAAATCTCAATCTCAGTGTGCAAAAAATCTGAGTATGAAAGCGTAACCAAATATTTCTACCTGTTCAGCAGTGAAATGGTAACTATCTGGACTGCTGCCCATTTCTTGACTTTGCCTGTGAGCTTTGATACCGTCATTTACGGGATATAATTCCCATTTTCCCCCTGTTTTTTGTTTTTTGAGATTGAATTATAGAGACCGTTTCCAAAAACAGACCTCTGTTCAAAATGACGGGACAAGTGATAGTTAATTTCTGAATATGAATTTTATAACACTATAATTTTATGGCTATATTTCTTGATATCCGCACTCTCTCTTTTGTCATGGGAGTTACTGTTTTTGCTTTAACTCTCTGTATGATATCCTATTCTGCCACCACCAAAACCTATCCTGGATTTGGCTTGTGGACCTTTGGAACCATTCTCATCAGTTTGGCATTTATTTTGATAGGATTTAGACAGTTTTTTTCCAGTTTCACAACCATAGTCACGGCAAACGCTTTAATTTATACAGCTCTTGCCATATTTTTCATCGGGTTCAAGTCTTTTGCAAAAAAAAGACAAAAACCTTACCTGCATACAGCAATCGTACTTGTCTTATCTTGTTTTATTATTCCCTACTTCACCTATGTTGTACCTGATGTAAATTTTCGCATCACGCTTATTTCATTTGTAGCCGCCCTCTATTTTTTCTTCAGCGCACGGGTTCTTGTCAAAGAAATCCGGCCTGATTTAGTCAGATTGAACAAAATGCTCTTTGTGACGCTTCTACTGATGACATGCCTTTTGACTTTTAGAGGTTTCTTTTTCCTTTTACCGGAAAATACCATTGAAAATTATATGGCAACAGGAGGATTTCACGGAATTGCTCTTCTTTCATTAATGATTCTGAGCATTTTTTTCGTGAACGGATTGATTCAGCTCAACTCACAGATACTGGAAAAAAATTTATATCGGGAACAGCGGGAGCTTAAAGAGAGTGAAAATCGTTTTAAGCTGGCAGGAGAGGTTTCATATGATCTGATATATGAATGGGAGGTTAAAAGTGATTCCTTAGTGTGGTTTGGAGATATAGATGGAATACTCGGGTACACAAATGGTGAAATTTCAAGAGATATAAATGCGTGGCTGAATCTAATACACCCGGATGATGTGAAGCAGCTTGAAAATGCAGTTGAGTTTCACCGGACATCGACAGAGCCGATTAAATATTCCTATAGATTAAAAGATAAATCCGGCAGATGGAGATATTGGAGTGATCAGGCACTGCCTTTAATTAATGAGGATAATCTCCCGTATAAATGGATTGGTGTGTGTACAGACATCACTGAACGGAAGCAGGCAGAGGATCAGATTGCCAAGTCGTTAAAAGAGAAAGAGATTCTCCTGCGTGAAACCCATCACCGGATTAAGAACAATCTTAATATTATAACCAGTCTGCTGGACCTTCAGCGGAATCAATGCCGTGACTCCCGCATAAATAGAGAGATAGATGATGCAAAGAGCCGGGTCATGGCCATGGCCCTGGTACACAATCTTCTCTATTCTACAAAAAATCTGGCTGAAATAGATTTTGAAAAATATGTAAAACAATTAGGCAGTAATTTAATCAATATAATGGAAATGGATAATTATCAGGCTCATCTGATTGTGGAAATAGAAAATATTTATCTCAAACTTGATCAGGCAATCCCCTGTGGTCTGCTGTTGAATGAGCTGCTTACAAATGCATTGAAATATGCATTTAATGATGATTCAGGACAGATTCTGATCTCTGCCCGCTATATCACTTCAGATGAGATCGAATTAGCAGTCCATGACAATGGCATCGGCTTATCCAATGATATCATACCATCAGAAACCAGCACCATGGGATTGAAAATTGTATACTTGCTGGTCACTGAACAACTGGAAGGTACCATCGAGATGAAAAAAGATAAAGGTACCTGTTTTTTAATCCGTTTTCCTGTGAGTTAGAAAATCATTTTCACTGATCATTTAAAAAAGACAAAACAATTAAAAATCTGACCACAATCAATGGTATTTAAAATTTTCTGTTCAGATATTCATCATTTTCCGGTTATTTCAAATAGTGATACTTGTGTCTATCATGTTTGCTTCAGGCTTCTGATTGACAGGCGTGGTTTCTTATTCCGGCTCTCGCCGGTATATCAAAAATTTGAAAGCGGTAATTTGTATTCACAGGTTCACCTTTTCATTTTAAACCCGGAAAACCCGTATTTTAATTTACAGCCCAGAAAGTATCGGTCTGGCATCAGATACCCGTATGTTCTCTCCGCTTAATTATTTCATCCTGGGTCTCCTTAACAAGACTTGTGAAATATGCGCTAAAACCCGAAACCCGTACAACAAGGTTTTTATGCCTTTCCGGATTTTGCTGAGCATCAAGCAGAGTATCCCGGTCAACTACGTTAAACTGGATCTCTCCGCCGCCCTGTTCTGCATATGCATGAACCAGCATTCTCAGCGCGTGCTCATGTGATTTCTTGTCAAAGAAGGACGGACTGAATTTAATATCCAGAACCATACCGTTGGTGGCCACACTAAGATCTGTTTTTAAAAGGGAGTTGATTGCAGCAGTCGGTCCGTTCACATCCTTGCCCTGCACTGGAGAAACTGCACTGGCCATGGCTTCGCCGCACAGTTTCCCATCAGGAAGTGCACCGGTGTTGATGCCCATTTTCACATGGTCTTCTACGGAATATAAACCCATCTGCCAGTGACCGCCCCGTGGATTTTTAAAAACGCTCACAACGCTGTCGGCAGTGGCGACAAGCTCTGCCATAATTTGATCCACCTCATCAATATCATTGCCGAACTTGGGACAATCATGCTGTATGGCATCAAGAAAATCTTCATACCCTTCATAGTTTGCTTTCATGGCATCTTTAAAATCATGCAGTGTGTAGCGTTCTTCCTCATAGACCAGCTGACGGATAGCAGCTAAAGAGTCAACCACATTAGGCAGACCACATAGATTAACAGCTGTATTGTTGTAGATTGCACCGCCTGCAGTTACATCTTTGCCTTTTTGAATACATCCGTCTATTAAAGCAGAGAGAAAAGGGGTCGGATAACACTTTGGAAGCGCACAATCCAGTTTGTTGATTGATTCCATGGAAAAGGTAAGCTGCGATTTTAACTCCTCTTTATACCAGCTCATGAGCGCTTCAAAACTGTTAATTTCATCCAGGTGATATCCGCTGAACAGAGGGAAGATATAGTTTTCCTGATTTTTGCTGCTCAGGGCCATACTGGGTACAGAAGCGTTGCCGATAATGGCTCCGGAGTCAGTACAGTTACTTTTTCCGTTAAAAAACATGATTTCCAGGATCTTTCCAAGATTGACGCGGAGGGCCTCGGTTTTAGCGTATTCCTTACCAGGGCAGGACATTTCAACACAGCCGATAAGACCATAGTTTGCGGCATCTTTCCTGCTGTGTCCCATACGCATTTTCGCCTCAATGCAAAAATCATCAATAAAGAGAGCAGGCAGTCCGATTCCTGTTTTCAAAAGAGCCACGGATTCTTCCCAGACATCGTCAGGCATGGACTTGTGATAGCGAAGGCAGATTAACGGCTGATCAAACAGCGTCTTCCGGCAGGCCTGCAGCATCATGATCGTCAACTCGCTGGAGGCATATTCCCCTTTTTCATTAAGACCGCCAATGGTAATGTTCTGGTAGGCATGAAGTGTGATGCCGAACTTGATCCAGAGGGCATCAATTATATCCACAGCCTCCTGCTTTATAAGCACACCCTTTTCCAGATCCCTTTTAAAGAAAGGATATAAATACTGGTCCAGACGGCCAAAGGATAGTGAACCGGGAAAATTCTCCGCATAAAGCATCTCGTGTGTCAGCCAGATTAACTGGACAGCCTCAAAGAACGTTCTGGCGGGACCATATGCAATATGCCGCAGAGAATCTTCCATTTTAATCAGATGAGACCTGTAGTCCCGGTTCTTTGTCTCCCCTGCCAGGTCGGCTGCATAATCGGCATACCGTATAATATATTCAGCCGCAGCTTCTTCACAGATAAGCATTGAACGAAGAGATGATTTCTGGTTTTTATCTGCAGAACCCAGCTTCTGGCCGGTCTTTTCAATCAGGGCACCATAGCCCTGATTAATCAGTTTTTCAAAGTCAGGTATAATATGCCCTGATTCCCAGTGCTTATAGAGCCATTTTGCGACACACTGGGCAAATGTACGCATCTCTGCAGCTTCTTTAGAATCATCTTTGAACCCGTTGGCAACAATTCCCGCTTCAGCCTCTTCAAATGTATCTATACCTGCCGGCGGTCTGTACAGTGGATCATAGTCATCAGGAAGAATAAATGGAGAGGAAGGTTTATAGGTGTAACGATAGGCAAATCCGGCCAGGATATCATGTTCACAGATCAGAATTTTCTTTTGGGCCAGGAAAGATTTGAATCCCATGGCAATCTGAATGCTTTTTTCTTCTTTCTCAAACTGATTAAAAGAGTTGATGTAGTGCGGCCGTCTTGTCGGAATTTGAGTTCTGTCATAATAATCATGGCGGTGATCAAGGATCAATCTGACACGCTCACTCAATTCAACTGTTTCTGTTTTCATTTTTTTTCCTTTCCCTGAAACTTCAATATAGAAGCAGCATTCCCCTGGGTTTATGGTATAAACCGAAAAATCATTTATGATATTTCTGCATTGAGACCCAGCCGAAGATAGTTTTGTAAAATTTTTTCCATAAATTCTCTGGTCGGTGGAGAATAGTCTTTGGTCTCGTTAGCCAGTCCTGTTGCCTCATATTTGCCGGCACCATAGCCATGATAGGGCAGTAACTGAATCAGGCCGGGATTAGACAGCGAGGCTAAAAATTGTGCAATACTCTCTTGCTCTTTAAAATTAGCATTGAATAAATTAATAACAGGGACACGAATGATATATTGGACTTTTTCCCGGTCAAGAATCCGGATATTATCCAGGATGAGGCGATTGCCGGCTTTTGTCCAGCGCTTGTGTACGCTGTCATCAATGCATTTTATATCATAGAGGAAAAGAGAAATATAAGGCAGCAGGCTTTCGTAATTTTGAAAAGGCACATTCCCGGCCGTATCTATTGCTGTATGAATTCCTTCTGTTTTGCAAAGCCTGGCTACTTCAATGATGTTGTCAAACATTAAGGCGGGTTCTCCCCCGGAAAACGTTACACCGCCCCCGGACGTCCTGAAATAATGCCTGTCCTTTATTATCTCTTTAAATAAATCCACTGGATGATATGCCTGACCCACAAGTTTCAGTGCCCCTTTCCGACAGACTGAAACACACTTACCACATGCGGCACAGACATCTCGATTAAACACATGGATATCACTCGCCACATGATGAGCCTGATTCGGGCAGGATGCCGCACATTTGCCACAGGATCTGCAGCAGGTTGAAAAAAACTGCAGAACAGGGGAGGTGTCAAAACACTCCGGATTATGACACCATGCGCAGCGTAAGCTGCAGCCTTTAAAAAAAACCGTTGTTCTGATTCCCGGCCCGTCATCCAGTGAGAATCTTTGAATGTTACTTACCAATCCCTTATTCATGTAAAAACATTTCAGTTTAAAACTGTTTTTAAATACAAAATGCATATATCGCATTCATCAATATGTTATGATTATACCATCTTAACAGACTTTTATATATCAGTCGATATATCAAAGATCAATACTTTCACAGCAGAGCAAAAAATTCTCAACAAAGTGCAGAAAACCATGATTCTCTAATATATTTAAAGATAATACTTTAAGCTTTTTTTAGATTATACAGGCGGATATGATAGATTAACCACGTTTTCACTATACCCCGAAAAAACCATGCAGATGTCCAGAGATTATGTATTGCTTTTGCATATTGGTTTGTATACCCTGAATCTGAAAAAAAGATAAAAAATTCTGATGGTATCTTTTGACTGTTTTTGACTAAAAAAATCTCTGTTACACAACCACAGGTATAAACGAATGAATTACAAATTGACAACTTTCAACGATCTCAAAATAGGACAGAAAGCATCTTTAACCAAAATAATTACTGAAGAAGATATATCTCACTTCATTTCAATTACAGGTGACAAGAACCCTCTCCACACTGATGGATCCTTTGCTGAGCAGACATTTTTCAGACAAAGAATTGCCCATGGTATGCTGTCAGCATCACTGTTTTCAACTCTGGTGGGAATGCATATTCCCGGTATCGGTGCCATATATAAATCACAGACTCTGGAATTTCTGCGTCCGGTTTTTATCGGTGACACCCTGTGTGCCTGGTTTGAGATTGTGGATATTGATGAGGAGAGTGAAGAAGTGGTCATTAAAAGCTGGATCGAAAATCAGAATGGAGAAAAAGTGATTAAAGGTAAAGCAGTGGCAGGTTTACTGCGTGGATTGAAAAATTACGGATTGTCAAATTGATACCTTTATTTTTGAAATAGTGTAAAAATTCACTTGAACCCGTGTATCCATCCTGCAGTATTTCATCTTGAACTGATTGTGTCACAACCACATGGTATGCTGAAAAAAAATCAGTAATGATGCCTGATTTGAAAAGCAGAATAGCAGAGGATGTATCAATGATGACCTTTTTCATAATTTGCCATTTATTCATAATATGAAAACCGCCTGTACATATTAACAATTGATTCATCGATTTCAAAGGGATTCTCCTTTTTGGACGGGATCTCCAACTCATCCAGTTCCAGGGGAATATCTTTAATCTTCATATTATATGCGGTGATCATTAAATATTCCAGGTTGAGAACATCCTCTACATTATAGGCGAGTAAGGTTTCCAGAGCTTTTTTGTCATTCCTGCGGCTATAATGATTCCATATTAAAACCGCCATAAAACCATCCATGCCGTCCAGGTCATCATCTCTATTAACACCCAGTTGCTTTTCACAGGATTTCAATCCACCAGAATATCCCAGATCTTTTAAAATATACCTTAAATCCAGATGACAATGGGGGATCTCTATATTAAAAAAACTTTCAATAAAAGGGACATCAAAGCTCTTGCCATTGTAAGTGACAATGACTTTATAATCAAAAATATCCTTTTTGAAATCATCGAGATTGATGCCATTCACATAATGTTTTATGTTTTCACCGTCGTACAGCGCAATGGTGGTGATTTTATCCCGGTAGTTATCAAGACCCGTTGTTTCTATATCAATATAAGCGGTTGTATTCTGAAACCGCTTAAAAATCCTCCACTGTTTTTTTGATGGAAGGTTGTCGTAATAATGATGAGGATCTTCAGGATGAAAGCGGCTGATATAGTTTTTTATTTTTTCTCTGGTTTTGGGCGGCAGGAAATCAGCTTCAGAATAAAGAAATTCATCTGTGGTTCTGATACCGTTTTTCCAGATTTTTTCTTCTGTAATCTGTCCAATTGAAGGAATATGAATGAAACTGTTGTTTAACATTTATAAAGGCCTTTTTATGTTTTCTTATCTGCTGTCACGGTTAAACGCACAATAGAAAATCCTGTTCTGGAATTTTAATTCCCGCATCTTGCTTGAGATCCTGTCGCCTGGAAGGGAATTGTTCTTTTTCTTATCAATACCCGGTCAACACCGGGCCAACCCCTTTATTATGAAAAGTTTTATCTGGTAAATCAATGGTAATTTTTTATTCACAATTCTATGATTTATACAGCAGAACAAACAGAATGAATATGGATAATGTTGTTGATCACCAGACAATCATACTCTCTGTATAAGAAAAACAGCGTCAGAAAACGCCCCCTGGTAAAAAATTCTTTTCCTAAGTGATCAGAATCTGATATCAAGGAAAAATTACATATTAAATCTGGACGAAAAATAAATATATGCGGAGTTAAAAAACAGATGAAGTCAACCGTAGTTCTTGTCAGATGTGAATCATATGAATACCAGAGTGTAAAAAAAGCGGTTGAAAAAGGTATTTCTCTTTTAAAGGGTATATCCCAGTTTGTTCAGGCAGGTGAAAAAATTTTACTGAAGCCCAATCTCCTTGTGGGTGAATCGCCTGAAAAAGCGGTGACCACACATCCGTCAGTTTTCAAGGCAGTGGCAGAGATATTAATTAAAACCGGGGTAACTGTCTCATATGGTGATTCTCCTGCCATTGGAAAAACGTCAAAGGCTGCCAGGAAGGCTGGTTTAGCTGAAGTGGCAGATGATTTGAACATTTCATCAGCTGATTTTCAAACCGGAAAAGATGTGTTCTTTGATAAAGGGCTCCAGAACAGGAAATTCACCATTGCAAAAGGTGTCATTGACAACGATGGTGTGATCAGTCTTCCGAAATTGAAAAGCCATGGGCTGGAGAGATTTACCGGTGCCATTAAAAATCAGTTTGGCTGTATCCCTGGCGTACTTAAAGGTGAGTTTCATTTAAGGCTGCCCGATGCAACTGATTTTGCAAAAATGCTTGTTGATTTAAACCGGTTTGTCAGCCCGAGACTGTATATCATGGATGGTATTTATGGTATGGAGGGGAATGGACCCAGGGGAGGAAAACCCAAGAAAATGAATATCCTTCTTTTTTCCTCTGATCCGGTTGCCCTGGATGCCACTGTATGCCGCCTGGTCAATTTAAATCCCGAATATGTTCCAACAACAAAATATGGCAGACAGGCAGGTATGGGGACATATCGTAAAGAAGATATACAGCTGCTTGGAGATGCATTTGATACCTTTTACAGCAGTAATTTTGATATTAACCGGAGACCACTAAAATCATTTAAAAAAGGCATGCTTTCAAATTTCTTGAATCATAGACTTGTAGCAAGACCCTGCATTGACTCAGAAAAATGTGTCCGGTGTGCCGAATGCATTAATATATGTCCTGCCATACCAAAGGCTGTTTTTTTTAAGGGGGATGACAGATCACTGACACCGGAATACAATTATGATCACTGTATCAATTGCTTCTGCTGCCAGGAAATATGCCCGGAAAGTGCCATACACCTTAAAACTCCTGTGCTGAGAAAAATGATCAACTGGATAACCTGAAAATAGAGTGAGGTTAAAACGATTATTCAAGTTTTTGAAAATGCGTGCAATGGATTGTATGGTATTGAATCTGCAGCACCGGATTACCCTGCTGAGAAAACTGAGCCTCTCATTTTTGATGGGAATCCGGGAGAGTTGTCATTACAGGTGGATTTGAACCTGCAGGCTGCATACTGATGAGGAGGGCGTTCATTACAAAGTTCAGGAATTTGATGAAGAGGATCTGAATCAGAATATGAATCATTTAAAGCAGACCGGACTCATCCTTGAAGGCGGAGGAATGCGGGGTGTGTATACGGCCGGGGTGCTCCGCCTGTTCATGTCTAAAGGCTTGTATTTTCCCTATGTGATCGGGGTTTCAATGGGAGCCTGCAATGCTGCTAACTATGTCTCCCGCCAGCCGGAAAGAAATAAAATTGTCAATATTCACTATGTGAAGGATTATCGGTTTCTCAGTTATCGCCGTCTCTTTCTTAAAGGTGAACTGTTCGGGATGGATTTTATTTTTGATACCATCCCCAACTGCCTGGTTCCGTTCGATATACAGACATTTCTTGAGAGCGGGCAGGTATGCATCACCACAGTGACCGACTGTGGAACAGGAGAGGCAGCCTATTATGAAAAAAGAGAGCTGGGAACAGATTACCTGACCGTTCTCAGGGCCTCAGCCAGCCTTCCCTTTGCTGCCAGGCCCGTGCACTATAAAGGCAGGGTGTTGATGGACGGAGGAATTTCGGATCCGATCCCTGTTGTGAAGAGTATGAAAGACGGTAACACGAAAAATGTTATTATTCTTACACAGCCCAGGGGTTATCGGAAAAAATACTCATTTCTGACACGGCTTGTGCATCTACGGTATCATCAATATCCTGATTTCTGCAAACAGTTTGAACAGCGGTATGCCCTTTACAATGAAACACTGGATGCCATAGATCTGCTTGAAAAGCAAGATAAGGTGTTTGTCATCCGGCCGGGACGATCCAGGGCAGTGGGACGTACAGAGCGTGATAAGAAGAAATTATATGCTCTTTATGACCAGGGATTCTCTGATGCCTCTGAATGCTATATTGACTTATGGCGCTACCTGGAAAGCCCGGTATCATAATCATAAGCCATAGACGGCAGGAGCAGGAATGTTTACAGCATCAGAAACAGCTGATACTGACCCGGGATTGCAGACGGGATAATGGAAGAGTGGGAAATAGGTTGAGTCGTTTAATTTTGAACAATAAAAAACCATGAGGAGATAATTAATGTCACATCATAAAAATCAGCATAAAGTGCTTGTTCTTTTGGGAAGTCCGCGCAAAAAAGGGAACAGTGCCATTCTGGCAGAAGAGACAGCTGCCGGTGCGGAATCTGCTGGAGCAGCGGTAGAATCACTTTTCATACAGGGGATGGACATAAAAGCCTGCCAGGCTTGTTGGAACTGTCAAAAGCCAGATAGTAAAGGTTGCGTTATAAAAGATGATATGCAGGAGATCTTTCCCAAGCTGATTGAGGCTGACTCCTGGTTGATTGCTACACCAGTGCACTGGTTTAATATGTCCACTCAGACAAAACTCTGGCTGGATCGGTGCTTTGCTTTATCCAAATATGGAGACAACCCGTTCAGCAAAAAAATTGGCATTCTCATTTCTTATGGTGATGATGACCCTTACGCTTCGGGCGCCGTAAATGCCATTAGAAGTTTTCAGGATTCTTTCAGATATGTGGGCGCTGAGATCACTGGGATCGTTTATGGCAGTGCTCTGGAAAAAGGTGACATGAAAAAAAACAAGGCCGCACTGGCAGACGCAAAAAAACTGGGAGCAGAACTTGCAGTATGAAAAAAATTATTCAGACACGAGGTTGGATAAGACAACCTGCATCGTAATGGGTCGAAGAAATTATTTGAGATTTGAACCTTATAACAAATATCCAGAGACAGATTGGCAAGTGTTGACAATCGCCCTGTTTCACTCTATATTTACCTGTAATTATCTTATGTTGGTCTGTTAACAGGAATTAATTTACTGAATCATCTAACATCCGTACTGGAGATTGAAAAAAATGAAAATTTTAGTGGCTTATGACGGTTCAAGGGTCTCCGAAAATGTTTTGGATTTAGCTCATAAACATGCAGAGGCATTTAAGGCTGAGATCTGTATTGTAAATGCATTGAAGCAAAGTTCCAAACTGGAAAAAGAAAACATTGAAAAAGCTGAACGAAAACTGAAAAAAGTAATAAAACATTTCAAGGCAGATGGTATCCCTTGTACATCAACGGCATCCGTAAGTTTTCAATCTCCCGGCGAAGAGCTGGTCGAATTTGCCATAGAGAATAATATTGATGAAATCATTATCGGAATTAGAAAAAAATCAAATCTCGGGAAATTAATATTTGGTTCCACTGCACGGCATGTCATCCTGAATGCACCCTGCCCGGTGGTTACTGTTAAATAGACAATCAGGATATAAAATAGGTTCAATACACTGCTCACTGTATTGAACCTATTTTACAGGAAAGGACACACTCTAAAGCCATAGCCATCTGTAAATGGTAAATCATCCGACCCCGGGAGTGTGCCCACTTTTTTTATTCCGGATCAGTACAGGGTTGTGATGGGACATCCAGACATGAAGACAACACAGATGTACATCATGTTGATGAAAAAAAGCAGAGCATAACCACCCCCCTGGATCTTTTATGAAACCCAATATGAAAATCACTCTTTTTTTGATTTTGATTTTATCTGTTGTCACCATTGGTATTCTTCATTCGGTGACACCGGGATATATGATTTTCTATCATGATACTTACAGGCGGTTAAGTTATTTTCCCATTACCATCGGTGCCATATTATACGGTGTCCGGGGAGGAGTTGTTCTTGCTGTGTTATCCTGTTTTTCCTTTGTTCCCCACCTGCTTGCATTCTGGGCGCAGGGACCGGAAGCATATTACAGTGAATTTTCCGAGATGTTGTTTTACCTTGCGGCAGGAGTTGTGATTGGACTTATTTCCAGCCGGGAGAATCGTCTGAGAGAGAAATACAGACTCCTGTCGGAAAAACTGACTGTTTCATATAAACGACTTCATGACCAGGCATCACAACTGGTAAAGGCGGAAAAACATTTAAGTGACAGCCAGAAGCTTTCCATGCTGGGGCATGTATCCGCATCACTTGCCCATGAAATAAAAAACCCCCTTGCCGCCATTAAAGGAGCTGCTGAGATACTTTCGGATGAAGTTCCAAAATCACATCCAAAACATGAGTTTATAGAGATTATGCGCTCTGAAATTTCCAGGTTGAATCACTCGGTTGAAGATGTCCTCAAATATTGTCGCGGAAGGCAGTATCAGCATTCAGGCAGGCAGGAACCCATAGAAAAAATTATTAATCATGTGGTTTCACTGCTGGAAACACATATAAATGAAAAATTAATATCCTTGACAGTTCATTCAACCCTGCCCGGCAAAACCTGTTCTGCAGATGAACCGACAATGATCCAGGTAATCATGAATGTTTTAATCAATGCTGTGGATGCTGTAGACAAGAATGGAAATATTGTAGTAAATATAAAAGAAAAAGATGACGGGTGTTTGATACAGGTACTGGATGACGGTCCCGGTATTGACGATAAGGTGGCTGAAAAAATATTTCACTCATTTGTAACGCATAAAGAGGATGGAACAGGACTCGGGCTTTCCATTGCAAAAACAAGCATTGAGAGCCTGGGTGGAAGCATTGACCTGACAACATCCAGTCTGGGAGGTGCCGGCTTTGCCATTAGACTTCCGGAAACAGCGTTTCAACAGAACAGACGGATATGAACATGTCTAACTGGATTCTACTCATTGATGATGATGCCAGCCTGCGGCGGGTTACAGAATATAATCTGACCAAGAACGGATTTGACGTGGTAACTGCGGCATCTGGAAAGGAAGGCCTGGAGTTATTCAGAAAAAATGCCCCGGATCTTGTGGTGACCGATGTTAAACTGGGGGATATGAACGGACTGGATATTCTGAAAACCATAAAGAAGTCATCCCCGGATATTCCGGTCATTGTCATGACTGCATTTGGTTCCATAGAGATGGCTGTCCAGGCCATGCATAACGGGGCATTTAATTTTATTACCAAACCCTTTGACCGTGACACCTTAAGTCTTTCCTGTCAGAAAGCACTGGAACTCAAAAGACTGAGATCCAGGACAAAATTACTGGCAAAAGAGATCAGTCGGCTTACCGGTACCAAAGGAATTGTCTCAGCAAGTTCAGTGATGAAACAGCTTTTGGAAACCGCCTCACGGGCTGCAAACAGTGATGCCACTATTTTGATAACAGGGGAATCCGGAACCGGAAAAGAGGTCCTGGCAAGATTGATTCACCAGAACAGTCCGAGAAGCAGTGGACCAATGGTGACGGTCAATTGTGCTGCCATTCCTTCAGGATTAGTAGAGAGTGAGCTTTTCGGGCATGTAAAGGGTGCATTTACAGGAGCCATCAAGACCAGGAAAGGACATTTTCAGACTGCATCCGGCGGGACTCTGTTTCTGGATGAAATCGGAGAGCTTGCTGTAGATATTCAGGTAAAACTGTTACGGGCCATTCAGGAAAAACAGGTTCAACCTGTTGGATCTGAAACAGTTAAAAATGTAGATATCAGGATTATTGCGGCCACCAACCTTGATCTCGAGGAAAAAACCAGTGCCGGCCAGTTCAGAAAGGACTTATATTACAGGTTAAGTGTCATACCGCTGTTCATACCACCACTAAGGGAAAGAACAGAGGATATACCCGCCCTGGTTAAACATTTCTTAAAAAAATTTGATGCTCCTCAGGATGTTGAATTTTCAAAAACCGCCATTAACCTGATGAAATCCTATCCATGGCCCGGAAATATCAGGGAAATGCAGAATATTGTTGAACGCTGCATCATCTTGCGCAAAAAAAGTCTGATTGAATCCGATGACCTGAAATTACTTGTGAACGAACCTCTATCAAGCTCTATTGAACCCGTTATTCCCGATGAAGGCATTGCCCTGGAGGAGATTGAAAAGTCTTATATTGTAAAGGCGCTTGAAAAATCAGGTCAAAACCAGTCTGAGGCTGCAAGGCTTTTAAAGATTCCGAGGCACGTCCTTCTGTATCGATTGGAAAAATACCATCTGGTCTGATTAAAGAAGCTTTCACATTTTCTATCTGTAGAATATTCTGCACCACCTGTTGAATATTCTCAAACTTTGATTTTATCCACCTGTCACCAAGACATCACTCCTGAAAAATAAAACAGTTTTTTCAAACACTTACCGTTTAAAGCCTGTTTTTAAAAAATTGTGGCACGCCTCTTGAAATTAAACTTGAAATTAAATAGGGAAAGCGTAAAAAGTTAAGACTAATTTAAACCCGATTTGGAGGAGAGTGTGAAAATATCAATGTATATGATTTTAGGACTTATCGGATTATCATTTGTTCTCATGGCAGGCGTGAGCACTGCACAAAAATCTGAAACTTTACAGATAAACCGGGCTGTTATAAAAATTGATTCCCTCTCCTGCGGAGGATGTTTTTCATCAATAAGCGCAGGATTGACTTCTCTGGATGGATACTCTGGAATGGGAGCCAATCTGTTCAGAAAATTAATTGCTGTTGATTTTGTGGCTCCCTTAACAAAAGAAAAAATTTCTGAAAAACTGGCTGAAGTCGGTTACCAGGGAACGGTTGAATATGTGAATCCTATCCTGGAAAAAGAGTCATTTGCCTACCTTGAATCCAGGCGCACCGGATTTACATCAGGCGGCGGAAGCTGCTGCAGCAACAGCAGATCTTCAGGCATACCGGAACAGAAGCGTCCGGACTCGATTCTCCCCCCAGGCAAGACCTGCTGTACATTACTGAAATCAGCCCGGCCGGCCAAAGATCTTTAATCTTGATAAAGGAGTTATGATGATGAAATTAAACTGGAAATTATTTACAGGGGTTCTCCTTCTTTTTATACTTTTTGCCGGCACCCATTCACATGCCCTGTTTGGTGGAAAATTCAAAACCTTAAAACCGAGGAACGGGAACGTCTATATACCTGCCAAGGATGTGAGTGACGGTAAAGCCCACTATTTTAAAACAAAGGCTGATAATGGACAGATCGTTGATTTTTTCCTGGTGCAGAGTGGTGATGGCGTAATCCGGGCAGCTGTCGATTCTTGTGATGTCTGTTACCGATCAGGAAAGGGATATGTTCAGGATGGTGATTTAATGGTCTGTACCAACTGCGGCCGACGGTTTGCAACTGACAGAATCAACCAGGCAAAAGGAGGATGTAATCCTGCACCGCTGAAACGGGTTGTAGAAGGAGAGAACCTTGTGATCTCAATGGAAGATATCAATGCGAACTCATGGTATTGTAAATTCAAGTAGGCATTGACCGCAGGTATGTCCAATTGAAAAAGAGAAACAAAAAACCCGGAAGTATAGGAAAATCTGTATGTCATACGATCCTGAAAAATATAGGAAAAAACGGGAAAAGGTTCTTGGAATAAGAAAAAGAGGCCTTGGATTTGGCACAATAGCAACAGTTGTCGCATTTGTGATTGTCCTGGGCCTGAGTATGGTTACGGTTCCCCAGGCTGTTTCATTTGTTGTCACCCGGCATCTTGATGATGCAATTTTTAATCTTGAAACAGGAACCTTATGGCCCCGGGAAGTCCTCAGCAGTGTGAATTCCATCGAGGGCGTAAAGGGCCTGCTCAGCAGTAAGCATCATACACGGCTTGTTGTGACCTTTGACCGGCGGATTGTTAATACCGGGAAGATAGAATCTGTTTTCGATCAATATCACCTTTCGGCAGCACTTCTGAATCAGTTGAATCATCGGCAGCACCAGGCAACAATGAAACAGGAGGAGGAAGAACTTGAAACTCAGTAACATTTCCCTTGGTAATATCAAAAGGCGAAAGGCAAAAATGCTTTTTCTGATACTCGGCCTTGTAATCGGAATTTCCACTGTGGTGACACTGATTTCCATCACAGAGAGCATGACACAGAATATTGAGGAACGATTAAATCAGTTCGGGGCCAATATTGTCATGGTCCCCAAAAGTGAAAACCTCTCTTTAAACTATGGCGGGATTGCTGTGGGGGGTGTTAATTACAAGGTTCAGGAATTTGATGAAGCGGATCTGAAGTGGATCAGGACCATTAAAAATGCTAAAAATTTAGCCATTGTCGCACCAAAGGTGCTGGGTCCGGTAAAGGTGAAAGATAAAAAAGTCCTTATGATGGGGGTCCGCTTTGAAGATGAGCTGGCTTTGAAAACCTGGTGGCAGAAAACAGAGGGAGCCTACCCTGCAAAAGATAATGAAGTCATGCTGGGGTCAAAGGCTGCCGCTCTTTTGAGGTATAAACCCGGTGATACACTGATCCTTTCGGGCAAGCCCCTGAAAATCACAACAGTTCTGAAACAGACCGGTGCTTCAGAAGACAATGCAATTATTGCTGATCTTCATACCACCCAGGCACTGCTGGAAAAGGAAGGAAAAATTTCAATGGTAGAGATATCCGCCTTGTGTCAGGGATGCCCCATATCAGAACTGACCCTACAGATCGCGGCCAAGTTTCCAAATGGCCGGGTGACAGCCATGAAACAGGCCGTCATGTCCAAAATGCAGTCCATAGATATGTTCAAATCCTTCAGCCTGGGGGTTTCCGTCCTGGTCGTTCTTATCGGATCCCTGCTTGTCCTGGTGACCATGATGGGATCGGTAAATGAGAGAACAAGGGAGATCGGTATTTTCAGGGCTATTGGATTCAGGCGTGGTCATATTATGCAGATCATCCTGCTGGAAGCACTTTTACTGGGGATCATCGGGGGGATTGTGGGATTTGGTATGGGGAATCTGATTGCCTGGACAATTATTCCCCTGGTGATAAAAGATGGTATTTTCTCCGGAATGAACACCAGCCTGGGATTTGTTTCGGTTTTAACAGCTGTGGCTTTGAGCCTTCTTGCAAGCCTCTACCCTGCATTCAAGGCAAGCAGCATGGATCCCAGTGAAGCCCTGAGGGCGTTATAGCATTTTCTGAGGGATTTATAGCATTTAAGGATAAATAGGATATGAACACTGTAAATCATTTGATTGAAGTCCATGACTTGAAAAAGACGTATCAAAGCGGCAGCAAAAAAATTGAAGCCATAAAACAGATGAATTTCCATGTTGATGATGAAGAGTTTATCACAATTATGGGGCAGTCCGGTTCAGGAAAAAGTACCCTCTTATCCGTCATGGGGGCGCTTAATCATCCAAGCAGGGGAAAGGTGATGATTGATTCACTCGATCTCTACGGCCTGACCGCCGAACAGCGGGCTGATTTTCGCAGCGAATATATCGGATTTATTTTTCAGTCGTTTCAACTGATTCCCTACCTGACGGTTTTAGAGAATGTAAAACTTCCAATGGCTGTTACAGGGCAGAAAAAGAAAATTAAAAATCAGATGGCACTCGAAGTGATAGAGAAGGTGGGATTGAAAGAGAAGATCAACCGGCTGCCAGACCAGTTATCCGGCGGAGAGCAGGAAAGAGTGGCCATTGCAAGGGCCATCGTAAATAAACCGCCCGTCATCCTTGCAGATGAACCTACCGGCAACCTTGATACCCGTACGGCAAAGGAGATTATGTCACTCCTGCAATCCTTGAATAAGGATGGTCATACGGTAATTGTTGTAACCCATAATCCAGAGATGGCATCTTTTGCCACAAGGTCCATACGTGTCAGGGATGGTGTGTGTTACACCTGAAATCCAGTCAGTTTCTGATTCATCGCTTTCATTGAGAACGATTTTTCTGAAAACAGGTCACCTGTTTATCCCCGTCAATCTGTCTTTTCAGCCCATTCGTCACAATACTTCTTGACTGTCCGGCGATCCAGACCGGTTCTTCTGGCAACTTCTCCGATAACAT
Source organism: uncultured Desulfobacula sp. (assembly GCA_964636495.1). Lineage (GTDB taxonomy): Bacteria > Desulfobacterota > Desulfobacteria > Desulfobacterales > Desulfobacteraceae > Desulfobacula. Next base: position 18,215 of record CAZWSL010000034.1, on the reverse strand, counting down.
TAAACTTTTGAAACAATTCATAACAATAGGCTCTGACCAGGTCCTGTGCCTTTATTTCCCCCCTGCTGATTGGAGCGGCCAGACTTGTCAATGCTGCGTCAGGTGCAGACGTGGCAAGGTTCTCAAATTCATGGATAACATTCCCCTTTCGATTCAGCAGAATCCGTCTGACATACTGCTCCAGTTCCCTGACATTGCCTGGCCATACATAGTGGCGTCCCAGTTTTTCATTAAGTGTTCTGCGAAGCATGGCTATTGTTTCAGTTTTCACTGAACCGATCATATGGGTGACGCGGTTTTCAAGGAGGTGATCAAGCTCTTTTGGATTTTCCCTGATTCTCTGCCATAAAGGGGGAACGACAATAATATCTGAACAGAGGCGGTAATAGAGGTCTTTTCTCAATATGGCAGGATTTTTTAACTCGGCAAAACTCCGGTTGGTGGCTGTAATTATCCGCCCTTTAAATCGATGGACCTTACGCGATCCCACCGGGGAGAAGGCTCTCTCCTCCAATACTTTCAACAGTTTTATCTGAATGGGGACACTCACTTCACCAATTTCATCCAGGAAGATGGCACCATAAGGACTGCATCGGGCAAAAACACCTTTATGGTCATCAACTGCCCCAGTGAAACTTCCTTTCTGGTGGCCGAACAATTCAGATTCAATCAGGTTTTTCGGGAACTGGGAGATGTTCAACTCTACAAATGAGCGGGTGAAATTTTCTTCAAAACACATCTCTTTTTCATTGAATGGAATATAGCCGCTTCTTCCGATAGCATTTGCTGCTGTTCCTTTTCCACTGCCGGTCTCACCGATGATCAAGGTTGAGAAGTCTTCCATCTTATTCCATAATTCCTGAGTATAAAAAGCCAGATCACTTGTAAATACATTGTTCCACAGGACCTCTCTGAATCTGGTCATACACTGGCTTTCACCCACAAGATTTTTATTGATAAAAAAATACGCCCGTCTCAACTGGAAACACATACTCAAAAAATGGACTGCTTCCCCATGGTCAAATCCTTTTTCCCACAGTTCAGATATTGCCTTTCGGGCAAAAGGCACTTTTACCTTCTGATTATTTATATTGGATGCATTACCGACCATCTCTTCAATCAATGTGTCAAATTGATGATGATATGTATGGAAAAAATCAAACAGGAATGCTGCCTTCAGGATAGTTTTATCCGGATCTTTATATTTCCTCAGATCTGCACGTCCGTCCAGTTTAAGGCTCTCCAGCCATTTACGGACCTCCTCTATGGTTTTCTCCAGGATGACGGCTTTTGGGGTGCCGTTAAACAGACCGGAAATCTTTAAATCTGCATCATTACGATCCTTTGAAAACGGATTAGCCAGGGAGGCATCCCTCACAAGAGAAAAAAAATGGCGTTCTTCAGAAGTTAACTGATTTTTCATTTATCTCACCGCATATCTATCATAACAGGTATACATGATATACATTATCTGCCTGCAGATGTCAAGCATATCATTATATCCCAACAAACTCATCCACATGTTATATTATTAAATATCAGATAGTTAGCTGATCCCCATCCGGTCTGGCACCATATTTGTAATTATTCAATAACATAAAGGAAAAACAGGCTGACTGATTGCATGCACCTGCTCCATGTACCGACAATTATGTGGGGATTAACATTATATTCAGGAGGAGTATTATGAAAATTTATCTTGTCATACCAGCTGCAGATCATTTGAGAGTCACATCAGAAAAATCAAACGTGCCAAAGCGAAACATGCTGCGTTTCAGCATTCTTTCCCTGACGACCATTGCAGCGCTCACGCCTGAAAAACATGAGGTCACTATCTGTGATGAAAACACCGAACCACTTGATTATGGCATAGATGCAGATATTGTAGGTATTACATTTATGACCGGGCTTGCCAACCGGGCATATGAACTGGCCTCCTGTTTTAAGGAGAGGGGAATCATTACGGTTGCCGGAGGATTTCATCCCACGCTCAATTCTGAAGAAGCCAGAAAACATTTCGACATTGTTGTTTCAGGAGAGGCTGAAGACACCTGGCCGGAATTACTGGAAGATATAGAGAAAGGAGAGTATCACTCCTTTTATCAAAGCCGTTTCTGCGGATCACTGGACACATCTCCGAAACCCAGGCGTGATTTGATTAAAAACAGACAGCACTATATTACAACCCATGCGGTTCAAACCGGACGCGGATGCAGACACAGGTGCAAATTCTGCTCAGTGACTGCTTTTTTCAACCATCAGCATCGTTCCAAACCCCTCTCACGGGTGATGGATGAAGTAAGATCAGCCGGAAAAACATTCATGTTTGTTGATGACAATATTATTGCAGACAGACCTTTTGCCATTGCGCTTTTCAAACAGATGATCCCTTTAAAGAAACGATGGGTGAGCCAGTGTTCCATTAAAATTTCAGAAGATGATGAACTGCTGGATCTTGCAGCAGAAGCGGGATGTATCGGACTTTTTATCGGAATAGAGTCTGTGAACAGGCAGAATCTCGAAAAAATGGATAAAACTTTTAATGATCCTGACTCCTTCCATACTAAAATCAGGAAAATAAATAAAGCAGGAATTGGTGTCGAGACAGGCATGATCGTCGGATTAGACAGTGATGGTCCTTCTGTTTTTAAAGAAAATCTCAAGTTTCTTCAAAGTGCAAAAATAGGGGCTCTCCAGCTGGCTATTTTAACACCGCAGCCAGGAACGCCGCTGCGGGAGCAGTTTATCAGACAGGAACGGATCATTGATAATAACTGGGATCATTATGACTATCGCCACACGGTCATCCTACCCGAAAAAATGACACCTGAACAGCTTCAGAAAGGTGCTGACTGGCTTTACTCAGAATTCTACAGATTAGACAGGATTATTCTCAGGACCGTTGATGCCTTTTTTCGAATCGGGTTGTTTCCTGCCATTTTAACCTGGAGATTGAATATGACCTACCGCTACGATCTTCAAAGACTTGGTGTCAAAAAACAAAATTTTTTCAAAAAAATGAATACACTATTGCAGAATGCCAGATTAACCCTTCAGCAGTATCAGCAGAATTTAAATGTCTGAAAAAAGGCCTGGCCCTGGAATAGAGGGCCAGGTGAATATCATCAGGCTGAGGCAGGAATCTTTTCCAGGATTCTCTCGGTGGTCTTCAATTTCAATTGAGTATCAAGTGCCCGGATACGATCCAGAATATCTTTTTGTGGCTTGTAATGATCATAATTATCAGTGATCCAGCAGGTGCCGACACTCCAGAAAATCACCTCCTCCAGCAATGCTTTGCCCAGTCCCATGCCAGCCCCCAGGTCGAGACACTCTTCGTAAATCACGTAATTGATCCAGGTCATGTAGTCGATAAGGGTATCAATCAGTTCCTGTTGGACAGCTGTCGGATCAAAGGGCTCTGCTTTATAACTTTCAGGCAGTTTGGGTTTAATCCTTCCGGCAGCATCTTTCACCATTTCTCCGGACCGCTTGTAATCCGGATTAATTCCATATTTTGAAGGGGCAACAAATCCCTTGAGCCGCAAGGATATGCCGTTGTCTTCTTCAGTTACCCTGCATACAATGATATGCCCGTCGTACCGATCCCATCGTCTCATGGCCTCATCATAATGGTCACGGACAATCCGGCCCAGCCGGAGGGCAACGCCCAGCTCATCAGCCAGATCCGTGGTAAGGTTCATGTCTTTATGGCCGATTTCCAGGCTGCAGGAGTTGTCATAGGAGTGATCCAGCAGAAAAGGCATAAATTGTTCTGTAGATACACTGAAGGCTGAACCCCTGTTGATGTATTCCCACATCCATTGAAGCGGGATTCCCGCTTCCCTGGCCAGTGCCAGGCATTCACCGAATATCACCGTGTCAGTATAAAAAAGCAGGTTTGTAATCAGTTTGACTGTCTGCGCCTCTCCGATTTTGGCAACATGAAAGGAGATTTTACTGACAACATTCAACACTTCCTCAACGCGGTCATACCCCTCTTTGCTTCCACCGACATAGATACTGGTATTTGCAAAATCAGCACCCATGTGAGAAAGATTGCTTACCGGTGCCTCCAGGCTGATAACCCCGATGCTCTCACCTTCTTCGGCTATCTTGAGGGTATTGTGGTAATCTGTCGTGGAGGTGTCCACCCAGATACTTCCCCTGCTCATCCCGGCAAGTGCACCGTTTTCTCCCATCATGTTCTCATAAACATCCTCGGGCAGGGGAAGACATGTAAAAACAATTTCACTGCCAACAGCAGCTTCTCTGGGTGAATCTGCCCATACGGCACCGGCGTTAATATTTGATTCAGCCGCTGCTCTGCTCCTGTCATAGACCTTAACGGGGTAGCCGCTCTTGAGAAGCTCGTGGACCATGGGCATTCCCATGGCACCCGTGCCGATGAAAGTAATTTGAGATTTTTTTGCCATTTGCATTTCCTTTAATTGATAAAAAAGTTAATCATAAAATCATCAGAATAATTTCATTTTTTTTACGATCCGTTCATCGGCCAGATGTCTCCCACGGTAAACCCGTTGGGAAACGGATCCGTATGCTCCAGAACCAGGGTGTTGAACCCGGTAATCCATGCCTGTCCGCCCACCTCAGGAACGACAGCGCTGTACTCTTCCAGGCGGAACTCTTTTACCAGTTCTCCGGTAAAAACATTTCCGAGAATTCCTTCATGCCGGAATTTTTTATTCAGCGGGAGTTCGCCTTTTGCATGAAGAACAGCCATCTTGGCGCACGTTCCAGTACCACAGGGACACCGATCAAGTGCGCCGGTCCATGTGGCCGGGTTGTCCCAGTCCAAAGGCCCTGATGCAACAGTTACTGCGTTTTTCAGATCACAATCCAGACGGCTGCCCGGACCGGACAACTGGGATATGGAAATACCGATCCCCGGGTAATCCGGGTGAGAGACGGGAAGCTGTTCGTGAGCGGCCTGGCGGATCATGGCAGATATTCTGGCGATTTCACTTCCATGTTCAGGGATCAGCTCAAGGCCGTCAAACTGTCTGACATCGGCAATGGCATAGAACATTCCCCCCCATCCCACGTCCACAGTGACTTTTCCCAGATGGGGCACATCTATCTCGGCATCCAGATGAGCCGCAAATGCCGGGACATTTTTGAATGTAACCTGTTTTACTTTTCCGTTTTGGCATTCAGCAGATATTTCAATAATCCCGGCAGGTGCTTCAAGCAGCATGTCGGTTACCGGCTCTTTCATGGGAAGCATACCGGTTTCCAGCAGGACAGTGGCGACGGATATGGTGTTACCGCCGGACATGACCGGATATTCGGTCTGCTCCATGATGATATACCCGGCATCAGCATCCGGATGAACCGGATCGCAAACCAGATTACAGCACATCGGCGGATATCCCCTGGGCTCTTTGAGCATCATCATTCTGAGCTGATCATCCATTTCTCCAAGGTATTTCATTTTTTCAAGCATGGAGTTCCCCGGTATTTTGGGGACACCCCCGGTGATAACCCGCATGGGCTCACCAATATGAGTGTCTACTGCATGAATCGTTCTTTTAAAACCCATTCTTAAATCCTGTTTTATTTTTAATTAAGTTTGATCTACCCGGCCGTTTTCAACATAGATATTGAGTTCTTTTTTCATACTTTCCGGCAAATCCGGTGCCGTAAACTCCTTAATCCGTTTTTTCCATTCTCTGTTTGCGGCTGCTGCAATATCAAGTTCACCTTTCTCTAACCATTTCAGATAATTGGAACGGTCAAAAAGCCTGGGGTTATAAAGGTTTTTATAGTGGGAAAAAGTGTGAGGAATGCCAATGAAAGCTCCGCCCATGGGACCAACCGATTGAATGGATTCAAACGCCAGGGTATCTTTGTTGACCGGAATTCCCTTTCGAATATGTTTGACCATACCGCAGCACTCTTCATCCACTATAAATTTTTCCAGGGAAGCAACCATATAAGATTCAAGGATTCCACAGGCATGGAGGATATAATTGGTGCCGGTATACACCGAGGTGAGCAGATTCATCATGCTCTCGGCACCAGCCTGGGCATCCAGTGTCTTTGAATCAGAGATAGCGCCGCCCGACCGGCAGGGAAGCCCGTAAAATTTAGCCATCTGGGCAGTACCGATGCAGTTGAGGGCTGATTCGGGAGCGCCGACCGTGAGTCCCAGGGTTTTCATATCTGCACAGGAAGATGAATTGTTGAGCACCACTGGGGTTCCCGGCCGTATCAACTGGGTCAGAACCAGGCCGGCCATGGCTTCAGCCATCATCTGGCTTAAATTACCGGCCCAGGTGATCGGTGTTGTCAGCCCCCCCAGCCCCAGTCCGCCGACCCTCTGGGGAATGCCGTTCTCTGCACAATATATCAGCATTTCAGTCATGACATCATCGTAGCCAAGCGGGCAGAACGAATCGGTAATCGATATGAAACGCGGCTTTTCAATCAACTCCTCCCGTGAACCGTAGAGGATCTGACACTGTTCAAAGGCTGCTTTCATCGTCCGTACGTCTTTAGAAACAACCATGGGTTTTTCACACAGGGTCAACACTGTCCGGATATATTCAGGTGTCCGCTTTTCCATTGGAATATCAGACATTTCACAGGGCACCGTACTGGCCATGTCTAAATAAGGGCTCTCCTGGGTCAACTGGGTAAAGTGAATAAAATCGGTTCGGGTTCCTTCTCTTCTCCCCTGGTCCAGATCACTGATAAACGGTGAACCATAACAGGGGATAAGGACCAGGGCGTCGGTGCTGAAAGCAACATTCCGGCTGCTGCTTCGGCCGTACAATGTGAATTCGGAAGGGACAATCCGTCTCAACTCCTCCACCATGGATTTTTCAAAAAAGACCGTTTTCCCATCAATTTTACAACCTGCTTTACGGAAAATTTCCAAAGCCTGTTCATGATCAAACTTCACTCCCACTTGACTCAACAGGCGCAGTACATTTTCATGAATTGCCTCAAGATCTTCAGGATCAAGCAGTTCAAAATACTTCATAACCTTATTGCTCCCTAAAAAGATGCTGCCACGGATCGAATAATGAATTTTTGCTGGCTTATTCTCCCGCAAATCATAAAATTCTCCTGACCACATTATCATGCACGTATGAAAAATATATAAAAGTTCATATCATGTCAACAAATAAATCATATCAATTCCATATTTTTAATAATTGTTCACAACAAGCCCATCCATGCTTCTGCCATCAGGCCTGTTTGCCGGAATAAACTAAAGAGTAGGGCATATACGTTTAATTGACACAAAGGCTTGAACATTGACTCATAGGATAATGAAGGATTCTGCAACAGGGACAGGGGAATATAGTGATCAGATTTATAGTTTGACATGTTCATATGAATTTTTTATATATCATACAGGTATAACTTAATTCAAACCAGATGATGTACTGGAGATACAAATGATAAAAATCACTGAAGCCCAGGTTGAAGAGGCTTTACCGATAACCGATGCCGTCACCGTAGTTGAACAGGCATTTAAAGATGTTGCTGACGATTTAATTACCATCGGACACAGGGGTACGCTGGACATGGACAACGATTCCGACACCTGCATTTTCCTGCCGGCGCTTCACAAAAGACATGCGCTTTATTCCATGAAGTATGCAGCCAGTTTTCCAAGCTGTGCAGCAAAAGGACTGCCAACGGTACAAAGTGTCATCTGGCTTTTTTCAGCAGAAACCGGTGAAGCCTGTGCCATGATAGAGGGCAATCACCTGACAGCTGTCAAAACAGGTGCAGCGTCTGCTGTGGCCACAAAACATCTTGCAAATGCAGATGCGGCAGAGCTTACGATTATCGGGGCAGGCAAACAGGCCAGAACCCAGCTGGAAGGAATTCTCAATGTCAGAAAAATAGAAAAAATAAACCTGGTTGACCTGGATGAATCCCAATCTCAAGCATTAAAAAAGTGGGCGGAAGATATCCTCTCTCCTGATATTCCCATCATGATACATATGTCGGCAGAAAAGGTTCTTAAACAGACAGATATCCTTGTGACCTGCACCACTGCCAAAAAACCCGTGCTCAATGGAAAGGATCTGAAGCCCGGTGTTCATATTAACGGTATTGGTTCGTTTACACCTGATATGCAGGAGCTTGATGAGGCAACCATTTTAAATACAGATGCCGTTATTGCAGACTCCATCTCAGAAGTGTGGCAGTGTTCAGGAGACCTGATTGTTCCCCTGACAGAAGGCGTGATAAACGACAGACTATTGATAAAAGAGCTGGGACCGATTATACGAAATGGCGTAAAAATCAGGCAAACCCATGATCAGAGGACCCTTTATGAAAGTGTGGGATTTGCACCACTGGATCTTGCCGTTGCCATAGAAGTATATCAACGGGTGGCTCAGCAGCCTTGAGGCCGGTCCTTTACAGCTTAAGATAATCTGGACAGATACTATAAATTTATGGTTAGCCGCATGAATGTCTAATCATAACCCATACAGAGTTGAAACATTATGAACAGAAGAAAAGAGAACAGCAATTCAGACACCGTTTCCAAAAAATCAAAATCTACGCCTGAAATTGTCGCAAACCAGATTGTAGAACAGATTGAATCCGGCCAGCTGGTACCGGGTCAGAAACTGCCGACACAATCTGATCTGGCAAAGGCATTTGGTGTTGGAACCTCCTCAATCCGGGAAGCAGTCAATGTCCTGGAGATTATGGGATACCTGGTGGTTACCCACGGCAGAGGAATGTTTGTTAAAGAAGAACTGCCTTTGAACAAATCTGTAATGTCAACCATGGAGGACAACCTGACCCATGCATCTGCGTTTGAACTGTTTGAACTCAGGGAGCTGCTTGAGTGTCATGTCGTCAAACTGGCTACCCGGAGGATCGACAGGAAAGGGATTCAACATATCCAGAATGCACTTGAAAAATTACAGGAGAGTGTTGGAGAGAAGAAATCGTTTATCGATGCCGATATTGATTTTCATGTGGCACTGGCGGAATCCGTTTCATTCAGAGCTGCCGGGGCTATCATTCGATTAATACATGAATTGATGCATAAAAATATGGATTTAGCAGTGAGTGCTCAGACCGGAGCTTATGGAAAAGATGCCGTAGAAAGTGCAGAACAGATCGTCAATCATATTATTGCCGGAGAAGAGTATTTTGCCGTCAGGTGTATGCGTAATCATTTGAATCTGCCTAAAAGTGCCATTGTTAAACTCAGAACCATGCCATGAAAAACCTGAAGCAGTGAATAAGACAGATCTTTTGATTTGCTTTTATTTCTGCAGAAAAAAAGATAAATTGTGAAGATGCAGTGGAAAAAATCTGCCAATAACAGCACATCTCCGCAAAACTGGTAATTATTATTACCAATGGTAATTTATACATACAATCCACTTATCTCCTTCATCATCATGTTCTCCTGAATACCACTGAAAAAGTGGTACTTTTTATTACCAGTCTGGGTTGTTCAAGCCACGGTTCAGATCTATCCATCCCAACAAAAAAATTCTCTCCAAACAATAAAAATATCTAAATGATTACAGCAAATTACACAAAAAAGAATAGAAAAATCAGATAAAATTTACAAATAACATTCACCCTGGCAGGCCATTTGCTTTTATTTAAAACAGCTGATTCAGATATTAAATCACAACCCCAATTCAAGGAGACGTAAAATGATCGTTGGTATTTTAAAAGAAATAAAAGTTCTGGAAAAAAGAGTTTGTATGACCCCGGCCGGTGTTGTTGCCATGAAACAGAATGGCCACAAAGTAATGATTGAAAAAAATGCCGGTACTGAAGCCGGATTTCCTGATAAAGACTATATTGCCGCAGGTGCCGTCATTGCAGACACACCGCAGCAGATCTATGCAGAGTGCGAAATGGTCATGCATGTCAAAGAACCCCAGCCGTCAGAGTATGAGCTGATAAGAGAAGACCAGATTGTATTTACCTATCTCCACCTGGCTGCTGACGAACAGCAGACCCGCGCATTGATCGACAGGAAATCCATCAATATTGCCTATGAAACCATTGAGAAAGACAACGGTTCCCTGCCGCTGCTTGTTCCCATGAGTGAAGTTGCCGGACGTATGGCTACCCAGGAAGCAGCCAAATACCTTGAAATGCCCCAGGGCGGTATGGGGGTGCTTTTAGGTGGAGTTACCGGTGTCGAGCCGGCCACTGTCGTTGTCATCGGCGGCGGTGTCGTGGGTATCAATGCAGCAAAGATGGCATGCGGCCTCGGCGCCAGGGTCTATATCCTGGACACCAACCTGGAGAGGCTTAGCTATCTTGATGATGTCATGCCGGCCAACTGTTTTCCTGTCATGTCCAATGCCACTGTGCTTGCCGATCTGGTTGCAGAAGCCGATGTTGTGATCGGCGCTGTGCTGGTGGCTGGTGCAAAAGCCCCGAAGCTGCTCACCCGCGAGATGCTTCAAACAATGAAAAAAGGGTCTGTCGTCGTTGACGTGGCCATTGATCAGGGCGGCTGTTTTGAAACCTCCAGAGCCACTACTCATGCAGAACCCACTTATGAGGTGGATGGTGTTCTTCACTACTGTGTCGCCAACATGCCCGGTGCAGTTGCCAGAACCTCCACACGTGCGCTCACCAATGCCACCCTTCCCTATGCCGTGGAGATTGCAAATAAAGGCTGGAAAAAAGCGATGCAGGAGAATATTGAAATCAAACGCGGTGCCAATGTTATTAAAGGTAAAGTGACCTATAAAAACGTAGCAGATGCATTTGACCTGGCATACACACCCATTGAAGAGATGATCTGAAAACTGATCTTTTAAAAATTTATTTCTTTTAAAAGACCAGTATCCCAAAATTTAATTCATGCGGGCAGGCTGTTGAAACAACAGTCTGCCCTTTAGCGAAAAGGAACCGGGATGATTGAGTTACTAGGGACTGTTAACGGATTTGTCTGGGGACTGCCGACCATTATTTTACTGGTAGGAACAGGAATATTTGTCACCTTGTTATTGAAATTTATTCAGTTCAGACATTTCATATATGGGTGGAAACTGATATCCGGAAAATATGACAACCCTGAAGACGAAGGTGAAGTTACGCATTTCCAGGCCCTCTCCACAGCGCTTTCCGCCACTATTGGAACAGGTAATATTGCAGGTGTCGGTACTGCGGTGGCTATCGGCGGACCGGGTGCCATTTTCTGGATGTGGATTACTGCTGTTTTTGGCATGGGGCTGAAATATTGCGAATGTCTCCTCTCTTTAAATTTCAGAACCGTTTATCAAGACGGTACCACCAGCGGCGGGCCCATGTGTTACCTGGAGAATGGTTTAAAACAGAAATGGTTAGGGGTTGCTTTTGCAGTCTTTGCAGCCATTGCTGCATTTGGTATCGGCAATATGGTCCAGGCCAACTCAGTTGCTGAACCGCTTTTAGATACCTTTGGTGTACCGAAAATTGTGACAGGCGTTGCAATTGCAATACTCTGTTTTGCCGTGATTGTCGGAGGTGTCAAAAGAATCGGCGCCTTTGCCGCTAAAATCGTTCCTGCCATGGCAGTATTTTACATAATTGGTGCCTTGTTGGTCATTCTTACCCATCTGGGTGACGTACCCGCCGCTTTTGTCACTATTTTTACCGATGCTTTTTCCGGCACTGCAGCCACTGGTGGTTTTGCAGGAGCCGGTGTTGCACAGGCCATCCGGTTTGGAGTTGCCCGCGGTGTTTTTTCCAATGAAGCAGGGCTGGGTTCTGCTCCCATTGCACATGGGGCTGCACAGACCAGAGAACCTGTCCGTGAAGGCCTGGTTGCCATGTTGGGACCTTTCATCGACACCCTTATCATCTGTACAATGACCGGCCTTGTCATCATTTTAACCGGTGCATTTACCATGAAAGGGGCCGATGGTTCAGGCCTTACCGGTGCTGTCCTGACCAAAACGGCTTTTAAAACCGGGATGCCCTTTGCCGGTGGTGATTACATTGTTACCATCGGGATTGTCTTTTTTGCATTCTCAACAGTTATCGGGTGGTCATACTATGGGGATCGATGCATTGACTACCTTTTCGGCCAGAAAGCTGTTTTACCTTACCGGATAATTTATTGTCTCATCATTCCAGTGGGAGCAACCATTAAATTGTCCACTGTCTGGACCATCTCTGATATCTTTAATGCCATGATGGCCTGGCCCAACCTGATCGGTCTGATTTTTTTGAGCCCCGTGGTTGTCAGATTGACAAAAGAATATTTTGCAGATCCCGGGCGGGTGAATCCATTTGAGAGTAAAAACCGTCTCTGACAAGAGCGCATGATAATCCTAACTTTCTGAGTTCCTGACAATCTGTTTCATACCCTTTAATGGATCTGTCAGGAACTCTTGCCGTCAAAACCGGGCTTTGCCCCATGGATCGCGGTCCGGTTTTATCCGGTGATCAGTATTAATTTTGATTCTTATAGCGATTTTCAGCCATTCCAGACAAAAACAGGTTGACCTGAGCAGAGTGGTAAAATATGTTACCACTCAATTAACCATTTTATCTGGAGGCAGCCGTGAACTTGAAAATGCGACTCAGCTACAAAGACCGGATTGGAATTGTGGCTGATATTTCAAAAATTCTTGCCAGAAAAAACATCAATATTGTTTCCATGGAAGTGGTCCGGAAACATGATATAGCCGTGGTGTACATGGAAATTGAAGGGCACTTTCTCTCTGAAAACACCCATACCATCATGGTGGATCTGAAAAAGACCAGCGATATTCAGAAAATTAATTTTATTGACACCCTCCCCCAGGAAGAGCGGGAAAACCGGTTTCGGGTCGTACTGGATAATATCAGCGACGGGGTCATTTCTGTCGACCGTGAAGGAAAGGTGACAACCATTAATAAAGTTGCCCGTGTTGTCTACGGGTGCAGCCCCGAAAAAGTCATCGGCAGAAGTATCCGCAATATAGACCTGCCTCAATATACCATCCTTGAAAGTCTTGAAGGCAAAAACCTTAAAAGTGTTAAGCAGAACCTGATTACAGATCAAGGCCGGTATCAGTATTTGTCAAAGTACAGGCCGATCAAAGACGCATCCGGGCTTATTGTGGGCGCTGTTGAAATCTGCAAAGATTACCACGAAATCAAAGAGATGGCACAGACCTATACTGAACCGGACCAGATCAGTTTCAGCGATATTATAGGAAGAAACCCGACTATCAAAGCGGCCATAGCCTTTGCTCAGAAAATTGCGCCCACTGATTCGCCTGTTACCCTGCGTGGATCCAGCGGAACCGGTAAAGAGCTGTTTGCCAGGGCCATTCATATGGCCAGCAACAGGCCGGGCAGTTTTGTCCCCATCAATTGTGCGGCCCTTCCGGATACACTGCTGGAAAGCGAATTGTTCGGGTATGCCAGGGGCGCATTTACCGGTGGAAGAAAAGAGGGAAAACCCGGACTTTTTGAGACAGCCAGAGACGGAACCGTTTTCCTGGATGAAATCGGAGAAATGTCCTTGACATCCCAGGCAAAACTTCTTCGATTGATCCAGGAAAGAGCGGTAAGAAGAATCGGAGACACCAGGGAGATTCCGATCAATGCCAGGATTATTACAGCAACCAACAAAAACCTTGAACAGAGGGTTAAAGATAAAGCCTTTCGAAAAGACCTCTATTACCGGGTGAATGTTCTGCCTATTCATATTCCCCCTTTAAATCAGCGTCTGGATGACATCCCCCAGCTGATCGATCATTTTTTATTTGTTTTAACCAACAAACTGAGTAAACAAATGCCCCGCCTGACACCACGTGCTTATAAAAAATTAAGAGACCATCACTGGCCGGGTAATATACGGGAGCTTAAAAATGTGGTGGAACGGGCTGCAATCCTCTGTGAAAAAAACATCGTCGATATAGATCACATCCTGTTTAGTCATGAAATGTCCAGAACCGCCCTTCCGGTTTCCGCTGCTTCAACATCGACTCAATTTTCTCTCAAAACACAGGTGGCTAATCTTGAAAAACAGATTATTGTAAATGCCCTAAAATCGGAAAAAACCATTCGTCAAGCTGCTAAAGCCCTGGAAATATCTCATCCTGCACTGATCAATAAAATGAAAAAATATAAGATCAAAAAAATCACACAGATCTCTGTTTAATCAGCAGTAAGGCGTAATCGATTTCAGCGTGCTGAGTGGTGCAGAGAAAAAGGAGATCTGTCAGGCTGCTGATGAAAATTTTCTGGTTTTTAAAAGAAAGATAATGCCCAGCAGGGCTGGAATACCCATTAATCCGAATGTGAGCCCCCATGAAATGGTATGAACACCCCCACCGGTCATATCCAGAACAAAACCAACGACAACAGGAGAGAGGGAAGCTGCCATGAATCCTGTCAGAGATTGCAGAGCCATTGTGGCACCTCTCTGATCAGATGCAGCCGCAGTAATCACACCCGTGTGAATGGCTGCTGAGTCCCCTTGAAAGAAAACAGTGTAACTGATACACAAAAATACCAGAACCGGATAGGGTGTTGATGCTGAAAAACCAATGCCGAGACCCAGCAGGCAGGATACTGCCATTACCATGGACACGATGCGACGACGGCCGAATTTTACGGCAAGTTCTCCAAACAGGATGCTGCTTATCATACCGAATATCCCAGCCACTGCCATGACGGTGGTGGGCGTCATAAATGTCTCATGAACGGCCTGAATCGATATGGCAAAAGTGAGAAATGCCACCATCCAGGAGCGGGCTGCAAACATTTCCCACATGTGACACATATAAGCAATGATATAGGTCCTTGCAGAATCATTCTGCCATACCGGTCTGAAATCCAGGATATCCAGAACGCTTTTCAGGGAAGAATTTAATTTTTCAATGGGCCTGGGGTCCAGTACAATCAGGCTCAACACCATTGCAAACCCGGATCCTGCTGCTGCTGCAAGAAATACTGTTTTCCACCCGAACCACTCAGACACAACACCAGTATAATAAAAAGAGACGCTCATACCAAGTCCAAAACAGGCTGTATAAAAAGATATTGCTCTGGGCAGGAAGCGGGCTTCAAGGCGGTCAATAATCGCCTTCAGACCTGGAATGAAAGTGCCGGCAAGGCCGATTCCACACAGGGAGCGGAAGATTAAGGCAGACCAGAATCCCTGGCTGAACAATCCAAATCCTATATTGGCCATGATACTGATTAAACAGGAAATAAGATAAATTTTCCGGGCATCGACATGATCAGTGAGGCTGGTCAGCAAAGGGACTGCAATGGAATATCCGGCAAAATAAATGCCGCTTATCCATCCGGCCTGACTGTTTGACAAATCCCAGATATCTAAAAAATGCGGCAGCAGGGCTGGAAAAGCAAACACTCCAAGCATACACAGAACCTGAGCAACGCACATGGTTGTCACAAGGGAAAAGGCTTTCTGGGGTGAAGATTCAGATGGATTCATTGTTTTTAAATTTAACGTGGAATTTAAGCTCTCCTGGTGAGCATGGTCAATATCCTGTCGGCTTCTATATTCTATTATTTTCGATAGTTAATTTAATGTACTGTACTGTAAATAACAGAATAAAACGCTATCACTATGATAAAAAAAAAGCAAACATTGAATCATTCCCTCTCTATGATTCTGAAATCATGCTGTCCATAAAAGACGAAGACCGATTAATAGAATTAACAATAAAATAATCAGCCGGAACAACTCCTGTGGTATTTTTTTGTTTAAGATATTGCCTGAATACCCCCCTATAATGATAGCGGGTGATAAGGCGCAGACCAATAGTATGGTCTGGTAGGAAATGATTCCGATCCTGGAATAGGCAATGAGTTTGAAAATGTTCATGATGGCAAAAAAGAGAACCAGCGTGCCGACAAACACCCTTGGATTATTATTTTTCCCTATCATATATACCGACATCATCAGTCCTGCTGCATGGGCAACGGTGCCGGCAACCCCAACGACAAATCCGAACAGTATGGTTGAGATATCTCTCCAGTTAGACGCTTTTCCGTGGCTGGCATGGGTTTTTCCTGGTCTGGAAGATCGAATTCCGGCCATTTTTAACAGGTGATAAGATGAAAAAACTATGGCAAACACACCTACAAACTGTTTGAACAGGGTGTCCGGCATAATTTCAATGAGATAACAGCCAAACACCACTCCTGAAAGGGCAAGCGGGAGCAGCAGTTTTAACTCCCTGAGATTCCATTCTCCCCAGTAATTTTTCACACCCACTAAATCCGATATCAGCATGGCAGGAGCTCCTAATCCAAGTGCCAGCTTGGGAGGAAACACCAGTGCCAGAAACGGCAGGAGGAAGATGCCTGCACCGACCCCCACACCGTTTTTTATTATCGCCGATCCAACAACGGCAATTAAACACACACTGATTTCTAAAAAGGACATCAGTAGATTGCTAACCCTTTTGAATTTTAGTTGCATTCATACGTCATGCTGCTGCCGGATTAAAGGCTGTTTCATAGAACAGATATTCTCTGGAAAAACCTTTGGCAGCAGCAGGAAACGCCTGCAATATCACTCGATTCCGAGTTTCTGATATATTCCCGGAAGCCTGCGCCGGGTTTCCTCTTTTACCTCTTCGTATAAATGGATACCATGGCTGTCCATGGCAACTGTTAAAGGTCCGAAGTTTTTAACCCTGAATTTATAGAGCGCTTCCGGATGCAGGTGTTCCCAGTAAACATCCTCCACTTCTTCGATCTGAAGTGTCTCAAGGGCGGCAGATCCTCCTACAATTGCAAGATAAACAGCTGCATGTTCCTGCATGGCTTTCAGGCTTTCTTCATACAGGCCGCCCTTTCCGATGATGGCTTTTACACCATATTTTCCGATCAAGTCTGGTGAAAATCGATCCATACGGGTACTGGTTGTTGTTCCCACACATATTTTTTCCCATTTATCTCCGACTTTTTTCAAACTGGGTGCCGTATGGATGCAGGGCATTCCTTCAAGACTAACCGGGGGTTCATGATTTTGATCGAACATGTATATCTGTGTCAAATCCCGGATTCCGAACAGTGTTCCGTTAAAGTAAACAATATCCCCGGCATGAAGCTCCCTGATGGTTTCATCCGTAAAAGGAGTGTTTAGATTATGTGTTGCCATTTTTTTTCTCCTTATGATGATTAGTAGCCATATTCAACCCGGCCATCCGGATATATCTTAGCTCTGGCTCTTCTTGCGGGCCAGCATTGAGTGTTAATCGCAATTGGATTCTGGGTGATGTGAGTATGAGCGGCCTCTATGTGGACCGCCAGAGTGGTAATATCACCGCCAAGCCCCATGGGGCCTCTGCCCATGGAATTGATGGCATCTTCCAGTTCCTCTTCCATTTCAGCGATTGCAGGGTCCTTGTGCCTCTGACCTACTGGCCGGGCAATGGCTTCTTTGGCTAATTTCATCACAAGATCTGCTGTTCCCCCGATTCCCACACCAATGATACCGGGCGGACACGGATTGGCACCGGTTTCAAAAACCGTATCAATAACAAATTTTTTCAATGCAGAGATGCCATGAGCCGGATAAAACATTTTCATTTTGCTCATATTTTCCGAGCCGGAGCCCTTGGGAACCATCAGAACATCAAGATAATCCGCATCTTCAATAAAGTCATAATGAACGACCGGCAGGCCTTCACCAACTGAAGTCTGAGGATTTATCCGGGTAAGTGTATGCGTGGAACTGCCCCTGAATGGAAACTCCAGGGTGGCCCGTTTAGCCCCCTCATTGAGCCTGGTCTTGATCTTATATCCGTTCCATGGAAATTCAGACCCGATTTTAACCATATAGATCGGCAGGCCGGTATCCTGGCAAATCAAAGTTTTGTTCTCATCTGCAACTTTAATGGTTTTAAAAATTGCTTTGAAAACTTCCTGGGCAGTCGGGTTTGTCTCTTTTTCAGACGCACGCTTCAGCGCTTCCCGGACATCCGGTGGCAAATCGCATAATGCACGGATGTACAATTCCTTTGCAGCTTCTTCTACGACTTGATAATCCATATCAGTCATTATTTGTCCTCCAAATGTGTTATCCGATTCCACTTTTTTCAAGAGAACCGCTGCCTGTCATGGATCTTCTCTACAGGAAGCGGTTCCTGCCGGTTTCTACTTCAAGAAAAATTGAAACGTGCATTCCGCAAGTGAAATTCGGCTGTATCAAACAGTATTATGCACTCTCGTACAGTTTGGTCATGATAAACTCGCGATGTCCAAGCACTTCT
>CAZWSL010000033.1:0-37536 GCA_964636495.1 uncultured Desulfobacula sp. | reverse complement strand
TTACAGGAGCATATGGATCTTTGTGTACAAACTTTTGATTCCTGTAGCGGTTAAGCCGCCAAACTGTTTGAGGGAAGAATGACCGAGTTTTTGGCGGTCAGTGGAAGGAGTCTTAGAGTTTGTTGCAATGTCCATTTCAGCGGATGTAAGGCAATCAGGCTGGAACGGGTTATGAAAAGTTTATCATTCAGCCTGTTATGGATTGGACTTTTTATTCAAGTTTCAGGTCTGCTCAATTTTCAAATAACGGCATAAAAGTGATATCCCGGGGATTGAGAATCGGATGCTACATGGAAATTACCGGCAAACCGGTCAGATAAGGCAATCAGGCCGGAACGGATAGGGTTATTTTTTTATGGTAAATATCCAGAAATTTATCTGATTTGATTGACTTTTTATTATTCAGATGATTATATGTAAAAGCTTTTTTTGCTGTTAATTTATGAATACTTAAAAATATAGTGATGAGGATATTTTCATGATTCAATCTATTTTAATGATGGGCGGGCTGGGTGTTCTGATCAGCACTCTTCTGGTAATCGCTTCAAAAGCGTTCTATGTTTATGAGGATCCAAAGGTTCTGGCCATTGATGATGCTTTGCCTGGTGCCAACTGCGGAGGCTGCGGATATCCGGGATGTATGCCAAATGCCCAGGCGATTGCAGACGGCAAACAGACAGTTAATTCGTGTGTGGCAGCCGGTGATGATGTTGCCCAGGCAATTGCTGCAATCATGGGTGTTTCAGTAGTGGATAAGGAACCTGAATTTGCTGGACCTGGATGTTCTTATGGTAACAATGAAGCAGATATGGACTATAAGTATATTGGCGTGACAGACTGCAGGGCTGCTTCTCTGCTGTTTGGGGGAATGAAAGAGTGCAGAATAGGCTGTCTCGGGCTTGGCACCTGTGTCAAAGCGTGTCTGTTTGGAGCACTGGTTATTGGTGAAGATGGTCTTCCAAAAGTGGATCAGGAAAAATGTACAGGATGCGGAGCCTGTGAAAAGGCATGTCCGAAAAACATTATAAGACTCACTTCTGTTACGAGAAGAATCATGAGAGAGTACACAAAAGAAGAGTGTATTACACCATGCCAGAGAGCCTGCCCCACTGGTATTGATATTAATAAATATATAAGACTTATAAAAGAGGGTGATTACACAGGATCAATTCAGGTTATAAAAGAGAGAAATCCTTTTCCCTCTGTCATATCAAGGATATGTCCTGCTGAATGCGAATCAAAATGCAGAAGGCTTTTACAGGATGACTCTGTGGCGATTAATAACCTGAAGCGTTTTGTATGTGATTATGAAATGAACCGCAATAAGCTGTCCCTACCATATAAAGCACCGTCAAGCGGTAAAAAAATAGCCGTTATCGGAGGGGGCGTTGAAGGGTTGTCAACTGCATTTTTCAGTGCAAGGCTTGGTCATAAAGCTTCCGTACTGGAAGCGACCGATGAGCTTGGCGGAATTCTTAGAAAAGCCATTTCCAGGGAGAGGCTGTCAATGGATGTGCTTGACTGGGATATTGAAGGGGTAAGGCAGATGGGTGTTGATATTGAAACCAATTCACGGGCTGGCAGAGATTTTACCATTGACGGTCTTTTAAAAGCAGGTTTCAATGCTGTATTTACGGCAACCGGAGGCTGGGATTCAAGACTCCTGCGTGGTGATATTGATAATGTAGAGAGCGTTTTTCCAGGTGCGATCCTCTTAATTGATCTGTTAAGAAACACTCAAAACAAGGGTGTTGAGATTGATACCAAAGAGCGTGTTATCATAGCAGGTGATGGAAATATAAAGATTGCTGAAGCCGTTGATATTTTAAGCGGCAGTGGAGCTGAAAATATCACAGTAACCCTGCGCAAACCTGCTGAAGATTCATCCCTTGAGAGTGAAGGAGTTGAAAAAATAGTAAAAGCCGGGGCTAATATTCTTTTTCATACAGGCATAACAAAAGTATCCGGTGAGGGTGATCAACTTAAATCGGTTGAATGTACTGATCTTGCAACCGGCCAGAAAGAGACTCTTGATGCCGGTACGCTTGTTATTGCTTCAGGCCGGTTTCCTGAACTTGTATTTATTCCTGCCGCAGACAGGGAATCTGATCCTGCAGATGATGAAAATATGGCAGAAGATGAAACAGAGGGTGCTGTAATCACGACAGGTCCCATTGTATGGGAGGGAGTTGAACTTCAGAAAAAACCGGATGCAAACCAGGAGCTTGGTCTGCTTTCCGGCCAGGATACGAAAACAGAGTATGCCTCTGCAGTGGCATCCATTAACGGCGGCAGAAAAGCAGCAACTGCCTTGCACAACCTCATGTATGGCATTGAGTTCCAGGAGCGCGATAAAATGATAACACAACAGACTCTCCTTCAGGATATCTCTTCATTGAAGCAGGTTGACTTTTCAGCAAGGAATATAATGGTGCTGGATCAGACTGGAACAGATCCGGATAAACACGGTGAGTCTGACAGGTTTTCAACTGGATTTTCAACAGATACAGCTCACTCTGAAGCTGAAAGATGTTTAAGATGCGGTCTGATCTGCTATGAAAAAAATAGTGCTTAGCAGGAGTGGTGACAAGAGACAGGAAACAGGAAGCGGAATATAAGATAATAAGATAAGAGAGAGAAGAAATGAAAAGTGAGATTTAAGTGCCTTAAATCTCACTTTTTATATAAAATAGTATGTCTTGAAATTAATAAATTATTAGAAAACGTTTTCAAGATCAGGAACAATCTGTTTTTTTCTGCTCATTATATTGTCCAGCCACACTTTTCCGCCGGAAGGGGCAGCTCCAAATGCTTTTTCAACAACAGATTCATCATCTGAGGCAATCAAGAGTTCTGTTCCCTCCTTCATGATATCTGTCAGCATGAGAAATACACTGTGATGGCCTTTTTCTGCTTTAAGGTCTTGAATATCTTTTTCAAGATCAGCTTTAATACCATCAACAATGGAGAGATCAACAAGTTCAAGCTGTCCGACACCGACACCCTTACCGTTCATGTTAAAATCTTTATAATCACGCATTACAAGTTCCCGGACCGGTGTTCCCTCAACAGCAGATTTAACCTTGAACATTTCAATACCCAGCTTTTCAAGATCACCTTCGCCGCATATTTCTGAAAGCTCAGCACAAACTTTTTTATCTGTATCCGTACAGGTGGCTGATTTAAAAATGACTGTATCAGATAAAATGGCACAAAGCATGATACCTGCAAGCTCTTTTGGGATCTCCACATCAAAATATTTATACATTGATGCTACAACGGTACAACTGCATCCAACAGGCCATATCCAGCATTCAAGCGGCTGAGATGTTGTTACATCGCCAAGTTTATGATGATCTACAATACCGAGAATGTTTGCTTCGCCAAGATCGTCAGGGCTCTGGGCAATATCTGAGTGATCCACAAGATATAGATCTTTACCTGCAAAGGTTTCTACAATATCAGGTGCTGCAACACCAAATTTTTTAAGTACAAATGTAGATTCAGGGTTGAGTGCACCTTGAACAGCCGGGGCAGTCTCTTCTCCAAGTTTTTGTTTAAGATCTGCCAATGCAATTGCTGCACAAACTGAATCAGTATCCGGGTTTTTGTGTCCAACTACTAAAGCGGTCATAAAATTTGCCTCCTAAGTTTTTAGTTTTCATGCTCTCATTTGATGATTTTTCAACTTTTATAATCATCCAGTATTCTATTTTCTGTACCGCCATACAGAAAATAAATATTTATAGGATTAATTAATAATATAAACAAGTAAAATTTATTATTTCTTTACAGAGATGAACAGCAATGATGGGAATATTCGTTTTTATTGTTTAAATTTTTATGAAATTGTTTTAAAATCTCTATCTGAACTGAAAAAATTAAAAAGTGCAGTTAATATTCGGTTTGTAACGTAACTATCGGGCAGATGTCATAGATTCATTTATCGGGGACTGCGTCACATACCATGCAGTATGAGCAGGCCAAAACAGACAAAGATGGCTGCTGGCCGGATACATGCACGGTACAAAGGAGTTATTCAATGAAAACAAAAGCACGTGATATCATGGATAGTAATTTTAAAACAGTAAACTCTGAAGATCCGTTATCTTATGCACTTGAGATTTTTAAAGACTCAAAATCTGAAGGCAGAACTATTTTTGGTATCATGGTGACAGACAGGCACGGTTCGCTGCAGGGCATGATATCCATGTATGATATTCTTCTTTTTGTGCTGCCAAAGCATGTAAAAATCTGGGGTAACATCAGTGATATAGAAATAGGGGGCGTTATTGATCAGAGCGTGGGAAAATTAAATAACCTGCTCGTAGGTGATATCATGACACCTAAAGTGATTTCTATCACTCCAGATACACACCTGATGATGATTCTTGATATTATGATAAAGAAACATGTCAGGAGACTGCCTGTTGTTTCCAATGAGCAGGTTGTCGGGATTGTTTATATTTCAGATCTTTTTAATTACCTTATTGAAAGGGTATGAGTATGGGAAAAGATACGCTGACTGGACTTAAAGTTCATCATGCAATGCGCAGACAGCTGATTACGCTCCAGCCGGATGATACCATTGACTGCTGTATACAGTATCTCACCAAATATAAAATTAATGCGCTTTTGATAGGCAGAAGCGGTGAACTGCCAGCAGGAGTGGTTTCAAAAACAGATATAATGAGTGCATGGTATTCAGGTCTGCCGTTATCAACTCAGATCGAAATGATAATGAATGCTCCCCCTCTATTCTGTGACCAGGACGATACCCTTGATTCAGCATTGAACACCATGAAAACCAATAATATTTACAGGCTGTATGCTTTAAACTCAGAGTCATCGCTTGCATGTGGTGTAATAGCATATCCTGATATTGTCGGTTTGCTGTACCACTACTGCAGCAGGTGCAGTCAGGGGCTTTTTAATAAAAGCAGGCAAGATTCCGAAGAGAAGATCAAGAGATATAAAGTACTTGAATTTATGACAAAAAATGTGGAGTCCTGTAAAGAGGAAGATTCCCTTGAATCTGTAATTGAAACTCTTGCTGCTTCAAGATTCGGAGCTGTTTTGATTGCAGATGATAAACATTATCCCAAAGGGGTTATTTCAAGAACAGATATTATTCTCTGCTGGCGCCACGGTCTTGACCTTGCTACTTCTGCCAGAGAAATTATGTCAGAACCTGTTGCTCTCTGCCATCAGGAAGCTCCCCTTGAGAGTGCTATCAAGTCAATGATTTTAAAAGATTTACATCGTCTTTTTGTTGTGCCGAAAAAAAATCATCCGGTTTCCGGTATTGTTTCGCTTACAGATGCGGCACGGCTCAGATCGGGCAGCTGCCATGCCTGTATAAGCAGTAGAATAAGGGTTGATGAAAACTGAAACTATCTGCAGATTCTGCATCTGCTGCAATCAATCATAGGGCAGGGGGGTGTCTGTGTCTCCTTTTCTGCTTTTAAAAACTCCTTTGCAAGAAATGATTTGTCTATTCCTGTTTCAATGAAATCCCACGGCAGGGGAGTGTCAATACGCTTTTCCCTGTATATTATTGAATTGCAGTATGCCGTGTTTTTTCTCAAGGTATAGGTCCATCCATTTTCAAGTGCGGACTCTATCAGATCAGCAGTTTTTCTGTCGCCTTTTGATAGTAGTGCATGAATTTTTGCTTTTTTCAGTGATTCAATATTTAAATTAACATTTGGAGTCTGTTTTAATCCCTGTCTGATTATCTTGATTTTCTGTTTTAATATTTTTTCATCCTCCATGACAGCCCATTGAAAAGGCGTACAGGGCTTTGGAATAAACGGGTTCAGACTTAATGTGATGGTTCCTATCTTTCTTTTTTTTTTTGATTCCTCAAGAAAAACCGATTTGATTTTTTTTGTAAGTTCCACCATGGCATGAATATCCGGTATCTGCTCAAAAGGGAGGCCGATCATAAAATAGAGTTTTAAATTAATTATATCGGCCTTTACAAGTTTTCTCACTGCCAGAAGTATATCCTGCTCATCAATATTTTTATTGATAATCCTTCGCATGCGGGCAGATCCTGCTTCAGGAGCAAGGGTTGCTGTTTTAATTTTTGATTCTGAAAGGGCATGAATAAATCCGCTGTTCAATTTATCAGCCCTCAGGGATGAAAATGAGAGTTTGAAATTTTGACTTAAGCCATATCTGCAAATTTCCATTATGTCAGGATGGTCTGCAATGGCAGAACTTACCAATCCGATTTTATCTGTTTTTCCTGAAGCATTGTCAATGGCAGAATAAATATTTTGTGCCGGGTAAATTCTGGGGGGACGGTAGATGAAACCGGCACTGCAGAATCTGCAGCCGTGGGGACATCCCTTTAGCGTTTCAATTAAAAACGTATCTTTAAAAGCAGTTTCCCTCGTAAGAATAGCAGTAGTTGAGGTTACATTTTCCAGGTTGTCAAGATATTGTACCCTGATCGATTTCTGATGTTTACCTCTCAGGATGTGCAGAGGTTCAGATTTCTCTTTTTCTGCAGTTTTTCCGCTCTTTTTCTGAGCAGTGTCAATTCCCGGGCTGATTCCCGGACCGTTTTCCAGCTGGTTCTCCGGTACATAGGAACCAGGAATACTTTTTTCAAGATTTTGTAGAAAGAGGTCTCTTTTTTCACTGTTTGAAAACGCATTGAAAAAAGGGGGTAAAAGAGATTCAGCTTCTCCAAGAAGAAAACAGTCAATAAAAGGCGCTATGGGTTCAGGATTTAAAAAACAGGCAATTCCTCCTGCGACCACCAGGGGGTGGATGTGGTTTCTGTGGGATGATCGCAGGGGAATGCCTGACTGTGCAAGGAGATCAACAAGGTTTAAATAATCGTTTTCAAAAGAGATGGAAAACAGGATTATATCAAATTTATCAAGTTTCAACCCGGTTTCAATGCTTGCTGGATATTGAAAATCACTTTTCTGTCTTGACCAGAAAACTCTTTCACACGATACAGAATGAATCTGGTTTACAAGTTTATAGATGACTTGAAATCCCAGGCTTGACATACCTGCCTGATATGTATTTGGATAAACAATGGCAGCTTTTATCAGGCCTCTGTTTTTCCTGGTTATGGCTCTTGATTTTAAAGCGGGTTCAACAATGAGCTCACCCTTTTTTTTAAAGCCATAACCGTCTTGAGGTTTAAACCTTTTTTTCATTCATCGTTTGCCATTTACACTGTATAAATAGAGTTAAAATTTCAAGTGCTGGATTTCAAGGCTCACATCACATTTTCTAATCCGCTTTTCTTCTGAGAAAAGTGGGGATTTCCAGATCATTGTTATCAATATGGGTTGTGCGGTAATCCGGTGTCATATCTTCACCACCGACAACCTTAACAGGATTCTCATATTCATTCCAGTTTTTCAGCTCTTCTGCTGTAGGAGTCCTTACATATCCGGTGGCAGGGGATTTCACTTTTTTCCTTATATCCTGGGAGCTGCTATCAGATCGTTGATACTCTCTTTTTTTAGCTGCTGCTCTCTCAAACCGGTGTATATTGTCAGCTGTTTCAGTTCCAGGCTCATCAGAGTCGATTCCAGTGGCAATCACAGTAATTCGCATCTCATCACCCAGCTCTTCATCAAATGTCTGACCCCATATGATATCAGCATCATCACCAACTTCCTGATAAATCCTGTCAGATGCTGAAGTCATTTCATCAAGCGTTAAATCAGAACTGGAGGTGATATTCATCAAAACACCTTTTGCTCCTGAAATGGAGATATCCTCAAGAAGGGGATGAGAAATTGCCCTCTCCGCAGCTTCAACTGCACGGTTTTCTCCTGATCCAATGCCAATACCCATTAAGGCCTTGCCGGCTTTCTGCATGGTTGCCCTTACATCGGCAAAATCAAGATTCACATGACCCGGCATCATAATCAGATCTGTTATTCCTTTTACAGAGTGATGCAGTATTTCATCAGCTTTGATAAACATATCAACCATTCTTGCACCTTTAGGAGCAATTCCCCTTAACCTGTCATTTGGAATAGTGATGACGGTGTCTGTAATGCCATGAAGGTTTTCAAGCCCGTAAAGAGCTTGTCGTTCTCTTTTTTTTCCTTCAAATGAAAAGGGTTTAGATGCTACTGCCACGGTTAATATCCCAAGATCTTTACAGATTTCAGCAATGACAGGTGCTGCACCTGTACCGGTTCCGCCTCCAAATCCAGCAGTAATGAATACCATATGGCTGCCTTCCAGGGCTGCTCTCAGCTCATCAATGCTTTCCAGAGCAGCTTCTCTTCCTTTATTTGGATCAGCTCCTGCTCCAAGGCCTTCGGTGAGTTCTTTTCCAATCTGAATTTTTATTTCAGCCCTGGATGCATCAAGAGCCTGGACATCGGTGTTTGCAACAATGAATTTAACCCCCTGCAGTCTTGCGTCAATCATGTTGTTGACAGCATTACCGCCTGCTCCGCCAACACCAATTACCTTTATTTTTGCTGAATTGTCATTTTCAATATAAGCAAAAGTCATATCCACCTCCCAAAATTAAATTATATTTTTAAACCACTGTTTCATTCTATTTATCACTCTGTCAAAACTCTGCGCCCCTCCATCCATTGGCTCTTCTTTATCACTCATTTTTGAACCGTAAATGACAAGTCCAACTCCTGTGGCATGGGCAGGGTTTTTCACTATATCTTTTAGTCCCCCTATTTTATCAGGTTCACCGATTCTTACGGGTACGCTGAAAACAGACTCTGCAAGTTCGCTGATTCCCTCGAGAACAACGCTTCCTCCTGTCAGAACAAAGCCGGCCGGGAATGAGTTTTCAAGCCCGTTTGAATGCAGTTCTGTTTTCAGCAGAGAGAAAATCTCTTCAACTCTTGGTTCCAGAATTTCAGCAAGAATATCTTTTGAGAGTTTTTTAGGTGCTCGTCCCCCTACACCCGGTACTTCTATTGTGGTCCCTTTTTTAACATTCTCAGGAATGCATGTGCCGTGTTCTATTTTGATTTTTTCTGCTTCAGGCAGAGGTGTCCGCAATCCAATTGATATGTCATTGGTCAGGTTGTGTCCGCCAAGGGTCAGCTCATAAATGAATTTCAGATTGTTATCTTTAAAAAGTGCCATATCTATAGTGCCGCCGCCCATGTCAGCAATTACGCACCCCAGCTCTTTCTCTTCATCTGTGAGAACGGCTTCTCCTGAAGCAAGGGATTCAAGCGCAATGTCACACACTTCAAGACCTGCTTTATTACAGCATTTAATGATATTTCTGGCAGATGATACAGCACCGGTAATAATATGTATGTTCGCCTCAAGGCGTATGGCAGTCATGCCAACCGGATTCTGGATGGATGTCATGTCATCTACGATAAACTCCTGGGGGATTACATGGAGTATCTCTCTGTCAGTTGGAATGGCGACGGCTTTTGCGGCATCAATGACACGGTCTACATCCATCTGTGTTATTTCACGCCCTTTAATTGCAATAATTCCGTGGGAACTGAGCCCTTTAATGTGATTACCTGCAATTCCCACATAAACAGATGAGATATCACATCCAGCCATCAGTTCTGCCTCTTCAACAGCCTTTTTTATTGAGTCTACAGTAGACTCAATATTGACAACAGAGCCTTTACGGAGGCCAGTGGATGGGTGGGAGCCAACACCAATGATATTGATCTCCTCTTCAAGCATCTCTCCCACAATTGCACAGATTTTTGTCGTGCCTATATCCAGGCCCACAATTATTTTTTCATTTCCCTGCAAAGTAACCCCCTTTATTAAATTTCTGTAACAGCCTTTTTACAACTGTTTTTTCTGCTGTTAAAACTATCCATTCTGTAATGTTATGCCGGGTGCGGTTTTGATAAATATTTTGTCAATATTAAAAAAATCCATTGTACTGATTGTTCTTTCAGGAAAATTTTTATCAATATACTCACTTATTTCCATTGCCTTGTTCAGTTTTGCTTTATAATTATTAAAGCCAAGTTTTATCTCTATTGTCTTTGCACTGTTTAAAGGTGTTTTGTTATAAATATCATCTGCTGTAACCGTGAGGCCTGTATTGTGATCTGCTTTTATCAATTTTATACTGTTGGGACTGTCTGTTTTCAGAAATTCCATTACAGCGGTAAAGACGGGACTGTTAAATGAATAGGTGTGAACGCCTTTTTTCTGCTTCTCCTCCATCCTTGCTGCTGCTGACATTTTCAACTCAACTCCTGTTATGACCGGCAGGTTCAGCGTATTGTCCTTCCCTGGATCATACTCTTTAAAAGGCAGTCCCCTGGTATTGATTAGGATATCAGCCAGATTGCCAATTTTGACAACTGCCAGAGGCTTTTCCCTGATAATTTTTATTATAAGTCCAAGGGTCTTCATATCTCTTTTAACAGTGGCAGATTCAATCCAGGGGTGGGAAACAATCAGTTGCTCAGCATGATATAGATTCACCTTGAAGATATTTTTGTCACAGTTCAGATCGGCCAGTTCAAGAATCTCTTTTTCAAAATCGGGTTCAGCGCCTGAAATTTCAATATTCTTAATATTGAAAAATGCAGACTGGGTAATAAAATCGTGTGCCAGTATGCAGGCAAGACTTAAAACTGTGAAAAAAGCGATGGTCACTATGCAGTTGATGCATAGATCTATACTGAGAACAGAATTCTCATGATAGCCTTCATTATCCCTGGATTCAGGCTTATACCTGTTTGGTTTGATTTTTTTATTCACCTTTAATCCTCACTTCTGTTTCAAGTTTAATATTAAATTTTGCAAAAACTTTTTGCTGAATCTGCTTTTTTAATAAAAGAATATCTCTACATCTTGCATTTCCAAGGTTTACAATAAAATTGCCATGTTTTTTTGAGACCATTGCATCATTGATTTTAAATCCTTTAAGTCCTGATTTATCAATAAGTTCCCCTGCAGTTTTATCTGTAACCGGGTTTTTAAAAAAACAGCCTGCATTTGCTTTGGCAAGCGGCTGGCCTGTAATTTTCCGGTTTAAATTTTCTTTAAATGTCTGCTCTATTTTTTTATGATTTCCTTTTTTCAGTGTTATTGCCGCACTTACAATAATTCCTGATAAATCAAGATGTCTATAAGAGAAGTTCAGGAGATTCCCATCAATCGTACTCAGAGTAAAACTGTCAATGTCCAGCACTTCAACTGATTTTACAACAGAGGACATATCACCTGATTTTGTCCCGGCATTCATTGTAATGGCACCGCCGAGGGTTCCTGGAATTCCTGCAGCAAACTCAAGTCCTGAAAGATTGTTGTCAATGGCAAATCTGCAGACCTTTGATAAAGATTCTCCTGCATCTGCAACAATGCTCCTTCTGTCCAGGGATGTATCGTGTTCTTTATTGAGAAATTTAATTTTTGACTTCAGTTTAGTTGTTATTATGACAAGACCCCGTATCCCTTTGTCGCTGACCAGAATATTGGTACCTCCTCCCAATAATGTCACCGGGATACCAAACTGCCTTGCTTTTTTTACAAGATGTTTTAATTCTGCTTTATCTTCCGGCATAGCAAGCAGATCGGCCGGGCCTCCAATTTTAAAAGAGGTATAATTCATCATTGGCTCATCAACAAGGAGATCAAATTCTCCTTTGAGTATGGCATATGGTGTTGAATTATCTTTTATCATAATGGTCTACCTGTTATAGTATCTCCACAAGTTGTTCACCAAGTGTGTAAATATCTCCTGCTCCCAGAGTTAAAATCACATCATTTTTTTCCGCTTTATGGGTGATCATGGAGAGAGCCTGCATAAAATCAGGTGCATAGCTTACATTTTTATGACCGTGATCCCTGATACCCTGGCATAATTTTTCAGAATTCACTCCTTCAATTTCTTTTTCACTGGCAGCATAGATTGGAAGAACAATGAGAATATCAGAGTGATAGAAAGATCTGCTGAACTCATGGAACAAGCCTCTGGTTCTGGTATATCTGTGTGGCTGAAACACCACAATAAGACGTCTGTCTCTGTAACTTTCCCTGACTGCTGCAAGGGTAGCCTGGATCTCAGTTGGATGATGTCCGTAATCATCCATTACAAGAATCTGTTTTTTTTCTCCTTTAATTTCAAGCCTGCGTTTAACACCCTGAATGGATTCAAGGGCATTTTTGATAATCGTAAATTCAATATTGAGCTCTAATGCTGCTGCAATTGCAGCCAGGGCATTGTATATATTGTGCTTTCCGGCAATGTTGAGATTGATGTCACCAAGCAGTTTTGAATGGTGTACGACCTTAAAATAACTTTTACTGCCTTTAAGTGAGATCTCATTGGCCTGCAGGTCTGACTGGGCAGTCATGCCAAAGGTTGTATATCGAACCTGAATTCTCGGAAGAATATTCTGGATATGTTTGTTGTCAAGACATAGAATTGCAAGACCATAAAAAGGGACTGAGTTAATGAACTGAACAAATTTATCTTTTATATCCTCTATATCCTTATAAAAATCAAGGTGTTCAAGATCAATATTTGTTACTGCTGCAATGGCAGGGCTGTAATTTAAAAATGATCCGTCACTCTCATCTGCTTCAGCAACAATAAAATCACCTTTGCCGTGTAGGGCATTTGTATCAAGACCCTTTAAAAGACCTCCTATAATAACGGTGGGATCGAGTCCTGCTTCATTCAATATCTGTGAAATCATTGAAGTGGTCGATGTTTTACCGTGGGCTCCGGAGACTGCAATTGAATATTTGATTCGCATTAGTTCAGCAAGCATTTCAGCCCTTGGAATAATGGGTATTGACAGCGCTTTCGCCTGAACAACCTCTGGGTTTTCCTCTGCAATTGCAGTGGATGTAACGACAACGTCAACATCTTTTATCTGCTCTTTGGCATGGCCTTTGAAAATTTTTCCGCCTTTTTTCTCAAGGCGTTCTGTAATGTGGGACAGTTTAAGATCAGAACCGGAAACCTTATATCCAAGGTTAATGAGAAGTTCAGCAATACCGCTCATTCCAATACCGCCAATTCCAACAAAATGGATATGATAATTTTTTTGATACATGGTTAAGTATTTACTCCCAGTCTGTTTAAAATATATGAGGCAATCTTTTTGTCAGCATCCGGCATTGCAACTTCTTTCAGTTTTTTGCCCATGCTCTTGAGCTTTTCTTTATCTTTGATCAGGTTTTCCATACTCTCTTTTAATATTTTTCCTGTAAGATCTTTCTCCTCTATCATCATGGCAGCCCCTTCTCTTTCAAGCTCCAGGGCATTGAATTTCTGGTGGTCATCAGCAGCATATGGAAAGGGAATAAAGATTGCAGGAAGCCCTTTATTACAGATTTCTGCAATAATCCCGGCGCCTGCCCTTGTGATGATAATATCTGCTTTTGTCTGAAGTTCCGGCATATTATGGAAAAATGCACTGGCTGTTGCAGTGACCCTCATTTTTTCATACTTTTCCCTGATCCCGGTTTCATCGTTGACACCGGTCTGATGGATGATGTTGAAATCTGCCGGCTGGAACTGATCTTCACCTGTTTTATTTTTAACCATTGATTCAATGGCATCCATAAAAGCGCTGTTAATGCTGGCAGCACCCTGGCTGCCTCCTGTAACAAGAATCGTCAGCTTATCTGGATCATAATTTTTTAAATCCACATCTTTTACAGCAATGGAAGTATTATCTTTTCTCACTGGATTTCCAAAGTATCTCACCCTGGGATTGTCTTTGAATCCTTCTGTATTTTTAAAAGATGTGAAGATTGTTTTTGTAAATCTTGACAGCATCCTGTTTGTCATTCCTGGAAAAGCATTCTGTTCCTGTATGGCATTTGGAATGCCTGAGATAACGGCAGCCAGAATAACTGCAAAAGAGGAGAAACCGCCTACACCAAGTGCAAAATGGGGTTTGAAATTTTTCAGGATTACCAGGGACTGGAGTAGGGATATGACGACTACAGCCAGTGAAAATGATTTTGATATGATATTTCTGCCTTTTACCGGTTTTGAGTAGATTGCCCTGTGGGAGTATCCATATCTTTTCAAGGTTTTTGTTTCAAACAGAGCAT
Organism: uncultured Desulfobacula sp.; assembly: GCA_964636495.1. Classification (GTDB taxonomy): domain Bacteria; phylum Desulfobacterota; class Desulfobacteria; order Desulfobacterales; family Desulfobacteraceae; genus Desulfobacula. The sequence goes on along the minus strand of CAZWSL010000033.1, from coordinate 23,502 downwards.
CTGTTCCAATAAAAAGTATATTAGCAGCATGGCCGTTTTTATCAGCTATCTCTTCAAGCGCTTTTGCAACGGCGATTCCCGGGAAGAGATGTCCGCCTGTCTTGCCTCCTGCAATAACTATGTTAATATTTTTATCCATAGTTTCTTGAAGCCCCGATATTCATTAAAATACCCATTGCAGCCATATTTATCACAAGTGATGTGCCTCCATAGCTTATAAATGGCAGAGTGAGTCCCTTTGTCGGGAGAACACCCATGGCGACGCCTGTATTTATTATTACCTGGATACCAATATAAATGGTGAGTCCTGCAGCCATTACAGCCCCGAACAGAGTGTTTGCCTCTTTTGCAATAGAACTGCCTTTTAAAACTAAAATCAGATATAAAAACAGCGTAAAGAGAACGCCTGCAAAACCAAGCTCTTCGCCAATAATGGAAAAAATAAAATCGGTGTGCGGCTCAGGGAGATAGTGCATTTTCTGCATTCCAAGACCGATACCTTTGCCAAAAACACCTCCTGATCCCAATGCCTTGAGGGAATGTGTGATCTGATACCCTGTATTATAGGGATCATCCCAGGGATTTAAAAAAGAGAGTATTCTTTCACGACGGTATTCAACTTTTGCAATAAGAAAATATACAAGAGGAATGATCACAGGTGCAGGAGAGATGAGATGGGTTATTTTGACTCCTGCAATAAACATCATTCCCCATGTAATCATTCCAAGAACAACAATTGTACCAAAATCAGGCTGGAAAATGATGAGGGAGGCAAAGATTGAAAAAATTAACACATGGGGGACAAATCCAACGGAAAACTCTTTAATCATCTCCTGCTTTTTTGCAAGGGAGTAACCAAGGAAAATAATCAGGGCCAGTTTGGCAAATTCTGCAGGCTGAAAGGTAAATCCTCCGAGATTCAACCACCGGCTGGCACCGCCGGCTTTGATATTCAACGAAGGAAAGAGCACAGCCACAAGCAGGGCTATGGCGGCAAAAAGGATGAGATAGGCGAAATTCCGGTAAAATTTATAAGGAAATGAGGCCGTGCTAAACATGACAAAAAGACTGATGAAGAAGAATATGATCTGCCTTTTCATGTAAAAATATACATTTTGATGATTTTCTGCAGCAATGGAGCTGCTTGCTGAGTAAACCATGATAATTCCAAGCCCGGCAAGAAGTATTACAGGAAAAAGAATACTTTTCTCACTGAAGAAAGGATGTATATATTTTGTCTGCTCTTTCATATCAATCCCGGTCAAGTGCCTCTACACAATTTTTAAAATCATCTCCCCTGTGGGCATAACTTTCATACATGTCAAAACTGGCACAGGCAGGTGATAAAAGTACGATGTCATTTTTGTCAGCTATGGAAAATGCCTCCTGCACAGCCTGTTTCATTGTCTGAACACTTCTTACAGGGTACAGTTTTTCAAAAGTCTCTTTAATTGTCCGGCAGCTTTCCCCCATTGCAATAATCGTTTTAACACTTTTTTTGATATGGTCTGAAAGAAGCGAGAAATCAGTTGTCTTTTCCCTGCCGCCAAGGATAAGAATAATATTTTTTTTAAAACACGCTATCGCTCTGATAACAGCATCGGTATTTGTCGCTTTTGAATCATTATAAAATGAGATGCCTTTAATGGTCTTAACAAATTCTATTCTGTGAGCTGGTTTTTTAAAGGTTTCAAGGGCTTTTAAAACACATTGAAAATCACTGCCGGCAGCAAGTGAGGCCAGTGCTGCAGCTGCCAGGTTTTCCCTCTCATGGATGCCGGAAAGTTTTTCCATCTGGCGTGCATGGACAGAATCCTGTTTATCTTTAAGTCTGATTTTAATATTTTCAGGCCGGATGAAGGCATTGCATTTTTCAAGCATGTTCCGCTCATCACCACTCATGCCTGGAGCGTTTTTCATCTCAGATGATGAAAATGTGAAAACTTCTGATTTCAACTCACTACATCTTCCGGCAACTCCCTGAATTGACAGATTAATAATCGCTTTATCAGAAGATCTCTGATTTTTGAAAAGAGACCATTTGGAAGATGTATAATCATTGTAATTTTCATAGCGGTCAAGGTGATCTTCTGAAATATTGAGGAGGACAGCAATATCCGGCCTGAATTGTGTTGCCAGATCAAGCTGAAAACTTGAAACTTCAGCAACAATAATATCTGCTTTTTTCTCTGACATCAGATGTTCAACCAGGGGAGTTCCGATATTGCCACCGACAAAAGGCCTCATCCTGCTGTGTCTTAATATTTCGCCTGTCAGAGTGGTAACAGTTGTCTTTCCATTTGTGCCTGTTATGGCAATTACAGGCAGATCATTGTACTGGGAAAAGATATCAAGCTCTCCTTTTATCTCAACTCCGTTTTTTAAAGCAGTTTTTATGAATTTATTATCCAGCGGGATTCCAGGGCTTGGAATCATCACTCCGGCCCCGTTAAAGGTGTTGTGATCGTGAAATCCTATTTCTGTTTTAATGCCAAGCCTGTTCAATTCCCCTGCTACTGCCTTTTTCGACTCATCAATATCTGTGGCAATGATATGCTTACCCATGGCATGCAGAAATTTTACCATGCTGACTCCTGATGCACCAAGCCCTATGATAAGATAGTATGGATCATCTGTTCGGTTCATAGCCATTTACCTTATTTTCAAGGTACTTAATGAGATTAATGCCAGAATTATGGATACTATCCAAAATCGTACGATTACCTTTGATTCATGCCAGCCTTTTAATTCAAAGTGGTGGTGAAGCGGTGCCATCCTGAAAATTCTTTTTCCCTTTGTAAATTTAAAATATGAGACCTGAATAATGACTGACAAAGCTTCAACTACAAAGAGCCCGCCAACAATCACCAGAAGTATCTCCTGTTTTGTTATAACAGCTATTGTTCCAAGAATGCCTCCAAGGGGGATTGAGCCTGAATCACCCATAAAAATCTGGGCCGGGTGTGAGTTAAACCACAGAAATCCGAGACCTGCGCCGGCAAACACGCCGCATATAACTGCTATTTCACCTGCAGCAGCAATATGTTTTACATGAAGATATTGAGCAATCTGAATATGGCCTGCAACATAAGCAAAAAACATGTAAGTTACACTTGCAACTATGTAGGGGCCAATGGCAAGGCCGTCAAGACCGTCTGTAAGGTTTACCGCATTGGAAGTGCCGACAATGACAAGGGCGGCAAAGGGTATATAAAAAATACCAAGATCAGGCGAAATATCCTTGAAAAAAGGAATAGTAAGTCTGGTATTGAAATCAGGACACCGGTATATTAGATAACTGATTATAAGTGCAAAAAACACCTGTATCAGGAACTTACCCTTGGCTGTAAATCCCATGTTTCTCTTTTTTATCTGCATCAGATAATCATCAATAAATCCAATAAAACCGAAAAGCATCAATGTTAAAAGGAGGATGTTTACATAGTGGTTTGACAGATTGCCCCAGACTGAAATGGAGAAGAAGCTTGCACAGAGAATCAGTATACCACCCATTGTCGGCGTGCCCTGTTTGCCCATATGAGACTGCGGGCCATCTGTCTGGATAATCTGTCCGATCTGCATTAAAGAGAGTTTTTTTATTACATAGGGTCCCAGAACAAAGCAGATCAGAAAAGCTGTCAACCCTCCGTAAATAGTACGAAATGTAATATATCGAAATATATTTAAAAAAGAGAAGTCAACATGATATGGATATAAAAATTGGTAAAGCATTCCTTTAAATCCTATGTCATCTTTTTGTCTGCAGTGACTTTAGCCATCTGTTTGAGTTCTTCTATTACATTTTCCATTGCCATCCCCCTTGAACCTTTAATCAGAACCCAAGTGCCGGGCTCACAATTTTCCAGCACTTTCTGCGCTATTTTTTTTTTGTTTCCATGGAAAATATCCTCTGCAGGCAGATTGTTTTCCACTGCCCCTTTGATGATATGTTTCCCCTGAGGTCCAAAAATAAATAATTTATTAATTCCAAGAAGAGCTGCTTTCCGGCCTATATCACGGTGAAGCGTGTCAGACTCCTCTCCAAGTTCCAGCATATCCCCCAGAACAGCAATACTGTTTTTATCTCTACTCATACTCTTGAGTGTTTTAAGAGCTGCTGTAACAGAAGCTGGATTTGCGTTATATGTATCATCAATAATATTTACAGAGCTGTTCAGTTTGTAGATATTCATTCTGCCGCTGACAGGTAAAAAAGCACCAATACCGGACTTCATACCATTGATGCTGATCTTTGCAGCCCTTGCAGCACAGATCGCAGCCAGTGAGTTTTCCACCATGAAAAGTGCAGGAGAATGAATCGTAAACAGATGCTTCTCATCTTCCATCTCAATCTGGAATCTGGTTGAATTCATCTCATTTTTTATATCAGAAGCAGTAATATCACTATTTTTATCAGAACCAAAAAAGAGATATTGTGTGATATTGCTGTTCTTTTCTGCTCCTTTTTCAAGTATTTTACGCCTTGGGTCACTACCCGGGATAACGGCTGTTGAGTTTTCATTTAATCCTTCAAAAATTTCAGCTTTGGCTTTTGCAACATTATTAACTGATCCCACTCCTTCCAGGTGTACAGCAGCTGTGTTGGTGATTATGGCAATGTCCGGCAGTGCAATTCTGGTCAACCTTGAAATTTCACCGGCATGGTTCATTCCCATCTCAACCACTGCCCATTCATGGGCATGGGAGAGGTTTAAAAGTGTTGCGGGCAGTCCTATTTCATTGTTGAAATTTCCTTTTGTCGCAAGGGTGTGGAAATGGGTTTTAAATATCTCCTCTGTTATCTGTCTTGTAGTGGTCTTACCACTTGAACCGGTGATTGCAACCAGTTTTACATTGGAACGGATTCTCTGGTATCGAGCAAGTTTTCCAAGAGCAGTCAGGGTGTTGCTGGTTTCAAAAACCACCAGCCTGTTCTTCTGCAGGATTTCTCTTGTGCCGGGATCAAGGATGTCAGTGAAACCTGCTTGAGTTATGAATCCTTTTACTCCTTTATTGATAAGCGCTTTTATAAATTTGTGACCATCAAAATTTTCTCCTTTAAGGGCAAGAAACAATTGATTGTTCCTGATTGTTCTGGAGTCCGTACTGATGGAGGCAAACCTGACATTTTTTTTCTCTGCTGAAAACAGCGGTTCACAATCCAGTGCAGCTGTCAGGTCATCCAGTAACCACTCAATGGGTTTAAACTGATCTGCAAAGCTGGCGGCAGCATGCTCAAGTTCTTCCTTATCATTGAAATGAATGGTTCCTCTGTTTGTTATCTGGTATGTTTCATGTCCTTTTCCTGCAACGACAACAATATCTCCAGGTTTTGAGATAGAGATTGCTTTTTTTATTGCTTTTTTCCTGTCCGGTTCAACAGTGTATCCCTTTTGAAACGGATCTGACAGAAGTTCCTGTTCTGAAATTTCATGATAATTTTTTAAACCTTTTGAAATATCCTCTATAATGGAGACGGGATTTTCCGTTCTCGGATTGTCTGAGGTTATTATTGTAATGTCGCTCTGTTTACATGCAATTTTTCCCATTAAGGCTCTTTTGGAAGTATCCCTGTCCCCGCCGCATCCAAATAGTGTTATGATTTTTTTGGGAGCAATCTGTTTGAGTGTGTTTAAAATGGAATCAAGTGCATCTGGAGTGTGTGCATAATCAACAAATAAAAACCTGTCAATGGAATTGTCTATTTTTTCAAGGCGGCCTGGAATTGTACGGCATTGTTCAATGCCTTTTTTAATCTGTTCCGGTTTGATGTCTAAAGCAGCGGCAGCTCCTGCTGCACATAGAATATTTTCCAGGTTGAACCTGCCTGTCAGGGGAGATGAAAAGTTGAAAGATCCCCCTGGCATGCATAGTGTGCCTGATACGCCATGAATATCATGTTTAATGTTTTCTGCAGAGAGATCCGCTTCAGACTCAGTGCTTATGCCTATGGTTTTATAATCAATTGTATGGAAAAGAGATTTTCCTCTTCTGTCATCAATATTCAGAACAGCTGCTGCATTGTCAATCCGGTCAGGTTTTATCAATTGGGTAAATAGTCTTTTTTTACAATTGAAGTATTCATTCATGTCTTTGTGGAAATCAAGGTGATCCTGGGATAGGTTGGTGAACACACCCAGATTGAAATGGCAGTGATCAACTCTCTTCAGTTCAAGGCCGTGGGAAGATACTTCCATTATAACATGGCTGACCCCTGCCTTTTTCATTGTATAAAGCCATTTTTGAAGATCAATGGAGTCAGGTGTTGTTACAGGATTATCATACACCTTTCCATTATAGCGGATGTTAACTGTGCCAATGACTCCTGTTGAAAATCCACTGGTTTTGAAAATACTTTCAATCAGCCATGTGGTTGTTGTCTTGCCATTTGTTCCTGTGATACCTGCAAGAATCATATCTTTGGAAGGATTGCCATAGAATTCTGCGGCAATACCTGCCATGGCCAGTCTTGAGTCTTCAACAAGAATAATCGGGTTCTCTTTTTTAATATCATCCGGCCTCTCCTCTGCAATCACTGCTGCTGCACCATTTGCAAAGGCCTGGCTTATATATTTGTGCCCATCTGTCCGGAATCCTTTAACAGCAATAAAAAGACTTCCTTGTTCCACCCTGTTTGAGTCAGAGACAATGGCGGGTATCTCTGGATCATACGTTTTATCAACCATATCTGCAGATGGTTTTATAGAGCATTTTTCAAGAAGAGAAGAGAGTTTCATTGGTTTTCTCCAGCTGAAAGTGATGCAATCATTGTATTCCTGTTTTCCGGGGCGATGTTAAGATAATTAAAGGCTTCTGTCATGATAGACTTAAATGCGGGAGCTGCCACATCTCCGCCGTAGTATTTTTTTTGGGGTTCATCAATTACCACAAGAATCGCAAGTTCGGGATTGTTTTTTGGTGCAAATCCTGAAAAAACTGAAACATATCTGTTTTCAGCGTACCCTTTTTTATTTTCCAGTGCTTTTTGAGCAGTCCCGGTTTTTCCACAGACCGAATATCCTCTCATGGCAGCTTTTGTACCTGTACCTTCCTCTTTTACAACAAGATGCATCATCTCCTTTATCTTACGTGCATTTTTCTCAGATATGACCTGCCGCACTACTTCAGGGTGATACGTTTTAATATTTTCTCCTCTATTTGATATGATTTTTTTGACCAGTAACGGTTTCAAGAGTTTTCCATTGTTTGCAATTGCGCTGATGCCGCTTAAAAGCTGGATAGCTGACACAGATATTCCCTGGCCAAAGGCTATTGCCCCTGAATCAATTTTAGACCATCTGTTATGGGGTATGAGGATTCCAGATGTCTCTCCCGGACTTGCAATTTCAGTTTTATCTCCAAATCCGAAATCTTTCAGATATTTGTGTAATACCCTGTCGCCGATTTCCCTGGCTATTTTAGCTGCTCCAATATTACTGGAATATTTTATAATCTGATTAATGGATATCCAGCCATGGGCATGGGTATCATGTATGGTGTAATTTCCAATCTGAAAGGTTCCGTTTTCGCAGTAGAATATTGATTTCGGTGTCAATCCGTTTTCAAGTGCTGCTGCTGCTGTAAAAACTTTCATTGCAGATCCGGGTTCAAATGCATCTGTTACAGCACGGTTTCTGAAAACTTCTATATCATAATTTTTAAAATTGTTTGGATTGAATTCAGGGAAATGGGCAATTGACAGAATTTCTCCTGTTTCAGGCCTCATCACAACGGCTATGCCGGATTCAGCCTTATGCTCTGTTACAGTCCTTTTTAAAGTGCGTTCACTTAAAGACTGGATTTTTTTATCAATGGTCAAAACTATGGAGTTGCCTGTCAGCTGGTCTCTCTGTTTTTTATCAATATTAAGAACTCTTCCGTTTCCATCTTTCCGGATTCTTATTTTTAATGTTTTACCCTCCAGAAAAGAGTTGTATTTGAACTCAAGCCCTTCAAGTCCTTTATCTTCACTGCCGGTAAAACCCAATATCTGAGCGCCGAGATTTTTGTTGGGATAGAATCTTTTTGAGTCATTTTCAAAATAGATGCCATTCAGCCTGAGTTTTTTTACCTGGTTAGCCAGTGCAGGGGGAACTCTCTTTTTTATCCAGGCAAATTTCTGTTTTGTTGAAAGAATTCTTTCAATCCTGCCTTTATCGGTATTTAACACAGCTGAAAGCTGTTTTGCAGTTTCAGCAGGGTTTTTTATTTTATCAGGGCTGGCTGTGATTGAGACTGTATCAATAGAGGTTGCAAGCTTATTCATTTTCCTGTCAAGGATCTGCCCTCTTGCGCCTGAAATGGTTATGTGCCTTGAATAGTCATTTTCAGCTTTTTTCTTGAGGTCTTCTGCTTTTAAAATTTGAATGTCAAATGATTTTACCCCAAGAAGCACAATCATCAACGCTATCATAACCTGCACAGCAATGATTCTATGTCTGACTTCTCTATTGGGTTTATCTGGCATTCTCTGTTTTCTCCATTGTTTTCAATTCTATTTTTGTGGATTCCGGGAAAAATATTGTCTGATTTAAAGTCTGGGTCAACAGATTTAATCTGGTTCTTGCAATCCTGGTTACCCTGTCGTCAGATTTCAGCCGATCCCTCTCTATATTCAGTTCTTTCTGGTATGAGAGCTTTCTGGCAAGCATTTTCTGATCTTTGGATATATGCAGGATGGTCTGTGTGGATTCTGTTCTCACCCAGGTGTACGCCAGGAGCTGACAGAAAACGATACAAATTATGACAATCCAGTGAAACCCTGCTGTCTGGGGCTCTTTAAACTGTTTTAGTCTGTTTTCTGCAGTTTCCATACTGTTAAACTCTCTGTGCCACTCTTAATTTTGCACTTCTTGCCATGGGATTTGATTCAATCTCTTCTTTAGACGGTATCAGCGGTTTCCTGAAAATCGATTTCATTTCAGGCGTAAAACCGCACAGGCAGACCGGTAAATCTTTGGGGCATGTACAACCCTCTTCAAAACAGCGCAACGCTTTTTTTACAATTCTGTCCTCAAGGGAGTGAAAAGAGATAACACACAATCTTCCTCCCTTTACCAGAAAAGAGGGCATGGTTTTCATAAATTTTTCAAGGCTGTCCAGTTCTCTGTTTACGGCTATCCGCAGTGCCTGGAATACTCTTGTTGCAGGATGAATGTTCTGACTGAATGCATGCTTGGCAGGAATTGCGGTTTTAACTATCCGGGCAAGCTCCATGCTTGTCCTGATAGCTTTCTTTTTCCTTGCCTGTGTAATTTTTTTTGCAATGCGCCTGGAGAATCTTTCCTCGCCAAATTTAAAAAAAGTGTCTGCCAGCTCTTTTTCCTCAAACGAGTTGACTATTTTTTCAGCTGTAATACTGTTTCGAATATCCATACGCATATCCAATGGCTCGTCCTTATTAAAACTGAAACCCCGTTTTGTATGTTTCAGCTGGTTCAGAGAGAAACCAAGATCAAGAACTATTGAATTTACGCCATCTATGCCAATTGAGGTCAAGATTTCCGGAAGATCTGTAAAATTGTTGTGAAACAGCTGTACATTTTTATCAAAGGGAGATAGAAATTGTTCTGCATGCTCAATGGCATCCCTGTCCTGATCAATACCGATGAAAACTCCATTGGGCAGTATGGCCTGTATGGTTGAGTATGCATGCCCTGCTCCGCCCAGAGTGCAGTCTACACAGATATTCCCGGGTTTAAGATTCTGGTATTCATGCACCTCATCAGGCATTACAGACCTATGCTCAAATCCCATTTTACAGCCCCAGGGAAGCTATCTCCGCTTTTACTTCCTCTTTTTTTAGTTTTTGCTCCGTTTTTTTATTAATTTTATCCCATCTTTTCCTTGACCAGATCTCAAAGCGGTCCAGATTACCAACAAGAACAATATCTTTTTCAAGATCTGCATACTCTCTCAAGCTTTTTGAAATCAGAATACGGTCCTGTTTATCACACATACATTCACATGAATTACCAAGAAAAAATCTTCTGATTTCTGCCATGGCAGCAGTTTTTGTTGATAAAATTGTCTTTTCAACCTTTTCCCATTGACTGAAAGTATATGCATAGAGGCAGTCATCCATGTTTGAAACCATGACTCCGTATACTTTATCTGCCTTCAGGATATTCCTGAATCTAGCCGGGATAATAACCCTGCCTTTGGCATCAATTGTATGATAAGAGCTTGATCTGAACATCTAATTTTCCTTTTTAACCTCCATTCCTCTATCCATTCTACTCCATTTTAAACCACTATACTCCACAATGCCCCAAAAATAATGCCCCAAAAATAATGATGATGTCAAGCGAAAAAATAATTTTTTTTTGAAAAAAAGAACATGAAATACTATTGTGTATGATATTTTTCAGAAATTGCTGTCTTTCTGCTGCTTAAAATGGTTTCCTGTATGTGATCATGCGGTCACTGCAGTGATCTGTATGACTGGTTTGATAATTATTAAAAACCCTGTAATTAAGATAGGTTATGTAGAATGGTTGTTATTGGACTGCAGTTGGAAAGGAAAAATATTTTCCTGGAGATAAGGGCTGATCAATGAAATATTGATGCATATATGGAGTTAATGAATTATTTTCTGATTTGCAATGATTAACCATAAACTGCTTTTTGATAAAAAGCAGTTTATGGTTGAAAAAGAAAAATAGTTACTGAAATGCTTTAACTGCAACACTTTCAATAAAAAGTGGATATAAGTGGAGTGAATATTGACTGCAGGTTTGTCTGGAAGATAAATCTATTTTTTCAGCCACACCGGATTCCGTTTTTCAAAAAAAGCATTTACGCCCTCTTTTGCATCATCTGCAGTGCACAGCCGTGCAAACGCTTCATTCATAAATGCAAACTGTTCATCATAATTCATGTCTTCACTCCTGTAAAAAGATGTTTTCGCAATCTGAACAGCTATCGGACTTTTCCTGGCAAGCTCTTCTGCCCACTCCATCGCTTTTGTGTCCAGCTCTTCCTTTGGAACAATTTTATTTATCAAACCAAGGTCAAGAGCCTCTTTTGCCTTTAGCAGTTTTCCATAAAGCAGAAGTTCCAGTGCTTTTTTCCTTCCCACACATCTTGCAACGGGAATAACAGGTCCGACACAGTTGAGCCCCACATTAATCGCAGTAAGCCCCATGCGTGCATTATCAGCAGCAATTACCAGATCTGAGGCTGCAATCAATCCCATCCCATTTGCAGCAGCAACTCCCTGAAGCTGAGCTATAACAGGTGTTTTCATCTTTGATATAGAGACAAGGGGTTGTATCATTTTCCCTATCCAGCTGTGGTATTCAATGGCGGTTTTGCCTTCAAGTGCAGTTACATCAATGCCTGCGCAGAAAGCACGGCCCGCACCTTTTAACAGAATCACTCTTACCTTCGGGTCTGCATCAAGGTCACAAAATCCCTGATTCAGTTCTTCAGCCATCTGGCTGCTGAATGTATTCATGTTTTCAGGACGGTTAAGCGTAAGGACAGCAATGTAATTTTTCTGTTTTTCAATAATAATCTTTTCAAACTTCATTTGATTGATCCTCTCTGTTATAGTTTCTGGCATAACCTGTTTTCAGGGTCATGTTTTTAAGTTTCGGCAAGCAGTTCAACAAGATGGAGGACCTTGATTGAACTTTTCCTTTTGTCAAAGCCGCCTTTTAATTGCAGGACACAGCCGGGGCAGTCGGTTACCAGAATATCAGCACCGGATGCCTGGACATCATCTAATTTTTTTTTAAGAATTTCAGAAGATATTTCCGGAAAATCAATAGAGTATGAACCGCCAAATCCGCAGCAGACATCTTCATTTTTTGAAGGAAGATAGGTGAATCCTGCTTTTTTTATTAAAGTTCTGGGCTGTTCTGTCACATGAAGTCCCCGGCATAAATGGCAGGGTGCATGGTAGGCCACTTTTTTATCTCTGTGGCGGTCTGTTTCAGCAAATGGATATATCCTGTCCATAAAGGAGGAAAAATCAATAATTTTTTGTGTAAATGATTTTAAGCCTTCTGGTGAAAGAGCGGCTTCCCTGAAAATTTTTTTATAATTATGTGTCAGGTGGGAGGCACAGGAAGCACACATGGTAAGAATATAATCATATTCATCGCCGCTAAAGGCATTGATGTTTCTAAGAGCAATATCCCTTGTTGTATTTTCCTCGGCCGCCATCATGGCCGGCAGGCCGCAGCAGGTCTGATCCATCGGGAACTCCACCTGGATATTAACATTCTTCATCAGTTTTAACAATGCCGTTCCATGGCTGGGATAGATAAAATCCATTGCACACCCTGCAAACAGGGCGATTTTCATTTCAGGATCTGAAGCGTCCTGTTTGATGTGGATCCATTGATCCCGGAAAGGTTTTTTCACAATGGCAGGCAGGCTTTTGAACCCGTGGTCTTTTTCCAGAAAAGACGGCAGGTGCCGGATCATGGGCTTCCCTTTGGAAAGCGGCTGCTGAAGAAGATAAGAGTGTCTTAAAAGAAAGTGAAAAATTTTTCTGTTCTTCATCACTTTTGACATAAGAAAATTTTTAACCGGAGTTTTTCCCACTTCTTTTATAACCCGGGCATATGTCTTTTTAATAAGATGAGGAAGGTCTATGCCCACAGGGCAGACTTCTTTGCAAGCCTGACAGTTAATACAGTTTCTAACAATTATTTTATCATTATCTTTGCCATGGTAAAACAGGGTTAATATCAATCCGATAGCGCCGATATAAACATGACCGAATTTATGTCCGCCCACCTTGGAATAGATCGGGCAGACATTGGCGCAGGCTCCGCATCGAATGCATCGGAGGCTTTCAGAAAACAGAGGGTCTTTTGCAAGAGAAAGCCTGCCGTTATCAAGAAAAATAATATGCATTATCTTTTTTTCAGAAGCATTATTAAGGCTCTGGTTTGCACCTTTTATCCATGTTACATAAGATGTGATGGCCTGGCCTGTTGCGTTTCTTGGCAACAGTTTCAGAATCTCAATGCCGCAACTCAGATCCGGTATCAATTTGTCAAATCCCACCAGGGCTACATGTACCTTTGGAAGCGTGGTCACAAGACGCATGTTGCCTTCATTGGTAACCAGTCCAAGAGTCCCGGAGTCTGCAATGGCAAAATTTGCACCTGAAATTCCCATATCTGCATCAAGGAATTTGGGGCGAAGCTCTTTTCTTGCAACCTTGACCAGCTTGTCTATATTTTCAGAATCCAGTTTTTGACGGGTTTCTTGTTCAAAAAGATCTCCCACCTGATACCGTGACAGGTGAATTGCAGGCATAACCATATGGGAAGGACCTTCATTCTTGAGCTGAATAATCCACTCTCCCAGGTCTGTCTCTGTAACTTCAAAGCCCTCTCTTTCCAGATGAGTATTAAGAAAAGTTTCCTCTGCTGTCATGGATTTGGATTTGATGATTCTCTTAACACTGTTTTCCTGTGCAATCCGGGCAATGATTTCATTTGCCTTATCTGCATTGTCTGCCCTGTGAACAGTTACGCCTGTTTTCTGTGCATTAATCTTGAATTCTTCATACAACGTTTCCAGATGAGGAATGGCACTGTCTTTATTTTCTGCAAGGGTATCGCGTATGTCATTAAAATTAATATTTTTATATACACCGGGTCTGTTTTCGCGATATGCGGTATTGAATTTATCCAGTGCAGATCTCAAGAATGAATCGCCAAGGGCCTGGCGGATCTGTTTTTTATAGGATTTGATATCCTGTGCTGTTTTGATCATAGCTTTACGTATCCTTTTTTAAAAGCAGATGCAGTTCAACAGGGCCATGAACTCCTATTGCAAGGACTCTTTCAATATCAGCAGTTCTGCTGGGGCCTGTGATAAAAGCAGTATATGACGGGGTATCTTTTTTCAGGACAGCGTCCAGACTGGATGCAATCGCTTCTGCATCGGGTTTTATTTTCGATGCAGGCAGTACGGCAACATGGATTTGAGCCAGCATGGTGGCAATACGGATCTCTTCTGAATCAGATGCCACCATTAAGGAACCTGTTTCAGCAATTCCGTACTCAGCCAGGGTAAGGGAAACATGTAAGTCGTCTGCATGATCCCGCAAAGGTGATTCCAGTAATTGTAAATCACGGGATTTGCAGAGTTCAGACATCACGGACCTGGCCTCTTTATCAAGACCGGGACATGCCATGTTTTTAAATTGTTTTTTTTCAGTCAGATCAACTGAATAGTGTACGGCCTCCTGAAGCGATGAGATTTCATGAACAATCGTTCCCACTGCTGTTGCATTCAGGGTCATAACCTGTTTCAGATTGTCTTTTTCCATGTGGTTTCTCCTCTCTATTGAGTTTATCCATATGCAAAAGCGGGTAACCAGATGACCAGCTGGGGCCACATGATAATAATGGCAAGCCCGATAAGCTGGAGAATAATAAATGGTACAACTCCTTTATAAATATCTGTCAGCTTGATTTCAGGCGGGCAGACTCCTTTTAAATAGAACAGGGCAAAACCCACCGGGGGGGTTAAAAATGAAGTCTGGAGACTCACTGCAATGAGCATGACAAACCATACCAGTTCAGGGTTGTCCACAACTCCATGCCCGTCTATTTCAAATCCCAGGGAAGATACAACAGGAGCGATCAAGGGCAACACAATTAATGTGATTTCAATCCAGTCCAGGAAAAATCCAAGCAGAAAGACTGCTCCAAGGATCACCAGCATAATTCCGTAAGGCCCAAAAGGTAGCCCGGTCAATGATCTTTCAATGAGTTCATCTCCGCCAAGACTTCTTAATACAAGGGCAAAACATGTGGCACCCAGAAAGATGGCAAATATATAAGCCGTTGTATTAAAGCAGGATTTCATGACTTCAACTATTACTTTTAGATTCAGTTTTTTATTTGCCCATGCAAGGATCGTGGCACCCAGAGCTCCAACACCACTTGCTTCTGTGGGTGTTGTAATGCCTGCAAAAATAGAGCCCAGAACAGCAATAATCAAAAGAGCCGGAGGAAGGATACTTTTAAAAATATCCCATATTATTTTCACGTTCAAAGGTTTCCGGTCAGGATCAAGCGGAGCTGAATCCGGTTTAATTAAACAGAAAATTAAAATATAACCAATATAGAGCAGGCCTAGGATAACACCTGGAAAAACTGCGCCCATGAACAAATCACCAACTGACAGCCCAAGCTGATCTGCCATAATCACAAGCATGATACTAGGCGGAATAAGAATTCCCAGGGTTCCGGATCCGGCAATGGTTCCCAGAGCCAGTGTCTTTGAATACCCCTGTTTCATCATGGCAGGCAAGGACAAAAGGCCGAGAAGTACTACTGAAGCACCTATAATCCCTGTGGAGGCTGCCAGAATAATGCCTATGCTTGTAACCGTTACAGCCAGTCCGCCTTTTACCTGCCCAAATAGGTTCTGCATGGACTTCATCAATTTCTCCGCAATACCGGACCTGTCCAGCATAAGCCCCATGAATATGAACATGGGCAGAGCTACCAGAACCCAATTGTCCATAAATTTAAAAATCCGGTTCACTGACATGCCGAGAGTCAGGTAATTCAGCCCTGTCCAAGTATCAAAATATACATCTGAAAAATAGCCTACAAAAGTAAACCAGACCGAGACACCACCAAGAACCCATGCCACGGGAAAACCTGTAAACAGCAGGGAAATAAAGCTCAAAAACATTGCTATGACCAGATAGTCATTAAATTCCATTTTTTAACCTCTTTTCAAACTGTAAAAAATCCGTATTGCCCGGGAGATAACAGATATTCCCAATAGACCGAAACTTACAGGAATAACACCTTTTATCAGCCAGCGGAATGGAAGGCCCATTGGTGCGTCGGATCTCTCTGACACCCGCCAGGATTCATAAACAAAATCTAAACTCTGGTGAAAAATAATGATGACAAATGGCAGCAGCAAAAAAAAGATCCCGAAAAGATCCCAGCGGTTCTGCCATTTGGTGGACAGACGTGCATGTATGATATCAACCCTGATATGACTGTCAAGAGTCATGGCGTAGGAAGCACCGAACATAATGCCCAGTGCATAAAGATGCCATTGAAGTTCTTCCAGAACAACCAGACCGCGTCCAAATCCGTATCTTAAAACGACCTGGAGAATAATGACAAATATGAGGACACCATTTGTCCACATAACCACATGGCCGATCCCTGTTATTAATTTATCCAGAGAATCACATATTTTAACTGAACTCTCGTTGTTGGTATTATTTTCAGTATCCATGGTTTTTTCCTGAGGTTGAACAGATTGATTTTTATCAACCGTACAGGCAGACAGAGCTGCCTGTACGGTTATGATTTAAGATAAATTTTATTTTGGAGGTTCAGGACGAGGCAGGAACCCGTAAGTCTGCCACAATTTGTAGTCGGCTCTGAATGAACTGACATCATCCCATACTTTTTTAAAAAATTCATTTTGGGCTGCCTGTTCTTTTGCAACTTCATCCCATGCAGCTTTGTATGTATCAAGCATTTCTTGTGACCAGTACATATTTTTGACACCGCGTTTTTCAATATTTTCTTTCATGGCTTTTGCCTGGATTGCTTCAGTAAAGGCAAAAGCATCCACTGTTGCTGCCTTGCAGAGGATTTCAATTACCATTCTCTGATGATCTGACATTCCATTCCAGACATCTTTGTTGATCAGTAACTCAAATACTGTGGCCTGCTGATGCCAGCCCGGGAAATAATTGTATTTGGCAATTTTATGAAATCCAAGTCGTTCATCAATAGCCGGCATGGAAAACTCTGTCGCATCAATTGCTTTTTTCTCAAGAGCGGGGAAAATTTCACTGCCTGGCAGAAGGCTGACAGATGCACCAAGCTTCTGCATTGCCTGGCCGCCAAGACCAAAAAATCTCATTCTCAGCCCTTTGAGATCTGCAGCACTATTGATTTCTTTTGTAAACCAACCGGAGGTTTCCGGTGCAATAATACCGCAGACAAGAACTTTAACATTGTATCCATGGCTGTCATACATTTCCTGGTAGAGTTTCATACCATTGCCATAATAAAGCCATGCAAGCGTTTCACCGGCTTCCGGCCCGAATGGAATTGCTGAAAATATGGGGGATGCAGGAATTTTACCCGCCCAGTATCCTGCAGTAGAGTATCCGGCATTGATTTTACCTTTTGATACTGCATCCAGAATCTCAAAGGGGGCTACCAGTTTGCCCGGTTCATAGACTTTCATTTTCAAAGAGCCGTTACTTGCTGTTTCAATCCTCTCTGCTACCCACGGAATTGTAGTGCCAAGCCCGGGAAGTACTGTGGAAAAGCAGACAGGGACTTTAAGCATTACTTTTTTTTCTTTTTTTGCCGCTGATGCAGAATTCAAAGAGAGGATTAATAGAAATGCCGCCATAAAGACTAACGTTTTTGCCAAGGTTTTTTTCAACATGATCTTTCCTCCTAAAAGTTAATAATAAATTAAGTTAACATATGTCATCACCTGTTTTTTAATCCCCTGATTTTGTCACAAGTTAATATGTTAATGTCATTCCACCGTCAAATAAAAGGTCTCCACCAATCAGATATCTGGAAAAACGTGAAAATCCGAACATGAATACATTAGCCACTTCAACAGGTGACATCATCTCTTTAATCCTGGATTTTCCCATCATTACATCTGATACAACCTGTTCCTGCGTAATATGGCGCTGCTGTGCCTGGGAAGGAATCTGATTCAATGCAAGAGGTGTCTTGACAAAGCCGCTGCTCACAGTAAAAGAGCGTATCTTTCCCTCTCCCTCTGCTGAAATAGATTGACTGAGTGCGCGAAGACCGAATTTTGTGATATTATAAACCGGTTTATTCTTTGTAGAGATATGGGCATGAACAGAAGCCATGTTTCCGATAGCGCCATGCCACTGATCCCCTTTTTTCATATATGGAATAACAAGCTGGGACAGGTAAAAAGGTGCTCTGAGCATAATTCTCTGCATCAGGTCATATTTTTCCATGGGGAAATTCTCAACAGAATCTATATGCTGGATGCCGGCTATATTGGCCAGATATCTTATACTGCCCAGATCTGAAGCTTTTTTGACAGCCGTCTCAATATCACTGTCTTTTGTCAGATCGGTTTGAATAAATTCCATTTTTCCGCCCATCTCACTAACCATGTTTTTTGTTTTTTCCCCCTCCCGGGTATTGATATCCAGGCCGACCGTCATTAATCCGTTGGCTGCAGCTGTAATAGCTAGCGCCCTGCCTATGCCGGTACCTGCACCGCTGATGATACAGACGTTTTCTAAGGAAAAATTTTTGTCAGAGAGTATTAAAATATCATTTGCATCTATTTTTGGTTCAGTGATATCCATTTGACACTCCTATATTGGTATTATAAAAATTGGTATTACCAATACATAAATGAATTGTTTTCAGTTTGTCAAGAAAAAAATTATTTTTTTGTTGATTTTAATTTGATTATCTGTTAAGCCTTATTAATAAAGGAGATCAGGAAATATAAACAGGATTTAAAATGAATTTTATTAGATTGGAATAGTGTGGTGTTTTTGAAATATTAGCCAAAATAGTACCATTTTTAATATTGGTAATACCAATTCTGGAGGGCAAGTGTGATCTCAAAACTATTATTTAACGAATTTAAGAACCTTGTCGGAGAAAACTATATTTTAACCGAACCTGAAGATCTTGTCACCTATTCATATGATGCAGCTCCGCTTGAGGCTGTTCAGCCTGCTGCGGTTTTAATGCCCGGGACATCTGAAGAACTTGGAAAAATTGTTGCACTCTGCCATGAAAATAAACTTCCCATCACTGTAAGGGGGGCAGGAACGAATCTCAGCGGCGGAACCATACCCATGGCTGCAGGTGTGGTCGTTCTCACAGGGCGGTTAAATACAATTATTGAAGTCAATGAAGATGATATGTATGCTGTTGTCCAGCCAGGAGTTGTAACAGCGAAACTGGCTGCTCAGGTGGAAGCAAAAGGGCTGTTCTATCCTCCTGATCCGGGCAGTCAGGCTGTCTCCACTCTGGGCGGCAATGTCATGGAGAATGCAGGGGGGTTGAGGGGGTTGAAATATGGTGTCACAAAAGATTATGTTATGGGATTGAGTTTTTTCGATGCCATGGGAAACCATATAAGAACCGGGTCCAGAACGGTAAAATGTGCAACAGGATACAATATTACCGGCCTGATGGTTGGTTCTGAAGGGACGCTTGGCATACTGGATGAAATCATATTAAAATTGATTCCCTATCCTGAACACCGCAAATCAATCGTTGCCGTATTTAAAACAATAGAAGAAGCATCTGAAACAGTTGCCGATATTATTGCCAGTAAAATTATTCCTGCCACACTTGAAATAATGGATAATTTTACCATCAGGGCAGTTGAGGACTTCAGCCGTGCAGGCCTGCCCAGGGATGCTGCAGCTCTTCTGCTCATCGAGCTTGACGGCTATCCGGGCCAGGTGGAAGAAGATGGGTCAAGGACAGTTGAAATATGTAAAAAACATGGAGCTCACCAGATAAAAACTGCTGAAAATGATGCGGAAAGGGAAAAAATCTGGTCAGCCAGACGAAGTGCATTATCTGCTCTTGCAACGATAAAGCCGACCCTTGTTCTTGAAGATGCCACCGTGCCCCGGAGTAAAATTCCGGATATGGTCAGGGGGTTGTATGAAATCGCCGCTAAACATAAATTGACCATTGGTACATTTGGTCATGCAGGTGATGGAAATCTCCATCCAACCATATTAACAGACAAGAGAGACAAAAAAGAGTGGACAAAAGTTGAAACAGCAATAGAAGATATCTTTGATACAGCACTTGCACTTGGGGGGACACTGTCCGGTGAACACGGCACCGGCATTGCCAAATCTGCATTTTTAGAAAAAGAAATCGGCAAGGCTTCTGTTGAGTTTTCAAGACGACTCAGGAGTGCTCTTGATCCTGATAATATCTTAAATCCCGGCAAAATATCAGGAAAATAACATGGTGGAGTTCAAAGAACTTTCAACTCAATTGCGCGAACTTGAAGAGCAGCTTGTCACATGTATGAAGTGCGGGATGTGTCAATCTGTCTGTCCACTTTTCGGGCAGACCCAAAAAGAAGCAGATGTTGCAAGGGGAAAACTTGTCCTTCTGGAATCTCTCATGAATGATATGTTTGACCATCCCCATGGTGTTAATAAACGCCTGAACAAATGTCTTTTATGCGGATCGTGTGCTGCAAACTGCCCAAGCGGTGTAAACGTTACCGAGATATTTATCAAAGCCCGTATGATCATAACGGGATATTTAGACCTTCCCTTTATTAAAAAAGTGATTTTCAGAAAAATGCTGGCCCAGCCTCGGATTTTTGATAAGATTATGGTAATGGGAGCCAGGGTTCAAAAATTCTTATTAACAGAAAAGCATCCAGATACCCGCACTGCCTCACTAAAAATATTGTCTCCGCTTTTAAAGAATCGCAACATTATGCCTCTGGCTGATATCCCTTTTCAAAAATCCATTGATAAACTGATACAAC
Source organism: uncultured Desulfobacula sp. (assembly GCA_964636495.1). Taxonomy (GTDB): domain Bacteria; phylum Desulfobacterota; class Desulfobacteria; order Desulfobacterales; family Desulfobacteraceae; genus Desulfobacula. Next base: position 2,982 of record CAZWSL010000033.1, on the reverse strand, counting down.
GCTCAAATCCGACAGGACCCAGAGTGGCATTTTTTACCGGATGCCTTATTGATAAAATTTTTCCAGGGATTGGTATAGCGACTGTAAAAGCATTACTGCATCACAATTGCAAACTCTTTATTCCCAAAAATCAGGGTTGCTGCGGAATTCCAGCGCTGGCTGCCGGTGATAAAGAAACCTTTGTAACTTTAGTCAGGTACAATATGGATTTGTTTTCGCAAAAAGAATTTGACTATCTTCTTACTTCATGCGCAACCTGCACGTCTGTACTTAAAAAAATGTGGCCATCCATGACAGAAGATGTGGCCCCTCAGCTGCGGGATCAGGTATCTCTGTTTGCCGGCAGGACCATGGATATCAGCCAGTTTTTATATGATATTGCCGGATTAGATGAACCAAAGCAAAACCAGGACATGGATGAAAAAATTGTTACTTATCATGACCCGTGCCATCTGGCAAAATCCCTTGCTATACGTAAAGAGCCAAGACAATTGATTCATAAGGCGGCCGGATATAGATTGAGAGAAATGGCAGATCCTGACCGGTGCTGCGGCATGGGCGGCAGTTTCAACCTCTATCATTACGACATTTCTTCCCGGATCGGAAATATTAAAAAAGAAAATATAGAGGCAACAAAATGCCACACGCTTGCAACAGGCTGTCCTGCGTGCATGATGCAGATTTCAGACATGCTCTCAAAAGAAAGCGGAATAATTAAGGTTAAACATCCGATTGAATTATATGCAGAAGGACTATGATAATATGAATTTATTGAAACCTGTCCGGCAGAAAAAAATATCAGATCAGGTTTTTGAACAGTTGAAAGAACTCATCTTCAGGGGTAAATTAAAACCCGGGGACAGGCTTATGCCTGAAAGGGAGATGGCCGAATCTATGAATGTCAGCAGAACGACAATCAGGAATGCAGTCTCCAGGCTTGTTGCCATGGGGCTTGTTAAAAATACCCAGGGAAAAGGAACCTATATAACGGTATCAGCCTCTGAAAGGAACAACCCTTTTGCTGCTGCCATGGCAGCGCAGAATGCCAATATTTATGATCTGCTGGAAGTGAGGATGGGGCTTGAATGCGTGGCAGCCTCTCTGGCAGCAAAACGAGCGGATGGAGAAGATATCAATGCTCTAGAACAGAGCATAGAAGAGATGAAGAAAGAAATCCTGGCCGGTCGGCTTGGAACTGAAGCCGACACCTCATTTCACATGGCCGTATCATATGCCACAAAAAACCCTCTCCAAATTCAGGTCATGAAGACTTTTTATGATTATCTTTTTCATGGGATTATGGAAAGCCTTAAATGCCTTTACGAGGATAAAAATAATATCTCTCTGATTTTAAATCAGCATGCAGCCATTGCGGAAGCCATTATTGAACGAGATCCTGACAAAGCTTTCAAGGCTATGCAGAGGCACATCGATTTTGTAAAAGAATTTTTTAAAAACAGAGATAAATAATCAGATCTGAATGATTTTTTAAAGTTCACAGAGCTCTTCCATTGGAAGGCAAAAACTCGTTCATTCTTCACTCAGACAGTTTGTCTTTTTAACCACTCCAGACCTTGGAATGTTTATAACCTGAAGGTCACATGCAAAAATTACAGACAAACCGGTTGGATAAAACAACCTGCATCTTCACTGGTAACTATTGCAAATATGGAATAAAAAAAGGTGATGAAAAAGAACCTGTTCCCATACGCGGTCCAATATCTTGCAATTTCATAAGAGACTCAGTGACACGCATTGTTGTTTCCCAGATTGAATCTACTTAAAAATTTATTATGGCAAATATCCAGTTCTGTCACTTGAATACTTGACAAAAGCGAATTTTTTATCTGATAATCCAGTATACATCTATTTACTGGTCTGACGATAAAAGAGAGGGGGAAGAATACGTGCCGGGAAAACCATGGGAAGAGGCAAATGTCAAACCCAATCTGCTTGTTCTGGGAACCATTGTGAGAGGAAACCGGCTCAGTGTTCTCAGAGACGGTACAAAAGCGTCACAGATAGATCTGAGTTTCGGGGCAGACTCCTTTGCCCTTTTAAGAGACGTCTTCCAGGTGGAAACCGGTATTTTCGGCAAGATCAGCAGGGCAAAGCGGGGGGAAGAGATAACAGACCCCAACCAGTATTCAACACCCCTGAGCCATCTGTTTACCGAGGCGATCCTCCAGCACCGTTCCGGTCACTCCAACAATATTACAAAACAGGATATCACAAGGGCCATCCAGGGGTTGAAGAATCTGAAAAATGGTTACAAGGGAACCGCAAGGCAGGAACTGGAACGTATCATCAGCGGAATAGAGATGTCCGTCAGGATAAAAGGCGGGCTTACAAAGAGAAGAGGGCTTATCAAGCTGGATGGTGCCGGAAAAACCATCAACCTGATGAATCTGACCATGATGAAAGATATAAGCAAAAAGTATTATGAACAGCTTAATCTGACGAGAAATGAGGGTGCCATTGATGAACAAGATACATCTCCGGGAGAGTTGAATGCGATTTACGGATACAGCACAAGAAGCAGACAGTCTCCGACTACACTGCCAACGATCAAAAACAGGAAGTATAAAAGAAGAAAACTGGGGCTCTGTGAGGCTTTTTACGGGGACTGCGGTCGGTTTATCTGTTATTTGAATGATCATGACACACCTTTGCCGATACCGGCGCTCAACTCAGGCGCTCCCCGTACCGCCCTGGCTCCGGAAATCAAAAAAATATTCAATGCCGTCGGTAAAGACGAAGCCATGCTCTTTCTGCTGTCCCAGCTCATCAGTCAGGCCGGGATTCCGGCAATCATAGCATTTCTGGAAAGGGGACTGATGAATCATTACCTCCCTCAGATCCAGGGCCTGCTCTTTCGGAAACATGGTGGTGAAAAATTTCAGTTTCACACCAGCGGGAATTATATAAAAAAATTTTATATTGATACGGGTAATTTTATAAAACTCACTTTAGAAGTTGAAC
>CAZWSL010000032.1:0-38314 GCA_964636495.1 uncultured Desulfobacula sp. | reverse complement strand
AAATATTAGGGTAAAATACTTTATTCTTTATGGATTTGTCAAGGGATCAAAACAAACCACTGGATATTTCCTTAAAAAATATTTGAAACCCGTTCCGGGCAGACTGCCTTACATCCGAATAAAATAAAAATTATAAGGGTGCAGTCTGTAATATTTTTTAATTGCCAGATTCAGGATAGCCTGATATCCTTGATGATGCTTATAATATTTTAAAAATAAAAATTTCTAATTAAATTTGATCTTAACTAAGGAGATAAGAAAATATAATGATAAATGCACTGACTGCCCTGGATGGCAGATATGCCCGATTAACCAGAGAACTTACCGATGTGTTTTCTGAATATGGCCTGATTAAAGAGAGAGTATTTGTTGAAATTGAATGGTTGAAATTTATCTTATCAGATCTGAAACTTTCATCAGAGGAAAATATTGATATAAACAAACTTGATAAAATTTATAAGAATTTTGATATTAAAGATGCTCAGAAAATCAAGGATATTGAAAAAAAGACAAATCATGATGTAAAAGCGGTAGAGTATTTTATTAAAGATGAACTTGACAAGGCAGGACTGTCAGATATGAAAGAGTGGGTTCACTTTTCATGCACATCTGATGACATAAATAATACTTCTTATGCATTGATGCTTAAAAAAGGCAAAGAGATCGCCAGCAGTTTACTGGGAGAACTCATTGAAGATATTGAGCAGAAAGCCCGGCAGTATAAATCCGTACCAATGATGTCAAGAACACATGGACAGCCTGCAAGCCCGACTACAACAGGAAAGGAGTTTGTAAATTTTGCCTGGCGGCTTTTGCAGGAGAGCAGAATCATTGCAGATCATAATGTACAGGCAAAAATCAACGGAGCTACCGGCAATTATAATGCACACTATTTTGTATATCCTGATATCAACTGGATTGAATCGTCAAAACGGTTTGTCAGAAACCACCTGGATCTTGAAGCAATCATCTATACAACCCAGGTTAACCCCAATCACTCAATTGCATTTGTCCTACACTCGATGATAAGAGTGGCAGCGACTGTGATTGATCTTGACAGAGATATGTGGGGATATATAAGCCTTGGCTATTTCAAACAGAAAATTAAAGAGGGAGAAACCGGCTCATCAACCATGCCGCATAAAGTAAATCCCATTGATTTTGAAAACTCTGAAGGTAATATGGGTATTGCTATTTCCATAATGGAACATCTCTGTGTAAAACTGCAGAAATCAAGATTCCAGAGGGATCTGAGCGATAGTACTGTTTTAAGGAGCCTTGGATCTGCATTTGGATATTTCATCATTGGAATAAAAAACTGCAGAAAAGGATTATCAAAAATAGATTTAAATGAGCAGGTGATACAACACGATCTTGACAGCAACCAGGCACTCCTTGCAGAACCGTTCCAGACTGCAATGCGGGTTTTTGGTGAAGAAAACCCCTATGAAAGACTTAAGGAACTTACACGTGGTCGCGAGATTACAAAAGATGATTTAAAAATATTCATTGATAAACTTGAAAAAGTCCCTTCAGAGTTCAAGGACAGAATGAAAACATTAACACCTGAAACATATGTGGGACTGGCTCAGCAATTAGTTGAAAATTACTTTATGGAAAAAAGGACTGCAGATGACAAGCAAGGTATCTAAAGATGATGGAATACTGCTTTTGGAGCTGGCAAGAGAAAGCATTCTCAACAGATTCCAGAATAATAAAACAAAGCTGCAATCTTTAAAAGAGAGCGTTTCCACTGAAATCCTGGAAGAGGACCGGGGAACCTTTGTCACCCTTCATAAAAACAGAAAATTAAGAGGCTGTATCGGCAATATTGATCCTGTAAAAAATATATTCCAGGGAGTCCTGGACAATGCAAAGAATGCAGCCTTTAATGATGCACGATTTACACCGCTCACCCACGATGACCTGTCTGCCACCACAATTGAAATCAGTATACTGACCCGGCCTGAAAAACTCAGCTACACAGATGCCAATGATCTGGTTGCAAAGCTCCGACCTGATATTGACGGAGTGATCGTAAAAAAAGGACACAACAGTGCAACCTTCTTACCCCAGGTGTGGGCACAGCTGAAAGAGCCTGAAACATTTTTGAGTCATCTCTGCAGCAAAGCCGGATTATCAGCTATAGAGTGGCAGCTGGGCAGACTGGATATTTTCACATATCAGGTTCAGTTTTTTGAAGAGTAACCGTGTCTGCCTGTATAAGCTCCAGGGCCATTTCCGACCATAACTCAAGATTCAGTTCATTCAGAATATCAGTTTTTTCCCATTGAAATTTGAATAATTCCTCGCCTGGCAGAAATTTTTCAGGATCATCAGTGGTTATTATGAAAACAGCTCCAAAATGCACTTTGCCTACATCTGTAATATCTTCACTGATAATTCCGACAAACTTTGGAGAAATACTGCCCGGCATACATTCGAGTTCTTCATTAAGTTCTCTTCTCATACCTGCAATTAATATATCTTCAAATGAATTATCCTGTTCATTCATATCTTCAGGATTAATATGACCGCCTATACCGAAAGACCATAAATCATGCAGCCTTTTTTCACTCCCCCGGCGTTGATAAACTGCAGTTCTGGCATGATCACCTGTTTGAAGAACGATATAGGGTATAATCTGTTTATAGGAAGGATCATTTTCCGCATCAGCTCTTTTAATAAATTCAAATCCATATTTTGAGCAGTTTTCAACAAAGAGATCCAGTTCCAGTGGTACAATACTTTTTGTTTTTATCCACTCCCCTGGCAGAAGTTCTTTTTTTACACACAGCACTTTTTCTTTTTGATCCAAAGCAACACCCTCTTTTTTATTTATAATTTCAATTGATATGATTATCTATCACAAATGATTTAAAAAATGAAAGGTGAATATGGAATCTGACAAATCTATACTGTTCCAGCATGGATATCCGGTAACCATTGTGATCAAAACAGGGAGTTCCTGAAGCTGGCAGTCATTAAAACAGCATATTCTTCCTTGGTTATGGAGAAAAACATTGATTTTTGGAAGAAAACTATTTTATTTAAATATGCATGATATGTAGTGCATGATTTATATGCATGATCTGAGATATTGATTTTTCAATTTATAAACTTGATCTTGAAAAATGCTTTGAAAAAACGGTTTATTCACCATTTATTTGAACCAGTGATTGGTGTTTTGACCACGATTTATTTAAATAGAAGAGTGAAAGGAGAATCAGAGTTGACCGGCAAAAGCTTCATGATATCTTAAAGATGGAGCGGGAAACGGGATTTGAACCCGCGACTTCGACCTTGGCAAGGTCGCACTCTACCACTGAGTTATTCCCGCTGAATCAAAACTCACTATGAAAAGTCATATTTTACTACGTTAAAACATATAATTTGTCAATAAAAAAGGTGGTTTTATGCAGATAAAAAATATACTTGTAACAGGCGGTGGAGGGTTTTTAGGCAAAGCCATTATCAAACAATTATTAAACAAATCATACAGCATAACCTCTTTTTCAAGAAATTTTTATCCTGAACTTGAAGGGATGGGGGTAAAACAGATTCAAGGAGATTTAGTAGACAGAACTGCTGTTATAAATGCCTTAAAAAATATGGATACGGTCTTTCATGTAGCTGCAAAAGCAGGAATCTGGGGAGATTATGACGATTACTATTCAATCAATGTAACAGGAACTGAAAACGTGATAACAGCCTGTTTTAAAAACAAAGTCAGGCAGTTAATACATACCAGTTCGCCAAGTGTTGTATTCCATGGAGGTAACCAGGAAAATATTGATGAGACGGTTCCATATCCTGAAAAATATAAAGCCCCCTATCCTGAAACAAAAGCAATGGCTGAAAAACTCGTTACAAAAGCTGCTGAAAATGGTTTAAACACGATAATCATAAGACCTCACCTTATCTGGGGACCTGAAGATAATCACCTGGTTCCCAAAATTATAAGCAGGGCAGGCAGGCTTAAAAAAATAGGAAAAAAAGATGATTTAGTGGATACAATATATATTGATAATGCAGCTGACGCCCATATCCTTGCATCGTTGAAACTTCTGGAAAACCCGTCTTTGTCAGGAAATATCTATTTTATCAGTCAGGATGAGCCTGTTTCAAAATGGGACATGGTCAATGCCTTTCTTGATGCTGCAGACCTTCCGCCCATAAAAGGACATATATCTGAAAAAACAGCATATATTGCAGGAACCGTATTTGAATTTATTTACAACCTTTTTAACATTAAAAAAGATCCGCCAATGACAAAGTTTCTGGCAGTAGAATTTGCAACTTCTCACTGGTTTAATATCTCAAAGGCAAAAAAAGATCTTGGATATTATCCAAAAGTTTCTACAGAAGAGGGGCTTAAGAGATTAAAACTATGGTTACAGCAATAGAGAAAAAATTATGGAGAATGTAAATAAAGTATTTTTCCAGTGGTATAGTAAAATTAAAAAGGTCGTCATCTTTGCAGCAAAAGGCTTTAAAGAAGACAGGTGTGACCTTCGTGCATCATCCTTAACCCTTTTTACACTGCTTTCCATTGTTCCGGTAATGGCCATGGCGTTTGGTATTGCCAAAGGCTTTGGCTTTAAGGAGATGCTGGAAAAAAGAGTTCTGGAGCTATTTGCCGGCCAGGAAGAGATCATTAATAATGTGCTTGAATTTTCCACAAATCTTCTGGAAAAGACTAAAGGCGGATTAATGGCTGTTTTCAGTGTTATCCTGCTTTTTTTTGTATTAATCAAACTCATCGGCCACATTGAAAATGCATTTAACAAAATATGGTGGATAAATGATGACCGGCCTTTAATCAGAAAATTTACAGACTATATTGCCATCTCATTAACAGCAGGCATCCTTGTTATTTTTTCAAGCAGTGCAAATATATTTATCACCGCTTTTCTTGAAAAATTTCTATCCTATATCAATCTTCCCGGTTCTGTTGAAAAACTTGTCTCCTTTGGATTCAATATTTTTCCTTTTCTGCCGATATGGACACTGTTCATATTTTTCTATATTTTTATCCCAAACAAAAAAGTAGATATTAAAAGTGCTCTGGCAGGTGGTTTGATTGCTGGTACAATATTTCAAATCGCACAGATGTCCTATCTTAAATTTCAGGTTGGTGTCTCCAGTTATAATGCAATTTATGGCAGCTTTGCAGCTTTACCCCTGTTTTTGATATGGCTGCAGGCTTCCTGGGCAATTGTCTTATTTGGAGCAGAGATTGCATTTTCCTGGGAGAATACGGAGAGCCTTGAAACCAGGGATATTGATTACGCCAGGATCAGTATCCGGCTGAAAAAATTGATCAGTTTAAGAATTGTTCATCTGTGTGTAAACAGATTTGCCAATAAAATGCCGCCTGCAACTGATATGGAGATTGCGACAGAGATAAAAATCCCATTAAAAATAGTCAAGGTGTTATTAGGTAAACTTCTGGAGAGTAATATCCTTCTTGAAGTGTATCAACAGGACAACAGCGGTTATGTTCCAGCATCTGATATTGAATGCCTGACAATATGTGATGTTGTCAATGCATTTGAACACAGGGGTGATGATATTATCAAAGTAGGAGGGACAATAGAGTTCCAGGCTCTTGAAGAAAGCCTGAATGAGCTTACAGATGCAGGAAAAAACTCCTCGGGAGAGAGAAATTTTAAGGATATCTGATCTCAATGAAACCGGGTAATATTTATATTACCCCGCAATCGCATTTCATCAAATTTTCTTCTCAGCATCTGCTTGAATTTATTTCTGGTAACAGGCCAGAGCAGAGCCAGGCCAAAAACATCGGTAATCAGACCTGGAGTCAGCAATACAATACCGGCCGCAAAGATGATAACAGCATCAATTAACTCTTCAGCAGGCATAAGACCCTGCTGGAGATTGGTTCTCAATTTCATCATTGTATTCATACCTTCCATTCTGGCAAGCCAGGCTCCTGCAAATCCTGTAGCAATAACCAGGAGAATGGTGTTAAACCCTCCAATGACACCTCCTATCTTGATTAATAAATAGAGTTCAAAAACAGGAATCAGGGTAAAACATAAGAAAAGTTTTAAAAGCATAATTTGCTCCCATGGTTATTTGTAATAATTTTAAACAGATAAAATGGTAATTATTCAATTATTGTCAAGGATTTGCAGTGTTTTACACTCTGTATCCGCTCTTTTGGATCATTAACTCTTTTACCGCCATAATGCAGCACAGCAGATTTATAATGTTTTTAAAGAGATGGTTTTATCCCATATATTTTTATCCATCTCTCTTTTAACTGATGTATTGACCATATTGAGAAAGTTATTTCTGGAAATTTCAACTGCACCCATATAAATAAGATGTTCAGTTGTCACCTGGCAGTCAATCAAATCAAACCTGTTTTTTTTTAAATATTCTGCAAGTGCCACCAGGGCAATCTTGGAGGCATCACTCTCCAGGGAAAACATGGATTCTCCAAAAAAACATCCTCCAATGCAGACACCATAAAGACCGCCCACGAGCTGACTGTTTTTCCAGGCTTCTATGGAGTGGGCATATCCCAGGTTGTGGAGCATGACATATGCCTCAATCATCTCCTTGACTATCCAAGTACCTTCATTATTATTTTTTCTCACAAGAGCGCAGGATTGAATAGTCTCTTCAAAGGCATTGTCAATTCTAATATCAAAAGGTGCTTTCTTTATTTTTTTATTCAGACTTCTTGAGATATGAATCCTGTCCGGAAAGAGCACCAGCCTTGGATCAGGGGACCACCACAATAAAGGCTCACTACTGGAAAACCATGGAAAAATGCCGTTTTCATAAGCGAGAATAAGCCGCCTGGCTGTGAGATCACCTCCAATGCACAACAGCCCGTCAGACCGTGCAAGATGTGCAGGAGGAAAATCTAATTTTTCTGACAGTCTGAAAATGGGCATTCAGCTTTTAAATAAAAAATTGAGTTTCTCATTTCTCAGGCTGATTGAAACTTTACCACCTTTGACAAGTTTGCCAAATAAAATTTCATCTGTGAGCTTATCTTTAATCATTGTCTGGATAATTCTTGACAGCGGTCTGGCTCCGAATTTTGGACTGTAGCCCTGCTTTGCAAGAAATGAACGAACCTTTGCAGAATAACTCAGACGGATCTGCTTGTCACTCAGCATATTTTTGAGTTCTTTCATATTTTTATCGACAATTTTTTCCATTATTTTGGGGGATAAATGGTTGAACTGGATAATATTGTCCAGGCGGTTCCTGAATTCCGGGCTGAATACTTTTTCAACTGCTTTCAACCCCTTTGAATCAACATCTGCTGACTGGGGTCCAAAGCCTATTGAATTTGAACTCATCTGCCTTGCCCCTGCATTGGAAGTCATAATGACAACAACATTTCTAAAGTCTGCTGATTTGCCGTTATTATCTGTCAAAGTGGCATAATCCATGACCTGTAAGAGTATATTATAAATATCCATATGCGCTTTTTCAATTTCATCAAGGAGCAGAACACAATGGGGATGTTTTCTGATATTGTCTGTTAAAATACCTCCCTGCTCAAACCCCACATATCCGGGAGGAGCACCTATAAGCCTTGAAATCGCATGTTTTTCCATGTATTCACTCATATCGAATCTTAAAAATTCAATTCCCATATTGTGGGCCAGCTGTTTTGCGACTTCAGTCTTACCAACACCTGTAGGGCCTGTAAAAAGGAAGGATCCAATTGGGCGGTCAGGTAATGCAAGCCCGGCTCTTGAACGTTTAATGGAAGTGGTAAGCGTGTTGATTGCTTCTTCCTGTCCAAAGATAACCTGGTGCATTTTTCTGGATAGAGAGGCCAGATTTGCTTTATCTTTTGACGTAACACTTGAAACAGGAACTTTGGCAATCTTGGCAACAATTTTTTCAATATCCTTTGGGCTTACCACTTTTCGTTTACCTTTACCCTTGAGCCTGAGATAAGCACCTGCCTCATCAATTACATCAATTGCTTTATCAGGCAGAAGCCTGTCATTTATATATTTATCAGAAAGATAGGCAGCAGCCTCTATTGTCTGGGCTGTGTATTTCAGTCCATGGTGATCTTCATAATAGGTTTTAAGACCGGTAAGAATTTTTGTTGTCTCTTCAATTGTGGGTTCTGAAACCTCAATTTTCTCAAACCTTCTTGAAAATGCCCGATCTTTTTCAAAATGATTTTTATACTCCTCATAGGTTGTTGTACCGATACATTTAATATCGCCTGAAGATAAAGCAGGTTTTAAAATATTTGAGGCATCCATTGATCCGCTGCTGGTTGCTCCGGCTCCGACAACCGTATGGATTTCATCTATTATCAGTAAGGCATTTTCCTTAGATTCCAGGGCGTTGATTACATCTTTAAGACGTTGTTCAAAATCTCCTCGATATTTGGTGCCGGCAAGGAGCGTACCCATATCAAGGGAAAAGAGTTCACAATTACTTAAAAGATCCGGTACAAGCTCCTCATTTATCTGTATGGCAAGACCTTCTGCAATAGCAGTTTTACCGACTCCCGGATCACCGACAAGAATAGGATTGTTTTTCCGTCTGCGGCAGAGAATCTGCATCAGCCTGTCCATTTCATTAACTCTTCCTATGAGTGGATCTATTTTTTTCTCCCCTGCTTTTTTCAGCAGATCTGTCGTGAAATTCTCCAGGGGATCCCTCTTCTGCTGCGGTTTGGTTTTGCTGTCTCCCTGTTTGAATCCTTTTCTTGCAGGTATCTGTACATTTTCCTGTTTTTTTTCAGATTCCGGTGAAGTATGAGAAATGTATTTTAATAAATCAAGACGGGTAATTCCCTCAGATTCAAGATAAAATGCAGCATGGGAATCTTTCTCCTGGAAAATGGATGCAAGTATGTCTCCAAGATTAACTTCTGTCTTTTCAGCAGATCTTGCCTGGTTGATAGCTCTCTGTATCATCCTCTGAAACCCGATGGTCTGCTGGAGTACATACTCATCTGCACTGTCGATTTTTGTTAAATTTGTATCAAAAAAGTTTTCCAGTTCATCTTTTATCTGCTCAGGATTTCCGCCGCACTCTGTAATTGTTCTGGCACCTGTTTCATGATTAAGGATTGCATAAAGAACGTGCTCAACACATACATATTCATGCCTTCGTTTTTTTGCTTCCCGTACGGCAAACCCGAGAGTCGTACTCAGTTCTTTACTTATCATTGTTACTCCTTCTCCATTGTGCTTTTTAAAGGAAATCCCTTACTGCCTGCCAGACTATGCACTGCAGCAACCTTGGTTTCTGCAATCTGTCTTGGATATATGCCGCATACCTGTTTTCCTTTATTATGTATATTAAGCATCATTTGAGTCGCTTTTTCAAGTGATTTCCCAAAAACATCCATAAGAATTGCAACGACAAATTCCATTGAAGTATAGTCATCATTATATAAAATGACTTTATACATTGGAGGAGTATCTTCTTTTGATTTTGATGAACTCCTTTTCCTTGTTCTGGTATCAGAGGATGTCATCTGCTTGATTTCCTATGGCATACAACATTTTTTATATTTTTTTCCACTGCCGCACGGGCATGGGTCATTTCTTTTAATTTTTTTGGAAGATCTTTTTACCGGTTGTTTCATGCTTGATCCATCTGAATGAGAAAAAGTAAGGCTCTCCTGCTCCTTTTTTTTCATTTCATCAACCTGGGAGGGAGCTGATATCTGTATTTTAAATAAAATATCAACAACCTCCTCTTTCACTCTCCCCATCAGGCTCTGAAACATGTCAAAGCCCTCTTTTCTATATATTCTCAGAGGATCCTGCTGTGCATAACCCCTGAGACCGATACCCTCTTTCAAGTGATCCATTGACAGCAGGTGTTCCTTCCAGCGGGTATCCACTGTCTGGAGGATGATATGCCTTTCAATCTCCCTTGTAATCTCACTGCCGATGGTCTCTTCCTTCTGCTGATACATTTTTCTTGCTTCATCAAAGAGCACTTCAGATAATTGCTGAGCAGTAAAATTTTCATCCAAAGCTGTTTTAAAATCCGGTTGATAGTTAAACAGTGCTTTTATTCTGTTTTCAAGACCTTTTAAATCCCACTGTTTTATGGCTGTTTTTTCAATCACAAATTCATCTACAGCATCATATGCTAAATCCTCAACCATCTCCATGACAACAGCGTTCAGATCACCTTCCAGCAACGCCTTTCGCCTCTGCTCATAAATCACTTCCCTCTGCTGATTCATGACATCATCGTATTCAAGCAGATGCTTTCTGATTTCAAAATTGTGACCTTCCACTTTGGACTGGGCATTTTCTATGGCCTTGCTAATAAATCCATGCTCTATATGTTCGCCTTCTTCTATTCCGAGCTTGTCCATTACGGTGTGGATACGGTCACCACCGAATATTCTTAAAAGATCATCTTCCAGCGACAGATAAAACCTTGAACTGCCGTCATCCCCCTGCCTGCCGGATCGTCCTCTCAGCTGATTGTCAATTCGCCTTGATTCATGGCGTGATGTACCCAGTATGTGAAGCCCGCCAAGCTCTTTTACACCTTCTCCCAGAACAATATCCGTACCCCGTCCCGCCATATTGGTGGAAATTGTCACAGCACCCTTCTGCCCTGCATTTGCAACAATCTCCGCCTCTGCTTTATGATGTTTTGCATTTAACACATTATGCCTTATACCCTTTTTTTTGAGTTTTTTGCTCATATCCTCTGAAACATCAATGGAAATTGTTCCCACAAGAACCGGCTGCCCTTTTCTGTGAAGCCTGATGATCTCTTTTATGGCTGCATCATATTTTTCTTTTTTTGTTTTATAAATCAAATCTGGAAAATCTTTACGTATCATTTCCCTGTGGGTCGGGATGACCAGGACATCAAGGTCATATATTTTTTTAAACTCAGGTGCTTCAGTCTCTGCGGTACCTGTCATACCGGATAATTTCTCATACATCCTGAAAAAATTCTGGAATGTAATGGATGCAAGGGTCTGGTTCTCATTTTCAATTTTAACACCCTCCTTTGCTTCCAGAGCCTGATGCAGTCCTTCACTGTATCGCCTTCCTGTCATCAGGCGACCGGTAAACTCATCAACAATAACCACCTGGTTATTCTTGACAATATAATCTGTATCTTTTTTAAACAGTGCGTGGGCTTTCAATCCCTGGTTCAGATGATGGAGTATCTCTATATTTGCAGGATCATATAAGTTGTCAACCTGAAGCTGTTTTTCTCCTTTGGCTATTCCCTCTTCTGTTAGAGCAACACTTTTTGCCTCTTCATCAATCGTGTAGTCACTCTCCCTTTTAAAAGCCGGAATAATTGAATTGACCTGGGTATAAAAACCGGTTGATTTTTCCCCTGGTCCTGAGATAATCAGAGGGGTTCTTGCCTCATCTATCAGAATGGAGTCAACTTCATCCACTATGGCAAAATTCAGATGTTTCTGCGCAAGGGATTCCTTGTCAAATTTCATATTATCTCTAAGGTAATCAAATCCGAACTCGTTGTTTGTTCCATAGGTTATATCAGCAGCATAGGCAGATCTTCTATCCCTGTCATCCATGTCATGCAGAATAGTTCCAACACTCAGTCCGAGGAAGTTATAAATTTTTGCCATCCATTTTGCATCACGTTCTGCAAGATAGTCATTTACCGTAACGATATGAACCCCTTTTCCCGATAAAGCATTTAAATAGGCAGGAAGAGTGGACATCAGGGTTTTTCCCTCACCTGTTTTCATTTCAGCAATACTGCCATTGTGCAGAGCCAGGCCCCCGATAAGCTGGACATCAAAATGGCGGAGTCCCAGTGTTCTGACCGAAGCTTCCCTCACAAGTGCAAAAGCAGATGGCAGGATATCATCAAGAGGCTCCCCATTGCCAATCCTCTCTTTGAATTCCACTGTTTTATGAGAAAGCTGTTCATCTGACAGCTCCTGCATCCCGGGCTCAAGCAAATTTATTTTATTAACAATTGGCTGAAGCGTTTTCAAAATTCTGTCATTTTGTGAACCAAAGATTTTTTCGAAGATCTTAAAAACCATTTATTTTACCTGTATTTTATTTTTTTAAGTTGCAAATAAAGAATAATTCCCATTTTCAAAAAGGCAAATCATCTTTACTAAATATATCCTTATCATACCTCAAATATAAACTTTACTCAACTTGCCCGCTAATCATTTTAAGTATGCAGATCCTGTATCAATTACAATTACCATCATTGATAATTAATAGGCAATCAAACACGTTGGTCTGATTACATCCATAACAATGCGTGCCAACTGTCAGCAGCAGTGGAAAAATTGAACATTTAACATAACATAAAAAAAATGAAATTCAAGGAGGGTTGACAATTTACTCAATATAACAGTGAATTTTATTATTAACTGTCTGAGACCTTGCATGATATACGCTTTTGTCCGGTTGCCGCGAAATATGAAAATGATAATCCTCGAAAGATTCAACACATTGCTGCTGTTATAATTTTCATCTTCATTGTACTAAAACAAAATGGTACACTCTTGGAAGATCTTTTTCCGTACAAGCTGATTTTATGTATAGATTTTAGTTGATGATATACTGTAATGGATTGACGGGTGCACCGTTAATTCTCACTTCATAGTGCACATGAGGTCCTGTGCTTCTTCCTGTGTTGCCGAGAAGACCAATAACATCACCCCTCTTGACTTTCTGACCTCTTTTAACCAGGATTTTTTTCAGATGTCCATATTTTGTAACCCGGCCAAAACCGTGATCTAAAATAATAAGATTTCCATAATGCCTTTTCCTTGAGGCATATGAAACTCTGCCATTGGCTGTTGCAACAAGCTTGGTTCCTATCCTGTTTGCAATATCCAATCCTGTATGAAACTCTTTCTGCCCGGTAAAAGGGGAAATTCGATATCCAAACCGGGAAGTGACCCACCCTTCAACAGGTCTTATTGAGGGGGTTGAGGCCAGAAGATTTCTTTTTTCTTCAAGTTTTTGAATAAGACCAGTGAAATCAAAAGCCTGGGTTTTTGCAGCACTTTTAACCTGATCAACCTGCCTGTGCATTTCGCGCATCAGGGTATTATGTTTTTCTTCCAGGGGAATATCCCAGTCCAGTTCATCCTGAGGTATGGTACCAATACCGATCAAACCGCTTGAACCGCTGCTGTTATTAATATCAGCAATCAATCTGATTTTTTCTTCAAATTTCACAAGCTTGTCAAGATGATTTTTCATAATTTCAATCTTGCCTGCAAAACTTTGAATTTGATCTCTCTGGTTTAAGATTTCACTTTTCTGTCTATCTATGGTCTGGCTTAAGACTTTATTATTAAATGATTGATTTTTTAGAAGATAATAGTCATAACCAATAAAGGACAGGCCACCGGCAGCCAGAAGAGCTGTAAAAAACACACACCATAAAACTGCTTTATGGACAGTGAATTCTTTTATGCCGGAGTTAATTTCAGAGTGAAACCATATTTTAATTCTTCTCCTCATCGCAATCTTTTTTAATGATAAATTCTTTATATGTCAAGTAGATTTTTTTTGTCTGCCGGACAACTGACTTTAAACAACTGCTTTGCATTTGGAATCAATCACTGATAAGATAAAACAGATAAAGCAGTAGACGGTGTGTATCCTGATGCTGCTGATTTGATTTTACCCCTAATAATTTATAGGAAATGATTTATGTTTAGCCCAGATAACACAGTTAAGCACCTGATCGACTGGAACAGCTGGAAGGATCACGAAATTAAAGAAATACTGGATTTTGCCAGCAAAATCAAACATAACCGCTGGGGTTTTCAGGGATATATGACCGGCAAAACCCTTGTAATGCTCTTCCAGAAAACCTCTACCAGAACCCGGATATCCTTTGAAGTCAGCATGACGGAAATGGGTGGCCATGCCATATATATGGACTGGCTGACCAGCAATTTCAAGCTGTCCAGAGTCAGCTATGAAACCGCCTATCTTTCAAGAAACGCAACAATGATCATGGCCCGGATGAAAAAGCATGAAGAGTTGCTTGAAATGAGAGATTCCGCTTCGATACCGGTAATTAACGGCTGCTGCAACCGCTACCACCCCTGCCAGGCCATGGCAGACATGCTGACAATTTATGAAGACCGTGGCAGCCTTGAAGGTGCAAAACTGACTTATATAGGTGTTCATAACAATGTAGTTAACTCCCTGATGTCGGCAGCGGCTGCCCTGGATGTTGAACTTACACTTGTCTGTCCTGTGGCCGAAGAGAGCGACATCGACCATATGAGCAAAGAGAAGCTGAAATCAAAAGGCCTGCTGGTCGAAACCCTGGATATTCAAAAAGCGGTTGACACAGCGGAATATATATATACCGACACCTGGATTAACATGGAATTTTTTGATGCGCCTGAATACCAGCAGTTTAAAAATGAGAGGATAAAACAGATGATGCCGTACCAGGTCAACCTGGATCTGCTGAAAAATTCAAAAGCTAAAATCATGCACGATATGCCGATTCATCCGGGCTTTGAAATTACTGATGAGTGTGTTTCAGATCCCCGCTCCATCATCCTTGATCAGGCGGAAAACAGACTGGAAGCGCAGAAAGCAATCATGATATATCTATTGGAAAAATCGTTTTAAGAACGCTTCCAATACGATCAAGATATCAACATTACAATCTGAACCGGATATCAGCCATAAGCAATTTTATCCGGCATATGCGGTGTCTGTCATATTTCAGACTTAACAACATTTTTTTTTGCAGAGATAGAAATGAAAAAAATATTAGGTATTAGACGGGAAGATAAAAACAGGTGGGAAAGACGGGTCCCCATCATTCCGGAAGATTTGAAAGAACTTAAGGACAGGTATGGTATTGAGGCTGTTGTCCAGCCTTCCGAGCTTCGTATCTATAATGATGAAGAATTCAGAGAGAATAACGTCTGTATTGATGAAGATCTAAAGGATGTGAATACGATTTTTGCTGTAAAAGAGATTCCTGCACAGTTTCTTTCTAAAAATAAAACATATATCTATTTTTCACACACTATCAAGGGCCAGCAGTATAATATGGCCATGCTGAGAAAACTGATGGCACAGAAGTGCAATCTGATAGATTATGAACGTATTGTTGATGAGAAGAATCAGCGCCTGATATTTTTCGGTGTCCATGCCGGATACTCAGGTATGATTGAAACCCTTTACGCCTTTGCAGAAAAGATAAAACTCTCTGGCATTGATTCACCGCTTTCCATGATCAAACAAGCATATGAGTACGAATCCCTTGAACATGCAAAGGAGCATATCCGGCAAATCGGCAATCTAATTGCAGAAAAAGGTCTGCCTGAGAAAATTTATCCACTGATAGTCGGATTTGCCGGATACGGCAATGTCTCACAGGGTGCCCAGAAAATTTTTGACCTGTTACCTGTCAGGACAATCAGCCCGGATGAACTTGCACAACTTCGTGAAACTGGAAAGATTGACAACCGCCATTTATATAAGGTTGTTTTCAAGGAGCAGGACATGGTCAGGCTCAAATCTGTTGAATCCGGATCAGATGAATTTGAACTTGAAGATTATTACGACCATCCTGAAAAATATGAATCTGCCATGAAAGACCATCTGTGCCATCTGGATATACTGGTTAACTGCATCTACTGGACAGAGGATTATCCACGGCTTGTGACCAGGGCGTATTTAAGAGATCAGATAAAAAAAAAGAGGCCGTCAAAACTTGCCGTTATAGGAGACATCTCCTGCGATATTAAAGGTGCCATAGAGATAACCAGGGAATCAACCATGCCGGATAATGCCTGTTTTACCTATTCTGCAAGAACGGACCGGTATGAAGATTCAATTGTAAAAGATGGAATTACGGTAATGGCGATTGACAACCTGCCCTGTGAATTTTCAAAGGAATCTTCCATATTTTTTTCAAATGTACTCAAAAAATTTGCAAAGGATATTGTTACTGCTGATTTCAACCTCTCATTTGACAGGCTTGCACTCCCTTACCCTGTAAAACGGGCATTAATCCTGCACAAAGGGGAATTTACAGAAGAGTATGAATATATGAAAAAATTTATTTAGCTCCTGTGCAAAAGAGACTCTGCTTCTCTCTTTGTCATCATGAGGAAACTGCCGATTTAATCTTATGTACTTTTCAATAAAGGAATCCAATGTCTATCACAGGTGAATTAATAGCGGTCTGCACGGTATTATGCTGGACAATCAGTGTCCAGTTTTTTGAAGCAGCATCCAAAAGGATAGGACCTGTTCCAGTCAATATTATAAGAATAACCTGCGCCATTATTTTTTTCAGCCTTTTTCTTTTTTTCAGGCACGGATATATCATACCTCTAAATTTTCCTGCCCGTGCCTGGATATATCTCGGACTGTCAGGTATTGCAGGTTTTTTCCTGGGTGATATTTTTCTTTTCAAAGCACTTGTTGAAATAGGTCCCAGGGTTTCCATGCTGATTTACAGCCTTTCAGCACCCACAGCAGCAGTATTGGGCTGGATATTCCTTGATGAAACATATGTCTCTTCTCAATGGGCAGGTATGCTGGTCACCCTTTCAGGGGTATGTGTTGTCATTCTTGAACGAAATCAGAAAACAGCTGAGTATTCAAAATTCAAAACCAGAAACATATCATCCAAAGGGTTGATATGTGCATTCATTGCAATGTTCGGCCAGGCATTGGGATATATTTTAAGCAAGACAGGAATGCAGACGGATTCAGGATATCTTGATGCTTTTTCTTCAACCCAGATCAGGGCAGTTGCCGCTTTTGTCTGTTTTCTTATTTTCTTTACGATTACAGGGAAATGGAAAAATGTCAAAACGGCTCTCAACGATAAAAAAGCGGTATTGTTTACGGCTGCCGGTGCAGCCATAGGCCCTTTTTTAGGGGTATCATTCTCCCTTCTTGTGCTTCACTATCTTTCCACAGGAATCGCTTCCACATTTTTGTCCCTTGTTCCGGTTTTCATTATTCCGTTTTCAATTTTCATTCATAAAGAACACGTATCTTTCAGGGCAGCTGTCGGAGCCGTTATTGCCGTGTCCGGTATTTATCTGTTAATGTCATAATCACGCTTTTGATTTCAGATGAAAAGATCAGGAATAACCTCCTCCCCGTGCTGATCCCTTTATCTTTTATGTCTGCTTGTATCATCAAAATCAGCCCAAAAACAGATTCATAAAAATCTCTTGACAAAAAAAAATGATTCTGCATATATCTTTACGATCGGTAATTTATTAAAAAAAGGAGAAAAATGAATGAAAATTTTTAAAGTTTTTGTAGCGATGTTTTTTTTACTTTCAATCGGAATGACTGCTTACAGCGGCACGCTGGATGAGGTTAAAAAAAGAGGTGAGGTAAGAAGCTGTACCAGTACAGGAGTAGCTGGATTCTCTTATACAGACAGCAAAGGTGTATGGAATGGCTTTGATATCGATTTTGCAAGAGCAGTTGCTGCTGCAGTGCTTGGAGATAAAAACAAAGTAAAATTTATCAGCACAACCGGCAAAACCCGTTTCACAGTTTTAAATTCAGGTGAAGCAGACATGCTCTGGCGAAACACCACTGTTACATTTTCACGCGACGTGAATGTAAAGCTCTCCTTTGTAGGCGTCAATTACTATGACGGCCAGGGATTTATGATCAATAAGAAAATGGGTGTTACAAGTGCCAAAGAGCTGGATGGTGCATCTGTCTGCATCCAGACAGGTACCACAACAGAGATGAATCTGGCTGATTTTTTCCGTACCAATAATATGAAATATGAAGCTGTTACCATCGAAACCAGTGATGAAGCCAGAACCAACTACCTGGCAGGCCGATGTGACTGCTATACCACTGATGCATCAGGGCTGGCTGCTCACCGTTCAACTTTCCCGAATCCCAAAAACCATATCATTCTGCCTGAAATCATCTCTAAAGAACCACTGGGACCAGCGGTTCGCCAGGGTGATGAGGAATGGGGCGATGTGATTGGCTGGGTCTTGAATGCTATGGTCACTGCTGAAGAAAAAGGGGTAACCATGGCTAATGTAGACGAGATGAAAAACTCCAATGATCCTGAAATCAAACGTCTGCTCGGTACAGAAGGCAACCTGGGCGAACAACTCGGCCTCTCAAAGGACTGGGCCTACCAGGTCATCAAACAGGTAGGAAACTACGGAGAGGTATTTGAACGTCATATTGGTGTGAACACAGCAGTTGGACTGGAAAGGGGTGTCAATGCCCTCTGGACAAAAGGCGGTCTTCAGTATTCACCTCCTTTTAGATAAAATCTATTTTTAAAAAACAAACGTACCGTGACACCGTTTAGGTGTCCGGTACGTTTTTATTGAGAGATATAATGCTTGAACACGCACCCCGGCAGAAAAAAAATAATACAAACCTGATTCTCAGACTCTGGCGCAACAAGGAATCTCGCCAGGTCATTATTCAAATTATCACCATAACGATTATCTGCATAGCGGCAGCCCTGATATTAAGAAATATTTCCATCAACCTTAAAGCCATTGGCAAAGAGTTTAATTTTGGATTCCTGTTTACGCCGGCCGGCTATGATATCACTTTTCAGCCCATACTCTCCTACAGCCCCACTGATACGCATCTGCGTGCAGCAGTCATCGGTATCATAAATACACTTTTAATCGCATTTTCCGGAATAATACTGGCAACTGTGATGGGATTTACACTGGGAGTATTGAGATTATCCAGCAACTGGCTGGTAAGCAGGATGGTCTACTGCTTTATTGAATTCACCAGAAATGTTCCTGTCCTGCTGCATATCCTGTTTGTTCATGCATTGATTGTACATTCGTTTCCAGTCCCTAAAAAAGCAATAGACATAATGGGAACATCTTTCCTGACGAACAGGGGGATGTTTGTCCCGAGACCGGTCTTTGGTTCCACCTTTTACATTGTCGTTATCGCATTTGTACTGGGTCTGCTTCTTATCTATTTTTTTTCAAAGTGGGCCAAAAAAGTTCAAAATGAAACCGGTAAAATCTATCCTGTATTCTTGATATCAACCAGTATATTCTTTGGCTTCCCCCTGATTGCATTTTTTTTGGCAGGCAGCCCTATTTCACTGGATTACCCTGTCCTGAAAGGTTTTAATTTCAGGGGAGGAATGGTGCTGCGACCTGAATTCGTAGCCCTCTGGCTGGCTTTATCGTATTATACATCCTGCTTTATAGCAGAAATTGTACGGGGAGGGATACTGGCCATCAATTACGGTCAGACAGAAGCGGCTTACTCCCTGGGTTTAAGGCCTAACCGATCACTGCAGCTGGTTATCATTCCCCAATCCATGCGTATAATCATGCCGCCCCTTGCAAGCCAGTATCTGAATATTACAAAGAACTCCTCCCTTGCCATTGCCATCGGGTATATGGATGTAGTTGCAACCATTGGTGGCATTTCACTTAATCAGACCGGCAAGGAGATGGAAACCATGCTCATCGTTCTTTCCACCTATCTGGTCTTTTCCCTGCTGATTTCGGCCGTGATGAACATTTTTAATCGGAAAATACAGTTTAAAAAAAGATAATGGAGAAAACCTTGAGTAAAACCACAACAGCTACTGGACAGGAATATCCCATAGGGCAGTATCCTGATCTGCCGCCGCCGAGAAGCACTGTTGGCATCATCGGTTGGGTGCGGAAAAATCTTTTTTCATCCCCCTTGAATATTTTCCTTACGGTAATAGGATTTTTATTTTTATTTCTCATAATCCCGCCGATTTTTAACTGGGCTGTTATGGAGTCTGTATGGACTGCAGCCAGTCGTGCCGAATGCTGGGGTAAGATGGACTCTCCCGGCTGCGGTGCATGCTGGGCATTCATCAGTGACCGGTTTAACCTTCTGATATACGGTTTTTATCCGGAATCAGAAAGATGGCGGGTAAATTTATCCTTTATCATGCTGATACTGGCCATCATACCGGTGCTTTTTGAGAAAGTACCCTATAGAAAATACACATTGATTTATTCAGCATTATTTCCCTTTATAGCTGCCTGGCTTTTGAAAGGAGGGCTGGGTCTGCCACCTGTCAACAGTGACCAGTTTGGTGGAATCATGCTGACCATTGTCATTGGTGTGACCGGTATTACATTTTCTCTGCCCATAGGAATTGTCCTGGCTCTGGGCCGGACATCCCCCATGCCCGCATTAAGAATCGTCTGCACCCTTTTTATTGAGTTTATCCGCGGTGTACCCCTGATTACACTCCTGTTCATCGCCTCTACCATGCTTAACTATTTCCTTCCACCGGGCACCACCTTTGACCTGCTCCTGCGGGTACTGATCATGGTCACCCTTTTTGCTTCAGCCTATATGGCCGAAGTTATAAGAGGAGGACTTCAGGGCATTCCAATAGGACAGCACGAGGCCGCAGATTCACTGGGATTGAAATACTGGCAGGCCATGAGGCTTATTGTACTGCCCCAGGCTCTGAAGATTTCCATTCCCGGTATTGTTAATACATTTATCGGGCTGTTCAAAGATACGACACTGGTGCTGATTATCGGGATGTTTGATATCCTGGGACTTGGCCGCGCTTCTGTTGCAGATGTCAAATGGGCCGGGCTATCCAATGAGATCTATCTGTTTGTAGCAATATTTTTCTTTATCTGCTGCTTCAGTATGTCACGATATGCCATTTATTTAGAAAAAAAGCTGCATACTGGTTTGTAGCAGAAAAAAAAGAGAAAGGGACAATAATCACATGTCTGAAAATCAAGCTGATAAAATCATTCAAATAAAAAACATGCATAAATGGTATGGAGAGTTCCACGTCCTTAAAAATATTAATCTCAGTGTGAGAAAAAAGGACCGGATTGTTATATGCGGACCTTCAGGATCAGGCAAATCCACCCTGATCCGATGCATCAACCGCCTGGAAGAACATCAGGACGGCCAGATCATTGTTGACGGAATTGAACTGACAGGTGATCTGAAGCATATTGAGAAAGTCCGCAGTGAAGTGGGGATGGTGTTTCAGCATTTCAACCTCTTTCCACATCTCACTACACTTGAAAACTGTACGCTTGCCCCTATCTGGGTTCGTAAAATGCCCCGCAGGGAGGCTGAAGAGATCGGCATGAAGTACCTGGAAAGGGTCAAAATACCGGATCAGGCCTATAAATATCCCGGACAGCTCTCAGGTGGACAGCAGCAGAGAGTAGCCATTGCCCGAAGTCTGTGCATGAATCCAAAAATCATGCTTTTTGACGAACCCACCTCTGCATTGGATCCTGAAATGATTTCAGAAGTACTTGATGTTATGGTCGAGCTTGCAGAGGAAGGCATGACAATGATCTGTGTGACCCACGAGATGGGATTTGCCAAAAAAGTAGCCAATTCAGTGATTTTCATGGATGAGGGACAGATCATAGAGGCTAACGAACCCAGAGAATTTTTCAATAATCCCCAGAATGATCGGACAAAATTATTCTTAAGTCAGATCCTTGCCCATTGATCAGGCAGATTATGATTTAAAGATGGTGAGTCAGACAGTTCATCTGTAAATGTTAAAAAAATCATCCAGGCTGCCGGCAGGCTTTTATGAGTTCATCAAAAAGTTTCTGCTGGCGAATATCTCTGCCTGCTGAAAGTTCAGGATGCCACTGGACAGCAACAAGCCATCGATGAGATTTCATCTCAACAGCCTCGACAACCCCGTCTGCTGCCCAGGCAGTAATGGTAAACTCCTGTGGGATCTCGTCTACTGCCTGGTGATGCCAGGATACGATCTCCATATCTCTGTTTGAAACAATGTTGTGAAGCCTGGAGCCTTTAATGATTTTTACGGAATGGCCGGTTGCTTTTTGAGTAGATATCTGGTGTGCAACTGTCTGACCGAATGATTCAGGCAAATGCTGGTAAAGGGTTCCTCCCAGACATACATTCAATACCTGCATCCCCCTGCATATCCCCAGGACCGGAATATCCTGTTTCAAAACTGTTTCAGCAATCCTGAAATCTGATTCATCTCTGCCGGGGTTAATTTCAGAAAGCTGCGGATGGATGCTGCCTCTGTACCTGTCTGGATGCACATCCGTGCCTCCGGTCAGGATCACGCCATCAAGATGTTCCAGAATAGAGTCAACATTTTTTTCACCTGCAGGCAGCAGGACAGGTATGCCTCCTGCTGATCTGACACACTGAATATACTCTATTGCCAGACACTCCTTGTTTTCGTTATTCAACCCCCGGGTTGTCAAACCGATCAGCGGTTTCTTCTGCATTCCTTATTCCTCATAATTGTGGTGATTTCTAAAACAAGCCGTCATTTACTAAGGCTTGTTGAAATCCAGTACGTTGTTTTCAACCATCCCATGCCACGATGTGAATAAAATATTTAAAACCTGCTTGTCAACTGATTATCCTCTTCAGTTTTTAAAAAAGATGTCATATCTTATTGTGATCTCCCTGAAAAAAGATACAATCGGAAAGGGATATTACAGAAACAATTTTTTAGGGTAGTATTTTTTTTTCATGTGCTTATTTTATTCACACAATTTATTTTCAAGGAGTTGATGTGAGAATTACAGAAGTTAAGAAACTGACAGACCATGACCATTTAAATCTGTTTTCCATAACATACAGAGACAGAAATAACCTGGATAAAAAATGGATATTTTCATCAAGATCAAGGCGGCAGAATCCCCTTGAAAAAAATTATAACAAACCAGATGCGGTTGTAATCGTCCCTTTTCACAAAACAGAAAAAAAACTGATTGTGATAAAAGAGTTCAGGTTTTCCCTTGGCGGATATCAATATGGATTCCCGGCAGGCCTTGTAGACAGGGGTGAAAATATTGAAACTGCAGGAAAGCGGGAACTTTATGAAGAGACAGGTTTAAATATTACAAAAACAATTAAACAAAGCCCTGCCATCTTTTCTTCTTCAGGCATGACTGATGAATCCATCAGTCTGCTGTATGTTGAGTGTGATGGTACCCCTACAAACCGTTTTAATGAAGCGTCGGAAGATATTGAAATCATGATGCTGTCCCGGGATCAGGCAGCAGAACTTTTATCTGGCAACGACATAAAATTTGATGTAAAATCGTGGATCATTTTAAATACATTTGCGCTGAACGGAGTTATATAAATGTTTGCAAATTTTCTGTATTTACTTATTGCTCTTGTTATTTATTCTACTTCTGAACTGTTTGAAACCGTTAATATCTCAAGTGGTTTTGATAACAGTATATTATTTGACACTCTTATAGTGAATATTCTGTTTATTGCAGTCTGCAGATTACTCTTTAATCGACTTGGAAAGAAGATCGATAAGCATCCAAATGAGTATTTTGATGACACAGTAAACAGATATATTTCACACCTATCCATTCTTGCCCTGATCCTTTTTACTGCAAATATCTATCTATTCAAATTAAATCTGTTATTTTCCGGCTCAACTTTTTTTGATCTTATTCCAACTGCTGAAGCAGTTATTTTTCTGGGATTATTTCTTTTTTATCTCATCATTATATGGGATGCAGCATATGGTGTTCAGAAACAAAATTTTAATAAAAATATTTCTAAAAAAGAGTTTATACTCTCCAATGTCTCTTTTTCCCTGCCTGCTCTTCTACCATGGTTTTTCATCTCAATCATTGCTGATCTTTTAAAATTTCTGCCATGGCAGGGTGTGAATAATTTTTTAAACACCCCTGCAGGTGAAATAGGATATATCTCTTTTTTCATAGTGGCAATATCCATTTTTGGACCGCTGTTAATTCATAAATTATGGAACTGCAAACCTCTGGAACCCGGATTTGCAAGGGCCCGAATTGAAAACACCTGCAAAAAGGCAGGTCTTGAATATGCCAATATTCTAAAGTGGGAGTTATTTGGAGGCACAATGATTACAGCAGGAGTGATGGGAATTATTTCGCACTTCAGATATATTCTTGTTACACCCGCTCTGATTAACCTGCTGCAGGATAATGAGATAGATTCAGTCATACAGCATGAAATCGGTCATGTTCAAAAGCATCACATGCTGTTCTACCTGCTGTTTTTTGCAGGGTTCATGGTATGTAATTTCCTGTTTTTCGAACCTGTAATACTGATGCTGTATATTATGGAACCACTTTATGAACTTTTCGAGCTCATAGATATTAACAGAGATGCTGCACACCCTGTTTTAATAACGGTAACTCTGACAGGATCATTTATCATCTACTTCAGATTTGTATTTGGATTTTTCATGAGGAATTTTGAACGCCAGGCTGATCTTCACGTTTATAACTTCACCCATGATGCCTCAGCTCTTATTTCAACATTTTATAAAATCGCCTCTTTTTCAAGACAATCCATTGATAAACCAAACTGGCACCATTTCAGTATCGGAGAAAGAATCCGGTTCCTTGAAAGATGTCAGACTGACTCTGCATTGATCAATAATCATCACAATCATGTACGCAGAGTGGTAACAGGGTATTTTATCCTTATTGCTCTGCTTGTCTGCCTTGGTTACTCCATAAATTTTGGCAAGACAAAGATTGCGTTTGGTAATTTTATTGCTGAAAAAATTCTCTATCAGGAACTTGAGAAAGATCCCGGAAATTCAGATCGCTATACAGCCGTAGGTGATTATTACTACAGCAAAAAAAACTATAGAAAAGCGATTGAGGCATATGAGATTGTTCTAAATATTGATCCTGTAAATATACATGCCTTAAATAATCTTGCCTGGCTTTTTGCAACATGTCCTGAAAAAATTTTTCTAAACAAAACCAAAGCCATGGAATATTCAATAAAAGCGTTAAACCAGACAAGAGAATCATTTGTCCTGGACACTTACGCAGAGGCGTGCTTTATCAACAATGACTTTAATAATGCAATAGCTGCTGCACAGGAAGCCCTTTCCCGTGCAAAAGACAAAAAAGATTATTACAGAAAACAGCTGAAAAAATTTAAAAGCAGTTTAATAAATCATTGACCGTTTTTATACTCTTCAATGCCTTCGTGCATTGTTTTTACTGCCAGCTGGATACAATGATGCTTTTTTTCCGGAATATTTTCAAGAACTTGAAAAACATCACCATCATTTATTTTTAATGCTTCATCAATGGTTTTACCCTTTGCAAGATCGACAGCTGCCATGGCTGCTGCAATAGCACCGGCACAACCTGTAATTTCATAGCGGATATCATTAATTATATTACTGTCCATCTTAAAATAGACTTTCATAACATCACCGCATGAGCCGATTTTTTTAAACACCTGATCTGGATTTTCAAAACAACCCATATGTTTTTTTTCAAGATAATAATCTATTGCAGGGTCAGCATATCCTGCCTCCAAAAGCATTTTACGTTCAGGATTTGATGATACAAGTTCTGTAACCACGTTCTATTCCTCAGCTTTGCTCTACCAATAAAAAATATTTTATTGAGCATAATAATAAAATATCTGATAATAATAATAAAATATGACTGATAAAATAATTAATTTCTTTTCTATGTCAAGCAAAATTGAAGATTGATTATAAATAATGCTTGAGATTATTATAAGCTGTGCTATTCTAATATATTATTTTGACTTTTGATAATATAATGTTTTCAGCTTACCTGAAAAATGTAAAAAATTAAAGGTCGCGCAATGATGGCAATATGTAAAAAAGTAGCATTATAGCTTAAATTTTCTTCTACAACTGGGACAGATCAAAGGAGAGTGGTTATGCAAAAGTTGATAAAGTATATTGCTCAGGCACTGGTTGACAATCAGGATGCGGTTGATGTTCAAGAGGTAAAAGCGCAACAGACTCTTGTGCTGGAGTTAAGAGTTGCAAAAGAAGATCTTGGAAAAGTCATAGGTAAAAAAGGCAGGACAGCCCAGGCTATGCGAACTATTTTATCATGTGCATCTGCAAAGGAACAAAAAAGAGTTATTCTGGAAATTGTTGAATAGTCTTTACTTTATTTTAAACGGTAACATCGTAAAAAAATAAAATCCTGTTTTTTTATGCTGGAACATTTGAACAGTGTTCATGCTGTTTTAGCGCAGGGGAGATGAAAATTACAACCATAGAAATAGTCAGCGTATTTTAATGGTTATCATTTTATCTCCCGTAGCAGTCAAAAAAAATGGGATGTTATTCAAAGGTCTTTATTTTCATTCAGAGGACACCCTGATTTATGCAAAGGAGCGGTTAAAAAGTTCTTCAACGGCATTTCTGCCTTCTTTGGAAAGATTTCTGGTTCCGGTACCGCAAAACGTTTTATGTGAAATCAAAGGCTTGTCTTCTTTCCACTCATTGTTCTGCCAGGTAAACCATTTTTTTTCATCCTGATCAAAAACACTTACAGGCCTGTTGAAAAATTTTGCAAGCTCAACCCCCCAGCCGGTACCGCCTTTAATTGTTTTATCAGGCTGAATCCATCCTATTGCAAAAACCTGATAACCTTTGTTTACCATATGAAATATAACCTGAAACACCTTTCTGATTTTATCTGCCTGGGCATATCGTCTTCCCATACGCGCAGAAACTATCTCCATGCTTATGTTTCCTTTTCCGAGCTCTTCTTCACTCAGCATGGTAATGTTTTCTTCTCTTGCACACTTATGCCCCTGAAAAGAAAAATTAACCTCATTAATGCCGTATTTCTGGGCACACTCTCCAAACATTTTTTCAGCCCCCTTGAGTCCGCCACTGTACATAGTGTAATCTTGATTACTCATAACTGATTTTTCTCCTTTTTAACCTTTATTTAAAATATGATTTCCTATATTAGACTTTAAACAAACCTTTTTTGTAAACAGAGATTGAAATAAATTGATACTGTGCAATCAAGAGTCATCAGAAAAAAGGAAGTTTAAAAAAAAGTATTATAGACTAAATTTCGCTGAAAGTCTATAAAAATCACACATTAACTTGACGACCCCATGGAATCAGCGCCTTGAATATCTGACATGATTCCCAAAGCTTTGCAGATCAGTCAGATTTATCTGAAGTGCCTGCATATATGGCGGCCAGAACAATGATAACGCCTATCCAGCCTGCCGTACCCGTAGATCGTTTAAAGAAGATGCAGTCCCATACAAAAGAGAGCGACGGCTGCAGCAGCAGAATCAATCCTGTGTGAGATGCTTTTACCAGCGGAAGAGCATTGCTTATCAGTACCCATGCCACGGTCTGCTGGAAAAAACCGAGCATGACAAGAGATGAAAGGGATTGTGAGTGTGGTATGGCAAAAGAGGTTCCGGTAAATAAAAGAGCCGTTCCAAGGAAAAAAGCACTGGAGAGAGACACCAGCATGAGATAGTAAAAAAGAGAGAATTGAGATTCAATGGTCTGCAGCTTTCTTAATAAAAGGATAAATATGGTATAGCACAATGCAGTCAACAGCCCCAGTAACACGCCAAGTATATACTCCTGGCTGATCTGGGGAGCATCTACTCCAATAATTAAAAAAAGACCTGCAAAAGCCATGGGAACAGCCAGAAAAAATTTAACACCCAGTTTTTCCTTAAACAGAAAGAATCCCGCACAAGTAAGGCCAAACACCTCGAAATTCCCAAGAATAGTTGCAAGGCCCGGACCGATGTAGTGAATACTCATATGCCATGCTCCCAGATCAATGGCGAAGATCAGTCCTGCCAGAACAGCCAGCAGATTATTTTTAAGCGGTCTTTTTTTAAACTCTCTTCTGCCTGCACATGCAGCAAACAGAAAAATAGAACCAAAAAAGACACGGTAAAAAGCAGATACAAGGGAGGGGACATCGGAAGTTTTTACCAGAACTGAAGAAAAACTGATGATGAATGCACCGATAAGAAGAGCTGACACTGGATGTAAAAAATTATGTTTTTTTATTTTTTTTATCATTAGTGTCAGCTCTATGATTTATCTGAGCATTGTTTGAGGTGTCCTTACCCTGCCTCTACCCTCTCAACCGTTTATTTTCAGGATCATAATAAGGTGAATTAACAACTCTGGCCGGATACCGTTTACCAAATATAGATATCTCAAGATCTGTATCCGGTTCTGCAAGTTCCGATTTTACGTATGCCATGGCCATGCTCTTTTCCATAGTGTGGGCATATCCGCCACTGGTTACCCGGCCGACAATCTCATCTGCTTTGTATACAGGTTCATCACCAATGACATCGGCATTATCCGCTTCAACAGTCATCAGGGCAATTTTTTCTGCTAAACCTGATTCTTTCTGCTGGATCAGTGCCTGCCGTCCAAGAAAATTGCCTTTCTTGAAATTGACAAATCGTTCCAGCCCTGCTTCAAGGGGAGTTCTTTCAGAATTCAATTCTCCTCCAAGAATACAGTATCCTTTTTCAAGGCGAAGGGACATCATGGCCCTGAGACCGAAATCAGCAATACCGTATTTCTCTCCTGCCTGCATCAATGCATCATAAATCTCTCTCTGCTGTTCAATGGGGTGATACAACTCCCAGCCAAGCTCACCGGTAAAACCAATACGAATAGCCATAACCGGAGAGAGGTTTACATGTATGTTCTGCATACTTAAGAAAGGAAAAGAACTGCTGTCCAGAGCAGTAGAGGTAAGTTCGGATAAAAGGTCACGGGATTCAGGACCTACAACCACCAGTGCTCCATACCTGCATGTCACATTTTCAATTGTCACACTGCCATCTTCGGGTGCCAGTTTCATCATCCAGTCCAGATCATGTTTCTCCGTTGCAGCAGCAGAAACAACAAAAAATTTGTCTTTATCAATCTTTGTTACGGTTACATCGCATTTGATATAGCCATTTTGATCCAGCATGCAGGAAACTGCAATTTTTCCTGTAATTTCCGGTACTTTATTTGCACAGATATAATTTAAAAAGGCTTCAGCACCGTCTCCTTTGACTTCAAATTTTGCAAACCCGCTGAGATCAAGCACACCGACCCGTTCCCGAACCGCCCTGCACTCTTCTCCAACAGGTCCATGCCAGTTGGTTCGTTCAAAGCTGTTCTCATCAACTGCTTCCATCCCTTCCGGCGCAAACCATGCGGGCCGCTCCCATCCATATGTCTGGGTAAAACAGGCGCCTTTTGCTTTCAATACATCATACAGAGGGGTTGTTTTGGCCTTTCTGGCAGCCGGCCGGCTTTCACCCGGATACTCTATGGCATACATCATCTTATAGGTTTCTACAATTTTTTCATGGGCCCAGTATCGATTTGCATAATCTCCATAACGACGTACATCAGCTGTAGAGAGATCTATGCTGGGCTCTCCTTCAATGATCCACTCTGCTGTGTAAAGCCCATAGGCTGCACACTGCGTAATACCAAAATTATGCCCGCCATTGATAAAAAAGTTCTTCAGACCAGAAGCAGGTCCCAGCAATGGTCCGCCATCAGGTGTATAGGTGATGGGTCCGTTGATTTCATCTCTAACTCCGCACTCCTTCATTACAGGAACACGGGAAATGGCATTCATCAGAATATCCTGGAGCCGCTCAAGATCCGGCACAAGTGCCTGGGAGGCATAATCAAACGGCACACCGTCCGGATACCAGGATTTCGGAGTCCATTCATAGGGTCCGATCAGAAGTCCATGAGATTCCTGTCGCATATAGTATGATGTGTCAGGATCCCTCAAAAGGGGTAACTGCATTCCGCTTTCTACCAGTTCAGGCACATCATCAAACAGGATGTGGTGATGTTCCATTGCTATGACCGGCAGGTAAATTCCCACCATTTCACCAATGGCTGTTGTCCATAATCCAGCTGCATTTACGATGGTCTCACAGGTAATATCCCCTTTTTCCGTATGGACAACCCACTCTCCCGATACAGTCTGTGTAATATCCACTACACGGTTGTGCGTATATATTTCAGCACCTCGCTGGCGGGCCCCTTTAGCCATGGCCTGGGTAACACTGGCAGGATCAACATGCCCGTCTCCCGGATGAAACAATCCACCAGCTATACCATCGGTATCTATCAGCGGATAAATTTTCTTCATCTCGTCAGGCCCTACCATATAGGATTCAATACCTAAGATTTTATCTTTTTCCGCCACATGTTGAAACTCCTGCACGCGGTCTTTGTTAAGTGCTATTCGCAGACTGCCGGTGGTGTGCCAGTCTACTGCCTGACCCGTCTCCTCTTCAAGTGTTGGATAGAGTTTTACCGCATAATCATTTACTTTGGTTATATTATAAGAACGATGATATTGAGGAACATTACCTGCTGCCAGCCAGGTGGAACCTGATGTAAGTTCATTTTTCTCCACCAGTACCACATCTGTACATCCCAATTTTGCCAGGTGATATAAAGTGCTGCACCCAGCAATCCCACCGCCAATGACCACAACCCGTGCATGATGTTTCATCCTTGTTTCCTCTCTTTTTGCTGTTTTTGGTAAAAAAATAATTTCGTTCACTCATATTCTCTTTTTATTTATTTTTCAAGAGGTTAATTTAATGATTTTTTAAAAAAAATTAAATGCCTCTCCTTTTTTTTAGGTAAGCAAGGATCGGGGGTTTGATGTGATTAAAAAATTCCACTTTTCCGGTGATCCGTTCAAAAATGCAGGAAAGAAAATCGTGGCTTTCTCATGCCGGCTTAAATAAACGGTTCCCTAAAAGATTGGCCATGCTCTCTTTGAGCTTTCTGATTAATGCTTCTGGAAGGTTGTATCCGGCATCTGACATAAAACACCATTCATCCATAATCTGCTTTTTAAAACATCTGATAAAACCGAAACAAGTCTTTTTTAATATATAAAGATGTATTATAAGCATAGATGAAAACACCCTGTCACCGGGAACGGGAAAAAATCTGCTTATTGAGATCTTTGCATCATGCTCAATTTTGTTATAGCGCAATGAAGATGGAAATTATAACCGGAGGAATACATTGAGTATTTTTAGGATTGTAATTTCCATATTCCGTGGCAATTGGGCAAAAGAGGGGGTTATGCAAGGTCTCTTATTGTAATCAGCAGTAGTATAACCCATAAAAGTCAAATTTAATTACAATATCTGTTTTTAGAGGGAGGTATCACCTGCGTTAAGCAGATAATTGATTATGATTCTAATGAATAACTGATAAATAAATTTTAAGGAGAGCTCATGCAGTATAAAATTGTCGGAATTTCAGGAAGTCCGGTAAGAGAAGGAAACACGGACATCTTTTTGTCAACAATCATGAACACAGCCGAAAAGAAAGGCCTTCAAACTGATGTCGTGAATTTATCCAATCTGACAATCAAAAATTGTATTCACTGTAACTTCTGCCTTTCCAAGCAGAAAACAGACAGATACTGTTCACTGAAAGATGATGCCCAGCAGGTATACAGAAAGTTGGAGAATGCAGATATTATCCTACTTGCCAGCCCGGTTTATTTTATGAGGACCAGTGGAATGATGGCAACTTTTATTGACCGCCTCCGCGTTTTTATTTTTGGTAATATTGCCGGCGGAAAATTAAAGAATAAAATCGGTATCAGCGCAGGAGTGTCATGGCTTCGACATGGCGGAATGGAGACAACACATCTTTCTCACATTTGTGCTTTTGTCACACTTGATATGATACCGGCAACCATTCACTCTTCCATAAGTCCCTTAGGTGCATCCGCGGTAAGCAGCAGATATGGAGAAGGTATTTTTGAACCCGATATCCGTTTAGGTGTGAATGAAGATAAAGCCGGGATTAAATCTGCAAAAGCCCATCTCTCCCGGGCCCTGGAATTAGTCAGGATGTTTCACCAGGCAAGTTCGCCTTAGCGTTCAGGCAGAAGCCGAGAAACTGCACGTCTTTATCGCAAACAGACCGTAACCAACAGATGAGGAAAAATCGGTTTGCCTGCAGGTTGATATTTCTTTAATGTCAGAATTTTTTTGCGGTTAACAATGAAAAATGTTAATATTACGATTGCTTAGATATTTATAAAAGCAGGTCAGCGTGTGAAACAGGACTGTTGTGTTAACACCTTTAAAATAATGATAAAAATTTAGGTTCACAAACAAGGAATTAACATGCCGGAAAAAAATTATTCGAGAAAAATCCCACTGTTTCATGCAATCCTTCTCCCTTTCATAATCACGATTGTTCTTTCTGTCGGATTGGTCAGCTACATCGCATTCAGTAACGGACATAAAGCTGTCAACGCTGTATCAGATCAATTGAAAAACGAAATTACTGAACATATAAAAGAACATCTTGCCGATTTTCTTGAAATACCCCACAACATAACTCACACAGCAGCCATGACCATCAGTCAGGGCTTTATTGATCCGACTGATTCTGAATCTCTTTTAAGGTATTTTTATGAACAGGTCAAACTCTACACGTCCATAAGCAGTATCTATTTTGGAAATATTTCCGGTGGTTTATTTGACAGTGGTCGTGAAATTAAGGACGACTCTAAATATATTATTATTACGGAACAGTTTAAAAAAGGACCTTTACTGAAATATGCACTGGATGCTGACGGGAATCAGACAGATCTCATATCAAGAGTGCCCGATTTTGATGCAACAAAACGCCCCTGGTACACTGCTGCAGTAGAAAAAGGCTCTTCAGCGTGGAGTCCGGTCTATATTTTATCCACTGGTCAGGATATGGCCATCGCTGCAAGCAGGCCTGTGTATGACAAAGATAAGAGATTGCTCGGCGTCGTTTCTGTAGATATCTTTTTATCTCATATTAATCAGTTTTTAGCTAACTTAAAAATAGGGAAAACCGGTCAGGCTTTTATTATTGAACGTTCCGGTCTTTTAATCGCATCTTCCGGAAAAGAGAGTCTGATACAAAAAAAAACCGGCAAAGCCCCCTTGAGCAGACTGGATGCCACTGCAAGCACATCTCCCCTTATTCAGCAATCCATGGGATTTTTGAATACTCACACTGACCTGATTAAAACCATAGAAGCCGATAAAATTCTGGAATATAAAACCAATGGAAAACGCAGATACCTGCAGATTTCACCCATGAAAAACAGATATGATCTGGACTGGCTGGTAGTTGTGGTTATGCCTGAGACGGATTTTATGGAAAGGATAGACACCAGCAAACGCCACGCAGCTTTCCTGATCGGAACCATAATTGCGGTAGTGCTGATGGCAGGCTACCGGACAATCAGAAATATTACAAACCCAATCCAAAAACTGAATGAGGCAGCAGAAATATTGGCAGCCGGCAATACAGTTCAGTCCATACATAACAGGACCCGCCTGTACGAGTTAAACGCACTGACAGACATTTTTAACCAGATGTCCCGGAAACTGCAAAAAGCGATTGCAAAATTAAAAAAAGAAAACAGTCAAAGAAAACTGACTCAAGAAGCCCTGACAAAATCGGAAGAAAAATACCGTCTGGTTGTAGAAAATGCAGGAGAAGCAATTACCATTGGTCAGAATGGCAGATTTGTATTTTTTAATCCGAAATTTGAAGAGTTAATAGGATATTCCCATGAAGAGATAGCCTTTCATCCATATACGGTTTTCATCCATCCAGATGATCGAAATATGGTATATGAACGTTATATGAAAAGAATGCAGGGTGAAAATATTATCAGTGTCTACCCATTTAGAATGATAAAGAAATCAGGCAAAACTCTATGGATCGAACTTAAAGCAGTTCGCATTGAATGGGAAGGTAAACCTGCATCTCTGAGCTTTATCAGCGATATTTCCGAACAGAAAAGCGCCATGGAAAAAATCAGATCCGCACTAAAGGAAAAAGAATCCATGCTTAAAGAGATTCATCACCGCGTAAAAAACAATATGCAGATAATTTCGAGCCTGCTGAATCTGCAATCTTCACGCGCAGAGAATCTGCAGATGAGAGATTCCTATGCTGAAGCACAAAGCAGAATACAATCTATCGCAGTGGTTCATGAAACCCTCTACCAGTCAAAGGACCTGGCATTTGTTGAAATTCAGAAATATCTTGAGGGATTGACAAGGGATATCAGCCAGCTGTTTTCCCACTCAGCTCCGCAGATGAAGATCAGCATCCATGCCGGGAATATCAAAATTGGAATTGAAAAAGCAGTCCCTTTTGGAATAATTGTGAATGAACTGATTCTCAATGCGTTTAAACACGCTTTTCCATCCAGTGCAGAAGGCAGATTAGAGATATCAATTGAACTTGAGACGGAGAAAACAGTCAAGATGACTGTTTCTGATGATGGAACAGGATTACCCGTAAATTTCAACCCCTTGACCTCTGAAACACTTGGACTGCCTCTGGTGCTTTCAATTGTTGAAGAGCAGCTGGAAGGCGAATGGGAGATAGACGGCATTGATGGCGTCCGCTGGATTATCCGCTGGCCGCTCGTATGATAAAAAGTAAGTGGTTATGCCCAAAGCAATAAACCATCTCCTAATACGGCCACCCAGATATTGTGCATCCAGATTAAACCTCAACAATGAAAATTATGGAGAAAAAAACTGGATAGAGATGGTCAGCCGGTGCCTGAACAAATATACCGTCAAGGTCAAAACCGCTTAATAGAATTTACAAATGAATTAACAGTATCATTCCAAGGACTACGATTAACTTATTTTATAAGGATTAGGATAAAAGTAATGAATGAATCAATAAAATATTTCCAGACGTGGGATGAAAATAGTGTGGGGGAAGCCGTTGACAGCTGGCAGTCCATACATCCAAAAGGCGGTGCTCTGGTTCTGGTATCCGAGGCGGAACAAAACTGCGTACCTTTGCTGCAATCCCTGTTCAACACCAAGGGAGTGTCCATGACAGGGGGAGTGGTATCAGCCTTGATCGCCAATGACAACTTTACCGACAAGGGACTGATAATTGCTTTTGTTAAGGAGATGTACCCATACAGGCTTCACTCGTTGAGCGAGGAAAAAGGGAGAGTCGCTGATTCAACAACAGAGATATGTGATTCACTGTTCCCGATGATTGATGAGGACAAAAAAGTGTTGCTGATTTTAATAGACGGACTGTTTCCTTTTATCTCATCCCTTTTGGAATCCATTTATATGAACCTGGCCGATCAGGTTCATTACATCGGGGCCAACATGGGCAGCAACACTTTCCAACCCATGCCCTGCATTTTTGACAATCAATCCTTTATTCAAAACGGAGCTCTTTTTATTCTTCTGCCCGATAACGGGGAAGCTGTTTTGATGCATGGTTACCAAAGCTGTGAAAAAACCTTGCCTGTCACTTCCAGTCGGAATAATCGCATTACCCATATAAACTGGCAGCCGGCTCTGGATGTGTATCAGGAACTGGTAAGCTCCTATTACGGGATTGAAATCACCAGGAAAAATTTCTACCGGCTTGGGGTGCACTTTCCCTTTGGCATCGTTCGTGCGAGCGGAGAACCTCTGGTCCGGATACCTGTGAGCATTGAGCCAGATGGTTCATTGCTGTGCGTGGGCGAGATTCCCGATAATGCCATGCTCACTCTGTTTGAAGCGACCAACCCGGATACAAACAACATGATGGAGCGGCTGGCTTCACGAATGGGCCACCTTCAATCAGAGGCTGTCTTTACCTTTTTCTGCGCCGGGAGGCAACAGCATCTTGGTAAGCATGCTGTGACAGAAATTGATGTGCTGGCCCGGCGATTCTCTCCCCTGCCTCTGTTCGGGGCACTTTCCATAGGGGAAATCGGGCCTTCATACAAAGGTGCCTTTCCTCTTTTTCACAATGCGGCGGTTATAACCCTACCATGGAGCAGCTGATGGAAACAAAAACCAAAATACTTCATATCCTCTACGACCTATCCCAGGTTTTGTGCAGTGAATTAGAACCCAACACCCTTATTACCAAGTTCATGTTAAAAATAATGCAGCATACAGATTATCCTGTTGCACTGTTCTTCTCCCGCCTCAAAAAGGGCGAAAATGAACATAACCGTCTGCCTGACATTGAAAAGATCCGTCTGATCAGGTGCATTGGTTCGTACAAATTGAAAAAGAGAGAAGGAGAGATTCTGGAGGTGCCTGCCGTTATAATCCAGGCAAAAATAGGTCTGGAAGAACAGGTTTCAATGCCTGAATCACTCTGCTGTTCAGGGGAGGAGATCAGGCATATGCTCCGTCTTCCTGTGGGACAGGAAGATCTGATTCTTCTGTTATCCCCGACCAAAATGACCACGGATATTCCTCTTGATCATATTTTCCAACCGGTATTAAACAATTTCTCCAACATGCTTAATCTCATCCGCACCAATGAGCACTCGAAAATGAAACTCGAAAATGAAATCAAAAGTCGAAAAAAATTTGAAAAAGAGTTGATTTACTCGCAGGAGTTGCGCAAAAAGATTGTGAACAGTTTTGAGGATGAAATAGCCCTTATCAAGACAGATGACATGACCATTTTAGAGATCAACGAATCTCTGAATAAAAAGTACTCCATTTCCCGCAATCAGATTATCGGGCAGAGCTGCTACAAAATTTTTCATGGCCTGAAAAGTCCCTGCTCCAGCGACCACCATATTTGTGTGATCAAATCTGCCACGGAAAAGAGGATAAAAGTACAAACAGAACACAGCCATATTGATGACCAGGGGAAAGCGTATGCCCACAAGATTATCGGCACACCTGTGATCGACTCCCAGGGCAAGGTGAACCAGGTAGTTTATGTATCCCGCGACATAACAGAACGTAAAATGACCCATGACAAATTGCTGCAATTCAAGAATATCCTTGATTCCTCAATTGACAGTATTTTTCTGACCGATCGCCGGACCATGAAATTCATTGATGCAAATAAAAAAGGCTGCCAGATGCTGGGGTACCAACTTTCCGAGCTGCTGGAAATGGGTCCGCAGGATATAAAACCCTACCATTCCATGGAGGAAATGGAGAAAAAATTCGACAAGATCCTTGAAAGTGATGAGGGGATAGACGTTTTTGAGACCGTCCACGAAACAAAGGACAAAAAGCAGTACCCGGTGGAGATATCCGTCAGTGCCCACAAAAGCCGGAACAGCTCGATCATGGTGTCGATTGCCCGTGACATAACTGAACGCAAGGAGAAAGAGGAATACAACCGCCTGCTCATCGACAACTTCCCGATGGGATTGGCGGAGCGCCGCATAAACGGGGATCTGATCAGCATCAATAATGTCTATGCTGAAATTATCGGACGAACCATTGAAGAGACCCTCGGGCTGACTTATTGGGAAATTACCCCGGAAGATTATGCTGATCAGGAAAAAAAACAACTGGACAGTCTGGAAAAAACCGGACAATATGGACCATATGTTAAGGAATACATCCATAAAGACGGACATCGCGTACCGGTTCGCCTGCGGGGTATTCTTCTCACCCGGAGGAATGAAAAATTCATCTGGTCCACTGTCGAGGATATTACAGAAGAGATTCATACAAAAGAAGAACTACAAATTGCAAAAAACAAGGCAGAAGCAGCAGTGAAAATCAAAAACGAGTTTCTGGCCAATATGAGCCACGAGATACGGACTCCGATGAACAGCGTTCTTGGTTTTCTGGAAATAGCACTTGAAGATGAATCACTAAACCATCAGCTCCGGAAGTATCTTTCAACAGCCAGAATATCTGCTGTCACCCTTTTGGGAGTAATAAACGATATCCTTGATATCAGCAAACTGGAAAGCGGAAAATTAACCATTGAGAAGAATCCTTTCAGGCTCTCCAGGATGATGAAGGAGATTCAATCCACAATGAGTATATTAGCTCGGGACAAGGGACTTTATCTGCAAATTGACATTCACCCATCTCTATCAGGATTCATTAACAGTGATCAGATGAGAATCAGACAAATCCTGTTGAACCTAGTGGGCAATGCGATTAAATTCACCAAAGATGGTGGAGTCGAAGTGCGGATTGTTCCGGCCGATGAAAAACGTCATATCCATTTCATAATCAGGGATACGGGGATCGGCATACCGGCGGACCGGCTGAACAAGATCTTCAAACCTTTTATTCAGGCAGATGCATCCACAACACGTCACTACGGCGGTACCGGTCTGGGTGTCACCATCAGCAAACATTTAGTTGAACTAATGGAAGGAGAAATCTGGGTGGAGAGCGAGAAAGGCAAAGGAAGCACATTTCATTTCACACTTCCCGTGCCCTCTCACAATCAAGTTCCGGAAAATGGAGATCTGCATGCCGCTTCTGACATAACTATCTTTTCAGCCCCTCACAAAAATCTCCAGGTATTACTTGTTGAGGATGTTGAAGCCAATATGGAGTTGGCCACATACCGCCTAATGCAGCATGGACACAAGGTTACAGCGGCCTGGAACGGCCATGAGGCTGTTGAGATATTTCAACAGGGAGGGATCGATCTTATCCTTATGGATATCCAGATGCCGATTATGGGCGGTATTGAGGCCACAAAGCGT
>CAZWSL010000031.1:0-40243 GCA_964636495.1 uncultured Desulfobacula sp. | reverse complement strand
TGGACTATTATTAATATTGTATGTTTTACAAATATCAGTTATTCAATTTGCAGAAAATTTATATTTCCAAAAGTAAGTATTCTCAGATCTAAAATTTAAGCTGTTATATCCGGAATATCATTCTCCTCAGGTTTTGGTTCTGGTTCAGATGGTTTATTAATAATCATTGAAAAATGGTCATAAATTTTTTGATAGGTATGAAAACCCCCGGTTGTTTTCTCCATTTTTCCTAAATCTTCTATTGTTTGTATAATCTCTTCAGAAGTGATTGAGCCAAAATTCGACATTATGTAAACGGCTCTGAGAAGGCAATGTGTACAGATTTTAATCCCTGGACCGGGGAATAATTGACCATTTTGCATGTCTGTTTTCTTACAAAAATTGCAAAATAGAGACTCACCAAACCATCGGTTAAATGAATCACTCATACTTTTATTGACTGCATAGAAAGATAGCAGGTATGCTTCCCCGGGTCCGTTTTCATCAATGGATGTGTCAAAGGAACAATTGGGAGTGATTTGCAATTTTTTGGGCCAGCAAAGATCTATGCCAGGTTTAAACCAATTCTGAGACTTTAAAAGGACTTGTTGAGCTGTTGACACTAAATTTAGAGATCTATTCAAAGAATTATCTGTCATTGTAAAAGAAACTACTGGAGTCCAATCAGGCATCAGTTATGCGCCTTATAACGGCGGTATTGAGCATGCACACGGAGAGCTTAAATCTTATCTTGCAGATAAAAAAGCAGGATCTGTTCATGATATGATGCTACAGGTAAAAATGGGCATTCATGATTTGAACCATAAAACCAGGCGTAAATTAAAAGGGAGAAATGCCTGTCAGGCATACTTTAACAAAAGCCTACAGGTGTACAGCAGGCGTAAACGGAAACAGATATTTGACTGGATTAAAAAATTGGCTATTGAAATATCTGTCAAAGCTGGTATGGATAAAAAATAGTGTTACCAGACAACAACAGGTATTGAAAAAACAGCTTCCATCCCCGTCTCAACAAATTAAATTCGGGAAGATTTTTGAACAATTTTACAATCATAAATTGATAAAATCAGAAGGTTTCGATTGGAGCCAATTTGTATTGGCGTTAATAGGCCTACGGATGCATATCTTAGCTGACACATATGGGCACCAAGGTTTTGCCGGGGTGCGCTCCGGAGCTATTAATGATGTCTACCAGTTTCAATACGGCACAGGCCCAATGACAGATCCAATATATACAAATAATGCCTGGGAGGAAAACTTCATAACAAAGCATACGCAAAAATGATCGAGACCATGAAGCCGCTTGCCAGTATTTATTATACTAACAAGGAAAATCCTTTATTCACAGAGTATTGCAATAGTAAATTTGATGCAGACACCATAGGAGAAATGAAATTTTTTACTAATAATTTGGCTGATTATGCAAATATCGAACGCTCAAAAAAACTAGTCTCTTTCATTGAAAAGGGAGATAGGGAAAAACTGCCTTTGGTGGAAAAAGATTTTGATATCAAAACAAAAATGACTACGCGCCATCTTGCGTATTTCAGCTTTGCTGCCATGTATCATTGCTATTGGGTGTATACCCATGTTGGGTCAACCCAGGGCGGTTTT
Organism: uncultured Desulfobacula sp.; assembly: GCA_964636495.1. Taxonomy (GTDB): domain Bacteria; phylum Desulfobacterota; class Desulfobacteria; order Desulfobacterales; family Desulfobacteraceae; genus Desulfobacula. Next base: position 38,629 of record CAZWSL010000031.1, on the reverse strand, counting down.
AAATCATTTATAAACAAGGCCTTGCAACCGATTTCCAGGTAGTACACTATATCAGCTCATTCAGGTTCTAATCTTTCGTGCTTTTGTAGACACAAAATAATGCTGCTTTTTCGTATGTTTTCTGACTGTACCTATACTCAAAATCCCTTGGACTTACAAAGTTTAAATATGAGTGTCTTCTTTTACGGTTATAAAAAATTTCAATATAAAGAGATCACCAAAAGGGTGCATATGAAACATAGCAAGAAAGGTAGAAAACATAAAGTAATCAAAGAAAGATTCAGGGATATCATCTATTAAAAGGCAGGAGTGCAGCCGTGCCGCAGATGGGAAAAACTGAAACAAATCGCACGAATAAAACCGTGATAAAAAATAGTGGTGTGCATAAATTATCGAAAAGATACCCCATGGAATATCATATCATGAATATTAATGTTCCATGGGGGGTGTTTTTATACTTAGCCGAGAATCTTTTTCAGATCACCTTCAGCTGTTCCAATAGGAGTAATATTGTAATTCTTAACAAGGATGTCCAAAACATTTGGTGTTACAAATGCCGGCAGAGAGGGACCAAGATAAATATCTTTGATTCCCAGATAAAGCAGACTGTAGAGAATCGCAACGGCTTTCTGTTCATACCAGGACAATATAAATGATAGTGGCAGGCCATTAACATCAGTATTAAACGCTTTTGTTAATGCAACCGCAATCTGTACAGCAGAATGTGCATCATTGCACTGGCCGACATCCAGAAGCCTTGGAATACCATTGATATCACCCAGTTGTTTATTGAAGAATTTAAATTTACCGCAGGCAAGGGTTAAAATAAGGGTATCATCCGGTGTTTTTTCTACAAATTCAGTGTAGTAATTTCTTGATCTTTTAATGCCATCACAACCACCGACCAGAAAGAAATGTTTAATTGATCCGTCTTTTACGCCACCAACGATTTTATCTGCAACTCCCAATACTGCTTTATGACCGAATCCGACAAGTACATCCATATCTTCCTTGTCTTCAATATAGCCTGGCAATTCAAGTGCTCTGTCAATTAAAGCTGTAAGGTTGTTTTTGTTAACATGGGTTAATCCAGGCATTCCAACGGTTCCTGAAGTAAAAATGTTTTTCTTATAGGATTGTTTTGGTTTCTGTATACAGTTTGAGGTCATGAGAATGGCACCTGGGAAAGCTGCAAATTCTTTTTTCTGATTTTGCCAGGCAGTTCCAAAATGACCGTAGAAGTGAGGGTATTTTTCTTTCAGTTTGGGATATCCATGGGCAGGAAGCAGCTCTCCATGGGTATATACATAAATTCCTTTTCCTGCACTGGCTTTAAGTACGGCTTCAAGATCTATTAAATCATGACCGGAAACAAGAATGGCTTTGCCTTTTTTTACACCCAGGGGTACTTTTGTCGGTACAGGATCACCATAAGCGATTGAATTCCCGAGGCTTAATAATTCCATAGCTCTCAAGTTCTTCTCACCGCATTCCAGTATCAGCTTCAGGTATCCGTTGGCATCAACAGAATCATCCTCAAGGGCTGCCAGCCCCCTGTGAATATACTCATAGTTGGCCTCATCTTCCTGACCATGTTCAGCCGCATGGTCGGTGTAGGCTGCCATTCCTTTAATTCCGAATAATAGCATATGCTGCAGTGATCTTAAATCCGGATCAATATCGGGATCAGACATGAGTCCATATTGTTTACCCTGCTTGATCATTCCTTCCAGTGATGGCTTAAGTTTGACAGTTAAGCTGTCACTATCTGAATCAATTGATCCTCCTGCGGTTTTCACACGTTTTACCAAACTGTCTCTATGGCCGACAGATTCCTGCAGAAGATCCTCAAATCGATATGGATCAAATTCAACATTGGTTAAGGTCGAGAACATTGCCATACAGGTGAAGTGATTAATTTCAGCATCACTGATATTTACTTTTCTCGCAGCAGCTGCAGCAATGGAGATTCCTTTAAGTGTATGGATTAATAAATCCTGGAGGGAAGCCACATCGGCAGTTTTTCCACATATGCCAGTCCGGGCACACCCTTTACCACCCTTGGTCTGCTCACACTGGTAGCAGAACATGGCCTTTTGGTTTGTTGCAGCAAAACTTTTATTTGCATTTAAAATGGACGGTAAAAGAGCTGATGCAGCCAGTCCCATTGTGCTTTTTTTAATAAAACTTCTTCTTGTAACTTTCTTTTTTCTCATAATATCCCCTCAATTTATGGTTAATGTCATTAACACGATTTCCGGGACAGTATGATCTATAAAAAAAATAAAAACCTTGATCTATATCAAATTTTTTGCATTTTTTTTAAATATCATGCCATAAATCCTCAGATAAAATTTATAAAGATGATTCTATTTTATATCATTATCCCTCTGTGTCAGGATAGATGTCGGACAGATTACAGAGTGCAAATAATTCTTTGTGTCCCATTAGAATACCGTCCTGAACGGAACAGAACGCGGTTGTTTTGATTTGACTTTCCGGGAATAATAATTAGCTTGAACAGATTAACGACAGCTAGCAAAATTTAATAAAAGGAAAAGAGGAAAGTATGGATTTAAAATTCAACACAATAGCCCTTCATGCGGGGATCAGTACGGATGAAACCGGGTCAAGAGGTGTGCCGGTCCATCGGACCAGCGCCTATCTGTTCAAGAATACCAAACATGCAGCAGATCTTTTTGCACTAAGAGAGCTGGGCAACATCTACACCCGGCTGCAGAACCCGACCCAGGACGTGCTGGAACAGCGTATGGCAGCCCTTGAGGGCGGAGCCGCAGCATTAGCACTTTCTTCAGGAACTTCTGCTATTTTTTATACGGTGATCAACATTTGCGGCCACGGGAATGAAGTGGTCTCCACAGCAGATCTTTACGGCGGCACCTTTACCATGTTTAACAATATTCTGCCTGAACTTGGAATTAAGGTTAATTTTGTACATCCGGACAATTATGATGAAATTGATGCGTCAATTACGCCTGCCACCCGAATGCTGTTCACCGAAACCATAGGTAACCCGTCGCTGGATGTATCCAACATCCGGAAAATGGCAGATATTGCCGAAAAACATCATCTGCCACTGGTGGTGGATTCCACCTTTACTACGCCCTATCTGATCAAACCCATTGAACACGGGGCCAGTATTGTGGTCCACTCTTTAACCAAGTGGCTCGGGGGCCACGGGACCGGTATCGGTGGAATTGTTGTGGATTCCGGCACATTTGACTGGACTGATGACAGATTCCACCTTTACAATGAACCTGATGGCTCGTACCATGATCTGCGGTATGCAAAGGATCTGGGTGATCTAAATCCCCTTGCCTTTATCTTAAGGATGCGCCTTGTCCCCTTGCGCAATCTTGGGGCCTGCATCAGCCCGGACAATGCCTGGATGTTTTTGCAAGGCATAGAAACCTTGCCGCTGAGAATGCGTGAGCATTGTAAAAATGCCCTTGAAACGGCTCAATTTTTACAATCCCACGACCAGGTGTCCTGGGTGAGATACCCGGGCCTTGAAGATGACCCATCCTATACAAATGCTAAAGTACAATTTAATAACGGATTCGGCGGTATGGTAGTATTCGGACTTAAAAGCGGCAGAAAAGGCGGAAAAATCTTTATCGATAATTTAAAATTGCTTTCACATCTGGCCAATGTCGGGGACGCTAAGAGCCTGGCTATTCATCCGGCCAGTACAACCCACTCCCAGCTTACGGAACAAGAGCTTAAAAACGCCGGCGTGACTCCTGATATGATAAGGCTTTCCATCGGCATTGAAGATATCGATGATATTAAAAAAGATATAGACCAGGCATTGAAAAAAAGTAAGATTTAACAAAACGCGTTAAACGGGAGAGTAACATCTGCCCCACCCTGTTTTCAGGTGTGGGGGTTTTTATGGAAATAAATTCTTAACTTGTTTCAGCCCTTTTGCTCCTTTAAAAAAAGCTTGCATCTGTGAAAAATCTGTTTCCATATTTTCTGTAGGGAAAAAAGGATCTGAAAAAGTGATCCTTTTTTTCCCATAATCAAAAGAAACCATTACAATAGGTATTCTTGCCAGTTTTGCAATCCAGTAAAATCCTGTTTTCCATTCTCCTGTGCCTGAACGCGTACCCTCTGGTGTTATTCCTAAAACAAACCGATCCTCTCTATTCATTATGCTAACAATATAGTCAACCTGGTTGTAGCGATCGTCCCTTTTTACCGGATACCCTCCCAACTTATAAAAAGAATATCCCCACGGCGGCTTAAACAGGATTTCTTTGCCCAGAAAATTTGCTTTTAAGCCGATTGCAAATCTTGCTATGACACCAAGAATAAAATCAAAGTTAGATGTGTGGGGTGCCACAATCACAATACATTTTCTCTCTTTTGGAATCGGACCTGATATTTGCCATCCGAACGCAGAAAGTATCCATTTAAAAAACTTTTTTATCCAAGAACCACGCTCCTTTATAGCGTTTGATTTATCCATTCTTTCCTGTCTCCAGTTTGAATTTTAAATCATTTAATAAATGCTGATAAATATATTTTACATATAAATATTTTTAAATGCATATTTAATAAAGCTGTCTACTGTTCAGCCGGTGGCACGTAAATATGATGAATTCAATGGCTGAAATTAATTGGCAGCTGGCCGCCGGCAATCCAGTTTTTCCTCAGGTAGTGAGCCATTACAACACCCAGTATAACAATCACCCATCCCTCATAGCGGCCCATATTGACCACAAGTGCAAAGGCTACCATCAAAAGCCCTGGTATGGCAAGCATGAGATAATATGTGCGTGTATAAAATGCAAATTTAACGGCAGCACAAAGGCTCAGTAAAAATCCAATCAACACTGAAATGGCATAGAATGCAACGATTTTAAGTTCATTGGCACCAAAAGCAAGAGTGAGCAGAACCGCTATGCCGTGGACCACGAATATGGAGCGGTAGTCCGTACCGCTGGGATTACTTAAATAGGAGGGTAAGGCTTTTGAACGGACCAGTGTACGCAACATGCCGCTTCCTGCTACAGCACCACTGGCAGCACCGGATAACAGGATACCAACAGAAAAAAGGGTCAATGCCTGCTCCCCGAAACTGCCTGGAAGCAATTTTGATCGTGTCCAGAGGTTAAACAGCGTATTTTTATGCGTTGGTTCCAGTTCAAGAATGCGGGTCACGCTGGCAATGTCATAGGTAACAAAACTGGTAAATGCCAAAACAGCCACCACAGTTCCAACACCCATGGCAATACGCGCCCATCTGGGTTTGTCCTCTTCGTGGGACAATCCGGCAACACTTGCCTCAAATCCGGTCAGTAATGCAAATCCACGTACTGCACCAAACAATAAAACCACAATCATCGAAATCCCTGTCAGTCCTGAGTGGTCAGGGATAGTGATTTCATGGGCCACAGGCATGAGTTCTTTGGCATTTGGCAGAATCGGCAGGGCGACTGTGTAGAGAACAAACCCCATGAATCCGAATGTCATAAATGCAAAGATATAGCGTCCTTTATCACCCAGACGCATTACAAGGGTCACTGCAATCCCGATAATGAGTGCCAGGCCAAGGCGGTCTGCCAGTGCTGAATGCGCTCCCATATCGATCCCGAATGAAAAACCATGGGACACCAGTGCTGCAACAGTTGCCGCCATTGTGATGGCATCGGTGAGAACAAAATCCTGAATTAAGCTGGAGGCAGCCAGCATAGCTGGTTTAATTCCAAACATTTCATATATCAGTCCTGGTCCGCCTTCGCCTTTATTAAAGCGTATACCGATCGCAATATATCCCAGAGAAACAGAAACAGCCACTGCAATGACAAACAGCATTGTCGGAACGATCAGCGAATACCCGACTTTTCCCAGGGCACTTTCAATCGCATAAAACGGACTGGTTGCCGGATCTGAGACAATGAGCCCGATATAGGCTAAAATAGCAACAATTATAGAAAATATGCCTGTTTTTTTCACTTTGCGGTTCCCATGAAGGTCTTTTTCCCGCCTTTTGAGTGCTGCCGCTGACATCACTCACAGATATCTACTCTTCAACCGGCCCGTTAAACACCTGGACTGTCACTACGGGACAGGGTGCTTTGGAAATCATTGTCCTGTAGTTTGAACCAAAAATAACTTCACCAATGGTTGAGCGTACTTTGAATCCGATAACCATCACGTCAATTTCATGTTTAATGGCAAAATGGACCAGATCAGTTCCGGGGTCGCGCTCTCTGACAAGAAGGTGTACCTCGTGGATAATCCCCTCCCGGGTCAACATTTTTTTCAGACGGTCCAGACGCGCCTTGGCTTTTTCATTGGCGACATTTCCGTCTTTATCAAGTGAATGACCGACTATTGAGCTGACAACGTATAATTTCGCATCAAATGCTTTCACTTGATTAATTGCGACCCGTGTCACCTTATCGGAGGTGAAATAGAGGTTATATCCAAGCATGATTCTGGTCTCTCTTCTGGCCATGTTGATTCCTCCGAACTGTCAAAATGATTTTTCAGGTAGCTGTACCATGAAATCCTGCCAGCATAATGGCCTCATGGTGTCTCTGTTATACGCTATTTTCTGTATAGAAGAATAAGTAATTTTTTTTCTTTCTTTTGTCAAGAAACCGCTGTTTGATCCTCCCCAAGGATTGTACATCTGAGGTCAAGCCTCTATAATACAAAATTATGGAGGACAAAATGAACATCAAAAGAAGAAGAAAACATTCGCCAACGGCTGGAAAACGCCTGCTCACAGTGAGCAGGCATGGTACAACCTGGGAAAAGTGGCTTAACCCCGGCCCCAGTTTTTTGGGAAGGTGCAGGCCTTTATTTATATCACATAAAACAGGACAGAAAAAAAGTGAATTGCACTACCCGCTAACACAAACAAATGCCATATTGCGTGATGATATTTCAGTTTTTTCCAAACATAGAAAATCACCCCGAGGGAGTAGCAAAGTCCTCCTGCCAACAGTAAAACAAGTCCACCGGTTTCTACTGTAGCCAACATGGGTTTTATAGCAATTAAAATAAGCCATCCTAAACCTAAATAAAGACTAATTGACAAGCGTTTGTAGCGTTTACTGCATATTAGCTCCAGCACCACGCCGATGATAGCAATCCCCCAAACCAGACCAAACAGACTCCAACCCCAGGGGCCACGTAAGTTGACCAAGGTAAACGGTGTATAGGTTCCAGCAATAAGAAGAAAAATAGCGGTGTGATCAAATTTACGTAGTAGCTGCTTTGCCCTGGAGTAAGGAATTCCATGATAAAGAGAGGATGCCGTATAGAGAAGGATCAGGGTTGTTCCATATATGCTGGTGCTGGTGATATGCCAAGCATCTCCATTGAGCGAAGAAAAAGCAACGACCACAGCGAGACCAGCAATGCTGAAAAGAATGCCAATTCCATGTGTTACCGTATGGGCAATTTCTTCCCCAATACTGTATCGGTTTTGAATCATTTCTATCTCCATCTCGTCGCTCCTGTTTTGAAAAACTCACATGCTATTCTGATGCTATTTGAGCTTTATTGAAACTCGCTCTACTGAAAATATTGCTGTTTCTAATGAACCGATAACCGGTTTGGCTGTTTTGTAGCCAAATTCGAGTTTGTTGGATTGTTAGCAGCTTACTTGATCCTTTAGTGTTTCTATAAATGATTTCTCAAGTTTTTTTGCCTGTAAAATGACTTCAACAATCAACTTGTGTGAAAAAATAATTTATTAAAAAGTAACTTTAACAAAAAAAATGATTTTTTTCAAATTCCTTAGTTTATTTACCCAGAAATCAAGATCATCGGCAATGATTTGGACATGTTCGGCTGCATAGAGATCATTGACCCGGCAGAGTTCTTCTTTGTTTTCACAGAAAATGATCTCCCCGTAATCCTGCCAGGAAGAGGCCGGAAAATCCGGGTCCTTAATATCCGATATGATCTTCGACATCACTTCCAACACTTTTTCTCCCAGTTCTGTTGAGTCGGTGAGAAGTCATACCGGAGAATCGTACCCGTACTCCGGCTGGGATAGTTCACATATATTCAATATTATAGACTATCAGTCTAAAAAACAGTTGGATTGTCTTTTTTTTGGTTGACAAGCCTTTTTTTTATATTGTAAAGTTCAGATTAAATTAAAAAGGAATGACAAATGCCCCCATCACCACCCAAGCTCACCCTTCGAATGCGGAACAAAATTCGGCTGCAGAATGATCTGCTGGAAGCGACACTTGACCTGTTTTGCGAGTCTGGATTCTCTGCCTGCACTGTTGACAATGTTGCCCAATATGCCGGCTGCGCCAAAGCCACGGTCTACTCGTATTTTCCAGGTGGGCGTGATGAGATGCTCTGCACGCTTTATGAGCGGATATCCGATGAGCTGTCCAGCCAGGCAAAAAAAATGTGGGAGACCGCAAAAACCTCCCAGGATCGAATCATTGCCATATCAGACTCATTATTGACGCTGTCCACCCGGTCCCGCATCGGCAAATTTTATGCACAGCTCAACCCATTGCTGATACCGGTGCTGGAGCCGGTTGCTGGGAAAGGGTCTAAATTATACACAGATATGTTGTCCCGGGAGCTGTCCCAGGTTTCAAACAGTCACGCAGATGTGCTGGCAACCCTCCTGGTCGGTTCATTAAGAGAGGCGGCAGTAAAAGTTGCAGAAAACCCGGGAAGAAAAAAAGAAATGCTCAATGGCATCACAACCATAGTAGAGAGTCTGTTTGCACAATCAGTTTTGCGGGGATAAAGGATATTTAAAATGAATGATGAAAATTTGCCGGATTATATATCCGGCCATGCCAGACAAATGCTGGAGAAACGGGCCCGGTTGTTCGGCCCCAATGATTTGTATTTTTACGAGAATCCGATCCATTTTATCCGGGGTGAAGGTGTCTGGCTCTATGACCATGAAGGACGGCGTTACCTGGACTGCTACAACAATGTTCCCCATGTGGGCCATTGCCACCCGCGAGTGGTTGAGGCCATCAGTCGGCAGACAGCCACATTGAATACTCATGCCCGGTATTTGCATGAAAATATGCTGGATTATGCGGAACGTCTCACCGCCACCTTTGATCCTTCTCTGGATACCATGCTCTATACCTGTACCGGGTCTGAAGCTAATGATGTGGCCCTCCGCATGGCCCAGTCAATCACCGGAAACAAAGGTCTGATCGCCACCGACTGCACCTATCATGGAAATACATCACTGGTCATGGACCTGGCATCATTGCTGCCTCATGAAGAGAGCAGCCGTTCTTTTATTAGGTTTATCCCAGCACCGGACAGCTACCATCTGGCACCGGAAGAACAAACAAAAGAGGAGATGGCGGCCAGGGTGATCCGACATCTGGAAACAGCCATTGAATCGCTCCAGACTGCCGGCCATGGGGTTGCCGCAATTTTGATGTGTCCTATTTTTGCCAATGAAGGATTTCCTGATCTGCCGGAAGGGTTCATGTCCCAGATCGCTCAAAAGATACGCAGCGCCGGCGGTGTTGTCATTTCCGACGAGGTACAGGCTGGATTTGGACGTACCGGAACCGCCATGTGGGGACATCAGCATACCGGATTTATCCCCGATATTGTGACCATGGGTAAACCCATGGGAAACGGATATCCAATTGCCGGTGTGGTCGCCCGCCAGGAAATCATGCACAATTTTCGAAACAAGAACTGTTATTTTAACACATTTGGTGCAAATCCTGTGGCCTGTGCCGCTGCCCTGGCCACCCTGGATGTTATCGAGGAGGAACACCTGATTGATAATGCCGGCAAGGTGGGTGCTTATTCAAAAAAACAGTTCAAACGGCTGCAGGAAAAATTTCAGCAGATTGGTGATGTCCGGGGATCCGGTTTTTTCTTTGGCGGAGAGTTTGTGAAAAACCGTAAAACCCGGGAACCGGACAGTGTTCTGGCCAAACAGATAATAAACCGCATGCGTGAACAAGGCGTTGTGATGGGCGTCATCGGACGTAACAACAACCTGTTAAAAATTCGGCCGCCCATGCCTTTTTCAATGTCAAATGCAGACTGCCTGTTTGATAAACTTGAACATGTCTTGGAACGAATCTAACGAAAAACCGGAGGATAAAGATGTCTGATTTTTTTGAGTTGACAGCAGATGAACAATCCAAACGCCTGGCAGTTCTGGCCAGAAATGCACTGAAAGAATGGGGGGTGGTTGATTGTATTCCCCGGCTGATTAAATACCGGGAAAACGGTGTGTTTGAAGTAATAACTGCTGACAGAAACCGGGCGGTTCTGCGGGTACACCGGCAGGGATACCATTCAAATGAAAGCCTGGCATCAGAACTGGAATGGATGAATATACTGGCCCAGGGCGGGCTGGTGGTACCAGAGCCCATACCCGCAAACTCCGGAGATATTGTGGTCAATGGCACTGCAGACGGGGTGCCCGGAACTTGGAAAGTGGACATGCTCTGCTGGCTTGAGGGGAAGGAACTGGGGGCGGTAGGAGAACCGCTCCTGCTGGAGGGCCGGGATACGGGAAAACTGTTTTTTGATATTGGAAAAATCATGGGTACGCTTCACAACCTATCCACTCAATGGCCCGGACAGAACTTGGCTGTCCGCCATGCCTGGGATTGTGACGGGTTTGTGGGGGAAGAACCGTTGTGGGGACATTTCTGGAAACTTTCCGCCCTGACGACAAAGCAGAGATCATTCTTTTTAGATGTCAGAAAGGCCATTGCCCGGGATCTGGAAAGATATGGCCGGACTGCTGATAACTATGGATTGATCCATGCTGATCTTGTCCCGGAGAATATCATGCTCAACAACGATGAGATTCAGCTCATTGATTTTGACGATGCGGGATTCGGCTGGCATATGTTTGAAATTGTAACTGCTGTTTTCTGGCTGACAGATGAGCCCGATTATGACATCATTTGTGACCGGGTGCTGGAGGGATACCAGAGTGTCCGTAGACTCCGGCAAAGAGATATTGATACCATGGAGCTGTTTTATGCGGCCCGGAGCCTGACCTATATGGGATGGGTGCACACCCGCCGGAATACAGAGACGGCCATGGAATTGACACCGTTTATTGTTGAAAATGCTGAGAAGATCTGTTCGATATATATGTCAAACAGAAAGTGATCACCTTTTTTACCCTAAAGGATACAACCATATGACAATATGCCTTGGAATTCTTGAAGCAGGACAGAACCGGCCTGACCTGGTCCCTGAATACGGTACTTTTGCAGAGATGTTCGTGAATCTTTTGTCACAGGTAATGCCTGACATTGATTTCAGGATTTTTAAAACATATAAAGGAGAATTGCCCAGCAGTGTTGAGACCTGCCAGGCGTACCTGATCACTGGAAGCAAAAGCAGTGTCTATGATGACGATCCCTGGATTAAAACGCTTGGAGAATTCGTTAAGGATGCTGTCAAAAGTGTCCCCATTGTCGGGATCTGTTTTGGACACCAGATGCTGCACCACATTTTCGGCGGGAAAGTAAAAAAATCGGAAAAAGGCTGGGGCATAGGTGTTCACACCTATACTGTTCACGAACATCGGTCTTGGATGGCGCCTGAAGCAAAGGCCGTGAATCTGATGGCCTCACATCAGGATCAGGTCATCCGGCCGGCCCCGGGATCACGCACACTTGCCGGGTCATCTTTCTGTCCGGTGGCCATTTCTGAATTCAACAGCAATATAATGTCCATCCAGCCCCATCCTGAAATTATCCGGGACCTTGCCAGGGAAATTTTTGAATTCCGCCGTGAAATACAGGGCCAGGATGTGACTGACACGGCAATAACTTCAATAAACCACTCCATAGACGACAAGATAGCCGCACAATGGATCATACGATTTTTAAAAAAAAGAATTCATGAATAATTATACTCCACGGTATTTAAAAGCAAAACAGGAAGGTATCCTGGATGAAAAGATAACTCAGGCATACAGGATTCTCTCCTCCTGCACCCTTTGCCCCAGGCAGTGCAGAGTTGACAGGACAGAAAACGAAACAGGTTACTGTTCTACCGGGTCCAAAGCGTATGTGACAAGCTTTTCACCTCATTTTGGCGAAGAGCCTCAACTGGTAGGCCATCAAGGATCTGGAACCATTTTTTTTACCCATTGCAACCTTAAATGCATCTTTTGCCAGAATTACGATATCAGTATCAGGGGTACAGGGCAGGAGGCGGATGAAAAACAGATCTCGGCCATTATGCTGCACCTTCAGCAGTCCGGGTGCCACAATATCAATCTTGTCACCCCTACCCATGTTGTTCCTCAGATTTTAAAAGCCCTGGATATTGCAATAGACCAGGGTTTGAATATTCCCCTTGTCTATAATTGTTCAGGCTATGAAAGTGTTGAAACTATAAAAATCCTGGACCATATAATTGACATTTATATGCCTGATTTTAAATTCTGGGATTCTGATATTTCTAAAAAATACTGTAATGCAAAAGATTATCCCGAATCTGCAAGAAAAGCAGTAAAACTGATGCATGAACAGGCAGGAGATTTAAAGACTGATGATAAGGGTATTGCATGTTCCGGTCTTCTGGTAAGACATCTTGTCATGCCGGAAAGTCTTGATCAGACTAAATCAATTTTAACATTCTTAAAAGAGAAAATATCGCCTGGAACCTCTGTAAATATCATGCCGCAGTACAGACCCATGGGAGAAGCGGGAAAGATAAAAGCGCTTTCACGCATGCTGACTCCAGAAGAGTTTGTAGAGGCAGTGAATATGGGAATGGAACTTGGCCTTAACATTATCCGGTAAGTTCAGGATAAATGCTTTTCACATATTTTCTCTGACATAACTGTCCAGCTGTTTTTTTATATCAGGATCCAATTCCGGCTGCTCATATTGTTCCATTCGCTGTACACTTTTCTGCCTGGCAATATCCATTACATCCTTTTTCCCCTGATTGACCCATGTGGAGTAATCTTTTCTCTGGAATAAATCCGGAATATGAAATTCAGTTCTGCAGTGTCTGAATGTCTTGGGATGGGTCAGATACTCTCCGCCGCATCCCACAGCCTTGATGGTTTCAATATCTATTCTCTCATCTGTAATTTCCAGTGGCCGAAGCATTCGCTTTAACATCCCGCATATTTCTTCGTCCACGAGAAATTTCTCATGGCTCATGGCAATATAGGATCCAACTATGCCGCATGCATGCAGAATAAAATTTGCACCACTCATAACAGTTGCTGAAAGTGCAAGGGCAGATTCAATACCGGCCTGCATGTCCAGACAGTGGGTGTCAGTAACTGCTCCGCTGCCCCTTGTGGGAACCCCGTAATACTGTCCTATTCTCTGGGTGGCATTCTGGATCAGTGAAAATTCCGGAGCACCCACGGCCAGCCCCCCGGTACGCATATCAGTCACAGTTGATGTTGAACCGTAAATAGCAGGTGATCCCGGCCTGACCAGCTGAGTCAGCACAATACCGGCCAGTATTTCTGCATTCTGTGTAGTCAGAATTCCGGGTAAGGTGACAGGTGCTGTTGCACCGGCCTGTGAAAGCAGTCCGATCATATTGGGCTGGCCATGTTCTGCATAAACAATCAGCGCTTCTGCCATTTCAGATGCGTACTGCATGGGAGAGAGAGCACTTATAATACCCATGGTTACAGGGTTGTCCTGGATATTTTGTGCACCTCCCCAGATAATCCCGGCCAGTTCCATGGTATCGTGTGCTGCTTTTTCTGATATGGAGCTGCCGACAAATGGTTTGTCACTATAAATAATATTGGAAAGAATCATATCCAGATGAGCCTTGTCAGCAGGCCGGTCAGAAGGCTCTACCATGAGCATGCCGTTCATATCAATATATTTTGATGTCTGAACAAGTTTACAGAATTTTATATAATCTTCAAGGACTGCTCTTCGCTGCTCACCACTATCAACAACAAAAGGAGAGCCATACCCCGGAGATATGACCAGGTGATCACCGCCTATAACCACTGATTTTTCAGGATTTCTTGCATGAATGGTAAACTCGGAAGGTACTGTTTTTAATGCATTCTCAACATCCTGACCGGACAGATGCACCTTGTTCCATTCCACCTTAACTCCATGTTTTTTAAAGACATTCAGCGCTTTGTCTGAGTGAAATGCAATGCCGATCTCCTGGAATATTTTTAAAGTCGCCTCATGAATTTTCTCAAAATCAGACTGTTTAATAATATCCATCCGCTGATATTTTTTTTCATCCATTTTCTCTATTCACCCTTTCATTATTGATTCATCAAGGAGCTACCCTGTCTGACTCTATTCCAACCCTTTTCCGGTTCAAATTAAAATTGAAGAATTAAACTCTCTGTCACTGCTTCAATCCTGCTGATACTTTCAGTTAGCAAATTCAGGGCCAATTAAAATCACGGGAAGTTTTATTTTAAGAACTGGCCAACAACCATTTAAAATTCAATGAAATACGCTCTCTTAATCAATGATTATTCCACCCGGTTAAAATAACTTATCCATCAATATAAAAACAGAGATACAAAAATGAATCATTGTAAATAATGTCCCGATACAGTTAGATTCAAAAATGGCATTTCTCTTCTTTTGACAAAATTGAATATCCCTTTATTAACAGATATTATAGAGTCTGAATAAAAAATTTGTGATGGAATGATATTTGCACTTTTTTTTCCATAAGACTTTTATCAGAATAATGTAAAATTCAGAACAATTTAAAACAAGGTGGAATTTTCTGCCGGGGAGTTGGTAATGAGTCATTATTATATTCAGGTTAACCCGGAAAAATGTACTGCATGCAGGATCTGTGAGCTTTCCTGCTCTTTCAGGCATCATGGTGAGATTAACCCCTCAAGATCCAGAATAAGGGTCAATATTTTTCATGAAGATTTTTTCTTCTACCCCAATGTCTGTAATCAGTGTGAAGATGCATGGTGTGCCGGTATCTGTCCCAATTACGCACTCATCAAAGACCGGAAAAGCGGAGTGGTAAAACTGGATGAATCACGATGTGTGGGATGCCGTATGTGTGTTCAGGCCTGCCCTTTTGGCAGTATGGGATTTGACAGCAGAAATGGAATCTCTGAAAAATGTAACCTTTGTGACGGAGATCCGGAATGCATTAAAAGCTGTTTTTACCATGCCATTGAATTCAAACCAGTGGAAACAGCCGTGATGGCCAGGAGCCACAATTTTGCCAGAAAACTGAAATCCTCATTTCAAAGGGAGGACTCCCATGAAGAATAAAGCATTGCAGAAAAAATGGTTCGGATGGACAGGAAGACATATCTGCATCAACCTTACTGACAGCACCATTGATATACGGGAAAATGATCCTGAAGTGATGAGGACTTTTATAGGAGCCCGCGGTATCGGTATCCACTATATAATGGAAAAAGTGGATCCCATGACAGATGCTTTCAGCCCGGAAAACCGATTTATCTTTGCAACCGGTCCCTTAACCGGATTCCCACCGGCTGGAAACCGCTGCTATGTGGTGACAAAATCACCACTTACCAATGGCATAGCCAATTCAAGTGTGGGAGGATATTTTGGCGTGGAATTAAAACTTGCCGGATATGATTTCATCATCCTTGACGGCAAATCTCCAGATCCTGTCTACCTATGGATACAGGATGACCGGATTGAAATCAGGAATGCCGCTCATCTCTGGGGACTGGGGACAGAAGAGACAGAACGCCAGGTTCTCAGAGAAACAGATGCATTTGCCCATGTAGCGGAAATCGGACCTGCAGGAGAAAATATGGCCAGGATCGCCAATGTGATGACCGGTGGAGTGACCGCAGCCCGTGCTGCAGGTAGAGGCGGTCATGGTGGGGTTCTCGGGTCAAAAAATGTGAAAGCAGTGGCTGTAAGGGGCACCCGGGGAATCAAAGTTGCAGATCCTGATCTTTTTAAAAAGAGTGCATGGAAAATACTGGGATACTGGGAAAACCCCACTGACTCCTGCGTTAAAGGATTGAGTGAGCATGGCACCATATCAGTCGTATCCTGGGCCAACGATCTCGGGATACTGCCTACGAGAAATTTCCAGACCGGGGTTTATGAAAATGCTCACAGGATCAGTGGAGAGCTGTTCCATGAAAACTATTCAGTCAGGTCAGGCGGTCAGCCGGGAAAAGCCTGTTTTGCCTGTCCTGCAGGCTGTTCACGTATATCCCGGGTTGAAGTTCCTGGATTTGAAGGGGCCAGTGAAGGCCCCGAGTATGAATCGGTTGCCTCCCTGGGAGCAGTTACCGGCATGGATAATCTTCCCCTGGTGATGAAAGCTGTCCGAATGTGTAATAATATCGGTGTGGACACTATTTCCATGGGCGTTACATTCGGCTGTGCAATGGAGTTGTTTGAAAAGAAGTTCCTGCCTGAAACTGATGCCGGCTATGCCATGAACTTTGGTAATGGTGATGCAATGCTGGAACTGATTCCAAAGGTTGGTACCCGCGATGGTTTTGGATGGCTGCTGGGAGAAGGATCCTACCGTCTGGCTGATCATTACGGACATCCTGAACTCTCCATGAGTGTGAAAAAACTGGAAATACCCAACTATGACCCCAGGGGAGTCAAGGGACAGGCACTTGCCTACGCCACCAACAACCGGGGTGCTGACCACTGCCGGGCAGAGGTCAACTGTTCTGAAATGTTCGAATGCACCATGCTGGGATACTGGACTCCGGAAAACGATATCGACCCGGTCTCTGTCAGAGGAAAGGCTGCCATGACAAAACATTATCAGGATTATGCCGCATGGGCATTTGACTCCGTCGGCATGTGCTATTTCCTCCTTATGGACACCCCGGAAAAGGATCTGGTGGCATATGTTGAGAATGTGACAGGATTTGATTTCAATGGCCTGGAAGGCCTGATGAAAGCCGGGGAAAGGATCTTTACCCTGGACAGGATGTTCAACCTGCAGGCAGGATTGACCGGAAAAGATGATACACTGCCCAGGCGATTTCTGACCGAACCCATGCCGGAGGGCCCCAAAAAAGGGCAGGTTGTGGAACTGGATCAGATGCTCCCCAGATATTACGAACTAAGGGGCTGGGATGAAAACGGTGTGCCGACCATGGAAAAGATAAAGGAGCTGGGACTTGAAAAATATGTTCGCTGACCTGGATACGTTACGGAGTGTTTATGCCTGATTTGCAGCATGTCATTATCGGTAACAGTGCTGCAGGGATCAATTGTGCTGCAGTAATCAGAAAAAATGATCCATCGGCCAGGATAACGATGCTTTCAGCAGAAGACTGCATGGCATATTCGCCAGTCGTGCTTCCCTATCTTCTGTCTGGAAAAATCAATGAAAAAAACATGTATATAACCGATAAGTCATTTTATCTTCAGAACAATATTGAGCTGTGCCTGGGTACGAAGGCCGAGTGCATAGACACCCGGAAACAGCAGGTTATTCTCCATGGTGGTTCCCGGATAGAGTATGACCGTCTGCTTATTGCCACCGGCGCGTCAGCCAGAAAACTATCCGTAAACGCCTCTTCTGCTGAAAACCGCATTTTTCCCCTGCGCACCATGGCAGATGCAAAAGCCATTTTGGCAGCCTGCCGGGGAACCACCCATGTGCTGATTGCCGGAGCCGGTCTGGTGGGTCTTGAAACTGCCTGTGCCCTTCTGAAAAAAGGGATCAAAATAACCATTATTGCAAAATCGAATCAATTACTGAGCCGGAATGCAGATACCAGTTGTGCCGGAATGATCCAGGATATCAGTGAAAAAAGAGGAATGGATTTCCTGTTTGGACGGGAGATTACAGAAATTTATAAAAAAAACAGGCAGATCAGGGTGATTACAAATCTTGGAGATGAGTTTAAAACAGATATGATCGTGACAGGCAAAGGGGTGAAAGCCAATCTGGTTCCTGACCTGGACAGTAATATTGAAGCTGAATGGGGAATCAAGGTAAATACAGCCATGCAGACCAGTGTATCAAACATTTATGCAGCTGGAGATGTTGCCCAGAGCCGGCATCTGCTCACAGGGAATTACGATATGTTTTCCAGCTGGCCCAGTGCCTGCACACAGGGAAAAACCGCCGGTGCCAATATGGCTGGTAAAAACGTGAAAATGGCCGGAGAAGTAGCATACAATGTAATGCCGTTTTTTAATCATACTGCTGCTTTTATGGAAAGAAAGGATGACGGAGATAACAAAACCCGGGTTTATCAGTTTATGGACAGGCATCGATCCATTTACCGGAAAATTCTTGTTAAAAATAACCGGATTGTGGGAGCAGTGATATTAGATGCATATAAGGATACCGGTGTGATGCTTAACTGGCTGAAAAAAAGAAAAAATATTGCCCACCTGGAACAGAACCTTGCCTCGGGCAGGGCTTTACACGCTATCTCTTTTCCTTGTGACAGAAAATACAGTTAGCCGCTTTTACCGAATCAATTTTCATCTCCCGGTGGCAGGTTGTGCACTGAAGGTGAAAAGCTCCCTGAAGGCCGGGTCTGCCATCCTGGCCTGTACCCTTTTTACTGTGGCATGATACACATTTAATCGGTTTTAATGTCTCCTGCATATGGTGATGACAGCCCATGCACAATTTACCCTGACTCCTGTGAAATGTCCTGGCCAGATCGTCTTTATCAGCATGTTCCATCAAGGCGGAGATCACCTGCTGGTGTGGAAAAATCACTGGATGATAGATATCAGACAATGTATCAATAACTACTTCTTCAGGAATCTGCTCCCTCTCCACATTTTTATAAAGGGCATAAAAGTGATTCAATGTCTCCTGTGCCGCTTTTTCCGGTTCCCTGGATATGAATGAATCAGACGGCAGATTGTGACAGGTCCGGCAGTAGCGTGTGTTATAAGTGGAATCTGTTATCATTGAATGGCATCCGTTACACTCACCAGAGCGGATTTTTTTTCTGTGACACCCAATACAGCTCCTGCCGGAGGAGTGCTGGTGCATTGCCTGTTCAAGACTTACAAAACCGCCGGCTGCACTGCTTCCGTCCACTGCATGGCATTCATTGCATCTTTTCAGCTTTTTATGATGACACACCTTGCAGCCGGCTGCCTTCTCTTCATGGGCGAGATGATCAAATGCTACTGCATTCATAACATTATTCCTCAGTTTATCAGCCATTTTCAAACTTCCGATTGCTGCCGTATCGGGCTGCCCTCTTTTCAGTCTGGGAGTCCTTGAATAAACCAGAGTCTGTTCCTGTGCTTCAGGATCATGACACCCGGAGCAACTGACAGGCCCTGCAGCAAGATTCCCTGATTTAAACAAGTAGTGGCAGTTGACACAGGAGTCGTGTGAAGCCTGTCTGATTGAACGGATATCATCTGTAATTTCTGGTCTGTGACAGTATTGGCAGGCCTCTTCCTCTCCAGGCTTAAATAGAAGAGTTTCTGTGCTTTTATTATACTGGTGGTGACAACGGCTGCAGTTACCGCTCACGCCTTCTTTATCCCCTTTGATCTGATCAGAAGAGAGATGGGCATAATGAAGCGATTTATCAAAAACAACCTCTTTCCTGATATTATTCTCCATTATCATCTCTCCATGACAGGACCGGCATTGTGCTGCTATAGGTCCGGAAACACTACCGGCTGTTTTCTGTCTGATATGGCAGGCAATGCATCTGTCATGATAAAATTCCCTGGTCGATTTTTCCCTTATCCGGTTGAATTTGAAAACAACTGCACGATCTCTTTTGCTGTGGCATGATGTACAATTGCCTTCCATGGCCTCTGTATGGAGATCATGCTGAAAGACAACACCCGGCATTTCATCTTTCTGCTGTGGAATTTCCGTTTTAAGCAGAAGCATGCCGGCTTTAGATATCATCTTTTTTTCAGCAGTATTTGAGAAACCGGAAACAATAAACAAAATGAACATGGCTGACATCAACGGCAATATCACTTTAATCTGTTTCATTTATCTAAGACTCCAGAAGCACGCTGCTGGAAAAAAGTTTTTTACAGCGGCTGCAGTAATTCAATGTCTGCGGCAGCTGGACACCGGCTGCTTCAATTTGATTCTCAATTTTCTCTATCTGCAGGTATGGTGCAAACAGCACATTGCATCCCCTGCACCGGATCATCTTTTTCTCCCTTATTTTCTGTTTTCCTGAAAAAGAGAAAAAATAATTAAGGCCAATCTGGTGTCTGAGTGCTGCTGCTTTTTCAGGACAGACCATCACACAGTTCCCGCAGCAGATGCATTGATAGTGGGAATAGAAAAAAAAGCGCTTATCTCCGGTTTCTTGAATTTCCAGAGTTCCTGTTGGACACGAGGTGCTGCAGGATGCACACCCCACACACTTTTCATCAACAAGCCTTGTTCTGATAAAAAGAAAAACAGCCATAATGAGCATGGTTTCCCCGGATACAACATGCAGGAGCAGGAGGGTATCAGCTGAAATATGAAAATGATTCATGGTGTGGTTTGCATAGAGATACCCGGTAATAAAAGGAGCCATGCTTACCATAATAATCACAAAATCTGTAATGGATGAAGTATGGCGAACCCTGGAGTCAGCCACTCTCCTGCAGATAAAGAACAGCCCCGCACCAATGGTAAAAAAAGTCATTATCTTAATGATCATACCAGGCAGAGAGGGCCACCCGTACCATCCAAACTTAACCTGCAGCAGTATAACATGTCCGGATTCATACAGAGGCACCAGAAAAAGACAGGCATGAAAAACATACCGTAACAGGGTATATGCGGGCTGACTGACAAATGCTTTTTGAAACGGCAGACATGCAGCACCTGTCATCCTGAGAACATGATTCCATGACTTGTGCCCGTGTTTCCGGCCACTGGGACGGCTTTGAATAATATGTGATAAAAAAGTGATGAGCCGGACAGCAAGGCCTGTGCAGAAGATGCAAAGCACAAGAACTGCTGCTGGTCCCAGAAAAAAATATAGTGCTTTATACAGCATATGAATCATGCCTTGCAGAATGATTTAAAATGCACCTGCCTCTTTTGTGAGCGGGATTATCACTATTTAAAATATAAACACTGCAGATACTGGACTCTCCATCAACATGAAGCCGGATTATTAGTCTGTAAAGCCACGGCATATGCATCTGCAATTCTTTTTGCAGCAGCCCTTTTCAATGCAACATTCACATGGTCCAGAGGCACATATTCAAGTGCGCCTGACGGACACACCTTTACACAGGTGGGATCACCATCACACTGGCTGCACACCACTGACTTTCCAATTGTCCGGTCTACAAAACAGGCTCCAAAAGGGCAGGCATAGCTGCAGGAACTGCAGCCGATGCACCTGGTTTCATCAACTATCCTGGCACTGGTGTCAGGATGCCGGGACACTGCCTTTACCGGACAGACCAGCTCACACATGGATGTTTCACACTGCATGCAGGTTGACGGCACAAACTGATACTGACCATTGGTTTCATTTTTTATCATCCGGATGCGCGACCGCTCCGGGTTAATCTCCTTCATATTTCTCAGTGAGCAGCCGACTTCACACATCTGGCATCCGCTGCACCTGTCTGCATGAATGAGGATAATGTTTCCCATTTTATGTCAATTCTCCTTTAACCATAATCAAATAATACCGTACAGAAACCAGAACATTTTAACCAGAGATCAGATCTTCCAGTTTTAACATTTTCAATGTCCCATCTGTGGGGATGCCTCTCTTTTGATCCCACCCCATTGCCTGGTAGAAATTTTCTCTCATCATATTTATTTCATCAGAGGTTACCTTATCCTCGGGCCAGGTTCCGGGCATCTGATAATTGATCAGATGTGTGGGAATTGTATCATCTTTTTCTGTTACACCGTTCTGGATGGCAAAACATCTCTCCTGGGCAGATATCCTGGAGGCGGTTTCTAAAAGATCATCAATGGTAATGGTTTTTCCCAATCCTGCAGAAAGAGCTTTTGCCTGGAACTCAATACTGACGCCCATATTGAGAAAAAGGGTATTCCACTTGCACTGGCCAAGGGCATCGCTCACAATGGAATACTGGTTTGCAAGGGCAGCCACTTCACCCCTGCCGATTGTGTCATGCTGATTCAGAGGCCGGTCAATACCTGCCTTCTCCTTTGCTTTTTCCACAATGGCACTTGCAGTTTCAGCCTCCCATGAGTCAGGAACAGCCATACCGGTCATGCCGGTGTCCTTGCCTGTGCCCAGGTTGTCAAAAGATCCCATTCGGCCGCGGTATTCATCACTTCCCCTGGGATTGATCATGGCCCCTACGGTTCTTGCCCTGAAATTCATCACATTGGTACCCCCCAGTGGAACACCTTTGATATTCAGAGCCGGTTCAACCCCTTTACCGATCCTGGCTGCGGCCTGCTCCACATTGCCGGCCAGCACTGCACCAAATTCCCTGTTGGCTGCAATGAGTCTGATAATCTTCTGTACGGCTTTACGATTTCCCCAGGTCAATTCAATACCGCTGGTATCACTCTGGTTAATCACGCCTTTTTCATACAGGTCTGTTGCCCAGGCAATCATCCTTGCTGCCGACATGACATCAATCCCCTGACGCTGACATACAGAAACCAGAGTATACCAGGTTTCCATATCTGCATTTTTGAGCACCCAGCACGTGGATGCATAGCAATTTCAGGATGCTACCATGGGACCTTCAAGGGGATGATCATAGTAGTCCATACACCGGACCTGGCAGTTGAAACAGCCTGTAATGCCATGACCCTGCTGATTTTTATTTCTCTCCCAGTAGGGCTTGTGACCCCCTCTGAGCTCTTTCTGCTTTACCCACTCCGTCGCTTCATAATTACCCAGGACCAGAGCCCATGTAGGTGGATCATTGGCCAGCAGATCTGTGGTTTTTGCCATGTCAATCAAGGGTTTCTGGACTGCCATCGCCTCCAGGCAGAGCTCAAGGAACAGGTCTGGATCATCTACCTGAACTCCTCTGGTTCCCCTGACTGCAATGGCTTTAAGGTTCTTTGCCCCCATAACGGTTCCCATACCGGTCCGGCCGGCAGCATTTCCCACCCGGGTATGGACAGAGGCATAGGCAACCCTGTTTTCACCGGCAGGCCCGATACAGAGCACCTCTGTTTCCGGATCATTGAGTTCTTCCCGGATGGCATCCTGGGTCTGGCAGGTGTCTTTTCCCACCAGATGGGAAGCATCCAGGATTTCCACATGATCATTATTGATTGAAATGTAGACCAGTCTGTCTGCGCAGCCTTTAACGATCACACTGTCAAAACCTGAGTATTTCAGTTCCGGCCCCCAGTATCCGCCCATATTGGACATCCCCTGGATATTGCTGACCGGTGATTTTGATGCAATTTCCACCCGTCCTGATCCCGGCACCATGGTGCCTGTAAAAGGTCCTGTACTGAAAATAATTACATTTTCAGGACCCAGCGGATCTGTTTCCTGATCCGTCTCTTCATAAAGAATCCTTGTGTTGAATCCCCTCCCCCCCAGCCAGAGATCTGAATAGGCTGAGGTAGGGGTCTTTTTAATCTCTTCTGTACTCAAGTTCACTCTCAGAAGTGATCCACCATATAAATTCCCCATCATATATATCCTTATCTATTTTTTCACTTTTCCCAGATCAAAGAGAGTCATTTTCACATGGCTCAATTCATTAAAGATCCAGTCTGACAGCATTCTGCCTTTACCGCTCTGTTTCACACCGCCAAAGGGTGCCATCTCATCCCAGCAGGAGGTGGCTTCGTTTATGTACACTGCACCTGCTTCAATATTCTCAGAGAGGAAATATGCATTGGAAAGGCTGCTTGTAAATGCTCCCACCTGAAAACCGAACCGGGTTGCATTTGCCATTTCAACAGCCTGCTCAACATTATCAAAGGTCATGACAGGCACTACAGGTCCCATGGTGGGTTCATTGGTGACCAGCATATCCTGACTGGCGTTATCAATAATGGTGGGTTCAAGATAGAGACCATTGATTTCTCCACCGGTAAGGAACTTCCCCCCTTTTTCCTTTGCATCTGCTATATTTTCAAGGGTCTTTTCCAGTATGATCTTATTATTTATCGGGCCTATATCGGTTTTCTCATCCATGGGATCGCCGGTTTTGAGACCTTTGGTATGGGCAACAAATTTTTCAAGGAATTCTTTACAGATATCTTTGTGAAGCAGTATCCTGCGTGTGGATATGGGTGAGAGCCCATTGTGTGCATATGCACCCTGGGCAGCCGAAAGGACAGCTTCTTCAATATTGGCATCATCCATGACAATAAAAGGGTTGTTGGAGACTACAGCTGCCAGGTGCCTTTTCATACCTTTACGACGTGTTATCATTTCACAGGTGGCTTCGCTGGTAAAAGAATTGATCGCCTGGACACCCGGATTCACCACCAGTTCATCACCCACCACACTTCCGGCTCCTGTAACCACATTAATGGCACCTGCAGGGAAACCTGCCTCATGCAGTGCTTCTGCAATCAGAATTGCACTTAAAGGGGTACCGGTTGAGGGCTTTACAATGACAGCATTTCCAAGGGCCAGCGCATAGGGAATGGTGCAGTTGGGCATTTCAGAAGGATAACTGTAGGTGGAAATATTGGCTACAACACCAACAGGCTCATAGGTTTGAAGAATTCTTTTATTATTATTATCTTCCGTCACATTGGGAAGGGACATGCCCCTGAAACTTTTCACATTATTCACTGCCACATGGAAATTGCTCCAGCTGTAACCATTGAGCGGGCTGGCTTCTGCTATTGACTGCATCAAAGGCTTTCCCGACTCCCTGCACATGATCTCACACGTTTCCTTATCCTTTCTGCCGGCAATTTCAACAGCTTTATGGAGAAGTTCAATCCTTTTTAACAGGGACATCTTCTTTAAGGCTTTCCTGCCTTCCACTGCTGCGGCAACTGCTTTCTGGACATCCTCCCTGGAACAGCTGGGTACACTTCCCACAACAGACCCGTCACCTGGAGAGATCACTTCATATCGTTCGCCATTCTGGGCTTCCTGCCACTCACCATTGATCAGTATTTTCTTTTTAATCATTTTTTTCTCCTTATAAAATAAATATGGATTATATGGTCACTGTTAAAATATTACATGAAATTGTGTAATTTACTCTGTACATGTATCAACCTCTGGCCCATGACACTTAAAACGAAAATCAGGCCTGCCAGATGGAAGTCAGATGATAAAAGATCATCAGGTATAGCCGCAGAACCGCTTTCTGACAGTGGCTGAATATACGTAGTTGATCATGGTTGAAAAGTCATACACAGGAAGATGAAAGGCTTCCTGAACTGCAGCCGCATAGGGAGGAAGATCTGTACATTCAAAGAGAATGGCCCTGATCCGGGGATGTTCCTCAATCAGATTTCCGGTTACTTCAACCACTTCAGCTTCCACCTTGTCAAAATCAAGATACCCTTTTTCCGCATGGATGGCGTCATAGAAATGGGGTTGTTTCTGCATGCCTGTGACAGCAATGGGAACTTCAATTCCCCTGGTTGCAATCTTGAGGTGTCTGTCTGTCAATGTGTCACTGTTAGCTGTTACAATGCCTATTTTTTCCCCGGGTTTAAGCATACTGGATATGAACGGCAGCTGGAGCAGACTGGACATGAAGGTTGGTACAGGAAACTCCTCTGCAAGGATATCGTGGTACAATACCATGAATCCGCAATTGCCTGTCACTGCCTTCACCCCTTCATTGATCAGCCGCCATCCTGCATCAATAAAAGGCTGCACCAGTTCCGGATCTCCCTTGTAGACAAGTCTTTCCATGCTGGCCCCTTTAACGATTTCATATCTGACAGGATAGTCAAATGTTGTTGCATTTCCCGGGCATCCTGGTGGAAAAGGCATAAAACTTTCCATCAGAATAATGCCGATGGCTTCACCATAGCTTGTCTGGCCTTTACTGGCTTTATAAATCATAACAGAAGCTCTCCTTTAATTGTGTTCCAACTGTTTCTATTTTCCCGTTGACCTGAATATTTCCGGCTTAAAATATGATTTTAAATTCACAGTTAAAAGACAGCAAAAAACGCACCACCATTAACATCCAATATTTTTTATTCTCCTTATCGTGGAAATTTCAATACGTGTGACACTCATAACTGCAGGACAAGAGGCTTGAAAGAGAAAAAATCATTTAACATCTTGCAGAAATCTCGTGTTATGGAATAAAATTGAAAAGATAACGCTGCTGTTGATTCAAAATTGAATCGCTTTTATAGCCCTATGGTATTAACCGGTTTAAAATATAGATTACATATTGAACATACCGTTAATAATATTGTAACGGTAGTGCAGATATTCCGCCTCGAGCACGCGGTGCAGCCGGCCGGTATGGGAGATCGAAGCTCCCATTATTACATTACCGGATTGCATGGTGCTCGGCGCTATCTCCAGGTAGTGGTGCAGTGCGTTGAGTATATGCATGCTGTTGCCCCTGCGCAGCAACAACTTTAGAATGGTGCAGGCTTCTTTTGAAGCCTTGCTTTTCCGGGTGAAACGCTTTTTATCGTATTTTTTAATGGCCCGTTTGAGATGAATATTGATTCTTTTCCCGCTCAGGTTTTTCACCCTTCTGATCTGGGTTGCGGTAAGGGTGCCGTTGCCATAATCCTTGAGAAGGTCAACAGATGTTTTTAACAAATTAGTGGATTTGGTAAGCTGACCACCCTTTTCAGCAAGATTGGCTGCAGCAAGCAGTTCCTGGATTTCCATCCGGTAGCAGTAATAGTCATCATCCTTGAGCAGCTTTTCCAGTGTGGTGCGATATTTAGCCATTCTCGTGATTGAATATTTTTTCCAGGCAGAAGGATTCTGTTCCCAGGGAGCCTTCACGTGCTTAAAATTGTCATAAAAATATATTGTTTCATTAAAATCTGATGTGGGCCATTTACGGTATACATTTCTCAGTTCAGAATAGGTTATGGGTACAAATACCCGCTGGATATGATTGGATCTTTTATTGCGGAGCGTTACTTTGCGTTTTTTAATAACGTTATCCATATCAAGGCCGTCCAGAATAAAATGAATCCGAGAACCGTGCTGGGCATGCACATTGGCCACATATTCGAGACCGAACTTGCAGGCACGGCGGATGGAACGATCCGACATTGCCTTCCCTTTTTTTGTCATCATGGGTTCTTCTTCATCATATATTGTTCCTTCATACAGAATCATGGCATCACCGTCGTGTTCAAAGCGTTCCAATGTTTCATATGGATTACGCCGTTTCGTTTTGAGCATTTTTTGCAGAAATTCTGTGTGACGGACTTTACCCTGAACCGTGCCGATGGTTCTGGAAACAGTATCTTCCTGTACAATATTATCCAAAATAGCCTGATCCAGCAGCACTTGAATTCCATAGGTGTTGTTATACTGGTCTATAGCCCACCAGTCATTATCATGCTTGAGTTTCAGGCCAGTCTGTCTTTTCTTGTTTTGTTGATTATAATGATCTATGTACCTGGTACGCTGTTCACGCAGACCGTATATCAGATCTCCTTTACGTCCCCTGAACAGTTTGCTGAAATCTTTTTTGATATTCTGCAGACGGCTTGACACTTTTTTCTCCTTTTGCACACGATTGTCTTGCTGGGCATATGTATGACAATTCTTCGGGTAATTACAGTGTTTGATCCATTTTGAATGATCTTACTTTTGAATAGAATACAAACTTGCTTTCTGTCAAGAAAAATATCAACTCCAGAAATTGTCAGATACTGGAGTCTGAGAGCTTCCACTGTTATAACCTGAACAATAAAAACAGATTAACCCAGGAGCGTTATCAGATTCTATTCTGGATAGATCATGATTGCAGCACTGGATAATTGAATCAATCCAGCAGTAATAAGGCTGCTAACGGGTTGAGAGTGTGTGTTTTTTTAATTTCCGCACAATGGTAGGCTGGCTGATACCAAAAAATTTTGCAAGTTCCCGGGTGGAGTTATATTTTTTCAGTGCATGCTTGATAATCTCTTTTTCAAAGGCATCTGTAATATCTTCAAGACTCTGTATCTGATCACTATCTGAAAACGAATCTGCATATTCCGGGACAAATTCCTTTCCAATGCTCTCTATTATCACCCGGTCAATAGAATTGCCCATGCTCATGACAACTCCCTTTTTAATCAGATTTTTCAGTTCACGGATATTTCCCGGGAAAGCATAACTCTGCATCATGGCAATGGTCAGAGGATTTATCTTTTTCCTGAATTTATACTTTCTGTTGTATCCGTTTAAAAATTGATACGTGAGTTCAAACAGGTCTTCAGTTCTCTCCCTGAGCGGCGGGAGCGTTATGGATATGGAGTTCAGGCGGAACAGCAGATCCGGCCGGAATTTTTTTTCTTTTACCAGTTTTTCAAGATCCTGGTTGGTTGCCGCAATGACGATACTGTCAATATAGCGTGATTTCGTACTTCCCACCCGCATAACTTCATGATCATCCAGATACTTGAGCAGTTTTGCCTGACCTGACAACGGCAGATCTCCAATCTCATCCAGAAACAGGGTTCCTTCTTTGGCCAGCTCTATCAGTCCGGGTTTTCCTGTATCCTTTGCCCCTGTAAAGGCACCCTTTTCATATCCAAAAAGCTCTGCTTCAAGGACTGACTCCGGTATGGCGGCACAGTTAATCTGAATAAACGGTCTTGAAGATCTGATCCCGCTGTTATGGATCAATTTGGCTGTCAGCCCTTTGCCTGTACCGGATTCACCCTGTATCAGTATATCAGACACATTCATCTGACCAAATTTTACCGCCATCTGGAGGGTATGTTGGATTTTATCATTGACCGCTACAATCTGACTCTCCTGAATCTCTTTCATTGTCAGGGTTTTCAGCTCTTCCAGATACCGGTCCTTCTCCTGGCGGACATTTTCCAGCTGCTCCTGAACATTTATCAGCTGGGAGATATCCCGTTCATTGATAACCACCAGGGATACATCTCCTTTTTTATCCAGCACAGGGATACCGGTACAGAGGACTTGTTTTCCTGTTATTGTTGCGGTCTGCATCTGGGATATCTTTCTTTTCGTCCGGATCACCTCATCGGTTAAATATGTATTAAAAAAACCGCTTTCAACCACTTCAGATACTTTTTTCCCCACAATTTCAGAGCGGGGTTTTCCCATGATATGTTCGCTTGCCTTATTAATCTTTATGACCCGTCCTTCTCCATCTGCCAGCCAGATACCATCAACTGACGCTTCAAATACAGTTTCAAATTTCTTATCCATCAGATCAATGAAGTCCAGTTTATGGGCAACTGATTTGAATTCGTTCATATCCACAAAACTGCATACAGCTCCGGCAACCAGATTATCCTGCTCAATCACATTTATGCTGACAATTAGATTCTCCTGTTTTCCATCAATCTGATGGCCGAAATATGGTTTCCTGTTTTTGATGGCATCTATTATCAGTTTACCGGTTATAGGCAGTATATCTCTGATATGGGAACCTTTCTGAATGGGCCTCCTGCACTTTATTATCTCTCTTGCTTTCTGATTGATATGCAGTATATTTCCCTGTTCATCTGTACTGATCACACCATGGGCGCAGTTTTCAATAATCTGATCACTGTCGGGTAATATCATGTATACATCACCTCTGTCATACTTAACCGTAACATTTCATCATCCAGCTCCGGAAATTGAAATCTCTTCGAACAGATATTTATCTGAACCAGACCTGAATCTGCATAGCTGATGCCAAATCTGAATCAATCTATCAAAAATCAGCACAATATCAAAGTATTTTATCCGGGATATGTTATATATTGAAAAAACAGCTTTATTGATTTAAACTGCTGGCATGAAAACAATCAAATACCAGAAACCGGTTCTGCTTGACGGCGGTATGGGCAGGGAACTCTATTTCCGCGGAATTGATATTCTAAAACCTTCCTGGTCTGCAGGTGCCTTGATAAGCCATCCGGAAACAGTCCAGCAGGTGCATCTGGATTATATCAATGCCGGTGCAGACATTATTACGACAAACACCTATGGAATCATACAAAAAGATTTATCTGCTGAAGGTATGGATCACCTGTTCAGTGAACTCAATACAACAGCATGTCTGCTTGCGGACAGGGCAAGGGAAATCAGTAAAAAAAATATTCTGATTGCCGGTGCCCTGCCACCCCTTTCTGGCAGTTACCGGCCTGATCTTGTAAGGAACGCATCTGAAATTTTCCCCTTGTATGAAGAGCAGGCAGCCCTGCTTGCACCCCATATTGATCTTTTTCTGTGTGAAACCATGTCAAGTGTCAGTGAAGGACGAACGGCTGCAGAAGCAGCCTGCCGGTTTTCAAAACCGGTGTGGATTGCCTGGACCCTGCATGAGACTCTGCCCGGATGCCTGAGAAGTGGAGAAACCATTGATTCAGCTGTCGATTCTGTAAATGACCTGCCGGTTTCCGGCGTACTGGTGAACTGCTGCACACCTGAAAGTATTGACACCTCCCTCTCTGTCCTGACAGGTTCCGGTTATGACTATGCAGGAGGTTATGCCAATACATTTTCACCGATACCGGAAAGGTGGACCCTGGATGGAGATGGAGAAACCGACGGTCTCCTTGATCTGAGAAATGACCTTGACCCTGATGCATATGGCTTTCATGCATCAAAATGGCTTAAGGAAGGAGCCTCTGTAATCGGAGGCTGCTGCGGCACAAGACCTGCACATATTGCAAAACTCAGACAGATCATGGATGAAAAAAAACAGACATAAAAAGAGAAACCATCTGTATGGACTCAGGGAGGCAGAATCGATTCTGCCTCCCTTTTGGTTTTTACATTCTGACACGCTGATTTGCCGGATCATAGGGTGACCGTATAGTGATCCTGGCCGGAATCTGCTCTCCTTCAAACACAACAGTGTAACTGCCTTCTTCTATCCATTCACTGTCAATGAGAGTGTGATCCGGTTTTTCAATATAGGCCATACCAACGGCTGATCCCACCAGGAATCCGTAGGCACCGGAAGATATCTCCCCCACCCATTCACCGTTCCGGAAAACCGGTTCTCCTGCATACAGCATGGGATCCGGATCATCCAGTGTCACCATAACCAGCCGCTTTGTAACTCCCTCTTTCTTCTGTTTCACCAGGGCTGATTTTCCAATGAACGACTCTTTTTCCAGGCAGACGCCAAATCCCAGCCCGGCTTCATAGGGGGTTTCATCCGGTGTTATATCCGATTCCCAGTGCCTGTAACCGGTTTCCATGCGCAGTGAATTCACAGCCTGCATCCCCACCAGTTTTAAACTGTATTTCTGACCGGCTTCCACAATAGCATCAAACAGAGGTCCTGCAAAATTGGTTGGCACGTAGAGTTCCCATCCCAGTTCCCCCACGTAAGACATGCGCATGGCAAGGGGACGGGCATAGGCCACATCAATCTCTCTGGCAGTCGCATAGGGGAATGACTCATTGGAGAGGTCTTCATCCGTCAGCTCTGAGAGCAGTTTTCTTGCATCCGGTCCCATTACTGCCAGCATTGCATATCCGTGTGTCACATCCGTAATCGTGACATTCATTTCTTCAGGAAAATTTCTGGAAATGTAATCCATATCGTGAACAGCGGTAGCTCCGGCAGTAACAATGAAATAACTGTTATCACCGGTACAGGTGATCGTAACATCGGTTTCAAACCCTCCGCGATCATTCAGAATCGGTGTATAAACAACCCTGCCTCTCTCCTGTGAAATATCATTGGAGCAGATATACTGAAGAGCAGCATGGGCATCTTTCCCCTGGACAATATATTTACCCATGGATGTCAAATCATATAACCCGACCCCGTTTCTAACGGCCATGTGCTCCTCTTTCTGATTTTCAAACCAGTTGGGACGGTGCCAGTCATATTCATGTCCCGGTTTCTCGCCTTCCCGGGCAAACCAGTCTGCCCGCTCCCATCCGGCAATCTGTGAGAAACAGGCGCCAAATTTTTCAAGCCGGTCATGAACAGGGGAGTGGATCACATTTCTGGCTGTTGTTTTCTGCCGGTTGGGATAGTGTTTATGGTAGAGAACACCAACTGCTTCCACGGCCCGGTCATGAACATACCTGGTATTCTGCTGCCAGGAGAAGTATCGCCGGACATCAACAGGCCAGAGTTCTTCCTCGGGATAACCCTGATCCATCCACTGGGCCACGGCACGACCGATACCTGCAGCACTTGCGATACCCACGGAATTCATTCCGCATGCCACAAACATATTTTTAACAAAAGGGGCTTCACCAATCATGAAAGAGGTATCGGGTGTAAAACTTTCCGGTACGACTTCCAGATGGCGGATCCTTGCATTTTCAATGTCCGGGAAACGCTTAAAAGCACAGTTCATGAATATTTCAAACTGCTCCCAATCCTCCCTGAGCTGAGTATAACTGAAATCCTCGGGTATACCTTTGAGACCCCACGGCTTGGCTACAGGTTCAAATCCACCCAGAAGCAGCCCTCCACCCTCTGATTTGAAATAGGTATACTCATCAAAATCCCTGATACTTGGAAAGACATCCTTATATCCATCAATCGGCTGGGTGACGGCGTGCATGTGTTCTGCGGCAAAAAGCGGAAGGCTTATATCCGCCATTTTTCCCACATCCCGGCCCCACATCCCGGCACAGTTAACCACATATTCACAGGAGATTGTTCCCTCTTCTGTCTCAACCCCTTTGATTACACCATTCTTGATATCAATACCGGTCACCCTGGTATTTTCAAAAATCTGCACACCGCCCATGCGGGCCCCTCTTGCAAGGGACTGTGCTGTATCTTCCGGGTTGGTCTGGCCGTCTTTGGGAATATAGAAAGCAGAGATAAGACCGTCATCACTCATACCCGGCACCATATCCAGCGCTTCTTTCAAAGCGATCTCATGCACGTCAATACCGTAGGAGTTGGCCATGGCCGCAAGTCTCAACCACTCCTGACGACGGGCTTTAGTCTGGCACAATGCAATGGCACCGGTGGTTACATAGCCTGTGGCCAGACCGGTTTCCGCTTCCAGTTCAGCATAGAGCTTTGTGGCATACTTCACCAGATTACTCATCTGCCGGTTCTGGCGCAGCTGGGTTACCAGTCCGGCTGCTGCCCAGGTCGTTCCCGAGGCAATGGTTTTCCGCTCCAGCAGAATAACATCTTTCCAGCCGATTTTACTTAAATGGTAGGCAACAGAACAGCCAACAATACCGCCACCGATAATGACAACCTGCGAATGGGTAGGTAAACTCGTAGACATTTGGTTATTTCTCCTTTTCTTTTTTATAAAAACTTTCTTGTGTTATATTTTAGACTGGATGAAACGGGTCAGAGCTGCATCTGTTTTCTTATCCACCAGAATATCAGGACATGCTGCCAGCCTCTCTTTAAATTTTTGATTTGCCCGGGTAACAATATCCAGGGAACCGTTCTGCTCCCATACCTCATACGAACTGGTATCAGACACTTCAGGTGACCATAGATTGCGACATTGGGAAAAGGTGGAAGGATGCATTAAATAGTTACCATTCTGACCGATTTCCTGGATCGCACTGATATCAAATGCATTTTCACTGACATCCACTCCTTTTACAATTCTGAGAACCCGGGATATCATCTCTTCATCAATGATGAATTTTTCATAGGAAACCGTCATGATTGAATCAAGCACACCGACACACTCATTTATCAGATTGGCTCCCGCAAGCATCATGGTGGTAAAATTCTGCATGGTTTCAAATCCTGCCTGGCAGTCAACTGTTTTTGAATCTGTCAGGCCTGCCATGGTTCTGGTTGGCAGATGATACATCTCTCTTGCCATTTGAAGACCTGCAATATTGATCAGGTTTGATTCAGGTGAACTTGTTATATAACTGCCGCTTCTCATATTGGGTACTGCCGATGCAGGGCAGTATACAAAAGGAGTTCCCGGACTGATCAACTGGGCCAGCACCAGTCCTGAAAGCGTTTCAGCATTCTGAAGAATGACCGCTCCTATTGTATGAATGGGGGCGGTAATACCACTCATGGCACATGTCAGGACAAGAAGAGGCTGCCGTTTTCTGGCATAGGCAATCAAAGTCTCACAGGAATCGGGTGAATATTTCAAAGGACTCAAGGCACATATGGATACGCCCACAGCCGGATGTTCATCAAGGTATCCGCTGCCCATGACAATCTCTACCATTGAGAAGACATCTTTGACCTGTGCCTGATTCTCGACCGGGTGTGATACCAGTGGTTTGCTGCTATGCCTGAGCAGTTCCCGGGTAATGTAAAGATATCTGTTTTCAGCTTCAATATCTGACGGTTCCACCGGCACCTG
Organism: uncultured Desulfobacula sp.; assembly: GCA_964636495.1. Lineage (GTDB taxonomy): Bacteria > Desulfobacterota > Desulfobacteria > Desulfobacterales > Desulfobacteraceae > Desulfobacula. The sequence goes on along the minus strand of CAZWSL010000031.1, from coordinate 4,333 downwards.
GCCCAGCACATTGCAGACACGGCTGGCCTGGCCCAGTTTGTAGATATTGGCAAGATCCGTCAGTACTGCTTTTCTTTTTCCAGAATCCATATCCTGGATATAGACAGTCCCGTGACTCAGCATCACATGGACCCTCTCCTGGCTGCCGCCGACCACAAGATTATTATCACTGTCTGCTGCATGCCAGGTAAAGTGAGAAGGCGCATCTGCAACTGCCTGTTCAACCATTTTCCCGGTTATATATACCACATTGCCATTGACTCTTGCGCCTGCCTTTTTAAATATTGACAATGCCTCTTCACAATGAAAAGAGACACCGGTTTCTTCAAGAACTTTTATGGTCTGTCCGTGAATCCGGTCAAGATCTTCCCTTTTCAACATGCTGATACTTGTATACCTGTTCAATTAAACACCTCACTGATAACAATAATTTAATATATTACGCACGGGTCACAACACTATATTTTCATCCATATTTCAGGTAAAAATCGCTGTTAGTGGATTTTATTGCAAAAATTAATTGTGCTTATTACCAGGATTTATGAATATATCTGACTGGCTCCTCCAAATCTGATATATCAGAAATCTAAATTCTGATATATATTGAACCTGAAAACATTGTCAAGCACTTTTTAATAAAAACATATTTCCCGTATAATTATTTAATTTTTACCTTTTATTATGAATGGTTAAGCATCTTACCAGTCTTTTCACAACACCGCACTATCCGCAGGGGCTTGACATTTTAAAACAATCTGATATATCTGTTCTGGACGTTTAATTTAAAATAGAAGATATTGAATTTTATGAAGAAAAATAGACCAAAATCGTTAAGAGAAAAAGTATATGACTATCTCTGTCAGGAGATGAGAGCAGGAGGGCTTACATCGGGAAAATATCTTAACCAGGCCAGAATCTGTGAAACGATTCAAATCAGCAGGGCTCCGCTCAGAGATGCCCTCATTCAACTGGAGGCCGAGGGTTTCATCACTATCTTCCCCCGTAAAGGTGTCCTGATAAATCAACTGACAAAAACAGAAGTCATGGAATCTTATGAGGTGCTGGCAAACCTTGAATCTGAAGCTGTCCGCTGTGCCTTTCCGCTGTTTACCATGGATCATCTTGATCAGATGGGCCTGTTGAATAACAGGATGCATCACGCACTTGAAAATGGTGAATTTGCTGAATACTATTCACTCAATTTGGAATTCCATGACATTTTTCTGGACCTGGCCGGTAACACACTTGTAAAAAGAATAGTTGATCCTATCAAACAGCGGTTGTACAATTTTCCCCTGCAACCCTATAATGTTCAGTGGGAGAAAATCAACCTTTCCGAGCATATCAGATTTATGGAGAGCATCCGCAAGGGCAACAGGGAGGCTGCCGTCAGCATAATAAAGCATGAACAGTGGGGTTTTGACATCCATCAGGAATATATTGCGGCATTTTATGGCTTTTAAGATTTCACCATCAACAGGGTGATATTCATCCTGATCCATGACACTCCTGTCAGCTAAGACAGCCTGTTCTCTTTTCATCTGAATTTTTTAAAAACCCTGCCATATATTCCGGGTAAAGGACATATTCTCACCTTTTAAATATAAAACAGAGAGGAGGATGACAGACGCTATTGAAACCCTACATAACACTATTGTCAGCGGCGGCAGTTCCTTAACAGCCACCTCTATGAAAAAAAAGGAGCCTCCCCATAAGACAGACAGGACGACTATTAAAACTCACTCTTTGAATCCCATTACTTTATTTTCGGTTTTCATTTTTTGATAAGCGCCAATAAAATTCCGGCATTAAAATTGAGATAAATGGCCGGCAAAATAGGTTTGAAATAGTCAAATTTGATTTGAAAAACAGCCTATGATTCTATTCTTTTCTGGTTTGTTAGAATGATGTATGAGCACCAAATTCACCTATTTGGAAACAGCTTTTTTGCCTAAGGGGGCAAAGCAGACTCCGGCTAACCTGAAGTGGGCAAATCCGAAAGGGATACCGATAATAGTCAGGCAAAGGCTTATTCCGCTAATGATATGGGCAACAGCAAGCCAGATCCCGGCCAGAATAATCCATAAAAAGTTGGCAAGAGAGGTCCCAACAACCCTTTTTTCACCCATGGTACTGGCATCCACAAGCTCTTTTCCGAACGGGAATGCTGCAAACCCGGCAATCCTGAATGCTGCATAGCCAAAAGGGATCCCAATCACGGTAACAAAAAGAAGTCCCCCTAGCAGGATCCAAAGGAGCCAAGCCAGAAAACCACCGCCAAAGATAAACCATAGAATGTTGAGAATCAATATCATTGTTTCCCCGATGAATTATTTTTGATAACACAAAGTCAATTTAATTTTTTTCAATAATCTAAAAAGTAATTATCCAGGTCTACATATCTTGTAAATTCCAATCAATTCAACTTCTGGAGATAACCACTCCTAGCTTGAAAATGCAAGGGGAAAGTTTATGTATAGAATTTAATCTTTTATCTACAAATCAATATTATTGAAGACTTTATCTTTGAAGCTCGACCAAGCCCCCTTAAAATCAGATATTTCAGCGATGAAAGATTAAATGTATTGAACTAAACCTGTTGAAAAGTGGTTGTAAAATCGAGGTTCGTTTCTATGGGGATTGTAATGATTGGCTTTATGGATGAGAAATGGTCATCCGTAAGATGTAAGATGTTTTTATGTAGGCGCAAATATCCACTAACGTGAATATATTATAAAAACCACTCTGGCAGAATGTCCAAAAATGATGCCTGTAGTTCATATATTTGAATGGAAAGTTCCATTCTGGAAAGACCTGGCATACTATATATAGCGGTGTTAAAATGATGTCTGGATTGAGCCCTATGAATACCAGTTCACTCTTTTATTTTTCAGCAGAAACCCCATAATGATAGACACATGTGTCGTTTTTAAACCGGCCATTCAATTATCCAACAGACCCCTTTTCCCTGATCGATCCGGAAGCTCCCTTCCAACTGACTAGTGACTATTTCAGTAACCAATTGAAGCCCAAGAGTTTTGGCCTTCATCGGATCAATTTTTTCGGGTAATTTTTTCCCGTTATCCGAAATAGTCATCCGAATGTTTTCATTTTGCTGATCGGTCGCGGTAATGTTGATGATCAGGTTGGAATCCGTAGGAATTGCATATTTGATTGCGTTTGTAACAAGTTCTGTAACGATAAGGCCACATGGTATAGCATGGTCCAGTTTTAGAGAAATGCCTTGTACATGAGTTTCGATCACTGTCGAATGCAGTTCTGAGACAAATGAATATTTCAGGTTATTGACAAGTTTTTCAAAGTAGTCTTGCAAATTAATGCTTGAAAAGTTTTCAGATTGGTAAAGGACTTCATGAACAAAGGCCATGGAGCTTACCCTTATCTCAGTTTCCCTGAGCGTATCTATTATTTGGGGGTCATTATGCTTGGTCGCTTGCAGGCTCAACAAACTGGAGACTATCTGCATATTGTTTTTCACCCTGTGATGGATTTCACTCAGAAGAATCTCTTTTTCATGTAACGATTTGGCAACCTGATCTTCAGCCTGTTTACGTGCGGTGATGTCCTGTATGATGTAAATAGCATGTTTGGGCTGTTCGGCCTCATCTCGGACGAGTGAAACGGTTAAGTTAATCCAGACGATTGAACCGTCTTTGCGAAAATAACGTTTCTCCGTATTGTACGTGGCAATTTCACCCCGCAACAACCGGTCGACGTATTCCAGGTAGGCCTCCAAGTCGTCAGGGTGTGTGATGTCCTGAAAGGTCTTTCTCAGCAATTTTTCGGTGGGGTAGCCCATCATATCACACAGCTTCTGATTGACACGAAGCAAACTGCCGTCTATGGTCACATGGGCGATACCCACGGCGGCCTGCTCGAACGTAGCCCGGTTCATTTTCTCGCTTTCTCGCAAGGCTTCCTCTGCCAATTTCCGCTCATTTATTTCGTCTTTCAATTGCTTGTTGGCCGTTAAAAGTTCGGAAGTCCGACCTTTTACTAACTGCTCCAGTTCAGCACTTGTTCTTTTCGCAGATTTCAGGGCCATACGATGATGGCGGCTTATGCTTATGATAGTGGTTAATCTAATGAGGGTCTCCAATTCCACCTCCGTGTAACCGCCCGGCTTGTTCGCAACAGCCACCATCCCGATTACCTTTTTATCTCGTATCAATGGTGCCCCTAGAAAACAGCGAATAGGTACATGACCTTCAGGAAATCCAACTCGATCAGGATGTGTTTGCAGATCATTACAAAGCAAGGGCTTGCCCTGTAACACCGGATAACCCCATATCCCGCGGATGGTCATTCCAGT
>CAZWSL010000030.1:0-41503 GCA_964636495.1 uncultured Desulfobacula sp. | reverse complement strand
ACGCTTGCATTAGCAAGCGCAACGAGGTTTTTTATTTTTTTGATGAAGATTTAAGAGAAAAAGCTGTTTATTTGAATTTATTAGATTATACCAACAGTTCTTTAAAATTATTACTGTCAATTATATTGGAAATCGCTTTTTATACATCTTTAAACACTGACCTCAATACACAAAAAGAAGAAACAATCGACATGTAACACAGATGCAACACAATCGTAACATTTTTTACATTTTTGTTTTTATTGTTATTTTAAATAGTTAAAGATATTCGATCTGTTTTTTCGCGGGCGGGCATATTTTTATTTGCGCGCAGTACCATTTTGTGGTACTCGTTTAAGTTGTTTCACATTGTGGTACATCACGAGTGAATATACTTTATAAAAAACATATATAAAAGGAACTAACATGCCGGTTTTCAGCTTTTTAGCTTATCCAAAAACCAATATGAAAGAACAGTTGATCAAAGAGCTTTCCCAATTAAATTACTGCGAAGTGCATTCTGCTGACAATGAAGATGTTCTCATCCTGCTTGCCGACACACCGGACGAGGAAACCAACAAAGGCTTAATTGATACCGTCAAAGGACTGGATTCACTTCAGTCCCTGAGCATGACCTTTGGACATACAGATTCGTAAATATTAGATATTTATTAACAATAAGGAGTGGGAAATGACGATTACCAGAAGAGATTTCATCAGGGCCATGGCTCTGAAAAGCGCAGCTGTTGCTGCGACAACGATGTTCCCCGGCATCAGTTTTGCCGGTTGGAAACCAACCGACCAGACAACTGGTTCCATAGTCTGGAGCAAGACACCTTGTCGTTTCTGCGGCACAGGATGCGGCCTTTTGGTAGGGGTATCAAATAACCGGGCGGTGGCAGTTAAAGGAGACCCGAACTGTTCCGTAAACAAGGGGCTTTGCTGTGTTAAAGGATATCACTCCATCCAGATTCTATATGGCAGTGACCGGTTTACCACTGCATATGTCAGGAAAAACGGGAAACTTACCGCAACTCCCATTGAAGAAGCCCTGGATCTTGTCGCTTCAAAGATGAAAGACTCCATTGCCAATACCGGTAAAGACTCTGTGGCTATTTACGGATCCGGCCAGTGGTCAATTCCAGACGGTTATGCGGCATCAAAACTGTTTAAAGGCTGTATCGGCACAAACAATGTTGAAGCTAATGCACGTCTGTGCATGGCCAGTGCGGTAACCGGATTTCTAACCACCTTCGGGATGGACGAGCCCATGGGTTGCTATGACGACATTGACAATGCAGATGTTTTTGTCACCTGGGGCAACAATATGGCTGAGATGCATCCGGTACTTTTCTCCAGGATGCTGGCAAACCGGAAAACCAAAACCCATGTTAAAATCATTGATCTAACGACCCGGTACACACGATCCAGCCAAGCTGCAGACAGATCACTACTGTTTCATCCCCAGACCGACCTTGCACTTGCCAATGCCATCTGCCATGAAATTATTAAAAACAATTGGGTGAATACCGAGTTTATTGAAGAACATGTCTCTTTCCACTCAGGCAAAACCAATATCGGGTATGGTGTAGAAGATCATTTCAAATTCAAAGATAAGGCTGAAACGGTTGATTTTAAGGCATATAAACTATTTTTAGACGATTATACACCTGAAAAAGTTGAAAAAATATCCGGGGTACCTGCCGGGGATATTAAATACCTGGCTTCACTTTACGGAGATCCTTCAAAAAAAGTAACTTCATTCTGGACCATGGGAATGAACCAGCACACCCGCGGTACCTGGATAAATAACCTGGTTTACAATATTCATCTGCTGACTGGAAAAATATCCACTCCCGGAAACAGCCCGTTCTCATTAACCGGTCAGCCCAGCGCCTGCGGCACGGTTCGAGAAGTCGGCACCCTTACCCACAAACTGCCGTACGGAGTGGTGATGAAGGAAGCTGCCCGGAAAAAAGCCGCCAAAATCTGGGGTGTTCCTGAATCCAATATCGATCCCAAACCAACCTACCATACAATGGAAATGTTCCGGGCTCTTGACAGGGGGGATATCAATTTTATGTGGATCCAGGTCACCAACCCCATGGTAACGATTCCCAAACTCCGACGATACCGGGACGGCGCGAAGAAAAAAGGCCGGTTCATTGTGGTTTCCGAAATCTACCCCACCCCGACTTCCGATATTGCAGATGTAATTCTGCCGTCCGCATTATGGGTGGAGAGAGAAGGTTTTTTCGGTAACTCTGAAAGAAGGACCCAGCATAACGAGCAGCTGGTGCCCAAACCCGGCGAAGCCATGTGCAATACCTGGCAGCTGATCCAGGTAGCCCGGCGGCTCGGCTTTGAAAAACAGTTCCCCTGGAACCAGGAAACGTACATTGAAGATATCTGGAATGAATATACGAAATTCCATGACACCCCGAAACACCGTATGGCACCCTACGCTGTTTTAAAACAGCGTTCCGGAGTTCAATGGCCCTTTGTCAACGGGAAGGAAACCAGCCGCCGGTACCATGCTAAATACGACCCTGCCTGTGAAGGAAACAGTTTTGATTTTTACGGCAAGCCTGATAGACGCGCATGGATATGGCTGCGGCCTTACGAACCTGCGGCGGAATCACCTGATACCGAATATCCGTTCTGGTTGAACACCGGCCGTGTTCTGGAGCACTGGCATACCGGTTCCATGACCAGAAGGATTCCGGTACTGCATAAAGCCGTACCTGAAGCCTACGTTGAAATTCATCCTGAAGATGCCAGATCTTTAGGGGTAGTCAACGGTTCAAAGGTTAAAATATCATCCCGGCGCGGATCTCTTGTGATGAACGCCATGATCGATGGACGGGGCAATCCGCCAAAAGGCATGGTATTTGTTCCTTTCTTTGATGAAAAATATTTAATCAATGAAATTACACTGGACGCTTTTTGCCCGATATCCAAGCAACCGGACTATAAAAAATGCGCGGTTAAACTGGAGAAAGTATAATGAGAAAATCAGGATATAATTTTGGAAAATTGTTTTTCTTGTTTGCAGGGATTTGCATTCTTGTTTTGCCGATCATCATCTTCAAGGCTTTGTCAGCTCAGCCCATTAATACGGTACCACAGGTAAACAATAAACTGATCCCTGATTTTGACCACCAGGCTAAACTATTGTACAGCACCTATAACAATACAACTCCGGAATATATGACAGGAACGTCAACATCACGAACCCTTGACTATTACTATTCACTGCGCCAGTATCCTGGATCACCACCAGTGGTCCCCCATTCACTTGTGATTGCCAAAGAGAAGGAGCCGGACTGCCTGTCATGCCATCTTCAGGGGGGATTTGTCAAAAATTTTAACCGGTTCACCCCAGTCACGCCTCATCCCCAGCATGAATCCTGCCGGCAATGCCATGTCAAACCTGAAGAGATAAGCTTGTTCAGAGGTATTGATTGGATCAGCATCATGCCGCCCAGGCTTGGCAGATCAGCTTTGGCAGGCTCTCCGCCGCCCATTGCCCATCCGCTTCAAATGAGAGAAAACTGTGTTGCTTGTCATGTAGGGCCTGGTGCAGTTACGGTCCTGAGGGTTGAACACCCGATGAGAGGCAACTGCCGGCAGTGTCATGTACCGGCTGAGACGCAAATACTTTTTACAAGGAATTCAAAGTGATGGGGTACAAAATAGATAATATAAAAAGAGTGAATCTATTCAATACCTGGGTGGTATTTCTTTTAGGCTTTTTTATTTTAAGCCTGATATTCACTGAACTTGCTGTTTCAGGTGATCAGGGTGTAATGCATATTATCAAAAACGCCACAAAAAAACTGGATTCTGACGTTCAGTTTGAAACGAGCATCATGCTTCCTAAACATGTTGTCATGGCCCATGAAAATTTCCAGGGCGGTATTTTTTACACCGAAGCCCGGAAAAACCGTATTGACCGGTTCAAATGCAGTTCCTGCCACGACAACAAGGAAGTAATGATACAAAATGCCGGAAAGATCTCCCATGCCGATATTGTGCTCGGCCATGGCCGGAAAGACGGCCCTGAAAACTGCAACACCTGCCATGATCCAAAAAACCGGGACTACCTGACATCTGCAAAAGGAGAGCCCATAGATATGGATCATGCATATGATATGTGCGGCCAGTGCCATTTCAGGCAGAAAAAGGACTGGATCGGCGGTGCCCATGGTAAACGAGTGACTTTCTGGGCAGGCAAAAGGGTTATTAAAAACTGTACATCCTGTCATAATCCGCATTCACCGCGATTTGAAAAAAGAATGCCAGCAACCTATTCCGTTCCGCTTAAATAATTTTAGGATGAGTCTATGGATTCCGACAACAAAAAGAAAAAAATTGACCGCAGGACATTTCTTAAAGGCGCAGCAGCAGCAGGTGCTGTAACAACAGCCGGCTGTACCGGCAAGGGGCTGCTGAAGAGTTCAGAGGGGTTTGCCCTTCAGTTTCAGGAGTACTTTAAAAAACACTACCGTCTGATGACAGATGAGGAGCGGACACAAACCGTTTCACGACTTGAAAGACTTGCCAATATCAAGCAGGGTCTCAATGTTAATATTGGTACTGAAGACCCTAAAGAAAATGTATTGTATGGTTATGCCTTCAACGTTACCCGGTGCGAAGGGTATATGGAGTGCGTCACCGCCTGCATCAAAGAAAACAATCTGGACAGAAAATCCAACACCCAGTATATCCGCATTTTTGAAATGGAACACGGCCGGATGTCCCCGGACCAGGGAGATGGAAAATACTTCCATATGGTCCCAAAAGAGGGACATTTTTATATGGGAGTACAATGTTTTCAATGTGAGAACCCGCCTTGTGTGAAGGCATGTCCCACCAAGGCCACCTGGAAAGAGCCGGACGGTTTGGTAGTCGTTGATTATGACTGGTGTATCGGATGCCGGTATTGCATGGCAGCCTGCCCTTACTGGGGAAGGCGGTTCAACTGGAACCAGCCTGAGATTCCTAAAGATGAAATCAATACAAACCAGCATTATCTGGGCAACCGTATGCGGCTGCGCGGCATGATGGAGAAATGCACCTTCTGTATCCAAAGAAGCCGGAAAGGCAAATTGACTGCCTGCGCTGAAGCCTGCCCTACCGGGGCAAGAGTTTTCGGAAACCTGCTGGATCCGGACAGTGAAATCCGTTTTGTGCTTAAAAATAAGAAAGTATACCGGCTGAAAGAGGATCTGGGCACAGATCCCAAGTTCTGGTATTTTATCGACTGATTAGACCTTAAGGAAACCGATATGAAAAACACGACCGGCTCAAAAAACCTCTTCTCTTTTATCAAAGACATCCTGGTGTGGAACCTGTCCGGGTCCATCGGCTACCAGATCTATTTGTGCCTGTTGCTGTGCCTGATGCTGACAGGCATTTACGGATATTTTGTCCAGTTTAAGGCAGGATTATCCGCTACCAATATGTCCAACATCGTCTCCTGGGGCTTTTATATATCCAATTTCACTTTTCTTGTAGGTGTGGCCGCAGCTGCAGTTATGCTGATTTTACCTTCCTATGTTTTCAACGACAAGGATCTGCACAAGGTTGTGATCATTGGTGAAGTGGTAGCAGTCGGAGCACTGGTTATGTGCATGAGCTTTGTTTTTGTAGATTTAGGCAGACCGATGCAGTTCTGGCATCTGATTCCCGGGATCGGGCAGTTGAATTTCCCATCTTCCCTGCTGTCCTGGGATATTATTGTATTAAACGGATATCTGGTCTTAAACGCTCTTATCCCGGCGTATATAATCTACTGCCACTATCAAGGTAAAGAACCGGTGGGCAAATATTACAAACCCTTTGTGTTTGTTTCCATTGGCTGGGCCATTGCCATTCATATGGTTACCGCTTTTCTGTACCAGGGCCTGCCTGCACGTCCGTTCTGGAACAACCCGCTAATGGGACCACGGTTTCTGGCATCTGCATTTGCTGCAGGACCGGCTATCATTTCTCTTGTGCTTCATGTTGTCAACATGGCCACAGAGTATAAAATCGATGACAAAATATTTAACAAACTGCGTATTATCATTGTTTCCGCAGCTGTGATTAATCTGTTGATGCTTTTTTCAGAAATCTTCAAGGAGTTTTATTTCCCAACCCATCACAGCCAGTCGGCTATGTATCTGTTCTTTGGCCTGGATGGGCATGATTCCCTGGTTCCCTGGATCTGGACTGCTATCAGTATAAATCTGCTGGGAACCCTCATTCTGCTGGTCAACCCGTTTAAAAGCAAACCTATTTTCCTTATGCCCGCCCTGATTCTGTTAATCATAGGGATATGGATTGAAAAAGGCATCGGGCTGATTGTTCCCGGGCTTGTGCCCTCTCCCATGGGAGAAATTATCAGTTATGCGCCCAGTTCGATTGAATTGTTCATTACCATCGGTATTGTGGGTCTGGGCATGTTTGTTGTCACTGTATTGCTGAAACCGGCACTGATTATAGAAAAACGTTATGAAGATCGGCAGAAAACCGGATAATTAAAACTATTGTATGACTTGATGTTTTCTGCATCTGTCTAAAGCCATATGGGATGGATTTCTTCCATTGTATCCTTTGTACACTCTATGACACTGGCAAGTCTGAAATACCTTAGAGCCATACCGATGTATCTAGTCAATAGCTCAAGACAAGTCAATTCCAGGTCTGTTATCTTCCACGGGCTTGAATGATAGACTCTTAATGATCCTATGATTTTTCCCCTGAGATTTATTGGGATGGAAACAATGGAGCGAACCCCCTCTTCTTTTGCCTTTTCAGGATATTGAAGCTGATCACTCCCTTCTGTTTCAGGAATAATAACCGGTTTCAGATTAGAAACAAGTTTGATGCTTTTGTCCACAAGAATAGGTCCTTTATTCACATATCCAGGACTCAAACCTTCTGTAGCAAGGATTTCAAGTTCTCCGGCAGCTGGATTTACCACAAGGATGCTGGCCCCTTTTACCCCCATAGTTGTAACTAACAGGTTTGTCAATTGAGACCCCATGATTGTGGGATTTGTGGCATCAAAAATCATATCTACAATTAATTTAAATTTTTCAAGGTCTATTTTTGCTTCATTATGCATATTTTGACTCCTTTTAGCGATGTTTTCATTAAATATGGATTGTTTTAATCCACGATACGAACAGTGATTCCCCTGTTTCTCTTCTTCCTGCTGTTGCTGGAGATAGGAGATATTGGACATCGTTTTCTCATAATGGGATTGCTTCGAGCATCAATTTCCGTTGAAAAAGGCGTTTCCGTCTCTTTCCGATCAGTTTTTAAGCATTTTCAAAGGATGTTTCTTCATCACTCGCTTGAAATGCAGATTGACAAAACACTGCATAAGATACAGATTGATTAATCCAAATTTATTCATGCTTTCCTTTTAGGGCAACCCCTGTAAGACAGACACATTTCGATAAGGCAAATGTGGACTATATTGTGGTTCTACCTATGCCTTACAAGACCACATTGTAGTAGTCCCTGTCAAGCTTTTTTAAACCAAAATTACAAATATCTGAGAAAGTGAAATAAAAACCATGAAACAGAAAGCATACGGCTATCACGATTTCGAATTTTTGCAAATTAAAATTACTGGATCTTCACAATAAAAAAGTGCGCACGAATTGAATAATTTTTTTTCACCATGATTTTCCCTTGCAAAAAAAAACTTAAATTGTAAACTGTAATAAAATCTGATTACATATTAATGACAGATAAAAACGATTAATATAATTTTATAACATGAAAAATTTTAAAATATTATTTTACGCCGTTGTCATGGCTTTATGTTATACAGCAGATATCTGGGCTGATCAGCATCCTTTAAAGACAAAACTGGTTCAGGCTGTCATGTGTGAATCTATTGAAAATTTTCAACCGGTAAACTCTGGTGTTGTTTTTTCAATATCTTCAGGAGAGGTTTTCTGTTTTTCAAAATTTGATCCGGTTCTCGAAAAAACATATGTGCTTCATCAGTGGTATAAAAAGGATAAACTGATTTTTACCATGCGCCTTACCCTCTCTCCTCCAAAATGGTCCTCTTTCAGCAGGATACAGATAAGAGATATTGATAAAGGCCCATGGAGAGTTGAAATAGTGAATGCCCGTAACACTCTCTTGCAGACCCTGCGGTTCAGCATGGCTGATTAATTGAATATGGACGCTCTTCTCTATTTTTTCTATGGCTTTCGATGGCAGGATGTGCTGGATATCCTGCTGAACAGCTATATTCTATTCCGGCTGTACATTCTTTTCAGAGGTACCAATGTTATCCGTGTACTCATCCTTCTCTGCATCCTATGGGCTGTCAGTCAGGCTGCAGTCCCTCTGGGTCTGGTCATAACAAACTGGGCAAAACAGGGTATTATAACGCTGGCAGCTCTCATTATAATCATTGTATTTCGAAATGAAATCTCCTTTGTTTTAAGGACAAAAAACCTGAAATCTTTTTTATGGGGAATACCAAAGGTCCAGTACCGGACTGCAATGAATATAATTGTTGACTCTGTTTATGAGCTGGCTGAAAAGAAAATCGGAGCAATCATTGTGCTTCCTTTTAAGCAGGGACTGGAAAGTGTTGTTCAGGAAGGTATTCCAATCAGAGGCAAATTATCCCAGGAGATGCTGGTCAGTATCTTCTGGCCTGACAACCCGCTGCATGATGGTGCCACAATCATACAGGATGAAAGAATTACAAGTGCCGGTGTCATTCTCCCTCTATCCAACAGAGGGGATCTGCCATCTTATTTCGGAACCCGTCACAGGGCTGCCCTGGGTCTGACAGAAGTTACAGATTCAGTGGTTATTGTTATTTCAGAAGAGAGTGGCAGGGTATCTCTCTTCAAAGAAAATCAATCTTATAACAGCAGTAATCGTTCAACTCTTGCGTTACTGCTTAAAAAATATGCAGGAGATAGTTCTGTCAAAAAAAGATTCAAGCATCAGACCATAGAGCTTGCTGCTGCTGCACTGATTTCTTTTTTCTGTGTGACAGGCCTCTGGTTCAGTTTTTCCAAGGGAATGGAAACCTTTGCCACATATGAAGTGCCGGTAGAATTCATGAATCCTGATCAAAAAATGGAGATTATATCTTCTTCTGCTTCCAGTATAAAACTTCTGATAAGCGGTGCAAAACCATTGATAAATTCAATAAAATCTGAACAGATAAATGTAAAGCTTAATCTATCCCGGACAACAGCAGGTGTGAATAAAATATCCATCATCAAGGAGAACATATTCCTGCCACCAGGTATCCGGCTGAAAAAAATTGACCCTGCAGAGCTGGATATCACCCTTGATAAGCTGGTTGAAAAAGAGATTCCCATCCAGCCCCACTGGATAGGAAAACTGCCAAAAGGATTAATCATGAAAGAGGCAGAAGCTTTACCCCGGACAGTCATAATAACAGGAGGGAAGATGATGCTGGAAAAAATTTCAACTATTTTTACAGAGCAGATACTCCTGGACAAGATCACTGAATCGGGGACTGCTTCAGTGGGCCTGATCGTTAGCCCGGCATCTTTAAGGTTGAAAAATAATTTAAAAATAGAGATCAGATATATTATTGCTGAAAAATCAACTCCGTGACATCCATCAGGCAAGGACCTGGGCAACCTTCTCTTCCAGTTCATCCTTGTCAATGGGTTTAACACAATACTCAGCAGCGCCGAGGCTTAAACACTCCCTTGCAGTTTCAATAGTCGGATAACCTGTCAGCATGATCACTTCAATTGAAGATGAAATTTTTTTCATCTCCTCCAGAACCTCGACACCACTCATTTTTTTTAATTTGATATCCAGGACAGCAAGATCAATCTGGTTGGATTTTATAAACTCGATTGCTTCTTCTTCTTCAGAGAATGCAAAAACCGTGTGTCCTTTTCTTTCAAGAATACGTTTAACAAGATTTGCAGCATCTGACACATCATCTAATGCAAGGATATTAGCCATCTGTTTTTCCTTTGTGCTTCTGGTTGTCAACTTTCCTGATTTTCCGGCTCACAGCCTGGTAAAAACTCTTTGAACACTTCTGATTACTCTTTTTTTTTTGACAGCGTCAATAACAAAAGCAGGAGCCTTCGGAAAACATAGGCCCGAAAGTCAGGTTTATCATATATGGTTTAAATCGCTCGGCAGAATAATAATGAACTGTGTTCCCTTCCCTCTGTTTTTTCCATTTATTGAGGGAGAAAACACTTTCATACTGCCTTTGTGTTCTTTAATAATACCAAAAGTGACTGACAGCCCGAGTCCGGTTCCCCTGTCAGGACCTTTTGTAGTATAAAAAGGTTCAAAAATCTTGTCAATGTCCTTTCCGGCAATCCCGGGTCCTGTGTCAGACACAGATATCTCTACTCCACTCTTATTTTTGTCCAACCCTGTTTTAATCAGTATACTGCCATTTTTTTTAACAGCATCCAGTGCATTATTCAGTAAGTTAATAAAAACCTGTTTTATTTTTTCTTTATCCCCTTTTATGAACAGATCATCTTCTTTATCATATTCATGCTCTACTGCAACCTGGTTTAAGCTGAAGGTATGTTCAATAACCCCAAGTACCTCTTTAACAGCAGTATTGATATCAAATTGGGAAATAACACTCTTGCTGGAGCGAGAAAAATTCAACAGATCTGCAACAATTTTAGAACAGTTTTTTGTCTGTCTTACAATGGTTTTAACATCATGAAAGAACTGATCATCATCTTTTATATCTTCAAGCAGCAACTGAGAATATCCTAAAATAATACCAAGTGGCGTATTTATCTCATGGGCGACACCTGCTGCAAGCCTTCCCACTGATTCCATCTTCTGAGCCTGGGTAAGCTGTTCCTGAACATTTTTAAGCTGTGTAATATCTCTGCCGCTGCAGACAAGACCCTTTTCCATACCTTCTGCTGCAGGAACGGTGACTTTGACAACATGAAGCCATTTTATACTCCCAGAGATTTTAATTTTATTCTCTTTGACAATATCAATTCCTGTATCAAATAGGGTTTTATCCTCTTTATTATATATCTTTGCAAATTTTTCAGGAAACAGGTCATTATTGGTTTTTCCAAGAATCTGGCTGTTATCTTTGCCCAGCATTTCACAAAAAGCTTTATTCACAGAGATAAAGCGCCCTTCATAATCCTGCAGAGATATAAAGTCAGGGACAGCATCCAGAATTGTCTGGAGAAGTGCTTTCTGCTCCTTTACAATACTTTCCGCATTTTTTAAATAATGAAAATTATCACTCAAGGAGAGCGTCATGGCATCAAAGCTTTCTGCAAGGCTTTGAATTTCATCTCCGGAACACTTTTTATAAACAGGACAGAGGTGACAGGAATCAATTTTTTTAGCATACTCTCCATGAACACAGCTTGGACAGAGAGTACCTGCCATATACCAGCACCTGTGATGAAAATTTTCATATGCAGGGCACTCTTTCTGATTACATCCCATTATATCCCAGCAGTTCTTTTCCAGACCTGGAGCTGTTCTAATATTCAGATTTCCACGTAACGCCTTTTCAGAAGATTCATGGAGTTTTCTAATGTTTTTTGTAACAGGATTAAGTAACAGGCCACCGACAATACCTGCTATCACCATTGTCAAAAAAATGGTTACAATACCAGAGACAATAATTTTATTTGCCGCCTTTTCCATCCTGGTCCGGAAAAGGCCAAGCCTCAAGGTTCCAAGGCGGTTGTCATTAATAAATACAGGAACTGCATAATCATAAATAAGGTGATCTCCTGTATCAAGAAGCTGCATGGAGCCTTTTTGGTTATCTTCCACTGAGTTGACAGCTTTCAGTTCAACAGGAAACCCTTTTTTAAACGTATGGATCAATGGCCTGCCCTCTGCATCCAGCACAAAGGTATAAAAAATATCATGATCCAGCTGTATGGCCTGATCCAGTAATACCTTCATTCTTAAAAAATCCATGGCAAGCATGGGCTCGACCATACGGGCTGAAAGGTTTATCCCTATTGAATGTCCATGGCTTTTTATCTCCTGGAGCAAGGAGTCTCTCATCACCTGGCTCACCCAGAAAAACATGACAATACCCTGGAGCAGAAGCAGGGCAAAGAAACCCAGAAAAATTTTCCCTCGAAATCCTAATTTCATTTATGCCGTCATCCCATTACTCTTCATAACTTAAATCTGCTTTCACAGCAAGCTGTCGAACTGAATCAAAATCAGAATCCATGGATGGAATTATTTTTATAAAATCGGCACTCTGCAGTATTGCGCTATGATTTTTATTATTAAAATCAAGTTTTAGAAAAGCGGTTTTCAATTTTTCCACTTTTTTTTTATCCAGGCCTTCCCGTGAAGCATATACCCATCCCGGATATGAATCCGTATAGGAGATGATTCTTATTTTATTGATATCAATTCTGTCTGACATGATATCAAGAGAACCTTCTCTGATGGTTCCAATGTCGTATTTTCCGGCATATACAGAGAGAATTACTTTTTCCTGTTTACCCCCCGGCCCTGGAGCAAAGGCGATCTCTTTAAAGTCTTTTTTAGTTATGCCGTGATCAATAAAGTGTCCCAGAGGATAGAGATATCCTCCTGCTGATGTTGAATCTACAGCAATCCATCTTTTATTACGGCAGTCTGATATACTGTTTATGGATGCATCATCATTTCTGCAGATAATCTGACCTCGAAATTTATCCTTGCCCTTTACCTCCACAATGCGTGCAAAAGCTTTTGCATTGTACTGGCGGGCTATATTTATATAAATAAAAGGATTTGAAAATGAGATATCAATTTTTTTCTGGCCTACCATTTTCATATGCTGGTCAAAGGTGTCAGGAAAAATCTGTTTTATATTCAGCCCGGTTTCCTTCCTTAAATACTGTATGAGAGAATGATGACGGGTATATGAAATGGTATGGGAGTATTGCGGAAGATAGGCATAATTTATGACACCAGGTTCTTCTTCAAGTATAACCTGCTCCTTAATATTCAAATCCACCTTAATAACAGACTCATTTTCTGTACAACCTGAGAATAGTAAAAAAAGTAAAACCGAAAATATATATTTCACTTTATTTTGCTCCTTGATATTCAGTGGCATTTTCATTGACCATAATCAGGTTATATACATGGTTATCACCGTAAGTTTGAAGAGATCCTGTAGTCAGCTTTTTTATAAACTTTTCATCGTATTTTTTCAATAAAAATATAAACTGTTCAAAACTGATCATGGAAACAGCTCTTTTTTCACTTGTCAAAAATCATTAAAAATCATATTACAGTGGCTGAAAAATTTCACAATACAGCTGGTTAAAATTTTACACTATCACCGCTAATATAGAACTCGTTAAAAATGACAAAAAAATATCAGGCACCCATTGTTAAAAAAGCATTTATGATTTTAAAGGCAATTGCAAAAAACTCAAATGGATTAAGAATAAGTGAAATTGCATCCATGCTGAATATCAGTAAAAGCACCGTCCATGGAATTGTAGCTGCTCTGGAGGAGCAGGGGGCAATTAACCGTAATCCAGCTTCAAAACGATATAGTATTGGAATGACCCTTATTGAGCTTGGCAGGGCAGCCAGCGAGAGGATTGATTTTAAAAATATTGCAAGACCTGTAATGAAAGAGTTGATGGAGCAGTGCCAGGAGTCGGTATTTCTCGGCATCCGTAATGGTGACAAGGTAACTGTCATTGATATCGTGGAATCCAGAAAAGATATCAAGATTACGTCTCCGGTTGGTACAGCTCTCCCCCTGCTGGCAGGGGCTACCGGTAAATTATTTCTTTCACGGATGAAACCTGACGATCTGAAGCAGTATTTATTCTCAAATCCACTGATTAGATTTACACCCAAAACTATTGTTGAGCCGGATCTCTATGCACTGGAGCTGGACAAGGTACGCAGGGACCGGGTTGCATGTGATGATGAAGAGTATATATCAGGAGTAAGAGCGGTCGCTGCTTCCATTAAACAATGTGATACCTACCTGCCTGCTATCTGGGTAGTTGGATTTAAAACCTCCATGACAAGAGCAATGATACCTAAAATTATTGAACAGATCAAGGCTGCTGCTTTGAAAATAAATGACAGCATTTAGGCTGAACCTTGCCTGAGGCTCTGACTCCTGAAAACTGCAAAGAGATGATGCTGAAAACTCTCCAGTGCAGAGCTGGAAATAGAGACAATCCGGATGGACAACTGATATATATTGTGTTTAAATCGAAAGACAACCATTTATAAAGGAGTAAAATCGTGTTTAATAAAAAAAATAATGGTGAATACAAACCTGCTGTAGAAGGCATTAAATTAAAAACCATAGCCCATGGGGAAAAAACCCTGATGGCAAAATTCCAGATGACAAAAGGTGCAGATCTGCCGGTACATACACACCCACACGAACAGACCGGATATGTTATTTCCGGAAAATTGATACTGGTTATCGACAAAGAGCGCCATGTGGCTGAAGCGGGCGACAGCTGGTGCATTGCAGGTAATGTACCCCATTCAGCAGAAGTGGTGGAAGATTCAGTGGTTCTGGAGGTCTTCTCGCCTGTACGTGAAGATTTTCTACAGTAAAACATGTGACTTTGCATAATGCTTCACTTCATTACACTGCTACGGCCTCTGTAATAACACGTTTTGCCTCAATGACCGATGCCCGGACAAAACAGGTTTTAATCCAGGCTGACAGCACCATTCAGGATATTCAGTCAATAAAGGATCTTGCTATCTTTGCCTCGTCAAAGGATGCCATCTGTGTCATGATCTTACATGCAGCATCTGTTAAATCAATTGCAAGCGCAGCTCCTGTACCCTCTCCAAGCCTCATATTAAAATCAATGAGAGGATCCAGTTTCATATAAGAGAGAGCTGCCATCTGAGCTTTTTCCACAGATTTATGCCCTGAAATAAGATAACCTTTAACTGCAGGATTTATGATATATGCCAGAAGTCCTGCAGCTGTTGAAATAACACCATCAAGCACAACAGCTGTCTTCTTTGATGCTGCTGCAAGAACAGCTCCGGTAATACCGGCAATTTCAAACCCTCCCACTTTCTGGACAATTTCAAAACCGTCTGAAGGATTCATGGTGTGAAAATGAAGTGCTTTTTCAATCACCTCAATTTTATGCTCCAGCCCTGCATCATCCACTCCTGTCCCTCTTCCTGCGGCTCTGGCAGCAGATATGCCTGTAATAACTGAAATGATTGCAGCAGCAGAGCTTGTATTGCCAATACCCATTTCACCAACTCCTACAATATCTATGGGATTTTTCTCATAGGCTTCCAAAAACGTAGACATTCCATTCTCAATGGATTCAATTGCCTGCTCTTTTGTCATGGCATCTTCAATGGCAAAGTTACGGGTTCCTCTGCCGACTTTTTTTCTTACAAGATCTTCATGGGAAGAGAATTCTTTATTCACTCCCATATCCACTACTTTCATCTGGATACCATGGTGCCGGCAAAGTACATTTATCGCAGCACCGCCATTTAAAAAATTATTGACCATCTGGGCTGTAACCTCAGATGGAAAAGCAGACACGCCCTCTTCTGTAATTCCATGATCTCCTGCAAAAATAAAAAGATTTTTCTGACTGATTTCAGGATTGAGGCTGTTTTGAATCATACTCATCTGGACGGCAAGGGCTTCCATGCGCCCAAGAGCTCCAAGTGGTTTTGTCTTATTGTCTATTTTGGTGGTTGCAGATGCAAACATTTTGTCAGACAGCGGTTCAATACTCTCAATAATCTTACGTGAAAAACGCCTGGTGTCAAGATCATCAAAAACAGTGTCTGGATGATTCCCGGCCTGAACCATATCTGTTTCCGGTGATTCTTTAACAAGATCAAAATCCAGAA
This sequence comes from uncultured Desulfobacula sp., assembly GCA_964636495.1. Classification (GTDB taxonomy): domain Bacteria; phylum Desulfobacterota; class Desulfobacteria; order Desulfobacterales; family Desulfobacteraceae; genus Desulfobacula. The sequence continues at coordinate 25,642 of CAZWSL010000030.1, read as the reverse complement.
TAAATTTAAGATACTCTCCAGAGAGGACATCTGCCATGAGAACAGGAGCATCATAAGGTGAAACAATTTTCTCTATCAGCCGTTCAAGGTCAGATGCAAAGGTCAGCATAAAAACAATACCTCTTTTCATGTGCTCTGCAGTCATACCATAAACACCTGATATTCTGGCTTCTTTATAGTGAATAAGGTTTAACAGGTTTGTTTCGATCTGCTCATTTTTTGTGATCCCGCTGAAAAAAGAGATTTCACCCCCTTTATTTACTTTTACAATACCCTGGCTGAATGCAGCAAAATCTGCACAGGTATTAATGACAAGATCAAATTTACTCTCACTTGTATCCTTGATGCACTCAATTCCTGTTGCCTGTAAAAAACGGGCAATATGCTTGATCTTTGTCTCGTTTTTTTCCACTACAACCGGTATAAGCCCAAGATGACCCGCATAAAGAGCTGTGACCAATCCCATGGTACCAGCCCCGTATATCAATATTTTCTCTCCCTTTTCAAAAGAGAGTTTTTCAAAGGCATTGATAACACAGCCGACAGGCTCTGCAAAACAGGCCACATGGGTGTCAAGGTTATCTGGAATGGGGATCAGGCTTTTTCGGGGGAGTACAACACTGCCTGCAAAACCACCATCACTATGAAAACCTGTTATTTCCATCTTCTCACACAGGTTTTCCCGGCCGCTGCTGCAAAATCTGCAGATGCCGCAGCTTTTCCCTGGCCATACAACATACCTCTGGCCATTTTCTCCCCTGACGACCATTTCATGTCCCAGCACCCTTGGAAGCAGAAGGTCCCTGTGCCCCTGTTCCCACATTTTGGCATCAGTTCTGCATATGGCACAGCTCAGAACCCTGGCTTTAATATAATCTCCAGTGGTAATTTCCATCTCCAGATCATCCGGTTGTATTTCAAGCTTTCCAAGACGTGTTAATACCATTTTCATTCTACTGTAAATCCTCTTCAGTAATAGTGAGTTGTCTTATGCAGATATTTTCAAATCCCCTGGCCTGCGTTGCAGCCGCATGTTCTTTTACAAGATCCAGATCATCAAAGGGGAATACACTTGCCTTTTCAAATTTAACACGAAAATAGGTTTCATTCTTAAAACGGATATACTGCCTGCCTGACTTAATGATTAAAAGTTTCATTTGATTCCATCCTTTTTACTGAACCAGGCTGTGAAGCTGTTGTAAACCTTTTTCAGGATCTCTGCTTTGTGCCTGAACCCATTTTTCAAGGGTCTCAAAAGCCGTACCTTTTTCTAAAAGTCCTGCTGCCTTCTCAATATACTCTTCCAGTGTTCCTGTTTTACCGGCAGCAAAAAAAATAAGTCCGGCATTTAAAATAGCGGCATCTCTCCTTACTCCTCTGTCACGATTTATCAAAAGTTCAGCAAACCGTTTTGCTTCAGTTTGAATATTTTTCTCCGGCAGGAGATCATCATACTGTTTTGATGCCAGGCCAAATTTTTCAGGATCAATAATAAAATCCCGGGTTTCATGCCCCTCACTGATCTGCAGGCAGTGGGTAATTCCGCAGACTGAAGCTTCATCCATACCTTTATCAGATTTATCAATACAGCCATGCAGAACAATGGCATTTTTATAACCAATCTCCTGCATCACATCTGATACAGGTTTTATCATATTTTTGGCATACACACCCCTGACTCCTATGGAAGGAAGGGCAGGGTTTGCAAGGGAGGCCGCAATATTAAGGGTGGATCCAAAATTAATCTGTGATAAAATTCGTCCAAGGGCATTTGGATGGATATGAGGACTCATACCATTAAAAAGACCAAGCCCGGCAGTTTCAATACTTTTTTTAACAATCTCTGCGCTGCACTCAACATCCACCCCAAGGGCCTCTGCAATGTCAACGGTTCCGCAGACTGAAGTGATTGCCCGGGCACCATGACGGGCCATGTGGATACCGCCGGCAGCAGCAATAATTGATGCAGCAGTACTGATATTGAAAGTCTTAAAAGTATCCATCCCCGTTCCGCAGTTATCAACAATATTGATATCGCTGTTAAAGTTCACCTTTGCAGTATCAAGCTCATATATTGCCTCCCATGAGCCTGCAACTTCGTGCTTTGTCTCACCTTTAGCTGCCAGTGCCGATAAAAAAGCACCCTGGTGCATCTCAGTGACTTCATTATTTAAGATTGAGATAAAAGCCTGTTTTGTCTCATCTCTTGTAAGGTTTTCTCTTCTGATCAGGCGGGTTATGATTGCGCCGAATTGCTGATTAATTTCCTGATCCAATGCCTCTGGCATAAGTATTCCTCCTGAATAATCGTATTTTATCCAACAGGATCTTGTTCCAGCAGTGAATCCCTCAACTTAAACAGCAAGGCAGGCTTTCCGACTTATGGATCATTCTAATATACTGCGCCTTCCCCTTTTTATAATAAAGAGTGGCATTTTGCAGTCTTCGTCCCCAATCACGGCAATGGCTGGCATGTAACGGAATTGCACCGTTTTTCCTATTACTCTGAAAATTTGATGATTTTTCCAGACACCTTTTTGCTTGGTCACGGTTTATACTACCCGGATTATCATTTTGTCAATGTAAAAATGAATTTTTGACCATTCCCATAAAAATTGAATTTTAAAAAATTCCAAAGGCTGTAATAGTTAAACAGCAGATTGTCTGATCGGGAAACGGGTTTGTGCAACTTATTAAAACCGTTAGACTTTATGGCAATTTCCAGAAATATTTATGGCAACTTTCCAGAAATAACGGTAGGGGCTTGAAGTCATCAGAAGTTAATGATATTGAATGATCACGCAATTGATTCCAAGAAAGGGTAGGCAGATGTTATGGCGGATATCATCTACTGCTGACCGGATTGAATCAATTGACAACTTAATTTAACGGGAGAATAACAATGAATACAATAATGGATATCGTCACTGCAAGGGATCCTTTTGAAAAAGAGTTTCACCAGGCAGTCACAGAAGTAGCAGACTCTGTCAAACCGGTTCTGGACAGAAATTCAGAATACAGACACGCTTCAATCATGGAAAGAGTTGTAGAACCCGAACGGGTGATCCAGTTCAGGGTACCATGGGTGGATGACCAGGGAGTTGTTCAGGTCAACAGAGGATTCAGAATTCAAATGAACTCTGCAATAGGTCCATATAAAGGAGGGCTTCGGTTTCACCCCTCAGTAAATCTTTCCATATTGAAGTTCCTTGCCTTTGAGCAGGTGTTTAAAAATGCCCTGACCACACTTCCCATCGGGGGCGGCAAAGGAGGATCTGATTTTGATCCCAAAGGTAAATCCGATAATGAAGTTATGAGATTCTGCCAGAGCTTTATGAGTGAACTTTTCCGTCACCTTGGTGCTGATACTGATGTGCCTGCAGGAGATATAGGTGTTGGTGGAAGAGAAATTGGATATCTGTTTGGCATGTATAAAAAACTGAAAAATGAATTTACAGGTATCCTAACCGGAAAAAGTCTTAACTGGGGTGGAAGTCTGATCCGGCCCGAAGCTACCGGGTATGGATCTGTATTTTTTGCCGATGAAATGCTGGCAACAAAAAATGACAGCCTTGAAAATAAAATCTGCCTTGTCTCAGGTTCTGGTAATGTTGCACAATATACAACGGAAAAATTAAACCAGCTGGGGGCAAAAGTTGTTACGCTCTCTGATTCCACAGGATATGTTTATGATGAAAAAGGTATTGACGAAGCAAAACTTCAATATGTGATGTACCTGAAAAATGTAAAAAGAGGCCGTATTAAAGAGTATGCACAGAAATACAGTTATGCTGTATATACTGATATTGATCCTGCTGCTGACCACAATCCACTGTGGAATCATAAAGCAGACTGTGCTTTCCCAAGTGCAACCCAGAATGAAATAAATGCAAAAGATGCTCAGAACCTTGTTAATAATAATGTTAATGTTGTTTCCGAGGGTGCCAATATGCCGACGACTCCCGATGGAATTGAGATCTTTCTTGATAACAAAATTCTTTACGCGCCTGGAAAAGCAGCCAATGCAGGCGGGGTTGCAGTTTCAGGTCTTGAAATGTCGCAGAATTCAATGAGAATCAAATGGTCCCGAGAAGAGGTGGAGGCTAAACTCAAGGGGATAATGCAGAGTATTCACAATTCATGCATCTCAGCTGCTGAAGAGTATGGTACCCCTGGCAACTATGTCAATGGTGCAAATATTGCCGGTTTTGTAAAAGTTGCAGATTCAATGATTGACCAGGGTGTTGTTTAAACCACAGTTTTTGTATGAAAAAATAAAGATTAATCTGTAGTTATGTCATAAACCGGTTTGCAGGTGTAAAGCAGGTCTGCCACACCATAACAGGACATTTAATCTATAGATCGGTAAAAAAGCAGAGTCTGCAGAGACTCTGCTTTTTTTTTATTTATCTGCTGTTTGATGAGCATGTCCTAAATTGATCGACTATGACAGATCCCTGAACCAGCCCCTGATGCCAGGGCCATGGTGGATGGCAGCCTGGAAAAACGGTGGCACTCTCTGAAGCTTACAGCGTGTTAACACTGGATTATGATAAATCCGGCAGAAAAATTAAGCACAAAAAGAAACCGTAAAAAAGAGTCCTGCACTATTCAAAGCTTTCAATATAGGGTTTAAGCAGCTTCAGCTCTCCATCTCTTATCGGTCTCCAGGACAGGGAATATAAAGTTTCCCGGGCAACCATTTGACCGGGCTTTAAACGGGCTACCCTTATTTTATCATCCACTTCAACCCATATTGTTTTACTGATATCAAGATCATATTTTTTAGCTAATTTCTTTGCAAAATTATGTATATAGTTTCTTAAGGAGGTATTCATGGTTTTCTGAAGCCTGGCGTTTTTTAAAACAACTGCCGTGGAAAAAAGATGTTTGATATTGTCGCTGTCTGTACCAATTTTGATAATTTTTACGTGATATGAGCCAGGCCACCATGAAACAGGCTTTTCACCGGATCTTACTTTCCCATCCCATTTATAGATAAAATCATAAAGAATCATTATAGGCTTCCCCTGTAAGCTGATTTCATATAAATCATATGATACATTCACTCCCTTCTTTCAGGTTTTTTAAGCTGATATTTCCAGATAAAGAAACCATATCCTAAATATGCTCTGCTTCATGGTTAAAGAACTGAATCTTTCCAATGAACTGGAAATAGAAAAATCAGCATGCAAGAGCCTTTCTGCATGCCTGGGCAAAATCTTCCGGATATAGACCACTGATCCATCTAAGTTGTGCCTCACTGAATGTATCAGGTGCATAGGGCAGTTTTGGTATAAATGAATATAAAAGATGCTGATATCTGTTATCTGAGCTTAAACGGCTTGAAAATTCAATGGATGTGATAAATGTTGCTCCAAGATATTCGAGAATTCTGACAGCATGCAAAACCGCTTTATCAAGGGAATCACGCACATTTCTATCTGCCTGGATAATATTACCGCATGGCATTTTTGTCATAACCTGCAGTTCCCATTCACATATCTGGGCCTTTGGCACAAAAAGCATTGTGTAATCATCCTCAATTACAATCAGAGAAGACTCTCCCCTGTCTGTACCGTCTGTCCTCCTGTTATATCGGATTGCTTTAATATAGTTTTCAAAAAAAATTTTCCCGGACGCTCTTTTATACCCTGCAATGAAATCACCGATCAGATCACCGCAGGAAAAGCAATTCATACTCTCTTCTGAGTCTGTTTGAATACTTGCCGGGACCAATGCATTCTGTTGATGGATCATCTGATGGGAAGCATTAAGTCTATGACCAGAACCTGAATATCCAAAACCAAAATTCCATCCCCACAACACTGCATCAAATTTTAATAAAAGATTATTTTCCGACTGTAATTTTGCCGCTATTTTAACTCTGAGGGTTTCAAGCTCTTCAGGAGAGAGACTTCTTTTTTTATCAGGCAGATCTATATCAAGTTGAAGGGCAAGTCTTACAAATATACGTTGATAATAGAGGTGTCTGATTCCTTTCATATCCTCAACACTGAGATCGCACACACTGTACCGTATGGCATCATCTGCCATATTTGACGCAAAATGTCCCCACGGAATATATGAATTGCGCCGCAGATATTCAAAAACATGGGTTTTTTTATCTGCTGAAAGATACTCTCCTGTGATTTCATTGTTTCCCTGTACACCGGGTCTCAGCACCAGAACAGTTTTATACTCATCTGGCAGATATCTGTTATTCACGACAACTTCAAACAGTTCATGATCATAAATATCGGGAACAATTTTACCAGACCTCTCTTTTTTATATCCAATGCCAACTGGTATTTTATTTAATGTCTGATCTGCTGAATCAAAAAGAATATGGCATGCTTTTTCTGCAAGCAGTTTTAACTCTTCAGGATCAGTAGAGACGTTGGCAAGGGTAATAAGAAGAGGATGCGGTAACATATCAAGGAGAGAACTCCTGTTTTTGAAAACAGGCCTGTCCGATTCAGTCATCTCATTAAGATTATGGAGCAGAGAGCATGGTTCAGGTTTTGGAATACCAATTTTTTCAGGATGTCCTGCTTTTATATCAGCCCATGCTGAATTGATAAAAGTTGCACCGCGGAAGGGAAAGGCATTTGGGATTTCGTAAATGATATCAGCAGCCGGTTCATACAGATCACCACGGGGAAAATTTGCTTTATTTTCAACAGCAGTTCCGTCCTCAAGCTGACCCAGTGATGATAAATAGTCATTGTCCCTTAAATTTTTAACTGTAAACTCAGGCTTGTGTATACCAACAATAAATTTTCCGTTTTTTCCCACACAGGTTCTTAAATGGCTCATAATTCTGAAACCCCGTCACTGCTTTCTGTTACAACTCTTCCATCTGGATTTTCAGCCATATCACTATCTACTGCAATGGATGATATCTCTTTGTAAATGAAGATTTTCATCTGTTAAACTTCCTGTATATCTGATTGATGAATGATATATGCAATCATAGTAATCGTAATTTATCAAGTCAAACAGATTACCTGTTGCACAAAAACTCAATATTTACCATCTGTATCTATTTTCAATTATCGCCTTTGACCCGTTACGATGCAGGTTGTCTTGTCCAGCCTAAAGCCTGAATAATTTTTTAAAGTTCTAAAAAATCTTCCATTGGACAGCAAAAACTCGTTCGTTCCTCACTCAGACAGTTTGCTGTCTTAACCATTACAGATTGTTTGAACTTTTACTAAAATTACAGGCAGACCGGTTGGACAAGACAACCTGCATCTTCACTGGCAACTATTGCATACTGCAAATATGGAAGCATCAGAAAATACAGCAGACAGATTTGCCGGGCACACTGCACAAAGAGAGCAGACAGGTATTATAAAAGCGCCTGCCGGGGGTAAAGATATCCCGGAAGTCCATGGTCCTGATGAAGCAGGTTTTTTTGATGAATTCTTTTATTTTCCTTATCCTTCAACTTTATATCTTTGTTTACAAAAAAATGACAAAATAAAGGAATAATCCTGTATTGTTATGCGTATTGTCGGTTTTAACGGCAGAAAAATAAAAACCTCTAGCTCTAAAACTCCATAAAAAGCGTATAAGAAAAGCTGCTGAACACGCCAGTGGAAGGCTGATTGCCTTGCAGGCGCATATGGATCTTTGCGTACAAACTCTTGATTCCTGAAACGGTTAAGCCACCAGACTGTCTGAGGGAAGCATGACCGGGTTTCTGGTGGCCAGTGTAAGGAATCTTAGAGTTTGCAGCAGTGTCCATCCCGGCGGATGCAAGGCAATCAGCCTGGAACGGGTACGAAAAAAAAGAATCAGTTGTGAATATCAATAAAAATGATACAATAATTTTTTTTTATAACATTAAAATTAAAGATAAGGCCAGGCAAATGAAATATTCACTTGTAAAAGCATATGTTAATCTTGATGCTGTTGAAAAAAATATCCTTTCCCTGAAACAGATTATGGATAAAAAATCAAAATTCATGGCAGTGGTCAAAGCGGATGCCTATGGCCATGGCGCTGTAAGGGTTGCAAAAAAAGCTCTGGAAAGTGGTGCTGATGCCCTTGGAGTTGCAAGACTGGGTGAGGCTCTTATTCTCAGACAAGCCGGAATCGGGGCACCGCTGCTTGTTTTTGGCTATATCTATCCTGACAGAGTTGCCATTGCCGGGGAACTTGATATTATGATAACAATTTACAATCTTGATATGGCCAAAGCGCTGTCACAGGCTGCATGCAGTAAGGGTATCGTACTAAATGCACACCTGAAGGTAGATACCGGGATGGGAAGAGTGGGAGTTCTTTTTGATCCCTCACATTCAGATCTGCAATATAAAAAAAAGGCAGTTAAAGAAATCAAAAAAATTGCTGCACTGCCCGGTATTGATGTGCAGGGTATATACACACATCTTGCAGCTGCCGACCATGCCGACAGAAATTATACAACACTGCAGCTTCATATGTTTGACTCTCTGCTCCATGAGCTTGAAAAAGAGAATATTGTATTCAGCACCATCCATGCTGCCAACAGTGCCGGCATAATCGGATTCCCGGAATCTCACTATGATATGGTAAGGGCAGGGGTCTCCATGTATGGTCTCTATCCGTCAAGCGAGGTTGATCACTCAAAAGTTGATCTTATTCCTGCAATGGAACTGAAATCCATCATATCATCCGTTAGAAAGGTACCCAAAAATTTTAAAGTCAGTTATGGAATGACCTATGAAACAGAAAAAGAGACGCTGCTTGCATCTGTGCCTGTTGGATATGCTGATGGTTTTTCAAGACTTCTCTCTTCCAACGGATATATGCTTGTCAAAGGGATAAAAGCACCCATTGCAGGAAGAATCTGTATGGATCAGACCATAATTGACGTGGGACATATACCTGATGTTAAAGTTGAAGATGAAGTGGTTCTGATCGGTGGCCAGAATGACAAAACAATAACTGCTGACGATATTGCAGAAAAGATAAATACAATTAATTATGAAATCGTCTCATCTTTAACATCCCGGGTTGAGAGGATTTATGTTTAACAGCGTTATAGTTTCAAAGTATCCAGTGCTTCACTGGCAGCATCAATAATATCCTGATGCTTAAATTCCTCAAATTTATTTCTGATCCATCTGCCTGTCTCAAAGTTGCCTGTCTCTCCGAGAATGTATAAAATATCACCCTGGATGGGAACATCTTTTTTATCAAACTCCTCCATCAGTACAGGACAAAGCTTTGCAGCAAATTCTGGATCTGTTTCAGCAAGCTCTTCAACTATCACCATTGCTCCAAGCCTTACTGACCACGTCTCATTGAGCAGAAGCTTTATAAAACCATCAAAAAGTTTTTGTTTTTCCAGCATCTGTCCTGCTATCCAGGATGCATCTCCCTGTTCAATAATATTTTTCAGGGTTGCAGGACTCAATTGTGACGGATCACGGTCAATAATCATTTTTATGATTTCCCGTACTGACACGCTCCCGGTCCACCTGAAATCATCATCAAGGAGCAGGCATGGAGCAGACATGACTTCATCACCTTGTGCAGACTCAGGAAAGAGTGTGCCGTCAATAATATGAAGGTGGATATTTTCACACATCATGGCCAGAGACATGACACTCCTTACAGCATCGGGACAGTGCGGGCACTCAAGAGCAATATAGAGTTTCAGGTTCACAGGAATATCGACCTGTTGAAGATCCTTTACAGTTGAGCTGAAAAGTTTAATTTCATCCGGGTCTGCTATCTGTGAAAGCGTTTCGCAAAAAGGTGCAAGTTCTTTTGCAAGGGGAAGGGCTGAGTAGGATATATTTCTCTTTAATTGAAAAAAGGGAAGATCCTTTTCTCCTTTTTCAGTTTCAATAACCACTCCTGATACCATATGGGTCAGTTTTTCTGAAAAATTTATGAATTGAGTATCTTCGGCATGATCTGCTGTAATCAGTCTGATCTCCACTTGTTTTTTCAGGGTTTGATCCCATTGCTTTATAAAACTGACTGTTTTTTCGTCAAAGCTCTGCATAATTATTTCAAACCTGGTATTGAATTCAAGGTATAGTCAGCTGATTTTTTAATCCTGTCTCTCTTCAATGGGGATATAATCCCTGACCCGTGGTCCTGTATATATCTGTCGCGGTCTTGTGATTTTTGTGTCAGGGTCTGAACGGTCTTCTTTCCACTGGGCAATCCATCCGGGCAGACGGCCGATGGCAAACATAACTGTAAACATATTGGTAGGAATTCCCATGGCACGCAGCAGTATGCCGGCATAAAAATCAACATTGGGATAAAGATTTTTGTCTATAAAATAGGAATCCTTTAATGCAACTTCCTCCAGTTTTCTGGCAATATCCAGCAGAGGATCTGTTTTTTTACTTTTTTTAAGGAGGATATCAACCATTTTTTTCATTATTTTCGCCCTTGGATCATAGGTTTTATAAACCCTGTGACCAAACCCCATCAGCCTGAATGGATCATTTCTGTCCTTTGCCTTTTCAACGCACTCATTAACTGTCATGCCATTCTGCTGAATTTTTCCCAGCATGTTCACCACAGCCTGGTTCGCTCCACCATGCAATGGCCCCCACAAAGCTGAGATACCTGCAGAAATTGTCGCATAGATATTGACTTTTCCACTTCCCACAACTCTTACAGCCGTTGTTGAACAATTCTGTTCATGATCGGCATGAAGTATCCAGAAAATATTCAATGCTTTTACCATATCGTCATCCACTTGATAGGGCACAACAATATTATCAAACATCATGTTCAGAAAATTGGCACAATAGCATAAATCATATTTTGGATAGACAACCCGTTCCCCCTTTGAAATTCTATAGGACATGGCTGCCATTGTTCTTATTTTTGATATCAGGCGGAGGTTGGTTCTATGCATCTCCTCCTTGATATCCATCAGCTCCGGATAAAAACTTCTCATTGCATTGACCATGGCAGAAAGGATACCCATGGGGTGCGAATGTGGAGGATAACTTTGATAAAATCCCTTCATGTTTTCGTGAAGAAGGGAGAAATCATTCAGCTGCACACTGGTACTTGTCAACTCACTCCTGGTAGGCAGCCTTCCTTCAATCAGAAGAAAAGCGGTCTCCACAAAACTTGAATGTTCAGCAAGCTGCTCAATGGGAATGCCACGATATCTTAAAATACCCTGTTCCCCATCCATATATGTGATACCGCTTCTGCATGTTCCGGTATTCCCATATCCCGGGTCATAAGTGACATATCCGGATTCCTGTCTCAGAGCTCTTATATCAATTGCTTTTTCGCCTTCTGATCCTTCAATAACCGGAAGTATGATCTCTTTACCGTCAATAACAAGTTTTGCATATTCTTTCACAAAAATCTCCTGGGCTGTCTGTTAAACGTATGCTGTATGATGGAGTATACAGATGGATGAATGTATCTTTTGAGGCTGAAAACTGGAAGAGCAGTGCTGCTTTTATACTCTGTCTGCTGTTACCGTGTTTCTCCCGGGACAGTATAGGTCTTGCAGGATCCTCCTGAACACTCTCTCTCCTGAGTATGGACTTCTTTTGCACTTCCGGCTCCTGCTGAAGAACTGCCCATGGTAAAATTACTCTTTGACACAACTCTTTCAAATTCACTGGATTTACATTCAGGACAGCTTACGATATCATCACTGCCGGACCCCATAACAATTACTTCAAAAAAATGTTCGCATTTTGAACATTTAAATTCATATATTGGCATAATTTATTCCCTGTTTTCATATTGATTATCGGTGTAAAATCTAACCATGTTTAGCTTGATTGTCAAGATATAGTGTGATCAAGAAGCTCATTTGCATGGTTTAATGTTGCGGTTGTAATATCTTTTCCACCGATCATTCTGGCTATCTCTTCAATTCTCTGGACATGATTTTCCAGTGGCGTAATGGTTGTAAATGTTCTCCCTTTCACTACCTGTTTGGAAATCCGGAAATGATTTACTGCATATTTTGCAATCTGTGCCAGATGAGTAATACAGATGATTTGATGTTTGTCTGATAACTGCTTCAGCTTAACTCCGACCTTTTCTGAAGTGGCTCCCCCTATACCGGCATCAACTTCATCAAAAATCAATGTCTCCAGGGAATTATTTTTTGACAGAACCGCTTTTAATGCCAGAACAATTCTGGAAAGCTCTCCTCCTGAAGCAATTCTGACAAGCGGTTTTAACGCTTCTCCTGGATTAGGGCTTAAAAGAAAACAAACCCTGTCCATCCCATCAACCCCTATTTTTATCTTCTCCGGTGTGGAGATATCGTTGGCGTTTTTTACTTTTTGAACATCAAAGGCCACCTCAAATCTTGCTTTCCCCATTTCGAGTGCCTTTAACTCATTTCCTGCGAAAAAGGATAACTTTTTCCCTGCTGATTTACGCAGTTCTGACAGTTTATCAGATTTTTTTTCAATCTGTTTTAAAAGCTGTTTAATATCTTTTTTTAAAACTGTGATCTCTTTTTCCATCTCAACTGTATGGGAAATTTTTTTCTGCATGGCTTCATATTCTGCAAACAGAGATTCCAGACTGCCGCCATATTTTCTTTTCAACCGTGAAATCAGGTCCACTCTTTCATCTGTCTGTTCAAGGGATGCAGGGTCAAGATCAATACAGGATGAAAAATCCCTGAGGCTCTGGGTAATATCCTGCAGATCAAACAGAGTTGAAGAGAGCTGTTCTGCAATTGTGAAAGGTTCCTCTTCTGTTGAGACAACTTTTTCAAGACTGCTCCTTAAAGAGGATAATCTTTCAATAATTGACCCCTCTTTATCATAGATTTCATAAACACCGGCATTGACAATTTCAAAAGTTCTGGAAGCGTTTAAAAGAGACTGACGCCTTTTTTCAAGCGTTTCATCTTCATTGGGAAGAATGGCTGCATCGATTATCTCATCAATCTGGAACGTTAAAAAGTCCTGCTCTCTTTTTTGTTTTTCCAAAGTGCCTTCAAGTTCCATGATTCTTTTTTTCAAAGGAATAATCTTATTATACAAACCCTTAACTTCATTTTTCAGCTCAACGGCACCTGCAAACTCATCAAGAATATCAAGGTGATTCTCCTCTTTTAAAAGTCCCTGGTGTGCATGCTGACTTGAAACCCCGGCAAGATTGCGGGTTATCTTTTTCAACAGTTCCAGGGTTGACTGTCTTGAGTTTATAAACACGCGGCTTCTGCCCGATGATGTAATTATTCTGCGGATAATCAGGCCTTCGGAATTGTCAAGTCCCTGGCTATCCAGAACTGCTCCGGCATGGGAGTTATCATCAATTTCAAAAAAAGCTTCGAGCTCTGCACTCTGGCATCCGGATCGGACAAGATCAGCTGAAGCTCTTGAACCCAGCAGTAGATTTACAGCTTCAAGAATAATTGATTTTCCTGCACCGGTTTCACCGGTTAATACGGAGAAACCCTCTTTAAATGAGATCTGTATATCATCTATGATTGCAAAGTTTTTTATGGACAAACCGGTTAACATAAAACCTCCTTGCAGATAAAAATAATATATAGAGCCAGACAGCGGTCACTGCAGCGGCAAGCCTTGGTATCCAAAGCCAGAAAAGTGATATTCCAAAAGGAAGAAACAATGCAGGGTCCTCTATCATGGCATGATTAATTCCAATTGAGAAGTGAAGTTTATTCAAGTCCTGCTGTTTAAATTTTTTTGATTCTGTCTCTTCTACAATAACAGCAGCCCCGTATGTCAATCCAAACACACCTGCTGTAAGCCATATCACACCTGTCAAAGGGCTCAAACCCAGAATTTTCAGAAACGGAGCTGTCCCTTTTGTCAATAAATCTATGACCTTGAATATCCTTGCCAGTTCAAGAGCAACCATGAGCGGCATGATAATACAAAAAATCTGTATGACCAGTTTAAAAATTTTCCATCCCCACTCCTGCAGCATAACGCCAAAGTAGACTGTCTCTTCTCCAAATTCAGCCTGGACAATTACCTGACTGCCTGTTTCTGGAGTAACCCCCATTATTCCAGCACATATTAATGTAAACATAAATGCAAAGAAAAGTCTGAAAAAACCGATAAAAAAAGGATTAATCCCAGATTTACCCTGAACCATACTCTCCTGGATCAAATTGTGTGAGATAAGAATGAATACTGCCATCAGGATCATGTGTTCCATGCAGAAAGGCATTACAGCCATGACTGCCACTGCTCCATATATACCTGTAAACAATCCCGTAATTAATACAACAGCTGCCAGGGGCGGCAGAGAGAGCCATGTCATAACCGGAGCCAGTAAAAAATCAAGTTTATAAATGATTCCGGAATAAACCAGAAGGTTTGTCATAAAAGATATGGGAATAATGATCTTTAAGAGCCAGATAAGTCCTTTCCATCCTTTTGTCAGACCCTGAGTGACCCCTGATTTAAACTTGGGGAAGGTATCGTCAGGTTTTCTTGTCATTGGAGGGAGCTTTTCTGCTCACTTTGGCTTTAACTGTATCATTAACAGTGGAGTAGACATCTTTGAATGATTCATGAATATTTGAAGGTGACAACCTGCCCATTTCTATAAATTTTACAATAATCTCTTTTGTGACTCTTAATATATTTTCATCTGTTTTATCCATGAATATACTGATATCAGAACTGATATCCAAGGTCAAGAATTGAGATGCTTTTCTAAATTTTAAATCGAATGGCCGGCAAATCCCAGTTGATTACGCCCACTGCTTTTCGCACAGTAGAGCGCAGCATCTGCTTCTGCAAGCAGAGTATCTGCTGTTTCATCTCGTTTTAATTTTGCTATGCCGATACTGGCAGTTATACTTATATTGCCTGATCTTGTAGCCATTTTATGACTGTCTATCTTAGCCCTGATGCGTTCATATATAAATTCTTCAGCCACCTCTTCATATCCGGGGACAATTATAAGAAATTCTTCTCCACCATATCGACCAACCATATCATAGGGTCGAAGAACACTCTGGATCGTTTTAACAAAACTGCATAAAACTTCATCTCCTGTCTGATGACCGAATCTGTCGTTGACCTGTTTGAAATGATCAATATCACACAGCCCTATACTCAGTTCCAAGTAGTTCCTCTTTGCACGAGAGAGTTCCTGTTTCAGTTTATCTAAGATTGCCCGCCGGTTCGGAGCTCCTGTCAGAGGATCATGTGTAGCCTCATGTTCCAGCCTGGAGTTTAACAATTCCAACTTCTGTTTTGCCTGTTTTTGCTTTGTGATATCTGTCAACACAGAAATTTTTCTATCTCTTAAAAAAGTAGACCTGAACTCAATACACTTTGATTCCCCGTTTTTACATTTTACGATAAACTCACGACTCTTTTCCTGCCCTTGCTGAGTACTGTCACTGCTCCATATTTCAGAAATTTTATCTCGATATTTTTTATTCGGATATGCTTTGTAAAACCACTCCTCTTTACTGGCAATATCTTTGAGTGTATACCCTGTAATCTTTGTAAAATATGGATTTACATATAAATATTTTCCTCTATTATCAATCAGTGTGATTCCATGAGGTGTACTTTCAAGGATTGATACAAGTGTCTCTTTCTCCTCCTTTCTGCTCTTTTCTATCTCTCTGCGATCTGTTATATCACGCCAGATTGTATGAATAACCCATTTATCCGGATGGCTGGAGATTGTTGTCAGAAGAACCTCAACCGGAAATATGTCTCCATTTGCTTTCATATGATCCCATTCAAACCTGTGACTGCCATTCTTCAGTGCGATATCCATCATCTGTTTTGCTTTTACAAATGAATCCTCTCCATCTGTCTGAAACCGGGGTGATAATCCTGAAGGGTGCACCTGAAGAAGTTCAGTTTTATTTTTATATCCAAGCATTTTAACAGCTGAGTGATTGCAATCCACAAATTTTCCATTTTCAATTATCAGAATGGCATCTTTTGATTTTTCAAACAGAACTCTGTATTTTTCATCACTGTTATGCTGACTCTGTTTTTCTAATTTCCTCTCTAATTGTAAAACTGTTTTCTGCAGTTGCTCATAGGTTGGTTTACTTTTCATCTATTATCCTAATCTGTATATTGAAATACATCTCTTTATCGGGATTAAACAGCTATCATGATCTAAAAGAGTTAATAGAACAATCTTTTTATAATGGTTTTTCATATAAAATGAAATTGATTTTAAACTTATCTGTAAAATTTTTTCTGCTTTATCTTTCATGTGCTATCTGTACATGTGACAAAGAAGAGATTAATTTTATATTGCCATCAATAATATAGTGGTTATAATACAGGGCTGTATATAATTTATTCAACTTTGTGATTGACAGTCAGAATAGAGGGGAGACTGGCTTTGATTATCAGCATTGTTACTGACAACTGTGATTTACCTGCACTTTCCAACTTGATAACATTCACAACAGAAACCGTATAGTCATTAAAGACCAAACCAGAAAGTTGAGCAGTTGATTTGAAAGGTAAATAGAGAATTCATGAATATAGAGCAGGAAAAAAAATATCAAGACAACGAGATGATAAGCAGACTCTGCTGCAGCGGAAAAGATATCCTTTTAATTGGTACTGCCCATGTTTCAAAACAGAGTGCTCAACTGGTACAGGAAACCATCCTTGAACAGAAACCTGATACAGTCTGTGTGGAACTTTGTAAAACAAGGCTTGCATCAATAAAAGATGCTGACAGATGGCGCAACATGGATATCGTGAAAATTATCAAAGAGAAAAAAGCACTGCTCCTGTTTATGAACCTGCTCCTTGCTGCTTTTCAAAAAAAAATGGCTGATAAGTTTGGCATCCAGCCTGGCCAGGAGATGATAAATGCGCTAAAAGCGGCTGATGAATGTGACTCATTGATCGTTCCTGCAGACCGTGAAATCCAGATCACCCTCTCAAGGGTCTGGAGAAATATGGGTTTATGGGAAAAATTAAAACTGATAACCTCCTTTATATTTTCCATTGGTGGCTCAGACGATATCAGTGAAAAAGATATAGAAGATATGAAACAGGAGGATATTCTCCAAACTCTTTTATCGGAAGTTAAAGAAGAACACCCTGTTATCGAAAAAGCGCTTATTGATGAAAGAGACCGGTTTCTTGCAGAAAAGATCAGGTCATCACCTGGAGAAAAAATTGTAGCGGTAGTGGGTGCGGCCCATGCACCTGGAATTAAAAAATATATCGCAGACAATGTAACGATAGATCTTGATGCGTTGAATCATGTCCCGGCAGCAGGCAATACCGGTAAAATCCTGAAATGGATTATACCTGCTGCAATTTTACTGCTCTTTGCAGCAGGTTTCCTGATGGAAGGTAAAAATGCAGGTACAGACATGATATGGATCTGGATTGCAGCAAACGGTATTTTCGCCGGTATTGGAGCAATTTTTGCCCTTGCTCACCCTTTTACCATTATCTCATCTGTAGTTGCAGCTCCTTTAACATCACTAAACCCTATGATTGCAGCAGGCTGGGTCTCAGGACTTGTGGAGGCATTTGCAAGGAAACCAAAGGTAAAAGATCTTGAGGCAATTCCCAGAGATATCGTTTCCATTAAAGGTTTCTGGCGCAATAATGTTACAAGAATTCTCCTTGTGGTGATTTTTACCAACCTGGGGTCATCAATTGGAACAATGACAGCCGTACCGCTTATGCTGAAATTGATTAACTAATACTCAAAAACGGTTAGAGCGCTTCTGTTCTTTAAATTTTCAAATTGTGCGAAGACAACAATCATAACAGGGATTCAGCAAATTTTTGAATGCATTGCGGATAGAGTTCCCACTCTTTTTCAAGACCTTTTCTCTTCACATCATCAAGGGAATCACTCTCATCAATCTCAAATGCCTTCTGCCCTATGATGGGTCCTGTGTCCTCCCCGTAATCAATATAGTGGACCGTACAACCACCTATTTTACATCCATATGCAAATGTATCTCCATATCCGTCAGTACCGGGGAAAGATGGAAGAAGTGCCGGATGAATATTCATTATCCTGTACTGTTTCTGATCGATATTTATTCTGTCAATAAAATAGGGTGTCAACACCCGCATAAACCCGGCCAGCACGAGAAGATCCATTTCATAGGGCAAAATTTTATCAAGAAGCTGTTTCTCAGCAATGGCACGGCTCTTAAAAAAAAAGAGCATCTTATCCTCTTCAGCATCAGGACCAAACAGGTTCTGTTTTGACAAAACGGTTTTTAAATTAAAATCATCTGGAAGATCCTTATCTTTGATTTCCTCTTTCCTACACGATTTTAAAATGTTTGAGTAATCCACTGTAAACGTATCAATACCTGCTTTTTGAGCACGCTCAAGTCCTTTAACTCCAGGGGTATCAGAGCCTGTAAAAACAATTTGTGCATCAATGGCACCGCTCGATGATTTTCCAAGGCTTGCATCAATGATTGCCTGAAGATTTGTTCCGCCGCCTGATATCAATGTTCCTACATTAATTTTATCTGCCATGATAAACTCCTTATTTTATAGATTTACTGGTTGCCATACCCATTCTGTTCTCCACAGTCAGGACACTGCCAGGTAATGCCATTACAGGTCATCCCCCACTGGTTTTCATACATGCAGCCCTGGCATATGGAAAATCCGCACCTGCAGTTCCAGCAGAATCTGAATTCCATTCTGCAGCAGTAACACTGTTTAATTTTTTTCCCCCGCCTTTTTCCTGTTTTTATTTTTCTGCTCATTAATATAAATATGCTTCTCGTTTGATAAAAAAAATAGTATATATACCATTGGATAAAAATTCAATATTATAGTCCGGATACAATTGGTCTTCAGACAATAATCTGCCGGAACAAGGCAGATAAACGGATTATTTATTTAAGATCACCTTTACATATAAAAGAGGTTGTTCAGTATGACCCGGGAAAACAGCATGATTCAATCAAAAAAAAAGATATTTCTCATCGATGGCAGTGCTTTTCTTTATCGAGCTTTCCACGCAATCAGAAGTCTGAATACTTCACAGGGGCATCCCACCAATGCAACATTTGGATTCACCAGAATTCTGCTCAAATTGATAAAGGAGAACAGCCCTGAATATGCTGTTGTTTTTTTTGATGTAAAAGGCCCCACATTCAGGCATGAAATGTATAGTGACTATAAGGCCAACCGACCGCCCATGCCCAGGGAACTTGCTGCCCAGATCCCTGATATAAAAAAAATAGTTGCTGCATTCAACATTCCTGTTGTTGAAAAATTTGGTTTTGAAGCTGATGATCTTGTTGGCACCTATTCAAAACTTGCACAGGAAAAAGACTTTGAAGTAGTCATGGTGACAGGTGACAAGGATTTTATCCAGCTTGTTACTGACACATGCAGTTTATGGGATCCAATGAAAGATACCATAAAAAACAGACAGCAGATAAAAGAGGATATGGGAATAGAACCGGAAAGGTTCATTGATGTTCTCGGACTTGCAGGGGATACCTCTGATAACATTCCGGGAATCAAGGGTGTGGGGCCTAAAACTGCGGTAAAACTGATTAATGAATTTGGATCCATCGAACGTATTTACAAAAAGCTTGATAACCTGAAATCGAAAAAGAAACTGTATGAGAATCTCCTTGCAGGTAAGGATATCGTCTATTTAAGCCGCGATCTTGCAACCATTAATACCAATGTGTCCGTTAAAAAAGATATTGAAGCGTTTAAGCTGAAAGCGTTTGATACCAAAAAAGCATTTGAATTATTCAGGGAGTTTGAATTCAAAAGCCTTGCTGCTGAATTTGCCCAGAAAGCAGAGAAACTTGAAAAAATCTATAAATTGATTACAACAGCCAGAGAGCTTGAAAAACTGGCCAGTGTTCTGACACATAAGGAAATCTTTGCCATTGATACAGAAACCACCTCAAAAAACCCCATGGTGGCTGATCTTGTGGGCATATCGTTTTCTTTCCGGGAAAACCAGGGCTTTTATATTCCCATAGGACATCTGCAGAAAGAGATACAGGAGAGTGAAACCTTACCCGGTGACCAGATATCACAGGAGGAGGAGAAAATTGTTCAGCCTGATAAAAAAGAGATTTTACGACTTTTCAAACCCCTTCTTGAAAACCCTGATATCAAAAAAATAGGACAGAATATTAAATACGACTATATTGTCCTCGCAAGATTTGGCATTAAAATGCAGGGGATTGTATTTGATACCATGATAGCCTCCTATCTGCTGAATCCTTCGGTAAGAGGACACAGCCTTGATCAGATTGCCATGAATCTTTTCGGCTATAAAACCATCTCCTATGAAGAGGTGGCAGGAAAAGGCAGAAGCCAGATTAATTTTAATCAAGTCCCTGTTCTGAAAGCTGCAGAGTATGCATGCGAAGATGCTGACCTCACATTTATGGCTTATCACTATTTTAAAAATGAGATACAGAGCCAGAAACTATCTGATTTAATGGAAAATATTGAGCTGCCGTTGATTACACTTCTGGCCAATATGGAAATGAGGGGGATTAAGGTTGACAAAAACGCTTTAAATAACCTTTCAACCGTTTTTGCACATGAATTAAAAAACCTTGAAAAAGAGATTTATCTGCTTGCAGGAGAGCAGTTTAATATTAAATCATCTCAGCAGCTCGGCGCAATACTCTTTGAGAAACTCAAGCTTAAATCGGTGAAGAAAACCAGAAAGACAAAAGGGTATTCAACAGATGTACACGTCCTGACTGCCCTTGCAAAAGAGCATGAGCTTCCTGAAAAACTCTTAAGATACAGGACTCTTGGCAAGCTCAAGTCAACCTATGTTGACTCTCTGCAGAAATTGATAAACAGAGAAACCAACAGAATTCACACATCCTTTAATCAGACCATAACAGTAACAGGCAGATTGAGCAGTTCCAGTCCAAACCTTCAGAATATCCCCATACGTAAAAGTGAAGGAAAAAAAATAAGAGAAGCCTTTATCCCCGAACCCGGACATATTCTGATATCAGCAGACTACTCCCAGATAGAGCTGAGGATTCTTGCCCATTGTGCAGATGATCAAATTCTTATTCACTCTTTTAACAATAACGAGGATATTCACACAAGAACGGCTCTGGAGATTTTTGAAGTAATGCCGCAATTTGTCACAGATGATTTGAGAAGCCAGGCAAAGGCGATAAACTTTGGTATTATCTATGGAATGAGTGCTTTCAGGCTGGCAAAGGATCTCAATATAAGCCGGAAAATGGCAGACCTCTATATTAAAAACTATTTTAAAAGATATTATGGCGTAAAGGCATTTATTGACTCAACCATTAAAGAGGCAAAAAAAACGTGTGAAGTATTTACGATTTTTGGACGGAAACGCCGCATTGATGACATCAATTCCTCCAATGTCAATGTCCGGAATTTTGCCCAGCGTGCAGCAGTTAACACCCCTATTCAAGGCAGTGCTGCTGATTTAATAAAACTTGCCATGATCAAAATGGAAGCCGCTCTTGAAAAAAACAGCCTGGAATCAAAAATGCTTTTATCGGTACACGATGAAATCATATTTGAAACTCCTGAAGAAGAGAAAGATCAGTTGATTGATCTTGCAAAAGAGGTTATGGAGAATGTCCATCCTCTCAAAGTTCCTTTAAAGGTAAATTTCGGAACAGGAAAAAACTGGGCTCAGGCACATTAACCGGAAATATGTTCTCCCGGTCAAAGCCCTTAAAAACCATGCATCATGGGGTTAAATATAAAGACAGCATATGATTAAAATCAGCAACATTTTTTTCTGCCTCTTTATCATTATTCTCTTTTCCAGGCTCTGTCATGGAAATATTTTTTCCTGGACAGATGAAGACGGAATCCGTCATTTCAGTAATATTGCTCCGCCAGTCAAAAACCAGTCCGTTGAAATATTTAAAGAAAACCATACAGCTGTTACAGGCCATCAATTTAAAGTATTAAAGATTTATGACGGAGATACCATAAAAGTAAGCGGCCTTGATCTTATATTTAAAATCCGGCTTGCCGGTATTGACAGCCCGGAAACAGAGTATGGAAAAAGAGAGGCACAGCCTTTCAGTAGAAAAGCCACACGCTACCTGGCAACCCTTTTAGCCAATCAGACCATAACCATTCAAAGTTATGGAACAGGTGGCTACAACAGGCAGCTTGCTGAAATTTTTGTAAAAAATAAAAATATTAATCTTGCAATGGTGAAAGCGGGTTTTGCAGAGGTCTATAAAGGAAAACTGCCTGAAAAACTCGATTCAGTAAAATATCTTAAAGAGGAACTAAAGGCTAAAAAAGCCAAAAAGGGGATGTGGGTTCAGGGCAGAACCTATATCAGTCCTAAGCAGTGGCGAAAGGACCACCCCGTAGAATAGATGAAACACTCCGGATCAGAAAATATTTATGATAATGAACAGTTGCAGCTTGCATGGGATTTTGTGAATTATACAGACAGGCATATCTTTCTTACAGGCAAAGCCGGCACCGGTAAAACGACATTCCTTCATAATCTGAATAAAAAAGGCATAAAAAGAATGATTATCACAGCTCCAACAGGTGTTGCCGCTGTAAATGCAGGGGGAGTTACCCTTCACTCATTCTTCCAGCTGCCCCTTGGCCCGTTCTTTCCAGGGAGCCATGCCCATGAAACAAGCAGGAAAAAGATGTTCAGATTCAGCAGAGAAAAAAAGGAGATCATCAAAAGCCTTGATCTGCTGGTAATTGATGAAATCAGCATGGTCAGGGCTGATCTGCTTGATGCAGTGGAGTCAGTGCTCCAGCGGCACAGAAACTCCAGTCTGCCCTTTGGAGGCGTTCAGCTGCTGATGATAGGAGATCTGCACCAGCTCTCTCCTGTTGCAAAGCAGGATGAGTGGGCACTGCTGCAGCAGTATTATGAATCTGTCTATTTTTTTTCAAGCCATGCCCTTGCAGGCACAGAACACTGCACCATTGAATTGAAACATGTTTACCGGCAGTCAGATATTGAGTTTATCACAATTTTAAATAAGGTGAGGGAGAACCGGATTGATTCTTCTCTGATTAAAAAGCTCAGCCAGCGCTATATTAAAAATTTCACACCAGAGGATGACCAGGGTTATATCACTTTGACAACTCACAACAGAAGTGCTGATATAATGAATCAGAAAAGACTCAACAGCCTGCAGGGAAAAAAATACTCCTTTCATGCAACTGTTTCAGGAGAGTTTCCTGAATACACGTTTCCAACTTCTGCCTGTCTTGAGTTCAAAGAGGGTGCTCAGGTAATGTTTCTCCGCAATGATACAGCATCCCCCCGTCGCTACTATAATGGTAAAATCGGGAAAGTTAAACATATTACTGAGGATGAAATCACCATAATCTGCCAGGATGAAACAAAAGAGATCGTCATTGAACCGGTTGAATGGGAAAACATTAAATATACAATCAACAGAGAAAACAAAGAGATTGAAGAGGAGATTATTGGAAAATTCAAGCAGTTTCCATTAAAACCTGCCTGGGCGGTCACCATACACAAAAGTCAGGGACTCACCTTTGAAAAAGCAGTTATTGATGCAGAGCGCTCTTTTTCCCATGGACAGGTTTATGTGGCGCTAAGCCGGTGCAGAACATTTGAGGGCATGGTTCTGGCTTCTCCCATACCAACCAGTGGGATCGGGCCGGACAGTGCTGTATTAAATTTTTTGAACAAAGAGGAGAACCGGAATCCTGATAAAAATCTCCTTGTGAAATCAAAAATATCCTATCAGCAGAAATCACTTCTGGAGTGTTTTGATTTCCAGCTGCTCCAGAAACGGTTTAATTATTTTGCAAATCTTTTAAGAGGAAACCGGAATCTTATCCAGGTATCCGGTATACCTGACATAAAAGATATACAGGATTCAGCCGGAAAAAATATTTTCCTTGTCAGTGAAAAATTCAAATCTCAGTTGCAGGGGATGTTTCAGGAAAGTACAGAACCTCAGGCAGACAGGAGAATCCATGAGCGGACAATAAAGGCATCTGCCTGGTTTCAGGAAAAGTTTTCACAAATCTTTGGTAATATTGCAGAAAAACTGCATGTGGAAACAGATAATAAAGAGCTTGGCAAAAGAGTGAATAAAAATCTTGAAAATCTGAAACAGGAAATCAGAGTCAGGATTGCAGGCATAGAGTCGTGTGAAAACGGTTTTACCCTTGATGCGTATCTGAATAAAGTATCAGCAGCAAAAATTGATTTATCAACTAAAAAACCCGGGAGATCAGAAAAGAACAGACCAGAACATCCCTCTTTCAGTGAGGCAGATATAAAGCATCCAGAACTTTTCATACAGCTAAAACAGTGGAGATCTGACAGGGCAAAATCAGAAGGGATTGCACCTTTCATGGTCATGCACCAGAAAGTGCTGATTCAGATTGCTGTCTATCTTCCTGAGAATAAAAAAGAGCTGAAAAAAATCAAGGGAGTCGGCAAGGTCATAATTAAAAAATATGGAGAGGCTATTCTTGACATGGTTTTAGATTATCGAAAAAAACATCATATTACCCGGGTTGACCTGCCTCTGTTTTCTGACACATCAGAAGGACCACCTGACGTGAAAACACCTGAAGAGAGACACCCGGTTCCCAGGAAAAAAAAATCTGCTCCTGACACCCGGCAGATCAGTTTTGATATGTTCAACAAAGGAGGGAGCATTGAACAGATTGCAAAAGAGAGAGGACTGGTGACATCTACCATAGAAGGACACCTGACTTTTTTTATAGAAAACGGAAAATTAAATATTGATAAACTGCTCTCCCGGGAAAAACAGGGAGAGATAAAAACCCAGCTTTCCAGAATCCATGACTATTCCCTGAAAACAATAAAGGAGAAGCTTGGAGACAATTACTCCTATGGAGATATCAAATTCATCATCTCCCACCTGAAGTACCTGGCGTGCAGAGAATAAACCTGTTTTATCACTAATGAGACAAGACCCGTTGCAGCAGTGTTCAAAGATCCATAGCCTGTACATTGATGTACAGGCTATAACTAATTGATGTACAGGCTTTAACTATATAAAGTATATCATTTAAAAAGGAATATCATCGTCCGGAACAGGCTCCTGGCCGCCACTGCCCGGATAGGTCTGATTCTGGAATTGATTGCCGCCGCCGGTATTGGGCTGCTGCTGATATCCTCCTCCACCCTGATATCCAGACCCGCCCTGATTATCCTGCCTGCCTCCGAGAAACTGAAAATTATTGACTACAACTTCCGTAAAATAACGGGTCTGTCCCTCTTTTTCATAGGTGTTGGTTCTCAACTCTCCTTCAATATAAACCTGACTGCCTTTGGATAGATATTTTTCACATGTTTCAGCCTGTCTGCCAAAAACCTTAATATTGTGCCACTCAGTTCTCTCCTGTTTTTCACCGCTGTTTTTATCTGTCCACTGTTTACTGGTGGCAACTGAAAAATTCACCATAGCCATGCCCTGCTGGGAATACCTTATTTCAGGATCCCTGCCAAGACGACCTATCAACATCACTTTATTTAAATTTGCCATCATAATTCTCCTGTATTAAATTGTTTTATTCAAAATACTTACCTGATTCCCGTTAAAGTGTCAAAGGGAGAATGAAGCACCTGGATATTTGTTATAATGTTCACATTTCAAATTATTTCTTCGATCCGTTACGATGCAGGTTGTCTTATCCGCCCTGAAGCCTGAATAATTTTTTAAAGT
>CAZWSL010000029.1:0-42853 GCA_964636495.1 uncultured Desulfobacula sp. | reverse complement strand
CCGGCCGGGAGATGATAAAACTCTACCAGACATATTATAAAAACTGTGAGTTTGTCACCATTATTGAAAACTATGAGGAATACCTTGATAAAGGCTTTTTAAGTGCAAAAGCGTGTAATCATACCAACCGGATTGAAATATCGCTCTATGAAAACAATCACCATATAGTCATCATTTCACGCCTTGATAATCTTGGAAAAGGTGCTTCAGGCGCAGCTGTTCAGAACATGAACATTATGCTTGGTCTGGATGAGACTGCGGGATTAAGCAGATAACGCTGCCCGGATAGACATATTGGAATGGAGGGAAAATCATTAACCCTGCTACCCTCCTGCTAAAGGCTCCTGTTTAAAAAAAGAGACAATATGCAGATGCACTGCATCACTATTTATTCGAGAAGATCCAGAGCAAATCTTACAAATGTTTCCACACCAAGCGGCAGCAGGGATTCATCAAAAGTGAACTTCGGGTTATGCAGGGGTGCGCAGCCCTCAAAGCCTGTTCCAAGGAAAAAGAGGCATCCCTTTGTCTTTTCAAGAACAAAGGCCATATCTTCTGCTCCCATTGTCGATACCGGTTCCCTGATCTGATCTCCTGATACCACTTTACGCATGCTCTTTTTTATCTGTTCAACAATCTCCTGATCATTCTCAAGGGGAGGATACATGTGGTAGTATTCAAAATCATAGGAAGCCCCCATGGAATCGCATACGCCTTTGATAACCTTTTCCATTATACCGGGATACTCATAATCAATTTTTTTGCTGAAGGTCCGGGTTGTACCGGTCATGACAGCTTTTTCAGGTATAATATTGGGTGCACTCCCGGCATGAAATGATCCCATACTGATAACAGAGGGAGTTAAAGGATTTATCTGCCGGCTTACCACTCTATGGAGGGCATTTATCACCTGAACTGCTGTATCCACGGCATCAACACAATTATGAGGCATGGCACCATGACCCCCTGTGCCAAAGATTTCAATCTTGAACATACTTGCGGCAGACATGAGAACACCCGGCTTTACCCCCAGGGTGCCTGCAGGAAGATCCGGCCACAGATGGCAGGCCACTGCATAATCCACATGGGGATGTTCCAGTATACCCTTTTCAATCATTGGTTTTGCCCCGCCTGGTCCCTCTTCAGCCGGCTGGAACATGAATTTGATACTGCCTGAAAAATGCTCCTTGATCCGGGATAGTATACTTGCTGCCACCAGTGCCATGGCCATGTTGCCGTCGTGGCCGCAGGCGTGCATCATATTTTCGTGCGTGGAAGAGAATTCAGCTCCGGTCTCCTCCCTGATTGGAAGTGCATCCATATCAGCTCTTATGAGCAGTGTTTTTCCGGGTTTCCCAGTCTCCAGAAGGCCGGCCACACCTGTTTTGGCAATACCGGTCGTCACCTCGAGTTCAGGGATGGCATCCAGGTAATCCGTTATAAATCTCGATGTCTTATATTCTGAAAATCCCTTTTCCGGAATCCTGTGAAGCGCCCGGCGTATTGCAGTTATATTCTTTTTTTCCTCATTAATAATAGTCTTGATATCAATCATCGCTTAGCTCCAACATGTTTTTACTGCAGATCTATATTGGTCAGACAGGCAGAAAACTGTACTCCCGATTTTTACCTGTCAAGAATTATCCATATCCTTTTATTGCTTTTTATCCACCAGGCTGCAGCTTATTCTGCAGGCAGCCTGTCAAGCTTTTTTTCCCACAGCTCCTCTGTACGTTCCTCTCCCCAGATGTGATGGGTTTTCTGCTCCCTGACCTTAAAACCGGCATGTTCATAAAGGCGGCGGGCACTATATAGATTACTCAATGTCCAGAGAATAATTTTCCGATAATTTTTCTGCCGGCAGAATAAAACGGCTTCATGGAGTAATTTTTTACCAAGCCCTCTTCCCCTTGCTTCAGATTCGACCAGGAACCACCTGAGTTGTGCAACGCTCTCTTCTGTTTTCACTATTGCAATGGAACCGACAGGTTTTGTACCTTCTTCTGCAACCCAGAGATGTTCCTTTAAAGGATCATACTCCATGACAAACTCTGATAAACCAGAGGCTACATAGGCATCAAATGTAGCATCAAACCCATAGGCCCCTGAGTAAAAAACAGCATGCCGATATGTAATATATCCGATATCACCGGGACGGTGAGACCTGAGTGTAAAGGTTTTTGACTGTGATCTCTCTCCTGTGAAAATCTGTTCTATTGCCTGCATGGCTTCTACAAGCGTATCATGTTCCTCTTTTGTCGTACTGGCAAGAGATGATATAATCTGATGATTTGCCATTTTCTGAAGTTCAGCAATTGCTGACTGACCCTCTGGTGTCAGAGAAAGGAGTTGTTTGCGTGTATCATCCTGAGATTTTGTTTTTTGCAGAAGCCCCTGTTTTTCAAAGCGCCTTAAAATACGGCTCAGGTACGCAGGATCCAGATGGAGTTGTTTTGACAGATCACTTGAAACAAGACCTGATGTCCGGCCAAGTTCAAATAAAATCCTGGCTTCGGTAAGTGAATATGCACTCTTGAGAAGTTTATTGTTCAGCAGGCCGAGGATTTGTGTATAAAAACGGTTAAAATGACGTATTTTTTCAACATGGTGAAGATCAATGGTCATAAGCTGTCACATTAAAATATTTTTCATACATTTTTAATTAATGATAATACTCTATATTTTGATCTGTTTTGTCAAGCTTTAACTGATTTTATCAATAATATATTTGACAAAGTCAACTATATTCCCTAAGATATTATTAAAATATCGTTAATAATGAAGCAGATATTGTAAAAATCAGGACAAACAACCTGTCGGTCAAAAAAATGAGACTCTCAACAGGCTGCCCAGAACAGGAGAAAAGATTGTCAAATAATCAGATGCCTTTGAAGTGGTCTTTATATGCAGCCTTTTTATGTATGATTTTTGGTGGTAATTCTGTTGCCATAAAATTCAGCCTGACAGGATTTGGAGCTTTTACCAATGCCGGGATACGTTTTACAATTTCAGCACTGGTTCTTCTCTTATGGGCTTTGTTCAGAAAATATGATTTAAAGGTAAGCAGAAAACAGATATTCCAGCTTTTCATTCTCTCACAGCTGTTTTTTCTGCAGTCATCATGTCTATATCTGGGACTGACAAGGACAACAGCTTCCCACGGAATCCTGATATCAAACCTTACTCCTTTTTTTACCCTGGTTCTGGCGCATCTGTTTATTCCCGGAGATCGTATTACCATAAAAAAAGGGGTGGGAATGACTCTTGGGTTTCTTGGTGTTGCCATACTGTTTTTTGATCATCAGACTTTATCAAGCGACATTAGAACAGGTAATTTCATGATCTTTTTTGCTTCATTCTTCTGGGGGTGCAATACAGTCTATGCAAAAAACATTATTTCTGATTATAATCTGGCACAGATTACCCTGTATCCTATGATTTTCAGTATTCCTTTCTTTTTTTCAGGGGGATATTTCTGGGATACTCAGATGATAAAAAACATTAATCCAACAGTGATAAAAGCACTTTTATATCAATCACTTCTCATTGCTTCCTATGGGTTTATTGCCTGGAACAGCCTGCTTCACAGGTTTGGAGCAACTTCTCTGCAGTCATTTATTTTTCTCATGCCGTTAACCGGAGTCTCTTTTGGCATTCTCCTCCTGGGAGAGCCTGTAACAATATATCTGTTTTTCTCAGTTATCCTGGTTATTTCAGGCATCACCACTGTTAATGCAAAAATAAATAAGAGAAACAGCTGACCTGAATATTTTGCAAAGAGAATCTGCCCTGGCTGACAGGCAGAGACCGTGAAAATGATTTCTAAGTAAGGAGTAAGGATATAAAATATTTTCCAGCGCACAGGCTTTTTTGGCGTTCTGATCCGTTCAAAGCGTGTTGATATGGGACCTTGTTTCAACCCTCTTATCCACTCACTCATGTTTTTTTACAATTGGTAAGGTTGTTTTGACTTCAAACAACTTCTTTGCTAAACTGAATTCCTATAGATCAAACATGATTCAATTAAAATCACTGCAGTTTCTCAAGCGATATAGAACAGGAATAAGTGACGCTGTCTATAACAGATAAAAATTCAGATATCCAATACCCCCTTCTTTGTGACAGCTGATGCGGTGACCGAGCAGTATCAATAACTGACATGACAGTGATTGGCATAATTTATAATTACTGCAAAAAAAACAAAAGGAGGGTCAGAATGAGAAAAAAAGCGATACGGAAACTTTTTGACACCTGGATGAAAAGAGTTGTAAGAGCTGTGTGCCTGCTGATTTTTGCGATAAGTCTTTTTTATAGTACCGCCCATGCAGGAGAGGGTATGAAGATAGTTTATTTCAACAACTTCCCGCCAGTATCATGGGAAGATCCGCAAAACCAGCAGATGAGAGGGATGAGAGAAGATGGAACCCTTCAGGCCATATATGATAAATACTAAAATACGACATCTCAACACAGATACACTGAAAAAGCGGATGAAACGCCGGCCAAGCATCTAAATGCAGCGGACAAAGCCGTTGATTTAGATCGTTAACCTCATAAAAACATTTTAATTGGAATTACTAATGGAAAAACTTTTTAAACAATATCTCAATGCTCTTAATAATGGAAATTTAGAGGGGGTATTATCACTTTTTGAAGTAGACGCAATTGTTGATTCTCCACTTTATGGAAAAATGTCAGCTGCAAAGTTTTATGAAGACCTTTTTGCTGATACGAATCAATCAGAGACAACACTTTTAAACATATTTACTTCTGATAATGGCAACTCTGTGGGAGCATTGCATTTTCATTATTCATGGCTGTTAAAGAGTGGGAAAACAGTAAATTTTGAATGTGTTGATGTAATTGAAATCAATACTGAAACAAAAAAAATAAAAACGCTTAAAATAATATACGATACTGCACCAATCCGAACCGACTTTAAGGAAAATAGAGGTTAGGAAAAAATCCAGCCATGTGATGCTCAGATTTATCGGTATAAGAAGTATCCAAATAAACAGTTTAAATTATTTAGCGTCAATTGACTTGATAGATAAAAATTAAATTAGAAAAAATACCGTTGAGCGAACTGAATCATTATT
Organism: uncultured Desulfobacula sp.; assembly: GCA_964636495.1. GTDB lineage: Bacteria > Desulfobacterota > Desulfobacteria > Desulfobacterales > Desulfobacteraceae > Desulfobacula. The sequence continues at coordinate 37,754 of CAZWSL010000029.1, read as the reverse complement.
GCTGGGAGAGATAGAAAAATTAATCGCAGCTTTTATATCTTTGCCTGTCAGGTTCCAGTATACCTATTTTCTTGTTTTCCTTGACAAAATTTATTTTCATAGTTTATTTTAATATCTCTTTCAAATGATTTTAGAAATTATGACTTATAATATAATTACAGGCACCGTATTTACTGCTTAAAGTTATAATGTATATGAAAAACCAGGAGGATAAAATGAATATCATGGTGGGAACTTGCAACTTTGATGCAGAAGGCCTTTTGGAAGCAGCTGTGTTAAAGCATGCCAGGGCATTCAATGCAAAAATTTACTTGGTCAGAAGCATGGAAGTTAGTGAGAGTATTCCCAGAGAAGTGTTTGCCAAGGCTGAAAAACTGTTAGAAAAAGGGAAATCTTTTTTTACCAGGCAAGGTGTTAAGTGTGAAAGTCACTTTATTGAAACCGGCTTGACCACAGGTGAGAATCTTATACAATTTGCCAAAAACAACCAGATTGATCAAATTATCATTGGGGTCAGAAGCAGATCAAAAATTGAAAAATTGATATTCGGTTCAACAGCGCAATATGTGATCCTGAATTCATCCTGCCCGGTACTTTGTGTAAATGTAAAAAAAACTTAATCATATCCTGAGTACATCTTATGATTATTGAAATATAGAGGACTGATGAACTGGAAAGATATTACTGTCTCACCCCAGGAGGCATTAAAATCCATACGGCCTGGAATGACAATATTCCTGGGCAGCGGTCTTGCAGAGCCGGGTACCCTGTTAAATACCCTCATGCAGTCTGACCGTTCCAACACCAAGGATATTGAGCTGATTCAGTTGAACAGCCACAGCGATATACTCTCTTTTAAAAATCTGGATTTTCAAAATTACAGATTAAGAACGTTTATTTCAGGATGGGTGGCAAGTGAAATTGCAGAAGCCGGCAATATAGATCTGGTTCCGGCCCGGTACTCTCAGATTCCAAGCATCTTCAGGTCCAAACAGATTCCTATTGACGCTGCTTTTATACAGATCACACCGCCGGATGCATCTGGATTCTGCAGCCTTGGCACGTCCGTAGACGTGGCAAGAGAGGTTATGGAACAGGCATCGCTGGTCATCGGTGAAATCAATGAGAATGCCCCGTTCACATTCGGAGATACCATTGTATCCATCAATGACTTTGATATGCTGGTGAAATCCGATCAACCAACTTTTGCTTTCAAGCCATGGCCTGTCGACAAAATAACTGATCAGGTGGCTGCCAATATGGCATTACTGATCAATAATGGTGATTGTATCTGTTTTCACACACCAACTGCAGTATTTGAACGTGTGTGCAAATATCTGGAAGAGAGACGGCACCTGGGCATTCACACACCTTTTTTTTCGGATGCATTGATGAATCTGGTTAAAAGTGGAGCTGTAAGCAATTACAGAAAATCCTATTTAAGGGGTAAATCTGTAGCATCTTATGTTTGGGGTTCATCTGAGCTGACAGACTGGCTGCACCTTAATCCTGTTGTGGAGATGCAAAGCATTGCAGAGGTGTGCAATCCCTTGAGAATAGGAAGAAATCCCAATTTTACCGCATTATTCCTGGCCAAGAAGGTAGATCTGTTCGGCAGAGCGACGTTTGACATCGGCAAAGGGTCATGGAGTTCAGGACCGGGTAGTGCAGCAGACACTATCAGCGGTGTGGAGTTGTCTGTCAACGGCAAAACAATCTTTGGCCTGCCAAGCCGCGATCAAAAAGGAAAAAGCAATATCATAACCCTGCTCACAGATCAGCGGAATCAATTTCAGATGCGCGAATCCATTGGAATAGTTGTAACTGAGTATGGATCAGCCAACCTGAAATGGCGGACCATACGTGAACGGGCACAGGCACTGATTGATATTGCCCATCCTGAAGATCGGGAAAAACTGCTCAAAGAAGCCAAGCAGAAGAAGATTCTATTTCAGGATCAGATTTTTGTGACCGGAAGTACAAAATTGTACCCTAAAAATCTGGTGAAGCGGCATACGTTTAAAAACGGCTTACAGGTTCTTTTTCGCGGCATCAGGCCTTCTGACGAAGAAGCAATGAGACGTCTGTTTTATCGATTTTCAAAAGATACCGTTTACAGGCGATATTTTTATCCCATTAAAACAATGCCCCATATCAAAATTCAGGAGTATGTGAACATTGATTATGGATGGGTACAGTCAATTGTCGCACTGGCAGGAGATATAGACAGTGAACGCATTATCGCTGAAGCCCGCTATGTAAAGGATGAAGAAACAGACTTGGGTGACCTGGCCTTTGTCGTGGATGAAAATTATCAGGGACAAGGTATTGCAAGCTATCTTTATAAATTATTAATCGAGCTGGCTAAAGAAAGAGGATTAAAGGGATTTTGTGCTGAAGTGCTTGAAGAGAATGAAAGTATGCTGCATATTCTTGGGAAAGGAGATGTATTGATGACTAAAAACCTTAAAGATGGTCTCTATAGTGTAAAAATATCCTTTGAATAATGTAAGGTATCAGCAGTACCATAAACGTCAGAGACCGGAATATAGAATCAGACCTTCCGTATGCGAGGTGGATATGGCTGCAGGCTCTTTGCTGCTGCAGCCATATGGGAACCGGCTGTATGTCATTGACAGTACGATTTACCCGGACCACCGGCCTTTTTTAATCCTTAAAACAGAACTGCATAATCAAATTTTCATACTCTTTTTATTGATAAATGCAGTAAGATCTTTGTCCAGTTCCGGGTCCAAAAGCGTCTCAGGTGCCTGGTCAAGTCTTTCTTTTACAATACGCCGGGCATTGGAGAGAATATCCGCCTGGGAATCCATGCCTCCTCTCCAGACCGATACAGACGGCTCCCATCTTTCCCGCATGCATTTGAAGGTGGATTTGTGGGTAAGAAAGATCTCTTTATGTGCCACATCCTGGATGGTATCAAGGGCAGAATCTACATCACTATCTGAAAAAGAGATGCCGTCTGCCACACAATCGGCACGGCTGTAGATTTCCTCATCAATGATCTGTTTTTCACAGGAGTAGGTCATGATATTGTCCAGCACCCCGCAGCAGCAGTATATCAGGTGCACATTTGTCAGTCGCGACATCATTACACTCTGCATGGTTTCCATGACTGCCTGCAGTCCGAGTGTTCTGGCTGTGGTGACTCCTGCAATGGCTCTCACCGGCAGGTTATATATCTCCATTGCCAGCTGATAATTGGGAATATTCATCAATACTGACTCAGGGCTCCCCCAGGCAGAGGTGCCGAATCTTAAATTTCCCACATTGTTTGATGCGTGATAAACAACCGGGGTGCCGGGATTTACCAACTGGGTGAACACCATGCCGGCCAGCACCTCGACATTCTGCTGTATGGCTGCTCCTGCCAGATCAACGGGACAGGTAATGCCGGTCAGGGAACAGGCAGACAGGATGACAGGCTGATATCGACCGGCAAATTCCAAAATAGTCTGCAGGCTGGGTGATTCATATTTAAACGGGCTGGACGGGGTGACGGAAGCTGCAGTGGCAAAATTGTTTTCATCCAGGCATCCAAATGCAATTTCTACCATATCAAGTAATTCCCGGGATTTCTGCCGGGAGGTTAGAATGTTATAGGCAATGAACGGTTTATCACAATTTTTCATGGTTTCATACGTCAGGTGCAGATGGCGTATACGTGGATCGATATCAGTGGGTTCCACAATGCTCATGTTTACAAAATCCATTACTTCAGATGCCTGGTGCAGTTTCATTATCTTGATCAGATCCGCCATTGTACTACTTCTCAGGCCGTCTTGTATATCCTGAACATTGATCGCACTGATGGCAGCCCCTAACAGTGATTTTTCACCGACAATCAGGGAGTGTGATTCGTTCCTGGCATTCCATTTATAAACAGAGGGACATGTTTTCAGCGCCGCTTCCACTGCCTGTTCCGGTATATATACGATTTTGCCTTCGGTTTTAATACCGTTTTTCTTGAATATCTCCAACGCCTGTTCATCATCGAAAACCACACCTGTCTCATTTAAAATTTTTAAGGAGGTATCATGGATTTTCAACAGCTCTTCTCTTTCTGCTACTGCCAATCTGGATTTCATTATATATCTCCTTCACGATTTTGGAATTTTCCATATTAATACTTTTTTTTTACCCTGCTGTCCAGAGTATTGCTTTTCTCTTCTCCGGGATCATTTTTTTCAGCTCCTCTATCTTCCCGAATATGAGAACTTGTGCCATGCAGTGTTTTACGCAGGAGGGTTCCAGACCTTTTCTGGTGCGGCCCGCGCAAAAAAGACATGCCCTTGTAAAGTGAGGAATATTGGTGATAAACAACTTGTCATTGGGAAGTATGTGTGTAAACTCCAGCACCTCAACACCTCCAACTTTTCCTGCCGGTCTGCCATACTCCTGTTTACAGGCAACCTCACAGCTCTTGCAGCCGGTACAATATTCATAGTCTATTAGCATTCCATTTCCTGACATCTCTCTTATCCTTTCGCTTTATATACTTTACACAGCATGCTTTTAATGGGAGACCCCAGTCCGCCTTTACCTTCATGGGACATCGGGATGAGCTGATTGACATTGACATCCCATACTCCAAAGAGGGAGGGTTCACTCCCCTCTTTTTCCGGAAACCACCAGCCGTGTTCAGCCATCACAATATCGGGGTGGATAACAGGTGTGACAAGGGCTTTCACTGTAATCTTCCCCAGCCAGTTTTCAACACACACCTTTTCCCCATTTGATACTCCGTATTTTTCCGCTGTATCCGGATGAATTTCAAGAACCGGCTCGTTATACTGCTCTCTCAGCCATGGAATCTGCCGGTGCTCTGAATGAAAATATTGACCCATCCGCCGCCCTGTGCAGAGAATAAGGGGATAAGCCTTGAAAAGATCCGGCGTGCTCACCGGGCTGTAGGGTGGCTCTTCATAATAAGGCATGGGGTCGAGCTCCCACTTTTCAAGCCAGGATGAAAAGAGTTCAACCTTACCCGATGGTGTCCTGAATCCCGGTTTTTGATCTTCCCTGAGAAGACCTTTTTCATGCCTGTTGTACGGTTTACTGCCGTGCCCGTCAGGTGGAAGCATCCAGCTCCTGTCACACAACTCTTTAAAGGTGATATCTGCCGGTTTCAACAGTTTATCAAAAAGCTGCTTTGGATTATCATAGGGAAAATCTTTCATGAATCTTTTACAGAGTTCTAAATTAATTTCAAGATCAGATTTACATTCACCCACCTCCACCACCTTTTTAATGGCATTCAATGGTACCCACCAGGCGCGTAATGAATCTTTTTCAAGAAAGGTGGCTGCCGGCAGAATCACATCACACAGCATGGATGTGGGGGTCATGAAAAGATCAACACAAACGGTAAAATCAAGTTTCTTGATTGCCTTCTGCCATTTTGCAGGCTCCATGCCGGTACAGGCAATGGGGTTGGCTGTCTGTATCCACATCCCTTTGACATCATAGGGATCTCCTGAAAAAATCTGTTCCAGCACCTTATCAGGCTGTGCCCACGCCCTGAAATCTCTTATGGGTCCGTACTCATCCATACCGATCCGCTTGGAAGCCACTTCAGGCGGTACATTTAAAACCGCGCCTTTGGTGTTAAAGGGATAGGTGACAACATCACAGGCATATCTTGCAACGGCATTGCCGCCAGGCTTGTCAAGATTTCCAGAAAGAGACCAGAGGTGATTGATTGCCTGGGAGGTCGGAATGGTTGACGGGATGGTGTCAATTGGCAGCCCCCAGTGAAGAGCAGATGGTTTGCTTTTTGCATACATGCGGGCTGCTTTTTCTATTTTATCTGCCGGCACCCATGTGATTTTTGACACTTTTTCAGGTGTATACTGCTCAACATTTTCCTTGTAAACACGCCACACTGTTTTTGCTTTTATGGTGGAGCCGTCAACAAGTTTGACATCAAATTCCCCATCGATTGAGGGTATTATCTCTTTTTTATCATATGTCTGGTTCTCGTTCTCCCACACCACGATGGAGTCTGAGGAGGGATCGTGTGCAATAAAATTGTCTGCTGAACCCTCTTCTTTGATATCACTCTCTCTTAAAAGAAGCAGGTTTTCGCCATCGCTTCTGACTAAAAAGGGAGAATTGGTCCATTTATGAATAAACTCAAAATCAATAAGATCCTCTTTTACCATCACATGGATAAACCCAAGGGCGAGTGCCGCATCTGTGCCCGGCCTCAATTGAAGCCACAGTTTTGCTCGGGAAGCAATCCAGGTGCATCTGGGATCAATGACAAGAAACTGGGTCCCTTTTTTCATCAAATCAACATACCAGTGGCCAAAAAAACCATCCGGGCATGTAGCTGGCAGATTCTGACCCCATACTGTAACGGTTTCAGGGATAACATATTCAGGATCATCATATCTTTTCTCATGCCACTGGGAGGCATCCACCACAGCAAAATCTCCCTGGGTGATAAACATCATCATCAAGCGGGGGGTATAGCATGAGACTCCTGAAAGGCCGAACATCCAGTTAGGGCTCCCATAGGCATAAGCCAGCATGGAAATCCATCCCCCGATATCCCGTCCTGTTCCCTGATGAAAGATGAAAGATTCCGGGCCATGCTCTTCCCGTATGGTTTTCATCTTTTTTTCTATCAGATCAAATGCCTCTTCCCACGAGATCTCTTCAAATTTACCCTCACCCCTTTTTCCAACCCGTTTCAGCGGTTTTGTCAATCGATCCTTGTGATACATGTATTGTGTCATTGAAAGGCATCGTGAGCATAATCTTCCCTGGTTCCAGGGGTGATCAGGGTCTCCTTCAACCTTAATCACTTTTTCATTCTTGACATGGACCAGTATACCGCATCCGCCATGGCATCCCGGACCGGGCGACCAGGTAGTGGTCCTGATAATTTTAACGTCATCTTCTTTCATAGCTCTTCCCCTCTCTCTACTGTTGATAAGCAGTGGTCGACAGATGTCTGCACCATGCTCCTTTTCTGCCGCTTTCTTTACAGCATGAAATTAGTAATCATCAATATATTAAAGCTGTTAATAGCTTCATGCACCTTTAATAAATTATAAAACCGACATCGTGTAAATGCCTATCGAGTGATATCCATCTGTTTTCAAAGTTCTGCACCAGCCTGCCTGGAAATAGTGCGGCCTGCGGCTGCAATTTTTTTTCCAAATGCTTCAAATCTATCCCTGGTAAAGGTTCCCACTGACACGATTCCTGCTACGACCTGATTGTTATGGTCAAAAACAGGTGCACTCACAGCAGAGACCCCGGGTGTCATTTCACCATCATCCACGGCATACCCGTTTTGCCGGCAAAACAGAATCTCCTGATCAAACCGGGAGCGGTCAAAATTATCACTGCTCCCATGAAAAAAGAGTTGATCTCCATCCATGATTCTCTGCTGCTCTTTTGGACTCAGGAATGCAAAAACAGCCTTCCCATGTGACCCATGGGTAATATGAAATGTCTGGTATTGCCGGATGGTAACTGAAAACCCTCTATTTCCATTATATTTACCCACAATGTAAAATTGATCATTGCAGATAATGCCCAGCAGGACGCTTGTATGGGTTTCATCAGCGAGCTCCTGAAGATAATCCATGGAAATGGTATGAATATCGAGTTTTTCTGCAGCTTTTCTTGCAAGGGGTATCAATGCCGGTCCAAGAGAGTAGGTCTTTGTAGCATTGTTCCTGGTGACCAGATCATATTTTGACAGCGCATTTAAAATGGAGAATCCCTTGCTGTTGTGGATGTGAAGCTTTTTACAGATTGCAGTCAGCCCCATACTGTCGCCGGGCTCCCCGCCAAGACACTGAAGAAGCCGGGCTGCCTGATCCACTGCCGGTGAAATGGGGTTATATGTTGATTTTTTTGTTTTTGCACTCATGATTTTTTTAAGGTAAAACTCTTTTTCATGGTTATTATTCTGTATACAGAATCGGTTTCTGTATATTAGGGCATACATAAAAAAGAATGTCAAGTAAATATCCTGACCCAAAGGGCACGGAAGAACAAGGTTGATTGAAAAGAAACAAATTGAAATCGATCAAAACGAAGACGGGCAGACGCAAATTCAGATCCGCTTAGAAAAAGATACTATCTGGCTTTCTCAGGCTCAGATGGCTGAACGCTTTGATAAAAATTCTGATACTGTCGGGCTGCATTTAAGAAACATCTATAAATCCGGAGAATTAGAAAAAACTGCAACTACCGGGGAATCCCCGGCAGTTCGTCAGGAAGGTAAACGTCAGGTTAGATGGGGCAAGGAGCTGTTCTTAGATCATCACACTAAAACAGCCCCTTCTGTAATATCACTGATATAAGCTATACTCTTTCAAATACTGCTGCTGCTCCCATACCGCCGCCGATACACATGGAGACAATACCATATTTCCCGTTAACCTCTTTAAGATTGGCAAGACAGGTTGCGGTCAGCTTTGCACCTGTACATCCAAGTGGATGGCCAAGGGCTATAGCGCCTCCATGGATATTTATCCTGTCCATATACTTATCAAGACCCAGCTCCCTTATACTGTAAAGCGCCTGGGAAGCAAAAGCTTCATTGATTTCATAAATATCAATATCATCTATTGAAAGATCTGCCTGTTCAAGGACTTTGGGTATGGCATAGCGGGGGCCTACACCCATTTCATCGGATCTGCACCCGATGGTGGCATAGGATACGAGTTTTGCAACAGGCTGAAGCCCCAGTTCATCACACTTCTCCTTGGATGCAATAATGGTGGCAGCTGCTCCGTCTGTGGTCTGGGAAGAGTTACCGGCAGTCACAGACCCTGTTGCACTGAAAACAGCACGCAGTTTTCCAAGCCCTTCAGGAGTTGATTCTCTTATACCGTCATCGTGTTCAACAATGAACTGCTCTTTTTTATATGTATTATCCGGCTGCCGGACATATTTGAAAGCAGGTGTTGGAACAATTTCTGTAAAAAGGCCGCCATTCCTTGCCCGTAAAGCCTTAGCCTGGGAATCTGCAGCAAATTTATCCTGATCTTCTCTTGAGATATTATATCTTGTTGCAACATTTTCTGCTGTTACACCCATTGAGATGTACATATCTGGATTTGTAACAGAAAACTCAGGATGTGGACGGGGGTTGTATCCTCCCATTGGAACAAATGTCATGGATTCAACACCGGCGCCAATGGTAACGTCTGACCAGCCCATCTCTATTCTTGAAGAGGCAAGGGCAATGGCTTCAAGACCTGAGGCACAGAATCTGTTAACCACAGCTCCTGACACCTTGTCTGGAAAACCTGCCATTTTGGGAGCAATCCTGCCGAGGTTAAGACCTTGTTCTGCCTCGGGGAATGCGCATCCGAGCATTACATCATCGATATCTTCAGGTTTAAGGCCTTCTGTTTTTTCAACAGCTGATTTCATGATAAATGAAATCAGCTCCTCAGGCCTTGTCTGGTTGAACAGACCTCGCTTCTGCTTGCACCCCGGGGTTCTTACTGATTGTACTATATATGCTTCTTTCATATGTGATTTCTCCTTATTTTTTATGAAAAAACGATTGTGCCGCTCTTTTCATCATTTCTACGGGCAGTATCTGCTGAATTCTGTCTGCAGGTATTAATTTCTCAGCGGTTTACCCGTTTTAAGCATGTGATCAATCCTTGCAATGGTTTTCTCTTCTCTGCAAAAATCAACAAAAGCTTCCCGCTCAAGCTTGAGAATGGTCTCTTCATCTATTTCGCTTCCAGCTTTAACTTCACCGCCGCTCATGACATATGCTATGCGTCTTGCAAGAAAAGCATCATACTCACTGAGAAATTTGCCATTGAGCATATTGAAAATTTCAGCATTTACCATTCCCTGACCCGCATTGCCCATCACTTTAAGAGGCTGTTTTACAGGAGGTGCATATCCGTCATCAATCATTTTCAAGACTTCTTTTTTAGCTTCTCCAACAAGATTGTCACGGTTCATCACAATTCTGTCAGACTGTCCAAGAAATCCATTGCCAAAAGCCTGGGCCGCGGACATGGATACGGCTGCCATTGCTATTTTCATAAATGCAGGCACAAAAAGTTTTGCAAGGTCAATGTCCTTATATGTTTTTGCAGGCAGTGCATGAATATATTTTTTCCATAAATTCATGGTACCGCCTCCAGCAGGAAGAAGACCGACCCCTATCTCTACAAGTCCCATGTACAGTTCAGAGTGGGCAACCATTTTATCTGCAGCAAGACACACTTCACACCCTCCTCCGAGTACCATGCCGTAAGGTGCTGCAACCACCGGGAATGATGCATATTTTGCCTGTTGAATTCCCCTGTGTCCATTTTTAAGGAATTCATCAATTTCACTGAATTTTTTTTCATGGCAGAGTTTTGAAACAAAAGCGAGATCTGCACCTGCTGAAAAAGCGCCGGGCATTCCACCGGCTTCATTGCCGATGACCATTCCCGCACCGTTTTCATCAACATAGTCAAGCGCCTTCTCCATTGTATCCATTATCTCTGCATTGAGAGCATTCATCTTTGTATGGAACTCAAGACAGAAAACATCATCACCAATATCCACCAGGCTTGCGGATCTGTTGTCAATAACCGTTTTTCCATTTCCTTTAGCCGCTGCTATGGAAACTCTGTTTTTACTCACAGCTACCGGTTTATAGGATTCTGAAGCAACATCATAAAAATAATTAACACCGCTTTCCAGCTTATAAAAACTTTCATTGCCTTTGGCCAGAAGGTTTTTTGCAATGACAGGGACTTCAAGACCATCTTTTTCCATGCGTTCAGCAGCATCTTTAACTCCGTATGCATCCCACATTTCAAAGGGTCCCATTTCATAATTATAACCCCATTTCATGGAATTATCTATTTCAACAATTGTATCAGCTATCTCAGGTATTCTGTTTCCTGCATACTGAAAACTGTTAGCAGCCATTTTCCAGGCAAATCTGCCGCCTTTGTCATCGCCTTTAAGTACACACTGCACTTTCTCTTTCAAGGTTGATTTTTTCTTTGCTTCATCAATACATGGAAAACTCGGCCTTGAAAGCTCTTCATATTCCATTGTTGACAGATTCAGGACCTTGCGAATTTTTTTCCACTCCGGCGTAAGTTCAGTTTTATAGAATCCTCCCTGGGTTTTATTCCCAAGATAATTTTTCTCTGCCATATTTTTTACAAATTCAGGCAGGACAAGCGTCTCTTTCTGTTCATCCTCAGGGCATAAATCATAGGAATTTTTGCATACATGCATCATGATATCCAGACCGACAAGATCACAGGTTTTAAAAACAGCTGTTTTAGGTCTTCCAAGGGCAGGTCCGAAAATAACGTCAACTTCAGGAATGCTCAGGCCATCTTCCTGCATGAAATTCATCACTGCAGCAATACTCTGGATACCTATTCTGTTACCCACAAAATTTGGCGTATCTTTTGCCCATACAATTCCTTTTCCAAGATTTTTCTCTCCAAAGCCTGCAACAAAATCAAGAACTTCAGGAAGAGTCTCACTACCCGGTATCAGTTCAAGAAGGTGCATATATCTTACAGGATTAAAAAAATGAGTTCCCATGAAGTGTTCTTTAAAGTCTTTTGAAAATCCTTCACAGATTGCTTTCAAGGGGATACCTGAGGTGTTTGTCGAAATAATGGCATCTTTTTTTCTTAATTTATCGATTTTTGTGAAGAGCTCTCTTTTAATCTTGAGATTTTCAACAACAACTTCAATAATCCAGTCACAATCTTTTAAGGTATCAATATCATCTTCAAGATTACCAATGGATATTAAACCAGCATCTTTTTTATTGAAAAAAAGAGAAGGGGCAGAAGCGAGGGCTGCATCAAGTCCGGCTTTTACAATTCTATTCCGTGCACCCGGATCACTTTTCTCTTCATCATTTAAATTAAACGGTACAATATCAAGAAGCTGCACTTTTACTCCGGCCCCGGCCAGGAGAGCCGCAATACCGCCCCCCATAATTCCCGAGCCTATAACTGCGGCTTTTCTGATCTTTCTTATCATAATTTCCTCCTGCATATAGGTTATTAATAATATTCTGAATGAGCATTCATTTTCAATAGCAGATAACCACAACCCTTGTCAAGAAAAATAATAGAGAAAAATTATCATTCAATTACAAAGTGTTATATATTTATATGCTTACAGACATCCGCTTTTATTTCTATCGTTAAAAAATAAAATATTATGAATTTCCATTCATGTTTTCACATCCTAACGCCTTGAAAAAAACAGAAAGGTCTGATAATGTGCGTTCACAATTTTCAGATAGTAATCTGAATACATTTTAATTTAAAAATTAAACCTAATTTATTGATGGAGGATTTTTAATGCCATCTGAAGGCCTGGCAGTCAAGGTATCTGAAACCCTGAATATTGATTCAGTTACCCGGTTTATTCTAACCCTTCAAAAAGAATCCGGAGATATTCCCTGGCATATAAATGGCAAAACAGATCCATGGGATCTGGTAGAAACGATTATGGGCTTAAACATAGGAAATCATTTTGACGCCTCCATCCTTGCCTTTGAATGGTTGAAAAAAATGCAGAACAGTGATGGCTCCTGGTACTCTTCCTATATTAACGGCATACCGGAAGATAAAACGCGTGAAACGCATATGGCAGCTTATATAAGTGTCGGCCTTTTTCATACCTGGCTGTTGAAACAGGATATCAACCTGCTTGAAACTTACTGGCCGACAATGGAAAAAGGGATTAGCTATGCCATCAGCCTGCAGACAAAAACCGGTGAAATCTTCTGGGCAAAAAGCCCTGAAGGGATAGTTGATCCCATGGCTCTCTTAACAGGATCAAGCTCTATTTTCATGAGTTTAAAATGTGCCCTTGCAATCACACGGATTCTTGGCAGGCAGAAACCGTCCTGGGAAAATGCTTTTAATAAACTTGGCAGATCCATCAAAGAAAATATTCATATATACAATGTAAGCAAATCCAGATTTTCCATGTACTGGTTTTATCCGGTATTAAGTGGTGCACTTAAAGGCAAAAAAGCAGAAAAAAGAGTGAAAAAATACTGGGGCAAATATGTTATAGAGGGAGAAGGTGCAAGATGTGTGTCTGACCAGCCCTGGGTAACCATTGCCGAGACATCAGAACTTGTTCTGGCCTTATATGCCATGGGAGATATGAAAAAGGCAAAAATTCTATTTTCATGGATTCAGGATAAAATATATGAAGATAAAACCTACTGGTGCGGGTATACATACCCTGATATGGTGATCTGGCCTGAAGATAAAATCTCCTGGACAAATGCCGTGGTCCTCATGGCAGCAGATGCGTTATACGCTCTCACCCCGGCATCAAATCTTTTCAACCATGATGCCTGGAAGGGGTCTCACTGGCTTGGATTTCAAAATTGAATCTGCCTGATTGATTATTGGAACGGATTCATAGAGGTTTAAATATTTGATAAAAGATTACCGTCCATATTATATCAAAAAACTGTGGTATACGCTTATGCGTATTTACATCCGCAATAAACTTGCTCCCCAGCTGAATCATCTCGGGAAACATCCATTTATTGTAAAACCATGGTATATAGAAATATTTGGTGCTCCTGTCAGTATAGGCAGTAACATTACCCTCCTGGGGTGTTCTGATAAAAAAACCAGACTGACAGTGTGGTCAGAGAAAAAAAATGTTGATGGCATCATTATTGGTGACCATGTTCTTATATCGCCGGGTGTCAGGATCAGTGCTGCCAACAGCATAAAAATCGGAGATTCCTGCATGCTGGCAAGCAATGCTTATATTACAGACTCAGACTGGCACGGTATATATGACCGCTCTCAGCCGCCCGGCAAAACAAGCAGGGTCATTCTGAAAGAGAATGTATGGATCGGCGACAGTGCCATTGTATGCAAAGGGGTAACCATTGGTGAAAACAGTATTATCGGTGCCGGATCTGTAGTAACCTGCGATATACCGCCCAATGTGATTGCAGCGGGAAATCCGGCAAAGACAATCAAACGTCTTGACCCTGATAAAGAGATGATAACAAGAAAAAAAAGATTTTCCGATATTGACGTAATGAATAATGCACTTGAAGCAGCAGAGAAGAAATCCCTTAAAGGGAATACACTGTGGGGATGGATCAGATCAATGATTTAGCCTGGGTATTTACCGGGATCATGTTTAAAAAAACCGGTTTCATCCTCTGAAAGACGTATAAGTGACTGCTGTGAAATATTCTCCGGTAAAAAGAGTTATCTATGGGTTTCATCAAGTTCCCGCTTAAGGGTCAAAATACCTGATCGGGTCAGTTTCTTTATACCCATTGGTTCCAGTATGGATATCAATGCATCTATTTTTTTTTCATTTCCAGTGACTTCAATGATAAAAGAGTCTTTGCCTGCATTTATAATTTTAGCATTAAAAATACCGATGGTCTGAATTATTTCAGTTCTGTTTTCACTGCTGGCAGCAACACTTATCAAGGCCATTTCTCTTTTAACGGCATCATCATGGGTCATATCCCGCAACTTTATAACATCCACAAGACGATCAAGCTGTTTTATTATTTCTTTAATCGTTTTCTCTGTTGCAATTGTCTTGATTGTAATTCTGGAGACTTCCGGGTCATGGGTTGGTGCTCCGCAGATACTTTGAATGTTATAACCCCTGCCTGAAAATAATCCTGTAACCCTGGCAGTAACCGCTGGTTTATTCGCTACAAGCATTGTCAATATATAAGCCTGTTCTTTCATAAACACCCCTTATTTCAGCTGCATATCATTTGTTTAGTATATAGTAGGTTTCTCACCCCTTAAGGTGATCTGCTCCCTGTTTTAACGTTCCCCTGTACCTGTTTCAGAAAAAAGGCACTCTGTTTCAACGCTTTTTTTATTGCCCTTTTTATAAAAGCCTTATTTTATAATAACAGCATAGGCTGATAATATCTATCCATATCTGAATATTTTAAAACAGCTGCAGGTTATTTTTTAAAAAAAATATTTTATTGTTATATTCAGTTCTGTTGATGCCAAAAAATATGACTTTATACTGTTATCATCACTATTTTTCATATTTTAGTTGACAAAAAGAAGCTTACTATCCTAAATTCTTAGAGAGCCTGCAGTTAAAGGTCTCAGAAATTATTCATATTTAATTTTACAGGAAATACCATGACTGAATCAAACAATCATAAGGATCAGTCCAATGACCTGTTGTCGTCTAATGCCGGCTTTCCAGCAACCACTGCCCCCGACAACACACTGCCAGACTCTCAAATCCTTTACAACAGCCTTTTTGAAAATGCTGTGGAGGGTATCTGCTACACCACTGCCGAAGGATTGATACTTAAAGCAAACCCAGCCTATGCCATGATGTACGGATATGATAAGCCGGAGAACATGTGTCAGGAGATTAACGATATTCAATCGCAGCTTTACGTAAATGCCAGTGACCGTATTATTTTCAAAAACACGCTGCTTGAAAAAGGACAGATAATCGGGTTTGAAACCCAGCATAAAAAAAAGAACGGCGATATTTTCTGGACATCCATCACTTCCCGTTCCATATCAGATGACAATGGTAAAGTCATCTATTATGAAAACTTCTGCAGAGATATTACGAAACGGAAAAATGCAGAACAGGCCCTGCATAACAGTAATGAAATGCATCATCTGTTAATGGAAGCGCTACCCATTCCTGTTACTGTTTACGATGAAAAAGGTAACGTCACCTATATCAACCCCGCTTTTACCGACACCTATGGATGGATACTTGAAGAGGTGAGAGGCAAACGTCTTGATTTTGTGCCGGAGCACGAAAAAGAAAAAACAGAGGACGCCGTTATCCGGACACTTGGCGGAGAGAAGGTGTTTCTTGAAACCCAGAGATACACAAAAGAGAAACAACTGCTTGATATTCGTCTCAACAGTACTTTAATAAAAAACAAGAGTGGAAAAATCGAAGGGTTTTTCGTACTTTCAAGGGATATTACTGAACAGAAAAAAGCGCAGGATGCCTTGAAAGAAAGCCTGGAGAGATTTCAACTGCTGATGGAAGCCTCCCCGATTCCCATAACCATATATGATGAGAAAGGAAATATAACCTATGTAAATCCTGTCTTCACAGACACCTACGGATGGACCATGGAGGAGTTGCTGGGTAAACGCCTTGATTTTGTGCCGGAGCATGAAAATGAAAATACAAAAGATGCCGTTATCCGGACACTTGGCGGAGAGAGAGTGTTCCTTGAAACTCAGCGTTATACAAAGGAAAAAAATATACTGGATGTCCAGCTCTACAGTGCCCTGGTCAAAGACCGGACAGGTAAAGCCAAAGGCATGTTTGTACTTTCCAGAGATATCACCAAAATTAAGAAAGCAGAAAAAGAGCTTGCAAAATATCGCGGGCATCTGGAAAAGCTGGTTGAGGAACGCACTGCTGCATTGAAAAAAAGTGAAGAACAGTACAAAACGCTTTTTGAAGAGGTCAAGTATGGCTACTATGAAGCGGAAAAAGGCAGAAAACTGATTGAACAGATCTATCGTACCTCTATCTCAATGCAGATTTCATGGGACAGAAATGAAAGGCTTGCTGCCTTTAAAAGAGCTGCCCAGGAAATCCTTGGATTTGAACGATTCTGGATTCTGTTTGCCACAAATAAAAATACCATGTTCAAGGCATTTGAAATTGTCGGTCCTGGTGAATTCCCGAGTTTCCTGCCGATCTCACCCCAGGCTGGCCCTTTTTACCAGGTCTATACAACCGGACAGACCGTGGCAGTGCTGAATGACCAGGATCTGGAAAATATTATGCCGCTGGCCAGCAAATACCATAATGATCTGGCTTTCCGCAGCCGCCGCTTTGTACTTGTTCCACTTAAGGTGGGTGACAGGACAACCGGTGTTGCCATGGCTGACAACAAAGTAAGCAAACGTCCTATCAACCCATCCACCATTGAGCCATTTGCCCTTCTCTGCCAGCAGCTTGCCACTGCCCTTGAAGCAGCAGATTTATATGCTGAAACGCGTAAACGGGAAAAAGAGGCTACTTTTTTCTATGAAGTGACAACCCTTCTGGCCTCCAATCTGGATATGGATCATCTTCTGGAACTTATCACCCGAAAAACCATAGATCTTTTAGGGTGTGACGGATCAACCATTTTAAAATATGATGAAGCAGAAGATGTCCTGAAGGTTAAAAACAGCCACAACCTCATTCAAAATACAGATCAGGTTGTTTTAAAACCAGGAGAAGGCATCAGCGGACAGGCGTTTAAATTCAAATGCCCCATGTGGGTGGAAGACAGGCTGGCAGATACCTCCTATAAAGTTGATACTCAGTCCGGAATCCAATTTATAGATAAAATGTCCATGCGCGGTATTCTATCTGTTCCGATAATCCTTCAGGACAGCATTTTCGGTGTACTGACCGTCCATTCGCTCACCCCCCATGCCTATACAAAAAGTGAAATACAGATTTTGACCACCATGGCAGATCATGCTGCAATAGCAATTTCCAATGCCAGACTGCTGAAGGAATTAAAAGAGGCCAAAGAGGCTGCTGAAACTGCAACAAACGCAAAGAGCGATTTTCTGGCAAGCATGAGCCATGAGATCCGTACTCCTATGAACTCAATCCTTGGAATGGCTGACCTGCTGCTTGATACAGAACTGGACGATGAGCAGAATAAATATGTCAACCTCTTCCAAAATGCAGGGGAGTCTCTTCTCAATATTATTAACGATATTCTGGATCTTTCCAAAGTTGAATCATCCAGCATTGAGATTGAACAGATCTCTTTCAGCCTTAGAGAAACAATTGACCGTACTTTAGAAATGATGGCAATAAAAGCGCATGAAATAAATCTGGAACTGCTTTGTAACATACATGCCGGCACCCCTGATTCACTGAGAGGTGACCCGGTCAGGCTGAGACAGATAATGGTCAATCTCATGGGTAATGCCATCAAATTTACAGAAAAGGGGGAAATCGAACTGAAATGCCATCCGCAGAACAGTGAACCATGGAATAATCATGAGACAATTGAGCTTGTTTTTTCAGTACGTGATACGGGTATAGGCATCCCTAACAACAGACAGGCAGCAATATTTGAAAGCTTCACCCAGGCAGATTCATCTACCACCCGTAAATATGGAGGTACCGGTCTCGGCCTGACCATCTGCAAACGTCTGGCTGAATTAATGGGCGGCCGCCTGTGGGTGGAAAGTGAACAGGGAATAGGCAGCACTTTTTTCTTTACAGCAAGACTGCCTGTAGACCAGAAGCCAAAAAAGACGATGGAAAGTATACCTGTTGATTTATGGGAAACAAGGATACTGGTGGTTGATGATAATGCTTCAAGCCGTTCAATCCTTGAAAAGACACTGACTGCCTGGGGTGCACTTGTCCAGACAGCGGAAAATGCCAGACAGTGTTTTGCTGCTGTTGAGGCAGCAGAAAAAAACCGCAAACCGTTTCAGCTGATTCTTTTAGATGAACAGATGCCGGTTATGAACGGGCTTGAGGCGGCAGAAAAAATTAAAAACGATTACAATCATATTGACAAGACAGCCATACTTCTCACTTCTGACAACAGCAGTGAAAAAATAAAGCAGGCGAAAAAGATAGGAATACCCATCTATATGATTAAACCCATTAAACAGGCTGACCTCCAAAAGGCTGCCAAGCTTGCCACGGGTCAACAAGTGGATCCATCTCCGAAGAAAGAACATTCAGCTGAAATAACAGTGCCCAAAAAATTAAAGGCACTTAACATTCTTCTGGTGGAAGATGCAGTGGAAAATCAAATTGTTATCAAATCCTATTTAAAGAAAACCCCATATAAAATCACTTTAACTGAAAATGGCAAAGAAGGATATGATAAATTTATTACAGAAAAATTTGATCTTGTATTAATGGATATGCAGATGCCGGTCATGGATGGCTATACAGCCACTGCCAAAATCAGGCAGTGGGAAAAACAGCAGAATACCCTGCCTGTATCAATTATTGCCCTTACGGCTCATGCATTCAAAGAAGACCGGGAAAAATGCCTTAATGCCGGATGCAGCGAATATTTAACAAAACCCATAAAAAAGATAAAACTTCTGGAAGTATTGGAAGGATTCGCACTATGAAAAGAAAAAAAATGGGAGAACTTCTGGTTCAGGAAAAAATGATTACACCTGAACAGCTTGAATCTGTGCTGCCTGAATCACAAAAACTTAAAAAACGGGTGGGAGAAACTGTTGTACAGATGGGAATGGTTACTGAAGATGACATCTGCAAAGCCCTCTCCCGCCAGTTAAAAATTCCACTGGCAAAACTGAAGTCAAGAAAAGTGTCTCAGAAAGTGCTTAATCTTATTTCACCGGATATCTGTTATAAAAAAAATGTGGTTCCCCTTGGATTCAGCAAAAAATCTCTCTGGATCGCCATGAATGATCCGACTGATCATGAAACTCTGAAAGATCTGGCTTTTATATCAGGATATCACACCAGGGCTGCAATTGAAAAAAAGAGTATTATAATAGATTTTCTCATGAGATATTACCCTCCTCAGCTTGAAGCCCAGGATTCTCTCCTTGCAGAAGATGATACCACAGAGGACATGATCCAGGTTGTTGATAATATAGATGATCAGGAAGATATCAGTTTTTCAAGCCTTGAAAAAGCCGCAAAGGGAGGGGTTATAAGGAAACTGACCAATGGAATTATCGCCAATGCCATTAAAGAGCGTGCCAGTGATATCCACATAGAACCACAGGAAAATGAAGTGATCATCAGATTCAGGGTGGATGGAATCATGAGGGATATCATGACGTTCACAAAAACTGCCCACCCGAGTGTAGTGTCCAGAATAAAGATAATGGCCAGCCTTGATATAACAGAACGAAGAAAATCCCAGGATGGCAGAGCAAGAATACAGATCATTGACAGACCTTTTGATTTACGAATTTCATCTCTGCCAACCTATTATGGTGAAAAAATTGTAATAAGAGTTCTGGAAGCACGTTTAACAATGCCTTTAGATAAAATAGGCATGGGAACAGACGAACTCGAACAATTTAAATCTCTGCTCAGAAGACCTCAGGGAATTATCCTGATAACAGGCCCCACAGGAAGCGGTAAGACAACAACCCTCTATTCAGCCCTGGGATATATTTTCTCCCAGGAGATCAACATCGTCACCATTGAGGACCCTGTTGAGTATTCCCTGCCCGGAATCAACCAGGTCCAGGTCAACACTGCAGCAGGAATGACTTTTGCCAAGGGTTTAAGATCGCTTCTGAGACAGGATCCTGATGTTGTCATGATTGGAGAAATCAGGGATGAGGAGACTGCAAAAATTGCTTTTCAGGCGTCCCAGACAGGACATCTGGTTTTAAGTACCCTCCATACAAACGATGCAATTTCTGCTGTGAACCGGCTGAAAAATATGGGGATTGAACCATTCTGGATGGCATCTTCTCTTTTATGTGTAGTTGCCCAGAGACTGGTGAGAAAAATCCATAATGAGTGCTGCACGGAAGAGGTGATTCCCCAGGCAGTATTATCAAGATTTCCAGAAATAAGCCCTGCAGTTTTCAAACGGGGTAAAGGCTGCCCTGGATGCCAGGACAGCGGGTATTCAGGGAGAATCGGAATTTATGAAATGTTTGTACCGGATCATGAAATCAAGAAAATGATTGCCTCCAATGCCCAGGCACCGGATATTTTACATACAGCCAGAAACTCAGGAATGAAACTGATAAGTGAAGATGGATTTGAAAAAGCATCTAAAGGATTGACGACCCTTGATGAAATAATCAGAACAGTTCCTCCTGTGAAACAAAAAGAGGTACAGGCAGAATCATATCAGCCTGATCAGCCCGGGCAGACCAGCGGAACTGACTCAGGATCAGGCAGATCACCTGCATTAAAACAGACTGCTCACCTGAAAGATCTCATTATGGTGGTGGATGATGATGAAGCCATATTGAGAATCATAAAAAAAATATTAACCAATGAGTTTTATGATGTAAATGAAGCATCTGATGGCATAGATGGATTGAAACAGGTTTTTGAACATCCACCGGATCTGATACTGGTGGATTATGATATGCCGGGTATGAACGGTATTGATTTTATAAAAAAATTAAAAACTCATTCAAGAATGGCTAATATTCCTGTTATCATGTTAACAGCAAGTGATCCTGAAAAAACTGAAATAGAAGCCCTCAACATGGGTGCCGACGACTGGATAAGCAAACCGATTCACAAAGAGAGGCTGCTGGTCAGGATTAAAAGACTGTTACGAAATTAGGAATCTGTCAATGAAAACCTCTCAGAAACTCCATCTATTGTATCTCTTATGCATAACAATCTGCTCTGTTCTCATTTCAACACCATATACACTTCTTGCTTCAGACAAAACCCTGATCCTTGACCCGGCAGAAGAATCATACTTCCTTGGTCCACTTACAGAGATCCTGATTGATCCTGAAGGAACCCTCAACATTGAAGACGTATCCGCAACTGCAGCAGAAAATAAATTTCAACCTGTGGCTACCAGGACAATCAGCCTGGGAGAGGTAACAGGAACAGTATGGCTGAAATTTACTCTGCAGGATTATCCAGGTCATGAACCGGGTAAAGCAGAGTGGGTTCTTGACCCGGGAAGTTATAACCCTCTCTTTTTAACCCTTTATACACCTGTGCTCAATTCAGACACAAAAAAAAAATGGCTCTCACAAACCATAAGAACACCCATTATTCCAAGCTTTCTGGATCACAGCTTAAGGGAAAAACCTTTTTTCAATCTTTCACAAAAATCTGACCAGCCTGTAGATTTTTATCTGAAACTGAACTCGTCAAAGGGAATGATCTTCACCTTGAAAGTATCCAAACAGATAAAAAATATGGATACCTGGACAAAGGATATCAGTTTTAAAAACATTGTGTATGGCGCAATGCTGACTCTGGCAATATATCATTTATGCCTCTTTTTTGTGCTGAAGGATATCAGCCTGCTTTACTTTACCATCTATATGTTTTTTAATACGATATTTCTATACACCTATACCAATCCAACTGTTTTTGGAATAGTGGAAATCAGTGATATCTCACTATTTAACAGAATAAATATTTTTGTCGGAGCGCTGGGCTTTTCCTTTTATATACTCTTTGTGAGAACTTTTCTTCACCTTAAAAAACTATTACCAAAAATGAACAAGGTAATTATTTTTCTGTTCCTGATGAGCCTCTCTATAACTGCCACAAGCTTCTGGATAACCCCCCGTTTATTAAATCCGGCTTTAGATTTAATGCTTAGTTTATCAGCTTTTCTCTTTTGCAGTCTTGGCTTTATCCTGTGGAAAAAAAAGGGGCTGGCCCAGGCAAAATTTTATCTGTTCAGCACTCTTTTCCCCTGCATTGCAATAGTCTATTATTTTCTGCTCATGCAAAATCTTGTTCCCTATTCCATTGTAATGGATACTTTTTTAGATATGAGCCTGCCCCTTGAGGGTATCCTTCTCTCCCTTGCCATTGCAGACCGTATCCAGATCCTCAGGATAGAGCATGAGATGGCAAAGGGAGCCAATATCGCAAAAAGCAGATTTCTTGCCTCCATGAGCCATGAAATCCGCACGCCAATGAATGCCATACTCGGCATGGCTGACCTGCTGTGGGAAAGTCCCTTGAACCGGGAGCAGAAACAATATGTCAGGATATTTCAGAATGCCGGAAATAATCTTTTAAATTTAATTAATGACATTCTGGATATTTCAAAGATTGAAGCAGGACAGCTTGAATTGAGAGATGAAGATTTCAATATCAAAGAACTTATTGATAAAACCTGCGAGGTACTGGCACTTGGTGCCCATGAAAAGCATCTCGAACTGCTGTGCCGAATGCGGCCAGGGGTACCACAATTTGTAACAGGTGATTCTGTCCGACTCCAGCAGGTTATTACAAATCTTCTGGGTAATGCCATTAAATTTACCCAAAAAGGTGAAATAACTCTGGAAACCAGTGTTAATGCAGAGAGTGAAAACAAGATTGAACTGCTCTTTTCAGTAACCGATACCGGAATAGGCATTCCAAAAGATAAACAGGACAGTATTTTTAAAAGTTTTTCCCAGGTAGATAACTCCCTGACAAGATCCTCCAGTGGTTCAGGTCTTGGCCTGTCCATTTCCAGACAGATTGTCGAAATGATGAAAGGAAGAATATGGATTAACAGTGAAGAGAACAGAGGATCTGTTTTTTCCTTTACTGTAAAACTGAAAAAAGCGCCCCATGCTGTATCAAAAAAACAGACTCCTTTAAAGACACTTAAAGGCATTCATGTTCTTATAATAGACGATAATGCCACGAACAGATTAATTTTAAGAGAAAAACTGCTGTCATGGGGAGCTGTTATAAAGGAGGCTTCAAAAGGCAGGCAAGGACTTGAAATTATTGAGAAAGCCAGAAAAAAAGGAACCCCTTTTCAACTGGTACTTCTTGACAGCAGAATGCCTGAAATGGATGGCATCGAAACTGCCCGGCATATGGAGAGTAAAAACGGTATTTTACAGAATACTGTCATCATGCTGACCTCTGATGAAAGAAGCCAGGATATATCAAAAGCAAAAAAACTCGGTATCATGGCCTACCTTGTGAAACCGGTAAAACATGAAGAACTCAAGGAAATCATCCAGGAATCACTGTTTGAAAAGGATATCAAAGATAAACTGACTGAAAAAGCATCTCCTGTATCCATGGATAAAAAAAGGAAAAGATTGAAGATTCTGCTGGTGGAGGATGCCCGGGAAAACAGATTTATAATCAAAGCTTACCTTAAAGCATATCCCTGTGAAATTAAAACAGCTGAAAATGGTCAGACAGGAGTGGAGAAATTTATGGCAGAATCTTTTGACATTGTTCTCATGGATATGCAGATGCCTGTGATGGACGGATATAGTGCCACCCGAAAACTGAGGGACTGGGAGAAAAAAGAGGAGAGAAAGCCTGTCCCGGTTATTGCCTTGACTGCCCATGCCCTTAAGGAAGACAGGCAGAAATGCCTGGACGCGGGATGCAGCGAGTATCTTTCCAAACCAATTAAAAAAATTGTTCTGATAACAACACTGGAATCATTTAGTAAAGAGGAGTAAAACAATAAAAAGGAAACTAAAATGACAGAAAACAAAATTTTTATTACACCGGATCCAGACCTGGCAGAAGAGGCAGAATGGTACCAGGGACAACTTGGTACACACCTCACTAATGCAAAAGAGGCAGTTGAATCAAAGGATTTTGAATCACTGCAGACCATAGGACACCGGATGAAAGGAAGTGCTGAAAGTTTTGGATTTGATGAAGCCGGAGTAATTGGAAAAACAATTGAATCGGCGGCAAAAATGAATGATTCTGATGAAATTGCAGATGCACTGGAAAAACTGGAAGACTATCTTGACAGAATAGAAATAGTGTCTTGACAGCCGGCAAATAAGTTTGACTGAAAATCATCTGCCAAATTAAAATATATTAATCTGTTACAGTTGATGAAGCAACACGATTTATTATTCAATTTTAATCTCTGGAGGAAAAATGTTTTTTTTAAAAACCGCATGCACTGCCATGATGTTACTGCTTGGATTTACCTGTCTGAGTTTTGGCCAGGAAAAAACAGTTACCATTACAACTCTGGTTGATTTTGCACCCTATTGCTTTAAAAAACAGAATGCAGTGGAGAGTCCAAGGGAGGTGATCAAACCCGGGGCAGATTCATTACAGCTCCAGGGATACTCCTGGGATGTTGTCAGAGAGAGTTACCATGAAATGGGATATACTGTCATTTTATTAATAGCACCATGGAGCCGGGCAATGAACTATGTCCGGAAAGAGAAGGCTGATGTGATTTTTCCTGCTATCAAAACGGTCAAAAGAGAAAAAACATTTTACTATTCAAAAACAGCTGTGGACGAGACCAATATTGTCATATACCTACGGGGTGACAGCAATATCAAGATGCCGGACGGGTTAACATCTTTAAAGGGAAAACATATAGCCCATGTACGCGGCTGGGCCTACGGGAAAAAATGGGAAGCAGACAAAGGGGTTATCAAAGAATCAACAGACTCCATACTGCAGGGTTTTAAAATGCTTGATAAAAACTATGTTGCCGGTGTCATTGGTTATGAAAACGCCTTTGACTGCAAACTGCAGACAACCGGTCTATCAAATAAATACAAGAAGAGTTCTCCAATTGATCATGTTGCTGACTATCTGATCGGGAAAAAAGATAGGGACGTCTCTGTCAATCTTGTAGATGCTTTTGACCTGGGGAAAAAAGAGATTTCATCAAACAGTGTACTGGATAAAATAAATAAAAAATGGAAATGGATAAATCCTTGAAAAAAAGAGATTATAACATCAAGCTGTTTTCAGAAAGAAGTTTAAGCCGCCTGTTCAGTATTGCCCTGACCATGATTGTGGGTATTGTAATCCTGATCTTTTCCGTCATTGCTGCTTTTTACAATAATGCAAAAATAGAAGCCCGTCAGCTTCAAAGGCTGGAAAAGACTTTACAACTGGCTGAAACAAGCCTGCCTTCATCTGTATGGCAGCTGGATTACGATTCCATGAGTGATATGCTGAATGCCATTTTTACAGATGATACCATTATTTTTGCTGAAATTATCTCAGACAGTGAAACCCTTGCAAAGAAAACTCATCTCAGGTTTAAACATAAGGTGTTTTCTTTTTTCAAAGACTCCCCCCACTTTCTTCTCGATACTGTAAATATAAATAAAAATGAACAGAAGATTGGAACATTTCATATCGTGATGTCCCGTGAAAAAATCAGAAAAGAGCTGTTCTATAATCTTTTTGGAATTGCCCTGTTTACTGTTTTTATCATTGCAACAATCTCGTTTACCTGCATTTACCTTACAAAACAATACATTTTTGAACCACTGTTAAAACTGGAACACTCGACCAGATTAATTGCAAGGGGCAACCTGGATGAATCTATTGTCATTGAAAACAAAAATGAAATAGGGCAGCTGGCCGGAAGTATATTAAACATGCGTGGAGCCATCAAAGAAAAAATCAGGGAACTCAAAAAGGCTGAGAAAAAATACAAAGACATTTTTGATAAGGCGATTGAGGGTATTTTTCAATGCACACCAGGCGGATATTTTATCAATGTAAATCAATCTGCGGCTTCTCTTCTCGGTTATGACTCACCGGAAGATATGATATCTTCCATTAAAGATGTTACAAACAATTTATATGTAAATACCCATGAACAGGAGCAATCCCTCCGTACACTGTATAAAAAGGGAAAGATTCTTGATCTTGAAGTTCAAATCCGACGGAAAGACAGAAGCATCATATGGATTTCTGTCAATGCCCGCCAGATCAGAAACAGTGCCGGCAAGATAACGTATTATGAAGGATCTTTCCTGGATATTACCCAGCGAAAAGAGGCTCAATATGCATTGCAGGACAATTTGAACCGCTATCAGCTCCTTTTGAAAGCCTCTCCAATACCGATTATTGTCTACAACTCCAAAGGTGCGGTTACCTATGTCAATCCATCATTTACAGATATATTTGGCTGGACAATGGACGAACTGGCCGGTAAAAAAATTGATTTTGTTCCTCCCCATGAAGTTGAGAAAACCGCTAAAGCTGTCAAAGAGACCCTTGAAGGGAAACATGCTTCCATAGAAAGCCAGAGATTCACAAAAGAAAAAAAACTGCTGGATGTTCTCATTAATGCATCTCTTTACACAGATCATGACGGAATTGCTGAAGGGATGATTGTAACTTTCAGGGATTTTACCGTACTGAAGCAGGCCCAGAGAGAGTTATCAAGACATCGTGACCAGCTGGAACAGATGGTGAAGGAACGCACCAGCGAACTTACAGTCAGCAACAAGAGGCTTTCTGAAGAAATTTTTGAGCATAAAGCCACTGAATCTGCTTTGAAAAATTCTGAAGAGCGATTCAGACAACTTGCTGAAATGCTGCCGGAAACTGTTTTTGAAATGGATCTTTTTGCCAACTTTACTTTCCGCAACAAAGCTTCCTATAAAATGTTCGGTTATAAAGATGAGGCAGATAATGTACCAGGCAATGCTCTGGAAAATATTGTTCCTGAAGATCATCAGAGGGTTATTGAAAACTGTGCAAAAATTTTAGAGGGGACACCGTCCATGGGAAATGAATACACTGCCATTAAAAAAGACGGTTCCCGTTTCCCGATCATGATTTATACCAACGCTCTTATGAAGGATGATGAAGCAATTGGATTCAGAGGTATTCTGCTGGATATTTCCGAACGTAAACAATTGGAAGAAGATCTGCGTCTGGCAAAGGAACAGGCAGATCAGGCCAGTAAAACAAAAAGTGAATTTCTGGCCAATATGAGCCATGAAATCCGTACGCCAATGAATGCGATTCTGGGAATGGGAGATCTTCTTCTTGAGTCTGATTTAAGTCTGGAACAACAGAAGTATTTGAAAATATTGTGCAATTCAGGTGACAACCTCCTTGAAATAATCAATGACATACTGGATCTTTCAAAAGTGGAAGCCGGCCAGATAGAGTTAGAGACAATATCCATCAATCTTAATGATTTAATTGATAAAATATGTGCACTGCTTGCGGTAAGAGCCCACTCAAAAGGGCTGGAATTACTCTGCCACATAAAAACCGGAACACCCGTCTATCTGCTTGGCGACCCTGCCCGCCTCCGGCAGATTATGGTCAACCTGCTTGGTAATGCCATTAAATTTACCAGCAGAGGAGAAATACTGCTGGAAGTATCACCCATGGAAACTGCTGTTCCTGACAACTCAGGAGACAGGATCAAACTGCTCTTTTCAGTACGTGATACAGGTATAGGAATTCCAGAGGAGAAGCAGTCCCATATATTTGAA
The DNA here is from genome assembly GCA_964636495.1 of uncultured Desulfobacula sp. GTDB lineage: Bacteria > Desulfobacterota > Desulfobacteria > Desulfobacterales > Desulfobacteraceae > Desulfobacula. The sequence continues at coordinate 9,837 of CAZWSL010000029.1, read as the reverse complement.
AGTTTTGCCCAGGCTGATTCATCCACAACAAGGGATTTCGGAGGAACCGGTCTTGGATTGACAATCAGTAAACGGATGGTGGAAATGATGGGCGGCAGGATCTGGGTTGAAAGTAAACCCGGAAAGGGATGTACATTTTTCTTTACAGCAGATTTTTCTTTAGACAGGCATTACAAGCCCCAGGACAGAGTTGCTTCTGTGAATATCCCGGGAATAAATGTCCTTGTTGTAGATGATAATGCCACGAACCGGCTTATATTAAAAGAGACGCTGTCCAGCTGGGGTGCTGAAGTCAGCGAAGCAGAAAACGGTGCTGATGCCCTTGAAGAAATCAAAAAGAGAGAAAAAGATGGAACACCATTTGATTTAGTCCTTCTGGACGGCAAAATGCCTGTTATGGATGGCTTTGAAACACTGAAACAGATAAATAATCTATTTCATCACCTGAATCATACAATGATGATGCTCACCTCTGATGACAGCCCTTCCAGAATTGCCAGCGCCAGAAAAAACGGTGCAGAAATGTGCCTGATAAAACCGGTAAGGCAGAAAGAGCTGAAACAGGCTGTCAGCTCGGCACTCGGCAGGGCTGTATCTGGTAAAGATAGTGGTAAAAAGATATTATCCGCTGAAAAATCAACGGAACAGGAGTCATTGAGAATTCTTGTTGTTGATGACGGCAGGGAAAATCGTATGCTTATAAAAGCCTTTTTAAAGAAAACACCCCATACAATTGATGAAGCTGAGAACGGCAAAATCGGACTGGATAAATTTCAGTCAGGTGAATATGACATGGTTCTGATGGATATGCGTATGCCGGTAATGGACGGATATACAGCTGTCAGTGAAATCAGAAAGTGGGAACATGCCAGGGGGAAACCGGCTGTATTTATAATTGCACTGACAGCACATGCCATGAAGGGGGACCGCCAGAAGTGCCTGGATGCAGGGTGCAGCGATTATCTGCCAAAACCGATAAAAAAAACGGATTTATTAAAGACAATAGAAAAAGGAACCAGCCAGCCTGTAAAATGAGCTGCCTTCAGAATTCATCACTGCTGGTGATCTGATCTATAATGTTTTTATTAAAAACAGACTGATATATCCGATAAAAAATAAAAAAGGGGAATCCCAGGTATGTGGAGAAAAAGCCTCAGCAAGCGTCATCACAACAGGGATGACAACCAGAGAAGCGTATGCGGGCGGTCTTCGGGCCTGTCAAATGAGAGAAACATCCTTTTGATGAAGGGTATCCGTGATCTTACAGGCTTGATATAAATCGCTAAGCTTAAAACCGTCATGAAACCACTGACAATGAACAGTTCAGGAGAATGCCTGTATGGAATCAGTGTATCCAGATATATCGGCATGAAAATGAGCACAAAATGATTCATTTTCCTTGTGTAGTTTACGTTCATATCTTTGTAAAAAACAAGGTTTCCTGTTCCGACACTGGTTGGCGCAGAAGCTGTTTTAATAAAATTCCCACTGATAAATATTCAGACAGATGATACCATGCCTTTGATAAAAACCTCATGGTCATGTATAACTCCTGCAGGAAATAATTTGGAAGTAGTGATAACCTTGACCTGATTAAAGGATAGAAATGGAACTGGATTTTAAAATTACGGGTGACCATATTGAATTAAATAAACTTCTCAAAGCAAGTGGTGTATGTGGTACAGGAGGGGAGTCAAAAATGATTATAAAAGAGGGGCTGGTAAGGGTTGATGGGGAGCCTGAAAAGCGGGTACGCCGGAAAATTAAAGCTGGCATGGTCGTAAAATACAGCAGCAGTACCCACGGTACCATCTCAGATACCCATACCATAAAAATTTACAGGAATATATAAAAGTAAAGCCGTACAAAACCTGTAAAAATTCAGGCAGCAGTATTCTATACGCAGCAGATACAGCTGCGGCAGATACTGCTGCCTGTACTGAACTTCAATGAACAACTGCCCGGCCTTCTCTCTCTATTTTTTTCATATACCGGGCAGATCATATATTCTGATAAAAAAACTACTCTGAAATACCATTTGACTTCAGCACCTCCAGCACTTCTGGAAAATCAATACCCAGCCGCCTGGCGGTCTCTACAGTTGGAATGCCATTGCTGGTCCATCCCCTTCGTTTATAAACAGCATCTTTCAGCAGTTCGTACTGCTCTTCTCTTTTCTGCCTGAGAGCAGCTGTCTTCTCTTCAATGCCCATACCGGTAATATCGATATTGTATTTATCCCTGAGCTGAGTATCATAACGTTTCTGCCTGGACCGGTATTCTTCAATCGTTACCGGTCCCATGGCCCTGTAAGGAATTGTGTCGTGCTCTCTTGTACCATATCCCATCTTAAGGTTGAAAATACGCTGAAAATTATAAACGGCCTCACTCATGGTGATCAGATCATTCCCATCCACTTTTTTCCCGGTGACAGAGCTGAAAAACCGGGCATACCACTCAACATGTTTAACCACTTTTGCAGGTTCAGGATTCTGGTTATTGTCTTCGGGCACAATATCGTTCCACGGCAGTTTGCACAGGCCGCACAGGCCAAACCAGGTTCTGAACATGGGAAACCAGTGAAGTGCTTCTGCTTTCTGCTCAAAAGTGGGCATGAAATTGTGAACCATATCAAGGAAAATCAGCCATGCCTCATCATGCTGCGGACCTTTAAGGGCAAGACCATAACCACCCTGCTGGGCCAGGGACTCCTTGGTGATGTATTCTGAAAACTCCAGACCTTTTGACTCCATGCCGATGTCCTGCATAAAAGAGGGATCTGCTCCAAAATCCGTTGCAAAGATCTCTTTCATTTTTCTGATGCCCTGGCCGACTATGGAACCGAAACCCTCCCCTTCTGCCATCTGGTGAATCAGTTCAAGGGCGCTGAGCCTGTTTCCAAAACTGATGTCCATGCCATTGGTGTGTTTTTCAGTAATCTGATTATTTTCAAAACACTCCATTACAAATCCAATGGATGTTCCAACAGAGATGGTATCCAGGGCATAGGCATCGCAGTAAAAGTTTATTTCAAGAATTGTGTGCGCATCAAAAATACCAATATTTGATCCGCATCCGGCAACGGTTTCATACTCAGGTCCGTCAACGAAAACTTTTTGTCCTTTGTATGGACCGGTAAACGGCACAAAATCCTTCACCCCGTGGGCACAGGCCACTGCACATCCTCTCCAGCAGCCGTCAAAGCCTTTATCAAAAATATGTTCATAGGTCTCTTCACCGATAACCCTGCTTTCAGGATGGGAGCCAAACTTGAAATTATGGACAGGCAGGCAGTCATGGTCATTCATTATAGGAACCAGATGAGTCGTTCCCACAAGTGCCATCCGGTTCTGTTTTGGGTCCAGTTCATGAATCTCCTTTGCATGGGCCTTAGTTACCTGCTTGAGAGCATCCAGATCTGCCGGTTGATTGGTTTTCATTGAAACCGCTCCATATCTTGCCACAACAGCCTTGATTTTTTTATTGGCAAATACCGTTCCAATACCACCTCTTCCTGCCTGTTTGTATCGAATCCGTTTTCTGCCGGCATCCCACCAGGAAAAGTTCAGACATCCGAAACGGCTGTTTGCCGCACCAGGTCCTGCAGTCACAACAGAGACATTCACAGGTTTCTTCTCATCAAAATGATAGGTTAACATCTCTGAAAGCTCATAGGCATCCTCAGGCAGGTTTTCAGCATGGAACATCTTGATACTATTTTCAATACCATCTATAAAAAGAACGATATCCTTTTCTGCTTTACCGGTAACCTGTATCACGTCAAATCCGGAAAATTTTTTATATGGGCCAAAATAACCGCCTACATTTGAATCAATTGGAATGCCTGTTAAAGGAGAAATTGATGTGACAATACTTTTACCGCCTCCTGGATAACCGGGCGTACCGCCAAGCGGGCCGGAAGAGATACAGATGGAATTTTCCGGATCATCCCATCTGGTACTGCCTGAAACTCCCTGCCACATAAGCCACAGGTCATATCCTTTACCCCCTATGAATTTATCCTTGATTTTCTGGTCAATGGAATTGATGGCAATATTATTTGAAGTGAGATTGAAGTGAAGGGATTGATCTGTATACCCTTTTATAACAGACGCTTTTTCATATGAAATGGATTTGATTTCATTAAACTGTGTTGATTTCATGATGTAATCTACCTCTTTTTATTCGATTTTATTAAGTGTGAAGTAATGGTTTACCTATATTCTGAAAACACCTGTCCGATCTTGCCAATGATAAAGTCTATCTCCTCCTTTCCGATAATGAGAGGAGGGGCAAATCTGATCGTATATGTATGTGTCTCTTTACATAAAATTCCTTTATGCTGAAGGGCTTCACAAATATTTCTGGCAGTGATATCAGATCCCTTTTTTAACTCAATTGCTATCATCAGACCCATACCGCGAATCTCTTTAATGATGGATGAATCTATTTCCCTCAATTGAGAAACAAAGTATTCCCCCATTTCAGCAGAGTTTTCTACCATATTCTCTTCAACCAGAACCTGAAGCGCTTTGCGTGCCACTGCACAGGCCAGTGGATTTCCACCAAATGTGCTGCCATGCTGACCCGGGTTTAAAACGCCTAAAACAGCATCATTTGAAAGTACGGCAGAAACAGGATAAAACCCGCCTGAAAGGGCTTTACCAATGAGCGTAAGATCAGACTGGATACCTTCATGCTCCTCTGCCAGCAGTTTGCCTGTCCGCCCCAGCCCGGTCTGTATTTCATCAAGGATAAGCATGACATTATTTTCACTGCATATTTCTCTTGCTTTTTTCAGATACCCATCAGGAGGAATGATAACACCGGCTTCTCCCTGAATGGGTTCAACCATAAAAGCAACTGTATTTTTATTGATCGCTTTTTCCAGTGCTTCGGCATCTCCAAACGGGATTGATTTAAAACCGGGTGTGAAAGGGCCAAAATTATCCCGTGCATTGCTATCTGAACTGAAACTGACAATTGCAAGGGTTCGTCCATGGAAATTATTATCACAGACTATGATTTCTGCTTTATTTTCCGGAACTCTCTTCACCTCATATCCCCACTTCCTGACCGTTTTAACAGCAGTTTCAACTGCTTCTGCACCACTGTTCATGGGAAGCACTTTATGGGAATTTGTCAGTTCGCAGAGTTCCCTGTAAAACACTCCAAGCTGATCATTGCGAAAGGCTCTTGATGTCAGTGTCAGTTTCCCGGACTGTTCAATCATTGTCTTCAGGATCTCCGGGTGACAGTGCCCCTGGTTAACTGCTGAGTAGGCAGAGAGGCAGTCAAGATACTTATTGCCATCTACATCCCACACCCATACCCCTTCCCCACGGTTCAGCACAACATCCAGTGGTTTATAATTCTGTGCCCCATACTGATTTTCTAAATCAATGTAGTCACTGTTATGCATAACAATATCTCCTCTAAATTTATATCTTTAAATATTAATCAATCAAAAAAACAGAGAGACCGCTTCCTGAATCAACTGTTCAGGGTAAAACATTGCGGATTTCGGGAATTAATGCCTCAACTCCCTCCTCTAAAGGACGAATGACCGGTATATCAAGCTCCTTCTGGATTTTTTCCTGCTGAATAATTAAGGCTTCCCTACTGCCCCCTGCTCCATTTAAACATACCCCGATCGCAGCGGCACCATACATCTCTATCAGTTTGATCTCATCTTGAATCAGAGGCATTTGGAATTCAGGTCTTTCTACGTTTTCAATGTACTCTCGAAAAACCGGGTACTGCAATACCACATGCTTGATATTACCGGAAAGCATCAGTTCTGATCCACATGGTCCTGTAGGATTCCTGAGAGCAGATTGCCCTTCCACCAGTATAAGATCAGGGTCACACTCTTGTGCGCACTCTACAATTGCCCGCTCTAACTCACCACTGACGAAATCATTTGGTGTTGCATCCAGTATGAATCCATGGGGATAACCCTGCATCCAGCCGGTCTGGCCGGTATAGATCATCTCAGCTGTTATGCCCCGGCTGCGGCATTCATCCATAATCATACGGCAGGTAGTCCGTTTTCCCACAGCACAGTCTGTACCCAGCACTGCTATACGCGGCGTATCAATCTCATATATCTTCCCGCTGAAAAAATGAAGATCCTGTACAGGTTTTGGCTTTCGTATGTCAATAAGCTCAGCTCCTGATTTCTGAGCTGCTTCTACCAGTTCAGGATAGGAGGTGAGTAAAAAATGGGTTCCGGCCACAAGGGAAATTCCTCTGCTGACTATTTCAATCAGAAGCGGCAGCCAGCTTTCCGGCAGCTTTCCACCCTCTGTAGCAATACCTATGACTGCATAATCCGGTATAATATCCAGACTGTCCATCAACTGATCCAGCATACCATAAACAGGTATACCGCGGTAATTCCCATCCAGCACTTCTCCTGCATCCCGGCCGGCATAATCATCATCAATCACCGCTACCAGTTTAAACCGTTCAGAACCCCGGATGAGCCCGTGTGTTGTTTTACCGTAATCACTGCCCAGAAAGCCGTTTGTAACTGCTATTGCGGTGGATTTCATTTTCATATCCATTTTAATCAACCCGATCAGCACCCAGACCAGGTGCATCATTAATTCTTAAGCAGCCGTTATGCAGTACAAATCCCCCTTTGAACAGATCCCGTGCCAGGTCCAGGCTCCCGTCCAGGTCCAGAAAAGAGGTAGCCCGGGAAGCCAGGGCAGCATGAAGGGCGGCAGCAATGCTCAGGCAGCTTTCATCATTACATCCCCACATCACTTTAATATCACTCACACCTGCCATGGAAGCCATCCGAAGCGCCGGCGTTATGCCTCCGCATTTCATCAGCTTGATATTGTATATCCCGAAAGGCTGTGGTGAATGCGTATATTGCAGGGCATCTTCCACCCCGCATATACTTTCATCTCCCGCAAGCATGCAGCGTAAATCAGCTGAGAGTTTATGTATTTCCTTATCATCTGCGACCTGCAGGGGCTGCTCTATGAGTTCCAGGTTCAAATGCCTGGTACGGTGCAGAAAATCCAGCAATTCATCCACACTGTATCCCTGGTTTGCATCAACCCGGATGCCTGCATGTGGTCCTGCCTTTTCGCGCAGGTAGTTTAGAAGAGCAACATCCTCTTCAATTGAATCTCCTACCTTGAGTTTAAGAATTTTGAACCCCCGGGCCAGATACTCCTCAGCCTCTGCCACTGCTTCATCAATCGACTTGATGCCAATGGTAATTGAGGTGGGCAGGGATTCATGACACTGCCCAAGCAATTTCACTACAGGAACCTGTAATGCTTTTCCAGCCAGATCATACAAAGCCATATCAGCAGCTGCCAGTGCTGCCGGCGTCTCTTTGAGTGTATTCTGCAGATTTCTGGCAAGTGCATGAACATATTTCAACTCTTTTCCAAGCAGCAGGGTTTCAAGATGTTGATCCAGAGCTGCAGCACAATCTGTCATATCCTCGCCGGTCACACCATGGGAGGGTGAAGCTGCTCCATATCCTGTCAGACCTGTATCTGTCTGCAGTTTTATAAAATGAATGCCTGTATCGCTGATTGTCCGGTTGGCAATACGATATGGCTTAACAAGACCCAGGTGCTCACTCCACTGCTCTATATGGATTATCTTCAAAACCGGCTCCTGTTATAGTCTCTTTTAGAGTTCATCTGCTTTTTAACATATCTGAAAAACCGTTTAGCATGCGTACGGGCAATTGATCTTGCCTTATCTGTCTCATGATTTTCAATCGCTTCAATCAATCCCCTGAAATCCTCATAATATTCCATATATGCTGTTTTCTCTTCCAGCAGTTCCTGATAGTAAATATTGATATTGTTGTGAATCATTTCAGATGTCAGTTGGTATATGGCATTCTTTGTTGATCTTGCAACGGCAATATGCAGTTTGCTGTCTGCAATATCAAATTCTATATTCTTCAAGGGATCAGCTGTTAAACACTCATGAATTTCAGCAAGAATTTTTTTCATCTCCCAGATATCTTCCGGTGTTGCACGCTCTGAAGCCAGTGCAGCAATGCTGCCTTCAATATCTTCCCTGTACTCTGCAAGCTGCTTCATTGGAATTTGCTTATACTTGATTAAACGGCCCAGATTCTCACTCAATTTCTCTGAATTTGGACCTTTAACAATAGTGCCGCCGGTATGACCGCGTTTTATTTCTACAAGCCCTTTTTCCTCCAGCACACGAAAAGCTTCTCTCACACTTGAGCTGCTTGCCCCGAAAGTATTCATCAATTCCCGTTGTGGAGGCAGTTTTTCTCCCGGTAATATATTTCCGCCTATAATCGCATCTTCAATCTGTTGGACCAGATTCAGTGAAACCGTATTTGGAGTAGCTTTAGTAAAGCTATGTGCAGTTTTTGACATCATACTCTTTTCTTATTGCGGTTATTTATCATAACCTGTTATTATTTTTGAGTAAAGATGAATTTCCAGGCTGCTCTCCGGATTTGCCAAAATCAACCGGATTTCTTCTTATCACAGTTTGATAATACATTAACAACTCCTATGGCTGTTCTTATCATCTTTCTCTACAGCTGAATATAGCCTCTGTTTCAGCAGTTCATACATTGAATGTATTACACATTGAATGTATGAGTGTCAACTCTTTTTTAATTATCAATCAGCTGGCTCAAGCAGTCTCTTCTTTAAATATAGTTTTGAATGGTGTTTATAATAGTTTTCCACCGTACCAAAAAGATTGTATCCATTTTTTTTATAGAATTCCGGGGCCTGAAAACTGTAGGTATAAAGATACGCGCTGTGGCAGCCCTCCTTTTTTGCGGTTTTTTCAGCTGCAGACAGTAATTTCTCACCGATTTTCTTTTTCCTCTGTTTTTCTGAAACCCACAAACTGATAATTTCAAGCCATCCGCCACCCACTCTGCAATCGATTCCGGCAATCATTATACCGGATTCATCTCTCACTTGATAAAGAAAATTTTTAAAGGCATAACCATTAATTTCATCACCATTGAATACCATCAGCTGGTCATCCAGATATTTCTGATCTTCCGGGTCTGGAGTGCTGTCATAGACTAACTGCATCATCTCTCCTTTTGCATTTTTAAGATACGGGTTTTTATCATTTATAGAAATAAAAGGGTATACTATTCTTCATATTTGTTGCACTGTAAACTTCTGATTAAGCTGCTGTGAAGAAATACTCTCTTTGACAATGCCATCGTATACCTTAAATGTGACCCGTTGCACCTCAATTGCATGACCATTACGTTTCACATCTGCTGTAAGCCTGTAATCCGATTTTCCAGATGACATGAACTCCCATATCTGCTAAAGATGAAGCAAACTGGATAATCATTTATAACCTTTTAAGCCGTGAGAAAAAACAATGAGTAAAATTGATCTTTCAGGATTAAAAATTGGAATGGAAAACACACTGAGTATTATGGTTTCAAATGAAAACAGTGCCGAAGCTGTCGGCTACAAAGGCATGCCGGTTTTAGGCACCCCTCACCTTGTTGGAGTAATGGAAAGCGCCTGTATATTCGTACATGAATTCCTGCCTGAAAACTATCTGACAGTAGGAGTGGCTAACAGGATGAAACACCTGGCAGCATCACCCATCGGAGAAACGGTTACATCAAGAGCGCGATTAACTGCTTTTGAAGGGAGAAAACTGACCTATTCCGTAGAAGCCCACGACTCAATCGAAAAAATAGCTGAAGGCATTCATACACGGTTTATAGTTGATTCGAGAGTTTTTTTTGCAAACCTTGAAAAAAAGAAACGCAAGATCGGTCTGATCTAAAAAATGTTTCGATATCAATATTTAATTTTCAGTACA
>CAZWSL010000028.1:0-44111 GCA_964636495.1 uncultured Desulfobacula sp. | reverse complement strand
CTAAAGGCTGCACAAAGAAAATCAAGGCAGGATAAATCTGCCATCTATTCATCCTGCGCCAGACCAAGGTTTTTTATTTTTCGATAAAGTGTTTTTCTGTCAATATTCAAATACCTGGCAGTCTTACCACGATTCCACCGAAACTTAAGCAGAATTTTTTCAATAATTTTCTTTTCCAGCTGTGTCATGACGTCATTTAATCCTGCGCCAAGAATCTTATCAGCACTGTCTGATATTTCATGCAGTTCTCTCTCCATTTTAATATCTGCATTTCCAATCTCAACCTGGCCAAGGGCGATGTAGCGGTATACAGCATTTTGCAACTGTCTTACATTCCCGGGCCAGTCATATTTCTGGAATGCCGCTCTGATATCAGCAGGAATATCTGGTTTTTCAAAATTTTTGTTTGGATAAATATCTATGAAATGATCAATTAAAAAAGGTATGTCTTCTTTTCTTTCCCTCAGCGGCGGCAGGTGGATAGGCAGAATATGGATACGATAATAAAAATCCTCTCTCATTTTTTTGTTTTTTAATGCCTCTGATAAATTACTATTGGTAGCCGATATAATGCGAAAGTTCGAATGTTTAATCTCATTTCCCCCAACAGGCGTAAACTCCTTACTTTCGATAGCCCTTAAAAGCTTAATCTGCATATTTTTACTTGTTTCACCCAGTTCATCTAAAAACAGAGTTCCCTGATCTGCCTTTTTCAAGTAACCGATGGAATCACTCACAGCACCTGTAAATGCGCCTTTTTTATAGCCAAAGAACTCACTTTCCACTAAATTCTCGTTTATGGCACCGCAATTTACAGTCACAAAAGATTTATCTTTTCTATCACTCAGTCTGTGTATACTCTTTGCAACCAGCTCCTTGCCCGTCCCTGATTCCCCCGAGACAACAACATTAACGTTATTTGACGATGCCTTAATAATCAATTCATAAACCATCTGCATCTGGGAGCTTTTTCCCACAATACTCCCAAACCGGTACCGGTCTCTTGATAATTTTTTAAGTTTGATATTCTCTTTTCGAAGATCCAGTTCTGCTTTTTTGTGATCCGTGACATTGGTGATAAATCCTTCCAGGGCAATCAATTCCCCTTTTTCGGAAAAGATGCCTTCGCCCTGCTCCCATACCCAGATTTTTTCACCAGATGCCTTTTTTACTCTATATATAAAGCTGTACGATCGCTTTTCCGCCAATGCAGTTCTAACTCCTTCCAGCAGGCTTTCCCTCTCCTGTGGAAGAATGAGTTTTTTATAAGGGGTGGAGCTGCCACCGCCTTTTCCAACCAGATCCGATGGGTGATACCCTAAAAGCTTATAGCATCCATCGCTTGCAAATTCCATTGTCATTGCCTCATCCGCTTTGCAGCGATATGCCATCCCTGGCAAATTTCCCATGAGTGTATTCAGTCGTCTTTCACTCTCCTCCAAAGCTTCTTCGATAAGTTTTTTCTCTGTAATATCAGAGACCAACGTAAGTTTGGATATTGACCCGTCAGCATGATAAACCGGAGAGGACATACAGTGATACCATCGTCCGTCTTTTAACCGTTTATTTTCCCAGCGGATCGTTTTACCCTTGAAAACATCCTGTTCCTCGCACCAGGGACAAATCTCGTCAAGATCATATATGGCTTTAAAACAATACTCTCCAATGATATCTTTACCCAATTCATCAATGGCCCTTTGATTTACATACTCAATAACGTTTTGAGGCGAACAGACATATGTCTGCCCGTCAAAAGCCTCAACAACTGCTTTGAAATATTTTCTTCTTTTTTTCATCATTGCTCCATTGTATTGTTACTCTCCCATATTTCATAAGTCTGCATCCCTGAAATATAAAAAAACCATCTTAAGGAATTCATTAAAATAATTAACGTTATTACATCTTAATAAACGATATTGACATATCCGGATTTTTCATTTGAAAATTATGCTATCACATAAAAAGCTCTTCTCCAACCGCTCCCCAAATTTTCTTTTCCACTCTTTTCAACCCTTTTATCCTTTGTTAATGAAATCACACCATCTGCTGTCTGTCATTCAGCATCCAACTATTGATCTTTTTCAGGTTTAAGAATTAATCCCTTTATTCAATTCTCAAATGAAATCTTTTTTTGTAAATATTTTTATGCAAATATGATATGGTTTTAGAAAAACAGATTAACCATTTTAAAAGGGGGCAAAACCGGGTGCTGAAAAGGACCCAATTTCAATTTTATCTGACAGACTTAATCAGAAAAATTAATGTAATATTATTGAAAATTTTCAAACCTGAAAGAAAATGCTGTTTTTTAAGGCTTGTAAGTCAAATTGATTTTGAGTATACATTTAATAAAAAAACATATAAAATGCATCATGACTCTGTTTCCACAAAAAGCAGGAAAAATCATGGAGAAAATTTAATATGACGATTATCGGAAAAAAAACCTGTAGTTATCTGACTCTCTCTATTTTTTTCCTTCTCATCTGTTTTAATACTTCAGCCCGCTCTGCCGGAACAAAAATGCAGACAGATCAGTTTGATTCTGAAGCCATGGCATCCATTGCAGGAAGGGCAATCTATCATTTAGATCAGGAACAGCTGCTGGATGTGATGAAGGGCTACCTGAAAGAGCATGATGCAATAAAAGGGATGATAATCACGGATTCGATTAGCGGAGAATCTCTGCTCACATACTTCCGCCGGTCAGACAAGGCGGTTTATGCGGAGACCATTCCAGATGAGATCCTTGCCCTTGATCACCTTACCGAAAAGGTCGTGTACAGGGACGAGCTGGTCGGAACGATTGAAATTTACTACCAGTTATCAGAAAAGAGGATACTCGCTGACCAGGAGGAAGAGTGGCTGCGCAGCCATCCGGTTATCCGGCTGGCAACGATAAAAAATCGGAAACCATTCGATATCACTGCAGCAGACAAGCCTTATGCCGGGATGCATGCAGATCTGCTCAAGATCATCAACCAGACACTGGGCAGCAATTTTCAGCCAATCTTCTATGACACCTGGGAAAGTGCCTACACCGCGGCTGAGAAAGGCCGGGTGGAAGGCATTTTAGGGCTGAGCTGGACAGAATCCAGGGAAAAGACTTTCTTCTTTTCGCCCAGTTACCACTATATGCCGGTCGATCTCATTACCCGTTCAGACCATCCTCCAATCTCAAGCTGGGCTGCCATTGGCCAGAGTATGATCTGGGCAAAAAAAAACTCGCCACTTGTAAGCATGATAGAAAAGGAACTTCCAGACACCCAGGTATTGAAAACCCACAGTGAAATATCGGCGCTTTCACAAGTATCCATCGGGGTTGGTGACGCCTATCTGTCTTGGGTTACTGCTACGGATACCGAGTTGAGCAGGATGGGGTTAAGGAAGGCTCTCAAGATTGACAGCCGGCATGGTGAGTTTTCCATTGGTATCCATAAATCGCAACCCGTGGTCGCGTCTATTTTAGAAAAAGGCCTCAATGCCATACCGCTGCAGACCTTTGCAGATATACGCCGCCGCTGGTCAGGGGATCCTGATAACAGTCTCACTGTCCAGGAGGAGAGGTGGCTGGAACTGCATCCGATAACCCGGGTTGCAGTGATAAATGACTGGCCTCCCTACGACATGACCGATGATAAGGGTATTCATATTGGCCTGCACGCAGATATTATTGCCGAAATAAACCAAAACATGGGAACCCAATTGGTCCTGATTGTCTTCAAAAACTGGGAAGATGCTTACAATGAAGCCGTTTCAGGCAGTGTGGATACTATTCTGGGACTGAGCTGGAGCCGTGAACGGGAGGAGATTTTCAATTATTCCAAGCCTTATCGTTTCGTGCCGCATCAACTGGTCACCCGGACCGATGAGAGCGGAATTATCAATCTCGATGATCTGGATGGCAAGGAGCTCTGGGTGATATCGGGAACAATCTATGAAAAATCGATTCCTGAAAAATATCCTAAGATTATACTGAAAACAGCAAAAGATACCCCTACGATGTTTCAAAAGCTCCTCTCCGGCATGGGGGATGCATATCTGGATGAAGATATTGCCCGCCAGGCAATCCCTGAAGGGCTGAAAGTTTCACCTGATATCTACCTTGATGAGGGGCATCTGCATTTTGGAAGCCATAAGAGCCGCCCGCTGCTTGCCAGCATTATCAACAAAGGGCTGAATTCGATTCCGCGCAAACGGATGGCGGAGATAAAAAACCATTGGTTTAACCCCTTGTTAGGAGACGCTGAAATCGACCTCACCGGAGATGAACAGAATTGGCTTAACTCCAATCGTAAGTGGAGGGTTGCCAACGAAGTCGACTGGCCTCCATTTGATTTTGCTGTCAATGGCAAACCACAGGGATTCTCCATTGATATCATCAAACTCGCAGCCAAAAAAATTGGTGTGGAACTTGAGTTTGTCAACGGCTATACATGGGCACAGTTGATGGAGCAGTTCAAGGAGGGAAAACTGGATATTCTTCCGGCTCTGTTCAAAACCAAAGAACGGCAGAATTTCATTGCTTTTACCCATAACTATGCAGCAAACCCATCGGTAATGGTTGTTCAGTCAGATGATAAAACAGTAAAAAACCTGGCCGATATGCAGGGAAAAAGCGTTGCAGTTATAAAGGGATATGCCAATGCAAAGGTCCTGGCAAAAAATCACCCCGGAGTCAAACAGGTTCTGGTCAAAGATATTTCCGATGGATTGAAAGCAGTATCTGTCGGAAATGCCGATTCCTTCATCGGCAGCCTTGGGCCCATATCCTATGTGTTGGAGAAAGAATTTATTCCAAACATCAATATTGTTGGAGATTCCGGTCTTTTTGAACCCCATGAATCCTATATATACATGGGAGTGGCCAAGGGCAGGGAAATATTCCGCGATATTCTGCAAAAAGGAATCGACTCCATCACTGTTGATGAGTATTTAAAAATACGAAAAAAATGGATGCCCTTTGTTGGTGACAACTCAGCCGACAAGTCACTTATCGATCTGACACAGGGTGAACTGCGGTGGTTGGCCGAACATGGCAATTTCACCCTGGGAATGGACCCCTCATGGCCTCCTTTTGAATTTATTGACAAAAAGGGGGCCTACAGTGGTATCAGTGCAGGATATGTTGAACTTGTCTCCTCCAGGCTGGATATCACCATGAACCCCATACCGGATCTTTCCCGGATGGAGGTGATTACAAAAGCAAAGGCTGGAGAAGTGGATATCCTGCCGGCCGTTGCCCGTACACCTGAGCGTGAAAAATATCTCCTTTTCACCAGCCCCTATGTTTCCTTTCCCAATGTCATTGCCACCAGAAAAGACGCCCCTTTTGTTAACAGCCTCAAGGGATTGGAAGGGAAAAAAGTGGGTGTGGTCCAGGGGTATGCCATCCATGAACTGCTTGCGGACAAACATAAAGAGCTGGACATCTCAGTGGTTAAAAATATTAATGAAGGCCTTCTTGAGGTGCAAAAGGGAAGGCTTGATGCCTTTGTCGATAACCTCGCGGCAATCACGCATGAGATTGACCGTTCAAATCTTACTGACATTAAAATTGCCGCGCCGACTCCCTACCAAATGGCACTTGCCATGGCTGTCCGCAAGAGTCTGCCGGAACTTGTCCCTCTTCTGGAGAAGGCTCTGAACTCTGTAAATGAGCGTGAAAAGGCATCCATTATCAACTCCTGGATCGCTGTTAAGATAAAATACGGTCTTGATATGAAAACTGTGCTGCTCTGGGTGGTACCGCTCACTCTTGCCGGAGCAGCCATTATTTTATTGGTAATGATGTGGAACCTGAAGATGGCAAAGGAGATAAACAGACGTAAAATAGCTCAAAAAAATCTGCGTGAGAGTGAGAACCGCCTGAATCTGGCATTAAAAGGGGGAGATCTTGGCTCCTGGGATGTCAACCTGAAAACCGGGGAAACTCTTGTTAACGATCGCTGGGCCGAAATGCTTGGATTCCAGCCGGATGAACTCAACATATCTTTTGAGACATGGAAAAACACCATTCATGTAAAGGATCGTGAACTCGTCCTTAATACGGGGCTGGATTACAGAGAAGGTCGTATTGATGATTATGAGGTAATATACCGTGCTGTCACAAAACAGGGGAAGATTATCTGGCAGGTTTCCAAGGGCGGAATTGTTGAATGGGATGAAGATGGTTCTCCTGTAAGGATGGTCGGCACAGTAATGGACATCACCAAGCGTATAACCACTGAGCGGGCTCTTAAAAAAAATGAAGCCAAATATCGGGAACTTGTGGAAAATGCCAACAGTATAATCATCAAACTCAACCCTGAAGGGCGGATAACGTTTTTTAATGAGTATGCCCAGAAATTTTTCGGCTTCTCATCAGAGGAGATTCTCGGAAAAGATATTAATGATTCCATTGTTCCGAAAAAGGACTCTGAAGGTCAAGATATGAGCGGACTCATTCAAGATATCATTCTTCACCCTGAAAAGTTTGAAAAAAATATAAATGAAAACATCTGTAAAAATGGAAAACGGGTATGGATAAACTGGACCAACAAAGCGGTCTTTGATGATAACCAGGAGTTCTCAGAGCTGCTCTGCATTGGGGGTGACATCACTGAACGCAGACAGGCTGAAATAGAGCGTGACCACGCTTTTTCGGTTATTACGTCATCGATCGACTACGCCAGCCGCATTCAAAGAGCTATTCTGCCCCCTGTGGATTTATTAAAGGAGGCAACAAGAGAATTTGTTATCATTTGGGAGCCCCGTGATGTTGTCGGCGGAGATATCTACTGGTGCCATAAATGGGGTAAAGGTATGGTCATCATCCTGACTGACTGCACAGGCCACGGTGTTCCTGGAGCCTTTATGACACTTATATCAAGCGGTGCCTTAGAGTCAGCCATTTTTGAACTGCCAGAGGGGGATCCTGCCGGGTTGATCTCAAAAATGCACCAGTTGATTCAGATTATGCTGGGCCAGGACCGCAGGGAAAGCGAGGCTGATGACGGCCTGGAATTAGGTGCATGCTATATTCCTCCTGACAAAAAAAAGGTTATTTTCTCTGGTGCGGGTTTTCCTTTGTTCATTTCAGAAAATAGTAAAATAAAGATGACAAAAGGAGACCGTAAGGGGATTGGATACAGAAAAATTCCATTGGATACAACTTGGACAAATACGGTTATTACTGTTGAGCAAGGCATGCGCTTTTATATGTCAACTGACGGTTTTTTTGATCAGATCGGTGGCCCCAAACGGAGAGGTTTCGGAAAAAAGCGCTTCATAAAACTACTTGACTCCATACAGGCTCTTCCATTCACTGAACAAGGTGATGCGATCTATCAACACCTGGTTGAATACCAGGGAAAAGAGAAACGTCGAGATGACATATCCATGATCGGCTTTTCAATGTAGCAGGTTACTGCAGAAAAATACCCAACCATACAGAAGTGAAATAGTGTTCAAAAATGGTTTCATCTCATACTCATATCATTAACTGTCATTGCTGGAAAATCAAAATTGCATTGATATCCTGCCTTTGCTGTGGATATATGAATTTCACGATTGCATTAGGCAGCCTTTATAAAATTAAGAGAAAATCTGTTTTGAGAGACAGGTTTCAGATAAAAAAGCATTAAGAGGAAAAACAGAACTATGAACCTGGATGTCGGCAATTTAGAAGCACCTGTATTCAGACCTCCTTCAGAGTGGGATTCATTATTAATACGTGTTACAAACGGATGTACTCACAGGTGTACTTTCTGCTCCATGTACCGGACGAAAAAATTTTCAGTCCGCAAGAATGTTGAAGATATCAAGAAGGATGTCCACAAGGCCGGAAAAATGTTCGGAAACAGGGTTGAAAAAATCTTTTTCGAAGACGGCAATGCATTTGTTGTGAAATCCAGTATACTCATTGAATTGACAGAATACTGCTATCAGCAGCATCCAAATTTAAGAAAAATCAACTCCTATGCTCATGTCAAAGATATTCTTAAAAAATCTGATGATGACTTAAAAAAACTTGACCGACTGCATCTTCAACACAAATCACGCTTCCAATTATCTGAGTCTGAAAGGAGAACTGGGAAAAGATAAAAAAGAGTTTTTATACAGAGTTGAAGCCGGCATCAAAGACCCGGCTGTCAGACGCCCCGAATACATGCGTGGATTGTAATCTCCCATGAAAAATTATCAGGCCTGCCACAATCAGGATTTAAAGTCGGGAAAATAGACTTCAAAGAGAGGCTGCCGCTCTTTTCAGGAGAATAAGCCCGGAACCGTTTCTATGTGAAACCGTTTTACAGCTGCAATCTTCTTGAATATTATTATTCAAAAATAAAAGGCATCATTGATCCGACAATCAAAATTGCCATTGTGATATTAAAAATCTGCACAAACCGTTCCTTTTTAATAAGGAGTCTTAACATCACGCCACCCAGTGCCCATGAATTAGTTGATAAAATGGCACAAAAGAAATAAATAGATGAAATAATGATCACCTGAACATACGCGATTTGATGATCAGTGATAAATGCAGCAGTTGATGTGACCGCCATCACCCATGCTTTGGGATTGATCCACTGAAATAGTGCGGCCTGTAAAAAAGTGAAGGGTTTATCTTTTGTGTTATCTGTATCAAGTGAGCCTTTTGTATTGGCAATATGCCATGCCATCCAGAACAAATAACCGATTCCGACCACTTTTAAAGCAACATAAATAAACGGGAAAACTTCAAACAATTTACCCAGACCCAGTCCAACGCAGATGACCATGACAGGAAATCCGAAATTAACCCCCAAAGCATGGGGGATAGTCCTTTTATATCCAAACGTCAGTCCTGATGATAAAAGCATCATATTGTTTGGTCCGGGTGTCAGGGTCGAAGCCAATCCAAAAGAGATAATGGAGAAGATCATTGTAAGTGTATAAAATTGATCCATAATAATTTATTTTATTTCCTATGCATACATGCTGCGTTCTATTCTATCTCAGGGCAATATCTATACTTAAATTAATGTGATACTTCAAGCAGTTTTGGGTCCAGCAGCGGCAGCATTTTGATTGGCCAATGCTGCCAGCCCTCCGACACTGCCCAGGTTCATGGATTCCAGAGCAGAACTTGGCACGATGATTAATGAGCCTTTCTCTTTTAATCCCTCAAAGAGCATGTTCATTCCGCGAAGCTGCAGCGCTATTGGGTTGTCCTTGTATTTTTCCGCAGCAATGGCAAATTTTTCGGAAATCTCTGTTTCAGCTGTTCCCAGTATGATCCTGGCCTTGCGTTCCCTTTCGGCCTGCGCCTGTTTACTCATGGCATCGGAAAGGGATGATGGAATCACAATATCCTTGATTCCCACACTCTGGCAGGAGATGCCCCAGGGATTGGTATGCTTATCAAGCAGCTTTTGAAGATCATCGGCAATCTTGTCCCGGTGATGAAGAAGCTCTGCCAGTTCATGTTTACCAATCATGTCCCGCAATCCGGTTTTTGCTATCAGGGTTACGGCTTTGCCATATTGACGTACCTCAAGGGCTGCTTTTTCCGCATCCCATACTGTCCAGTACACCACTGCATCCACATTCACCGGCACGGTATCCCTGGTCAGTGTTTTTTCTGCAGAAAAATCGTTCACCCTCACCCGCTGATCAATAAAAGCATCCACCCGGTCAATAATGGGAATGATAAAAAAAATGCCAGGGCCTTTCAGCCCTCTATATTTCCCAAGCCTCAGCACAACTGCCTTTTCCCATTGATCTGCAATCTGTATGCTTGATGCAAGAAAAAGAGAGATAATTGCACCTGCAGCAGCAGGGATAACATGAATATACTCTACAACTGCCAGAATAAGGAACATGGAACCAAGCACAATAAAAACGGCTATTGAAAAAGGATTAAACCATTTAACTTTTTTCCACTGATTGTCCTGGTCTTTCATTTTTCACCTCCTTGTTCTTGATGTAATTGTGAAATTATATCATTTATGGAAAATCCATAACTTGAGGCAATGCTTAAAAATTCAGAACAGATACTGATCAGTTTTTTTTTCCTCTCCTCCTCTGGTATCTGAATTTTTGCATGACCGATAAAAGTGCCTGTACCCTGCTGTGTTTCCAGAACATTCTGGATTTCCAGCTCTCGATAGGCTTTGCTCACCGTGTTGAGATTAACTTTGAGTTCTACGGCCAGGGATCTGACAGTGGGCAGTTGTTCACCTGTTTTCAGTTTTCCTGCCAGCATCCCATACCGGATCTGATCAATGATCTGTCTGTAAAACGGAATCCCGCTTTTGGGATTCAGTTTGAAATCTATCATAATCAGCCACCTCCTTCTGCTCAAACCTTGTTCTTATATGATCCATTTCAGATTGTTTCTGGCAGTTTTATACGTTTACATTCCCTGAAACCTGCAGCCAGATAGCGCTTATGAATTCATTTTTTACCAATCTGCATTCATAGCATATTATTGTAATAGTTCTATAGAACAATATAGAATTAGCTTTTTATAATGTCAAGGAAAAATAAAGAATTATTTTAATATGGGAACTATTTTTTTAACAAAAAGTCCTGATCATTTAACTCTTTTTCGAGCTGATAATGACAAAAGGATATTCATTGCTGATCAACAGAATAAAAGAAGACATTATTATTTGATTCTTGTAAGCATGGAAAATATTGAGTATAAGATTTATCAAAAACATACAGAAAAACAGCCTGACTCAATTTTTGAATAAATCAATAAAGATCTGAATAATATCCAGCTCTCTTACTTGAAAAAATGTATAAAAAGGATCACCAGGAAAAACAGATGGAACAAAAAAAATATAATTCTATGAAGACTCGTCAGTTTCATTATGCCTGGGTCATAGCGTTAACAGGAATGTGTGTTCTTTTTTCCTGTCTTGGCCTGGGACGATTTTCTTTAGGTATGCTTTTACCTTCAATGGGAGCTTCTCTTGATATGAATTATTCTCAGATGGGGCTTATCGGAACTGGAAATTTTGTCGGATACATGATTTCAGTTATCCTTGCCGGTATCGTGGCCAGATCCCTGGGAGCCCGCCGTACCATAACAATCGGATTGATTATGGTAGGGGCCTCAATGATATTAATCAGCCGTGCCATGGGATTTACAGAAATAATGATACTTTATATGACGACCGGAATAGGATCCGGTCTTGCCAATATACCCATGATGGGACTGGTTTCACACTGGTTTTTAAAAACAACCCGTGGTCGTGCTGCAGGAACCATGCTTTCCGGAAATGGCATTGCAATTGTACTGACCGGAGTGTTCATACCATGGATAAACTCTGTATCAGGAGCTGAAGGATGGCGGACCGGCTGGTTAACCATCGGTGTCATCTCAATTCTTATTGCAGGGGTTGCCGCATATTTCCTGAGTAATGATCCAGGAGAAAAAGGACTTGAACCACTGGGTTCAGCCGATAATACAGCTATACCGGACAGCAGGGCATCCGGGCCGGAAAAGAGTTCCAGGTGGATCATGGTGCATCTGGGAAGCATTTACATATTCTTCGGGGCAACCTATGCCGTTTATGTAACCTTTATTGTAACTGCAATGGTAAATGAAAGAGGGTTTGGCGAAAGTGCTGCAGGTAAATTCTGGGCAGTTGTTGGCGCTCTCTCCATATTATCCGGTCCTTTATTTGGATGGATATCTGACAAACTCGGCAGAAAAACAGGCATGGTGATCGTCTATGGTCTGTTCACACTTGCATATGCACTTGCAGCAGCAGATCTGCCAGACTTTTTCCTATATGCCTCAATTGGAATATTCGGACTGTCGGTATGGAGTATCCCGACTATTATGTCTGCCGCTGTCGGTGATTATGTAGAACCGGCCATGGCAGTAAAAGCCTTTGGATTTATCACTCTCTTCTTTGGTGCAGGCCAGATTGCCGGCCCTGCTCTGGCTGGTTTTCTGGCAGACACAACAGGCTCATTCAGTACGGCATTCTGGATGTGTGCCTTACTGACCGGTATTGCAATTGCAGTGGCATCTTTTTTAAAAACACCCTCTATACATAAAAGAGATTAACACCCTTGAGGTAATGAAAAATCTCCCCTCTTTTTTAACATAGGAGACCTGGATTGTCTGATTCAGGCTTCAGGGCGGATAAGACGACCTGGATCAAGACGGGTTGATAAAAACAATTTTAGAAAATTGTTTTATTTGACAAAATTATCCTTATCACTTAAAAAAAACGTTTTAAATATGATAGAGTGGTTGAACACCACACAAGTATAAAGGTTAAGGACACAATCTTAAATGACGTTTACAATAAAAAAAAACTCAGAGAGATGTACAGACTGCATGCTGTGCGTAAAGGAGTGTGTTTCTGCGGTCTGGAGAGATGTAAAAGGTACACCCCGGGCTGTTTCACCTGAAGATTGCAATTTATGCAGCCACTGCCTTGCTGTGTGCCCGCAGAATGCAATAGAACACCAGGGGCTTGATTCCAGACAGATAAAAAACATAGATATATCTTTGATCAAGCCCGAGATATATGAAACTATTATCAGGGGGAGAAGAAGCATCCGGCAGTATAAAAACAAAAAAATTCCTGATGAATTAATGAAAAAAATAATAGATCTTGCAAATCATACTCCAACTGCAAGCAACTCCCAGAATATAGATTATATTATTATTACTGAAGAAAAACGCTTAAAAACAATTGCAGCGACCGTTTTTAGATTTGCTGTAAAAACGTTTTATTTTAAAAAAAAATTTCCTGGAAATCTGATATATGAATTCATAAAACTCTTTCCTGCTTCAACCGCCATCACAAGATATCTTGATCCAATGCAGTATTATATTGATGAGGCAGAAAAAGGCAGAGATTTTATCCTTCACAATGCCCCTGCTTTAGTTCTTGTCCATGCTCCAAAAGGCGGTATCTTTTCAAATGAAAACTGTAATATTGCAGCAGCCAATATAATGAATTATGCTTATTCAGCAGGGCTTGGGAGCTGTTATATCGGTTTTTTAAATCTATCATTAAAATACAACAGAAAACTGAGAAATCTTATCGGGCTTTCAAAAAAGCGCATGGTCTATGCATCCATTATCATGGGATACCCTGCATACAGGCACAGAAATACCGCATCAAGAAAACAGTCTGCAATAAAATGGATTAAATAATAGAGTTAAAAGAGATAGATATCCGGCTTTACTCTGCGTGTTAAAGAGAGAGTGAAGCTGCCTGACGTCTGCATCACCTGTTTTCAATAATTTTTAACATTTTTTCAACAACCTGGTTAATGTTCAAATAAGTGGAATCAATTTTAACGGCATCGACAGCCGGTTTCAAAGGAGCTGTTTCCCTTCGGGAGTCATTATCATCCCTTGTTTTCATATCTTTTGTAATCTTCTCCATATTTTTTGATTCATCAGCTATTTCATCATATCGTCTTTTTGCACGGACATTCAGGTCTGCAAAAAGATAAAATTTATGCCGTGCTTCAGGAAAAACTACTGTTCCCATATCTCTTCCTTCAAAAACAGCATCTTTCTCCTTGGCTATATCTCTTTGAATATCAAGCAGTGCGGTCCGGACCATGGGATTTGCAGAAGAAGCGGATGCCAGCATTGATATCTCCGGAGTCCGGATAAAGTCGGTGATATTCCGACCTGAAGAGATTAAGAGAGAAGAGTCACCATCCATTACAAAATTCAGATCCAGTGTCTTTAAAAATGAGGCAAGAAGTGAATCATTTTCCCACTCAATGTTCTGACGGTTTATTTCAAGGGCAACGCCCCTGTACAGGGCTCCTGTATCAACATAGATTATTCCGAGTCTTTCAGATAAAAGCCTGCTGACAGTACTCTTTCCCGCACCTGCAGGACCATCAATTGTTATTATTTGTGAAGCCATTTTAACTCCCTGTTTTTGTTAATACTTTTTTTAATGTATTGAGAAAAATAGCGTTTTCCTGATGTGTACCTGTGTTTACCCTTAAAAACGTATCAAACCCATATGATTTCATGGATCTTACAATAACTCCACGCATTAACATCTCTTCAAAAACATCTCCTGCATCTGTTTCAGTGTCCAGCATGAAAAAATTAGACTGAGTCGGCAGGCAGTGTATATCACTCTTTTCAAGCTCCTTGAACAGAAAATCAAGGCTTTCATGGGTGGTCCGGATACTCATATCCAGAAAATCTTCATCTTCAAGTGCTGCAACTGCTGCAACCTGGGCAAGCGAATTTACATTAAAGGGCTGCCTTATACTGTTTAAAACTCCAGCTATCTGCGCATCCATTATGCCATATCCCACCCTGAAACCGGCCAGTCCATATGCTTTGGAAAATGTTCTTAAAGAGACAACACGCCGGTCCTTAAGCGGATTTTTCAAGGAGTCATAAATATCAGGGTCTCTTATAAATTCAATATATGCCTCATCCACCACAATTATAATATTCTCGGGCACTTTCTCTGCAAACTCGCTGAACTCATCAAAACTTATCGTGCTTCCGGTGGGGTTAAACGGGTTGGTAATAAAAATCAGTTTTGTTTTATATGATATTTTTTCAACTATACCGTTAAGATTAGTTGTAAAATCATTTAAAGGCACCATTACAGGAACCCCTTTTGAAATTTTCACACAGATTTCATACATTAAAAAAGAAGGCAGAGGCATTAAAGCTTCATCTCCCTCATTTAAAAATCCATGACATAAAAGTGAAATAATATCATCTGAACCATTTCCAATAACAATATTTTCAGAGGAGACATCATATTTTTGAGCAAGCCTGCTGTTTAACACATGAGCTCCTGATTCCGGATATCGGTTCATCTCTCCCATGGCATCAGCAACTGCTTTATTCACTCCCGGAGAAAATCCCACTGGATTTTCATTTGATGCCAGTTTTACGACCTTGTCAAGGTTATACTGCCGGGCGACCTCGTTCATCGGTCTGCCGGGCTCATATTTCTTTATACTTTCAATATATTTACTGGTTGAAAATTTCATTTGCACATTCCATTGGTTCATTAGCATTAACAGCAAAAACAGCTCTTCAAAACGATAACCGAATCCGGAAACCACTATTTTATGGCTTCAGATCATGGAATATCTAATTATTATTTGAAATTTTGTCAATAATTATGATATTGTTAATGTTTCTATTTAATTAAACAGATTTGAAAAAAATGATGACTCCCATTGAAAAAAATCTTATTTTTGGACTGGAAAGCCTTATTGCTGACCCACCTGACTACATTGGCAACAGACGTCTGGGACTTCTGTCAAACCCCGCATCCATTGATGGAAGCTTCAATCATGCTTCAAAACTTGTTGCTGATAAATTCCCGGGACAGTTGAACGCCCTTTTTTCACCCCAGCACGGATTTTATGCTGAAAAACAGGATAATATGGTTGAATCAGGACATATTATTGAACCGCAGTTGAACATACCGGTTTACAGCCTTTATTCAGTTTCCAGAATCCCGGCAAAAGAGATGTTTGACAACATAGACATTCTCCTGGTTGATATCCAGGATGTGGGCACAAGGGTTTACACATTTATTTATACGGTCTCCTACTGTATGGAGCTTGCAGCCAGTTTAAATAAAAAGGTTGTTATTCTGGACCGTCCAAATCCCATTGGAGGCATGCAGATTGAGGGGAGTATTCTTTCAAAAGAATATGCCTCCTTTGTTGGAAGATTTCCCATTCCCATGCGCCATGGATTAACCATTGGAGAGATCTCACAATTTTTCAACAGGGAGTTCAATCTGGGTTGTGAACTTGAAATAATTCCAATGTCAGGCTGGAAAAGAGAGATGTACTGGCCTGATACAGGCCGTGTATGGATACCTCCCTCACCGAATCTGCCGACTGCAGACTCCTGCATGGTTTATCCTGGACAGGTTATCCTTGAAGGTACGAATATATCTGAAGGACGGGGCACCACCCTGCCCTTTGAACAGTTTGGAGCTCCTTTTCTTGATATAGAAAAAATTAAGCCTGAAGCAGACCGATTCATAAAGGGAGCTGTCCTTCGCCCTGTTAATTTTGAACCCACTTCCGGCAAATGGCAGCAAAATGCCTGCAGAGGCTTTCACATCCATATAACAGACCGTGAAGCGTTCAAGCCTTTTATCTCCTCTTTGATGTTGATGCAGCTGATTGTAAAACATCACAGGAATGAGTTTAAATTAAAAGAACCGCCATATGAGTATGAGTATGAAAAAAAGCCTCTTGATTTGATTCTTGGCAGCAGGTCCATTAGAGAAAAATTGATGAACCTTGAAGATCTGACCCGAATGTCAGATCAGTGGGATCAAGAACTTGAACCTTTCAAATCCATTTCTGAAAAATACTATTTATATGACTGATAATATTAAAAAAGAAGCCCACTGGAAAAGAATGAGCTTTAAAGGAAACAAGGTGTGGGCCCGGGTTGATAAAAACAGAAATCTTGTAAAAGAGAGTGGCAGGGTCTTAATTAAATACAATTTAATGCAGGATTATGAGTATAAAGTAAAATTTGAGAATCTGAAACCAGAGGAATTCGCCACTCCTTCAAAAACAAAAGGCTTAAAACATTCAGATTCAGGCAGAAAAGCAAAATCACAGCTTGTGGAACCGGAAAATGCAACCCGCCTGCCGGACAACTGCATTAGAATCTATACAGATGGTGCCTCCTCAGGTAATCCCGGGCCGTCAGGCATTGGAATTCTCCTGATTTACGGGGATAAAAAAAGGGAAATCTCAAAATATATCGGCCATGCAACAAATAATATTGCAGAGTTGACTGCAATAAAAGTTGCCCTTGAAGAGTTAAAAAGAAATGACCTGCCTGTCAGTATTTTTTCAGATTCCAGTTATTCCATCGGACTTTTGACAAAGGGATGGAAACCGAAAAAAAATCAGGAACTTGTCATGGAGATTCGTTCACTGTTAAGCAGGTTTGACAATCTCTCCTTTATCAAAGTTAAAGGGCATGCTGGAATTAAAGAGAACGAAGTAGCAGATTTTCTTGCCACATCTGCCATTAAAAAAGGCTCTGGATAAATCCAGAGCCTTTTTTAATGATCAAACTGAAACAGCTGCGCATAAACTATTACTATTTTGCTTTCTTCAACTCGTTGATCTCTTTTTCAAGTTCTTTAATTTTTGCTTTATCATCTTCCTCAGAAGAGAAATCACTTCCTTCATCTTTTTTCCAGGTGTCTTTGAGTTCATCAAATCCGAGATAAAGGGCAAGTCCGCCACCCAGCAGTAAAACAGGTGGAATAGTTCCCGCCAGTATTGTCAGAAACTGATTAAACCAGACAGCCAAACCAACCACACCGAGAAGTACTGCAATTGCTCCGCCAATTAATGTTTTCATGTTCCATATCCTCCTAAAATTCAATCCTGATAATTTATTTTAATATAACCAATCAATAATCTTATTTTGAAATAGAAAAATTAACACATGGGCCTGCATTAATCAAGACTATTTTAAATTACCCTGCTAATTTATTGCTCATTTCCGGCTATTGGCAGATTTTATATGAACACATTTTTATCAGCAGAATGGTCATCTGCTTTTCTGTTTATATCCTCTTTCCTGCGCAGTAACGTTAACAGCTGGAACCTGATACATTCCTTGAACAGATAAGTTAAAAATTGTTCTTACAGGGAATCCATTTATTAAATATGGAAATTGAATATTCACCTCAGCTGATTTCCATATAGTTTTCATTTTAAGATTGCCATTATTGGAAACCTCTGATAATTTAGCTTAGAACTTGTTTATATAATTAAATATTATATTCAAAGATCAACATTCGACTATTTTTGAAATTCCTTAAAAGGAAAAATAATGAAATTATTCCAATTGCTGAAAAACGCTATTCTGAACCTGAGGTTTAGAATACGCTGTGCAATAAGATATATGCTGGGTAATACCTATGATCATTTTTTATGTTCGTATCCCGGCAACTATGGTTTCTTTACAAAACGCCTTATTGCACGACTGGTACACAAGCTGGATTTTGATGAGCATAATATAAAAAAAATTAAAGAAGTTGATACAGATTCCATTGTTGTTTATGCAAGCAAGCATAAAAGATACCTAGATTTTATATACTACAACACTAAACTCAAGGCACTTGATCTTCCATATCCACAGTTTGGTTTTGATTTCAGGTTCTTTTTTCTTCTGTCTGTAAAACGCCTTTTCCAGTTCTTTTTATGTCATATTGACTACTTTCTTCATAATTTTAAATTCAATGATGCTTACTCATCCGATTATATATCACAGGAGCTGTTAAAAGGAACATCCGGATTTGTAAGTCTCATTGAAGAGGATGATTTCTATAAACGGTTTATCAAGTCAAGCCCTGACCCCCTTTTTATACTGATTGAACTTCAAAAAAATATTGACAAGCCCATTATCATTATCCCGGAAAATATTATTTATATTACAAAACCAATGAGGAATGATCCCAGCATAACAGATATTCTTTTCGGGACCCATGAGAAACCTGGATTCTTAAAACGGCTGATCACCATAATAAGATACCCTGACAAGATAAAAGTTGAATTTGCCACTCCTGTAAATTTAATACAATTCATAAACCAGCCTGACATAGAACAGCTGAATTCAGAATTCCAGTCTCACAGATTGAGAAGCCATCTTGTTCATATACTGAACAGGCAGACTAAAAGTATAACAGGACCGGTGTTAAAATCAAGGCAGGAAATCACAGAAGATATCCTGACCCAGCAGTCCCTTCGTGAATACCTTGCTGACTATGCATCCAAAAATAATCTCACTTTGACAAAAACCCATAAAAAAGCAAGTGTGTATATAAAAGAGATAGCGGCAAATTATAACCTGCAGATCATTAATTTTGGAAACTGGCTTTTAACATGGGTATTTAAAAATCTGTTTGATGAACTGATTGTCAACCAGGAGGAAATTAACAGGATGAGAGAAAAATCAACAATAGCGCCTCTCATTCTTGTTCCATGCCATAAAAGTCATTTAGATTACCTGCTGCTTCCATATATCATGTTCCAGAACAATATGCCGTGTCCCCATATAGCTGCGGGCAAGAACCTCTCTTTCTGGCCTTTAGGCCCTCTTTTCAGAAGAGGAGGGGCATTTTTTATCAGAAGGACATTTAAAGGATTTCCTCTCTATTCAAAAATTTTTGCATCATATCTTCAAAAACTTTTATATGAAGGTTTTAACATAAAAATTTTTATTGAAGGCGGCAGGAGCAGAACAGGCAAACTGCTTGCTCCAAGACCAGGGGGCCTTAGAATGCTGATAAATGCATATCATAAAAAAGCCTGCAGTGATCTCTATTTTGTACCGATATTTATCGGTTATGACCGGGTCCTGGAAGAAGATGCCTATCTAAAAGAGATTGGAGGAGGGAAAAAAAGTCCTGAAACTCTCAAAGGCCTTATCAATGCCCGTAAATTTCTAAAAAAGAAATACGGCAAAGTCTATATGAGATTTAATGAACCCATATCAATTAAGAACTATATCAAGGAAAAAAATTTCGAAATTTCAAAAACTTCTGACAAAGAGTATATGAATTTTGTAAAAAACTTTGGATATAAACTTATCAATTCAATCAATAAAAATGCTGTGGCCACTCCCCATGGCATCATTGCAAGTGCTGTATTAAACTGTCCCAAAAACAGCTTTACAAAAGAGCTGATGAGTGCACGGATCGAGACCTATATGAATATGCTCATATTCATGAATGCAGAGCTCTCTGAATTTCTGTTGATCGACCCTGATAATACGCTCAATTCAGTCATAAACAACTTTATCAAACGAAATTTCATTGAGCTTGCAGATGAAGATGACGAAGAGCTTACAAAGCATACTGTTTTTATAGTTAAAGACAATAAAAGACCCATACTCGACTACTATAAAAACTCTGTAATCTCATTTTTTATCAATTATGCGTATACTGCTGTTGCCATACTTGAAATTGACAGAATTCAATTTTCCGCTTCAGATCTTTTAACACGGTTTAAGTTTTTTGAAAAAATGTTTACAGATGAATTTTTCTTTGATGAGGATACCACCCCTGAAGAAGAGATAGAAATAGCACTTAAAGGATTTATCAATGATGGCATCATTGTACCTGATCCATCTGACTATGATATGTTTAATATCACTTCAGAAGGAATAAGAAAGCTTAAATTTTTTGCTGCTTTTTTATTATCATTTTTAGAATCCTATAAAACAACACTTCTATATTTTGAAAAATTCGGACCGGATAAACATGAGGGAAAAGACAGGGTTAAAAAAATTCATGCTCTTGGCACAAAACTCTACAAATCAAAACAGATAACACTGAAAGAATCCCTCTCCCACATCAATTATAAAAATGCCGCCAATTTTTTTACTAAAGCATCTATTGTCAAAACCGAAGATAAGATACAGAGTGACTTCTACAAAACCATTATTGACCGGTTAATCCTTTTAATTTCAATGTAACCATGAAAGCAATGATACTTGCAGCTGGTTTTGGTACCAGATTACTCCCTTATACAAAAACCATCCCAAAACCGCTTTTTACCTTAATGTCCAGACCGGTGCTTGATCATGCCATTGAGCAGCTGGTTAAGTGCGGATGCAGCCAGATCATTATCAATACCCACCATCTTAACGAAAAAATAGATGATTTTATTCAACATAACAGATTCAAAAGTATGATCAAACTGATACATGAGCCTGAGATACTTGGTACGGGTGGTGCCATAGCCAACGTCAGACCTTTTCTGCAAAACAGCCGGTTTTTTGTAATAAACAGTGATATTATTTCCAGTATTGATCTCAGGAAGGTATATGATTTCCATAAAAGATCAGACTCGCTGGCCACCCTGGTTCTGCATGATCATGAAAAATTCAATAAAGTCGCTGTTGATGACAAAAACCGTATTATTGATTTTAATACTGAGAACAGTGGACTGGCATTTACAGGCATCCAGGTTTTATCCCCTGAAATTTTCAGCTCCATGCCGGATAAAACAGAAAAAAAAATATTCTCAAGCATTGAAATTTATGAGAAACTCACTCCCCAAAAGAAGATAAAAGCCTTTATTGATAAAAATATCTTCTGGTCTGATATTGGAACAATAGATTCATACTCCATGACCTCTCTTCTGTTACTGGCGGCATCCCAGTTTAATTTAGATCTTTATCATATCAGTGAAATAGAGGTTGAAAAACTTGCTGGAGACGGTTCTGACAGGAAGTGGTACAGAGTCATACACCACGCCAGATCATTTATTGTTTCTGATCACGATATCTGCATGCCCCAGAGCAGTGAGCGTGATCAGATAAATGCCTTTATCAATATAGGCAACCATCTGTCCGGCATACCGGATGCCTGCTCTTCAACTGAATCTGCCTTTAAATCCGGGAAAATATGCACCCCTGCTATTTACAATTATGACAAACTTTCAGGTATGGTGATTCTTGAAGATCTTGGCAATATTCACCTTGAAACCATTGTAAATGAAAAAAAAGATGAAAAACTGATATCAGTTCTTTACAGAAGGGTCATTGACAAACTCATTGATTTCTCGATCCATGGGTTTAAAAATTTTAAAAAAGAGTGGACATGCCAGACTCCAGACTATTCAAAGGAGTTGATTCTGGAAAAAGAGTGCTGCTATTTTTTAGAATATTTTATACAAAAATATCTGAAAGTTAAAATGGTTTATCATGAGCTGGCTGATGAATTCAACCAGATTGCAGACAATGCTCTGAAATATGGATTTACCGGTTTAATGCACCGTGATATGCAGTCAAGAAATATTATGGTAAGTCAGGACAGAAATGGTTATTGCATTCATTTTATCGATTTCCAGGGTGCAAGATCAGGGCCGTTACAATATGACCTTGCTTCCTTATTAATCGATCCTTATGTTAATCTTGACGATGAGACAGCAGGGAATCTCCTGCTGTATGCAATGGAACAATTAAAATTAAAACAGCAGGAGAAGCAATATTTTATACAGTGCTTTCACTATTGCTGTTTAACAAGAAATATGCAGATCCTGGGAGCATTCAGTTTTTTAACCATGGAAAAAAATAAAAAAACATTTGAACAGCATATTCCCGCAGCTGTAAAAAGTATAAAAAAAATAGTGACCCATATCAGCACAATTGATAATAATTTACCAAAGATGTTAAAATTAGTTGAGCAGACCGCTGCTAAATGGTAATTTTTTCAATTAAAGGATTATCTTCAGGATTGTATCCTGCATACAATCTTTCAAAAAGCAAAGGAGAGGTAAAAAATGAAAAAAATAAATATCATGATCAATGGACTTCCCGGTAATGTCGCCAGGATAATGGCAGAAGCCGCTTTAAAGGATGAAAGATTCAATGTGGTTCCATTTTCTCTGACAGGAGAAGAGATTGAAGAAGCGTCTGTCAATATCGGCAACACAAGATTTGAGCTTTTAAAACCGGACATCCGGCAGGAGAAAACAGAAGAGATCATATCTCTTTTTACGCCCTTTATAGCAATTGATTATACACACCCGAGTGCGGTTAATTCAAATGCACTCTTTTATACTAAAAATAAAATACCATTTGTGATGGGAACAACAGGAGGGGACCGAAATAAACTTGAGCAGACTGTGAACCAGGGTTCAGTGCCGGCTGTTATTGCACCGAACATGGCAAAACAGATTGTGGGCTTCCAGGCAATGATGAAATATGCCGCAGATACCTTTGCCGGCCTGTTTAAAGGTTACTCTCTTGAGATTGTTGAAAGCCATCAAAACGGTAAGGCAGACACTTCCGGAACGGCAAAAGCCATGGTTGAATATTTTAATAAGCTTGGCCCGGAGTTCAGTGTAGATGATATTGAGATGATAAGAGACCCGGAGACTCAAAAAAAAGAGCTGAAAATACCCGAGAAATACCTGAGCGGTCATGGATGGCATACATACACGCTTACAGCAGAAGATGGATCTGCCGTATTTGAATTCAAACACAATATAAATGGAAGAGATATATATGTGAGCGGAACCTTTGATGCTGTTGTGTTTCTTGAAGAAAAACTTGAAAAAAGTGATCCAGTAAAAAGACTTTACACAATGATAGATGTTTTAAACAAAAAGTAATCTTTTGAATATATACCTTAAAATAGTCTTAATCATAACAGGTCTTGCCTATCTTGCCAGCCCGGTGGATCTCATACCTGAATTTTTAATTCCCATTGTAGGATGGCTGGATGACGGCGCTGTACTTGGTACGATCTATTATTTAATACGATATGGAAAGCTGCCAAACTATTTTTTAAACAGAATAAATCCCTTTAATCAAATGTTTCACAAGAGAAATGCCGGTTTTACTTCAAAAAAGGCCAGAAGAACAGAAGAAAACTCTACAGATGACTTCCATAACCGGCACAGAAAAAGATCTCCTGGCAGAACTCAATCACCCTGTGAAATTCTTGGTGTTGCTCCGGATGCAGACAGAGAGGAGATTAAAAAGGCATATAAACAGGCAATAAAAAA
This sequence comes from uncultured Desulfobacula sp., assembly GCA_964636495.1. GTDB lineage: Bacteria > Desulfobacterota > Desulfobacteria > Desulfobacterales > Desulfobacteraceae > Desulfobacula. The sequence goes on along the minus strand of CAZWSL010000028.1, from coordinate 20,597 downwards.
ATATCATCCGGATAAGGTATCTCATCTTGGGAAAGATTTTTCCGATCTTGCCAATGAAAAATTTCTTGAAATACAGAAAGCGTACGAGTTTATGATGAAAACGTATGACGTTTAAACAGTTTCAGCTGAGCCAAATACGTTTAAACATCTGTCTGCTCATCTGCAAAGCTGTTTAGAAGAGCTATCTCCTCTGCCCAGATACCATTGTCAGGAGTTTCAAGGATAAGGGGAATATCATCAAACCGCTGATCCTGCATGATATGTTTAAAAACATCCCTACCCAGAGTACCCCTGCCTAAGCTCTCATGGCGGTCGACTCTTGAAGATAACGCTTTTTTAGAATCATTGAGATGCATGCCTCTAAGATATTTAAACCCGATTATGCTGTCAAACTCCTGCCATGTTTTCTCAAAAGCATTTTTCAGATCATATCCGGCACTGAATGCATGGCAGGTATCAATGCAGACTCCAATGCGGGTTTTATCTTCAATTTTATCAATAATTGCTGCAATCTGCTCAAAGGTAAATCCCATGTTCGTGCCCTGCCCTGCTGTATTCTCTATAACAGCGGTTACCTTACCTGTCATATCAAGACTTTTGTTGATGGATTCTGAAATAGTGACCAGGCATTTTTCCTGAGAAACTTTTTTCAGGTGGCTGCCAGGATGAAAATTGAGCATTTTAATTCCGAGCTGCTCACATCTATGCATCTCATCAACAAACGCTTTTCTTGATTTTTCCAGCCCCCCTGATTCAGGATGTCCAAGATTAATCAGATATGAATCATGGGCAAGAATCTTATCCTGATTGATTCCATATTTTTGACAATTTGCTGTAAAAAGCTCAATATTCTCAGCTGTCAAGGGTTTTGCCGCCCACTGTCTCTGGTTCTTTGTGAATACAGCAAAGGTATTAGCGCCTATGGCACTGGCATTAACAGGGGCATTTTCAACCCCGCCTTTTGCACTTACATGTGCTCCTGTATATTTCATTTAAAAAACTCCTTACGTTTCAAAATTTCAGATTCTGCACAATCTGTCAGCCTTCTCCTGTTCAGATATATATGAAAGGATTGCATGATATCCTGTTTTTAATTTATCGTGAAGGGTTTTTATGATAAACAGAGTAAATATTCAATCAAAATTGAACCATGCAGAAATCATGTGACAGATATGACAGATTATTTACTGGTTGATAAAAAAAAAATAGAAATTAATTGGCACCGTTGTCAAGATGTGCGAAATGACTTCCCGACTCTTATTTTTCTTCACGAAGGTCTTGGCTGCACAACCATGTGGAAAGATTTTCCAGAAAAACTCTCCAGAAAAACCAGGTGCCCTGCCCTTGTCTTTTCAAGGTTCGGTTACGGCAGATCAGACGCTTCTCCCCTGCCATGGAAACTCAATTTCATGCATGAACAGGCAGAAAAAATACTCCCGCTCATAATTGAAGAGGCTCATATAAAAGAATACATACTCATTGGACATTCAGACGGCGGTTCAATCGGCATCATTTTCAGCGGAACTCCTTATATTGAAAAACCAAAAGGGTTAAAAGGATTGATTACCGAAGCGGCACATGTTTTCTGCGAACAGATTACGGTGGACTGCATCAGGCAGGCAAAAACAGATTATGAACACCATGGTTTAAAAAAAGGGCTTCAAAAATATCATGGCAGAAACACTGAAAATGCATTCAGAGGCTGGAACGATGTCTGGCTTCATCCAGAATTCATGCAGTGGAATATTGAAAAATATTTAGACAGAATAGAAGTTCCCATGCTGGCCATACAGGGAAAAGAAGATCAATATGGCACAGAAAAACAGATAGAGACAATAAAGAGAAAAGTAAGAAACATTCAAACCCTTCTGCTGGACAACTGCAGACATTCACCACACCTAGACCAGAAAGAGAACGTATTGGATGCAATGGAAAAATTTATTGGTTCAGTCGTCAGAAAATAACTTCAGTTACAGCGGTTTAACAATATCTCTTATTTTACCTGATTCCACGGCTTCGGCAAATTCATCCCCCAGCTTTCTGTTTTTTCTGACAGCGGTTTCCCAGTAATTTATCCGTTCCCTGTCTCTACCCTGAAAGTCGATAAAATCTTTTCTGTCAGGAATTTTCCGAAAGGGGAGCTCATTGACAAATTTATCTGAAGGTGCTGCAAGCACAACACTCTCCATATTTTTCTGACAGGGTTTCCGGTTCAATTTTTTGTCAAACCAGCCAGGGGTGATTTTTTGATAAAAATGGGGATATAAAACAAGGCTGTCACTGCCCGGCAGAAAAGGGATATCCAGGTGATAGTCAATTATTCCGCCGTCCCGGTACATTCCGGGCACACCTTCAATATCTGAAACACCTTCCATAATAACCGGAACCGACCCGGAAGATAAAAGTGCCTGTTTAAAATTTGTTTCTGTTAATCCGTGCATTCTCATGGGGAACTGATCCATGGCAAAGAAAGGAGGAGGGTAGTGGTCATTACAAAAAAGCGCCCTTTCAAAAAAGAAACCAAGCAGGTTGCGGTTAAACAGATTGGCGCCTGCTGCAAGCCCCAGGCCTGTCAATAGAAGTGAAGAATTCTCTTTTTGAAGCAGATTTTTACATCTGCACGATAAAAAATTGATTTTTAAAAAAGGATGATTCAGGATGTGATTGATGTCACTCTCTTTAATATATGAATCAAGAATTTTTTTTCCTTCCATGAGAATATCTTTTTTTGAAGGTTTAAATTCATACTGCTGTTCAATATATTCCCTTTCCAGAATATCGATGGCTTTATGCGGATCTTCCTGGCAAAAGGCAGCCATCCGGAAAGCGCCAATAGAGGTACCGATAAGATAGAGAGGTTCAGTCCGGTTTTTCAGTAGAGTTGCCAAAACCCTGTCAATTCCGGTTAATACAAGGAACTTGGCAGACCCGGAAGCACCGGCAAGAACTTTAACCCGGGATAAATCCAATCCCTCCTCCCTGATTATTTTGATGGCTTTTCTGCCTGCCAGTATGGATATATTATCAAACATATATTAAAAGCCAGCTGATATTAGGGTTCATTGATACCCTTAAATTCACAATATCCTGTAATCAGGTCAAAATAAAACAGGCAAACTCCCATTAAAAATCAATAAGCACCTGTTACGCTATACATGGAACTGGCTTTATATCATATTTTGAAGCCTGTTAAAATAGCATACATGACTGAAACAGCAGAATTTATGATAAAGATGGATTATAGGATTATCTGCAGGACATATTCGAAATGAGACGAATCTAATTGACAAAAAAGGCAATATTTGAAATATAACTATCAATAAAAACGCTCTATATTAAGGGATTAAATTGTGACAGGAGTTAGTGAAGTTCTTGTTTTAGTATTGTTGATAGCATGTATCCTAATCTTGCCAAGGATATTTAAGCCAGAATCAGATAAAAACAGATCTTATGGAAAAAAGATAGAAAAATTTTCAGTTAAATTGCGATTTTTAATAGTAGTGACCCTGGCTTATCCACTGGGCATGGCCCTTTTTTTAAAACCATGGGAAAACAATTTTATTGTTTTTTTCTCCTGTGGCGTTATTCCTGTCCTTCTCATATGGGCTGCTGTATGGATTTTGAGCGGAAAAAAAAAGTCTAACCGGAAAATAGATTAAATAGAGCACATCACTCCTGCAAGGAGTTTATTAAATTCATTAAATCCTTCCATTACTTTTTTAATTTATTGTTATTTAGTAATATAATAAAAAATTAAATTATTATACTTGACGTATTCTAATTTATGCTTAATTTCAATTCAAATGGAAATAAAAAGCAATAAAATGCTGAACAGACAATATGATTAAATCATAAAACAGAGGAGGAAAATCATGAGACTTGTAAGATATAATCCATTAAATGAACTGGCTTTATGGGGAAATTCCTTTAATAACTTTTTCAGTGATCCTGTTTTAAAAACAAGGGATAACGGGTCATGGTACCCGTCAGTGGATATTATAAATGAAAAGGATAAGGTTGTTCTCAATGTTGAGCTGCCTGGTCTTAACAAAGATGATATTTCAGTAAAAATAGAAGAGAGAGTTTTAACCATTCAGGGCGAACGAAAATCCGAGCACAAGGAGGATGGTGACAATTACTACAGAAAGGAGATCCATTACGGTAGTTTCAAACGCTCCTTCAACCTTTCCGATGATCTTCTCATTGATGATGTGGATGCAAGTTTTAATAATGGAATATTAAAACTCACCCTGAAAAAGGATACCACCAAAGAAGCGCTTAAAGAGATAACCATTAATTAATATTCCATCTGAACATCCGCTGAATAAAACCCAATACCCGGGAGATGAAAACGCCTCCCGGGTATTTTTTTGGAATCCTTTTTTATTGATATCATCCAATCACCTGAAAATAGCATGACATCTGGTCTGGAAAAAGAGGCATGACATGAAAGCCTGTTGAACTAACGGGTTTCTTCAAGTGCTTCGGCCAGAAGTGACAGCAGGTGTTCTGCTTTTATCCTTAATCCGGCATGATTGATACTGTCCTGAAGCTGCATGATACAGCCGGGACATGCAGTGACAATGAACTGTGCACCGCTTTCTTTAAGGCCCTCTATTTTCTGCAGTCCCACTGCTTTGCTTTCATTATAGTGATAAACAGAAAATGTTCCCCCCAGACCACAGCATTTGTCAGCCCCCTCCATTTCAGCAAAATCAACATTGGGCAGTGATTTGAGAAGCTCTCTGGGCTCCTGTGTGATGCCCTGGATTTTCAGATGGCAGGGGTCATGCCAGGTGATTTTTTTTCTCTTTTTCCATTTTTCCATCCGGGACAATTTTTCAAACAATCCCATCTGTTTTAAAAAGAGGCTGAAATCTAATATATTTTCAGAAAGGCCTTGACGATCCAACTTCATTGAACGGTAATATTCCCCTACAGTGCTGTTACACGAAGCGCATGCCGTGACGATACAATCTACCTTGTTTTGGCTCAGTGATTTGATATTCGTCTCTGCAACAGTTTCCATAAGTGCCCCGTTTCCTGAAGAGAGAGCCGGCAGTCCACAGCACTGCTGTGAGGCAGGTATATGCACGGAGCAGCCCAGGCGTGTGAGAATGGAAACCATAGATTCCCCGATTTCAGGATAGAGATAGGTGATGGCACATCCGGCAAAGAAACCAACCACCGGTTTTCCGGGTTCTCCTTGAATAAATTCAGGGACCCGTTCAAAAAGGTTCTGCCGGGCCGGTTCCGGCAGGGTCCGGTTCTCCATGAAAGGAATCGGCACCCGCAGTCGAAGCCCGCTTGACTCAGGGATTTTTTTAAAAAAGAGGGACGAAAGCACTGCACCGGCTCTGGCAGCATTTTTCATCACTTTTTTGGATCCCAGCAGGGTTGATATGGATTTCCCTAATAAAGAGAGCCCTTTTTCATGGGTAATTCTTCTGCGAGCCGCACCCACGATTTCATGGACAGGCACTTTATTGGGACAGTGATGCATACATGATCCGCACATGAGGCACATACTGATATCACGTTCAAACTGTTTTTCAAGCCCGATGTCTCCTTCCAGCAGTGCTGACGCAAGTGTCACCTTGCCCCTGGCAACACTCCCCTCTTTTTTGAGTATTGAGTAGGTGGGACAGTGAGCATGACATACACCGCACTTGACGCACTCATGAATCTGTTTCTCATACGATTTTAGATCTTTATGCTGACTCATACACGGTTTTGTTTCAGGAATATCTTCCCGGGGTTGAGGATATTATTGGGGTCCAGCGCTTTTTTAATCTGTTGCATATAATGTATGGTTGGCCGGCTCAGTTCAAGGGGGAGATAGGCTGCTTTTTCCGTGCCAACACCGTGTTCCCCGGAAATTGATCCCTGTAATGAAATGGTTTCCTGAAATATCATGTCCAGTACCTTTTTAGCGGTTTCCGGCATTCCCGGTTCCTTGAGGTCAACCATGACATTGACATGGATATTGCCGTCGCCTGCATGGCCGAAACTGACAATGGGGATATTGAACTGCCTGGAAAGCGCATCAAGCCTGCGAATCATCTCCGGTATCTCAGATCTGGGGACCACAATATCCTCATTGAACTTGTCAGGTGCTATCTTTTTAAGGGAGGGTGAAATAATGCGGCGAACCTGCCAGATCTCTTCTGATTCCTTGTCTGTGGCAGCTTTACGGGTATCGAGAACATCATGTGTCTCTATGAGTTTAAGGATATGCTCTGCCTGGGGATCAAGGGTTTCAAGATCCCCGTCTATTTCAATAATGAGAATGGCCCGGCACGCTTTCCGGATTTTAATGGTGCTTTTACCCCTTACGCACTCAATGCTTGCTTCATCCATAAATTCCAGGGTTGTTGGAATTATTCTGGCTTTGATAATAGTGGAAACTGCCTCAGCTGCACTCTCTATGGAACTGAACTGAACAAGCATTGTTTTTTTGGCAGCCGGTTTTGGCAGCAGTTTGAGAATAATCCTGGTGACAATTCCCAATGTTCCTTCTGATCCGACAAACAATTTTGTCAAATCGTATCCCACGACATTTTTCAGGGTTTTTCCGCCGGTATGGATAATATCTCCTGTGGGAGTAACCACTTCAAGGCCGAGAATATACTCCCGGGTAACGCCATACTTGATACAGCGGGGACCGCCTGCATTCTCAGCCACATTCCCGCCAAGGGTGCAAAACGCTTTTGATGCCGGATCCGGTGGATAAAAGAGACCGAGTTTTTCAACGCTCTGCTGCAGAACCGCTGTCACAACACCGGGTTCTACCGTAGCAGTCAGGTTGTCGGTATCAATCTCAATAATTCGATCCATCCCGCACATAACAAGTGCAATACCACCATAAACCGGCAGACTTCCGCCGCTGAACCCGCTGCCGGCCCCCCTGGGGAATACCGGTATCCGGGTATCATTTGCCAGTTTGACCACACCCTGAACCGTTTCTGTTGAACCGGCAAAGACCACCACCCCGGGCAAATGCTTTTTTCCGGTGGCATCATAGGCATGGGTAATTCTGTCAGCAGCTTCAGTTGAGACATTTTCTCTGCCGGCGATCTCTTTCAAATCCTGGACTGTCTGCTCACTTATCATTGGTTTTCCGGTTTTTTTCTCATGTGTCATAAATCAAATCAAAATTGCTGGAAGGCCGGTCAAACAATCATTCTGATGATACCATAATAACGGACCATTTCCGTTTCCGGGAGGATCAGATCTCCGGGTTTAAACCTGCCGGCCTCTATATGTTGTAACATAATATCACTCAATGGTGCATGGAGGTGTTTTAATCATCAGGATCAGGGTGGAGGTGTTTATGAAATATACTGATAACCGGGTATGCAGAATGTAGACTCACACTTTCTGTTGAATGCTTTGCCCTCCACAAAAAAATGTATCTTCAGGTTTATATCAACACCTGAAGATACACGGTAATAAAAGGGTAGAATCTCTGGTGTCTAATTCGTTTATTTAATGGGAGTCTCCACTGTCATTTAAAGTATCCAGGGCGGCTTTTGCAATACAGTATGTCATACCTACCCCAAGAATACCCATAGCATACCAGAATCCTCCAAAAAAGATTAAATGTCCAATATCCCATATCCACTCAAAACAAAATGGAAACATATTCTCTCTCCTCTACATCAAATCTCTATTGATTAAGCTCTTTTTCCTGGGGAAACACCGGCAGGTATCTATAAGCAACCGCAATCAGCATGATTCCATATGCTACAGGCAGAATGGTTGTAGCAACTTCCTGCCAGCTTGGAATGTAAAGTGCCCAGGTATCAAAACTCATTACCGGAACCGCCATTATCTGGAGCACCATAACCCACCTGTTAAGGCAGACACCGATTGTCCCGAGTATTATTGCAACAAGACGCAGTGTTGGATTTTCTCTTGTTGATTTATTTATCAAAAGAATACCCGGCACAACACCGCACACAATAATCTCTGTAACCAGAATCCAGTACCCGTAAAAACTGTTGTTTGTATAAAAATGGCTGAGTTTGAATCCAAGGCTCGGGGCGGTTACAAATGCCCAGTAAACCGTATCAATAATTTTAGCAATAATATATGTTGTGATCATCCATCCGGAAATTTTAGCAAGGAGATGGACAACATTATCTTTAACAAGTTTTTTGCCTGTAACCATTTCAGTGATCTTTGTTACAAGAAGTGTAAAACACGGCCCGAACGCTGCTGCTGACCATGTGAACAGAAAAAAGGTCCATGGCCATATCAGAAGTCCGTCCCTCACAGCAAAGGGCCTTCCATACATAACACCTGCCACACCTCCAAGTGATCCCTGATGGAAAAAGGAGAGAAAAGCTCCTGTTGCGGCAAAGACAGCCATGACACCATGCATGTTATGGGCAAGATGATGAAAAAAAGGCACTTTATTCGCCTGCCTATTCTCAAGAATATTGGGTATGAATTCAATTGTCAGCACGGCAAAATAGCAGGAGAGACAAAAGGCAACTTCCGTCAGCATTGAATGTACATTTGCATGCCAGAAGATAAACCAGCCTCTCAGGGGCTGCCCGATATCAATTGCAAGGATCAGTAAAGCGGAGCTATAGCAGATAAAACCGATGATAACAGCAAAATTGATAATATTTTTCAATTCATCCACTTTAAAGATATACTTTAACAAACCAGTGAAAAATGCTCCGCCTCCCACTGCGATAACAGCGAGATCAGCCCATATCCAGAGAGCAAATCCATAGTAATCATTCATATTTGTCTGGTTTAAGCCTTTAAACCAGCAGAGGAACATGGCATAAACGCCCCAGAGCAGGACTGCACCGACAATGGCCATCCCAATTGAAAATTTTGGGAAAGAGCAGCGTTTTGCACCTTCAGGTATTAATGCAGAATCCATATTTATTCACTCCTACTATATATTTTAAATATTCTAACCATGGGATGAGGTCCCCTGATGATTCTTAAATCTGTCCCACTCGCCTTCAAGATAGTTATCTCCAAGTTTTCTTACCCACTCCCGTTCAGAAAGATAGTAAACCTTTGGATTTGTTCCAAGTCTTTCAAGGAGTCTGAAAACTTTTGGATTTTTTGATTTTCCGACAACATGCTTGTTCGCAGGATCAGGATGCGGGTCTGGATGCACTATTCTATGTACTTCATGGTGTGGATTATTCAAATCTCCAAATATGATGGCATCTGCAGGGCATGCTGTTGTACAGGCAGTCTGGTACTCTTCCTCTCTTATACCATCCTTATCACCCCTGTTATATGCCCTGTCCCTTGCTTCCTGATATCTGTGGTAGCAGAAGCTGCATTTCTCTACCACCCCCCGCATTCTTGGAGAGACATCCGGACTGAGATAATTTTCCATGCCTTCGGGCCATTTAGGATCCCACCAGTTAAAATACCTTGCATGGTAGGGGCAGGCTCCCATGCAGTACCTGCACCCAAAACAGCGTGTATAGATCTGGCTGACTATTCCTGTATCATAACCATAGTCAGTTGCAGTTGCAGGACATACAGAAACACAAGGTGAGTGTCCGTGATCTCCTAAACCGCCACAATGCTGACACGGCCTTGGAAGATATGCAACCTGAGTATCAGGAAAGGATTTGCCATTGGTCAATTTATAAACGCGCATCCAGTTAATGCTATCTTTTTTATTGGATTCATCCTCCTTAAACGGAACATTGTTTTCCGCCATGCATGAAACCATGCAGGAACCACATCCCGTGCATTTGTCAAGGTCAATAAGCATTCCAAACTTATATCCACTACTATGATTATCCTGTGCCATTTAAACCCTCTTTAGTAATTTATCCCGTATGTTTTAAATCGTGGCTTTTCAAGCTGCAGCAAGCTTGGCTTTAATCCCAAAAGCAGCATCAAATCCCGAAACCGGTTCAATTGACTCTCCTATCAACTCGTTAATATTCACACCTTTATCTGATACATATTTATTATCAGAACGATGGCCGAGGCCTGTAACCATTCCTATTACACCAGGCCTGATGCCGTCATTAAAATTGACTTTCACCCTGGCTTTTCCAAAGGGCGTTGTCAAGACAGCCATTTTATTATTCTTAAGACCACTGGCTGTCCGGGGATTTATTTCAATAACAACATCCCTGCCTTTTATCACATTGTCTGAAACCGTTTTTACTGCAAAGGGTGACGAGGCAACCCCACCGCTTATCAGTCTCATATTGTCAATTGGTATCAGGGTCAGATCGAAATCACCTTCTGCTTTAATTGTTGCAGGAGCACTTGCAAGAAAAGAGAGATTAATCAGAGGCATGTTTCCCGGCACATCTCTGGAAATCTGAGCAAATCCTTTTTTTGATAAAGACTTCCAGATTGGAGCTGTCACACTTTTAAGACATGCATTATAATTATCCCAGTCAAAGCTCTGTGCTATATCCCCGCCAAGCGCTTTCGCAATTAAGATAACAGAATCTCCTGGATTCCTGGTATTAAACAGGGGTTTAACAATGGGTTTTGTCAGGCCGACAACACGGTTAACAATTCCAGAGGCAGATGGTACATCTTCATAGCGCTCCATAAACGTATGGCTTGGCAGAATGATATCCGCCTCCATGGCAGTTTCATCGAGAAATGATGAAAAACTGACAATAAATGGAATCTGACCCATGATTTCTTTTATCTTTTTTGCATTGTGAAGCGAATATACTGGATTTGCATTATAAACAAAAAGAGCTTCGATCAAAGGTTCTGAAGAGTTTTCAATCTTCTCAAAAAGCTGGTTGACATATTTTCCTGCCCGCTTTTTTGCAAATCCGTTTTTTGCAATTTCATCCATTGATTCATCTGGAAAATCAAGATATTGATTTACAGATTTGACAAAAACACCACCTTTTTTATTGATGTTTCCAGCAAGGCAGTTCAAAATATGAACGGCTGCAAGTTCTTTCAGGCTCTGTGCACCATCACCCCTGCCCTTGCCAAAAACGGCAACCGGCTTTTCCGCTTTAGCAAAAAGTGTTGCAATCTTTTCTATATCAGATGATTCTATGCCGGTAATTTCGGCAGTTTTTGCAATGGGATACTCTTTTTGAAGCATTGCAGTAAACTTGCTGATACCATTTGAAAAACGTCCTGAAATGTTGCCGTTAAACAGATTCTTTTTCAAAATAACCGCACATATTCCCAATGCAAGATCAGCTTCCGTACCGGGTTTTACAGGAATCCACCTGTCGGCATTGGCAGCGGTATTTGAAAGACGGGGTTCTATCTGATAGAGTTTGGCATGTCTCTCTTTTCTTGCAGCATTCGCCTTGAAACAACTTACAGGAGATCCCCAGCCTTCAATGATTCCAGCACCGAAACTTAAGATAAAACCGGCGTTTTCAAGGTCGAATGCAATGGTTTTTCCTTTTCCGTGAAGCGTAGATGCAGTTGTTTCAAGATAGGATTCAAGGCTTGGCATGGTATGGAACTCAGGAGAGCCAAAGGTTTTTAGCAATCTCTTAAATAAGCCGGAGACAGATCCCTGTTCATTATCGGCTATGCATGCCAGTTTTTCAGGAGTTCCCTCTTCTCTTATTTTCCTTAGCTTGTCTGCAACAATCTTGATGGCTTTTTCCCAGGTTATTTCTACAAAATATTCACCACTTTTTTTCAGAGGTGTTTTTACCCGTGAAGGGTCATACAGATACTGCAGGCCAGCTATTCCATGAAGACAGGCACCCCCGTCATTTACAGGATAGTTGTCCAGTCCTTCAATCTTTACCGGCCTGTTATTGATTTTCTTAACATTTATTCCACAAGCTCCAGGACAGAGACTGCAGACCGAGCTTTCATAGTTTACTTTTCCATCAACAGGGACAGGTATCCAGGGCCAGTTCTGGGTCCAGATGGAAGAGTCATCTGTAAGTTTTATTCCCACAGGTGAAGCAGCAACACCGGCAGCTGCGCCAAGTCCCAATCCCAAAAAGCTTCTTCTGTCAACTTTCATAAAAAAATCCTCAATAGAGTTTAACGTCTCGTGTTTTGATTTTTACTTGTGACACTGGAAACAGTATCCCTGGCGGCCGGTTTCCGTTTTGTGACACTTTGCGCAGTCATCCATCTTCATCCGATCCCAGGAATTCTTCTTGATCCCAAAGATATTTTCACCCCAGATATCTCGACTGTAACCTGTTATTCTATTTTCTTCATAAGGTCTTGAAGTTTTGGTTTCTGCTATGTGACCATGACATTCAAAACACTCCATTCCAGCTCCCGAATCAATGTGTGCAGCATGGGAGAAAAAGACACAGTCCGGCTGTTTGGCATAAACAAACCATGGAATTTCTTTTCCCTTGGCAAGATATTCTTTTACAAACACCTCTTCATCTTCAGTCACACCGATGGGAGCAGTGTCGGGATGACACTCCCGGCATGTTGCTAATTTCGGAATTCCTGAAAAACTGCCATCCTCCCTTAGATAATGACAGGATTCACAACCGTCTGCTTCATAAGCATGAAGATGGTGGTCAAAATTAAAGGGCTGGTCTTTTTTAGAGTAAAGAAGTTTAGGAAACAGCAGCGTGGTACCGACAAAAAACACAACAAACGCTATGATAAAAAGGATGATTCCCTGGCCTAAGCCTTTATCCTTTTTAATGGTTTGTACTATCTTTTCCCCTGCACTTTCAGTGGAGACATTTTCAGTTTTGTTTTCTATTTGGCTCATGAAAACCCCATCAAATTAAAATGTTGATGATACGTTAACCATTATGTCCGAGTAAAAAAAGCTCAGACTATTTTCCATCACAAAAACAACAATTCTCTGCTGTCTTGTCATGATATACACAAATCGGAATAATCTATATTAATATCTGCATTTCTTGTCAAGAAATAATATATTATCTGGATATTGATTATGCACTATTCCGTTAAAAGAATATGTTAATGCTGATTTCATGAAACGGTCACATCAGCTAAAGCATGAGAGACCTGAAAAAGCTGTCAGGCTGAAGAGCAGTGCTCAAAAAGAGCATATTAGCCATAACTGTGGAGTCCGGAAAGCAGAAAATTTACTCCGAAATAGGTAAAAATAACAGCCATGAAACCGATTATGGAAACGATTGCAAGTTTTTTCCCATGCCACCCTTTCATCATTCTTAAATGCATGAAAATGGCATAGACAAACCATGTAATAAGAGACCAGGTCTCTTTTGGATCCCAGCTCCAGTATTTGCCCCATGCTGAGTTTGCCCAGACAGAACCTGTTATGATGCCAATTGTCAGAAATAAAAATCCAAACACAACCATCTGATAGGTTAATTCATCTATCAGATCCCATGAGGGAAGCTTTGCAAAAAAGGATTTGCTTTCGGAGCTTTTTGGTTTCACAAAATAGATGATACTGAAACCAAATGCAACGGCAAAACCGGCGTAACCAAGAAAGCAGGTTATAACATGGGCAATAAGCCAGTTACTTTTTAAAGCGGGTATCAGGGGAGATATCTCGCTGCTTATATCAGGGGATAAAGATGCATATGCAATTGAGAGAAAAACAAGTGGAGAAGCAAAAACACCTATTATGCTCTCTTTATATTTAAGCTCGATGAAAATATAGAGCACGGCAATTGTCCAGGAAAAAAACACCAGTGATTCATACATATTCGCAAAAGGAGCATGACCATATCCCATCTGATAGGATTCAATCCATCTGAGAATAATGCCATAGGTATTAAAGAAAAAGCCAAGGCACAATATAATAAATCCTATTTTTGCAAAAAACTTCTGTTTAAAGGAAAATGATCCTATATAGAAAATTGATGCAAGAGCATAAACAAACGTAGCGGTTGATAATGATAAAGAACTGTCCATAAGAGTTATATACCTTTTAATTTGATTACATATTTTTTGATTTTGAGCTTAAGACCCTGGTTGTTTCGATTTGTGGTTCCTGAAATAGATACCCGGCAGCTTTTCCCTGATTGTTTTTTTATTTCTATAAAATAGGAGACATGGGACATGAAAAAAGTTATCCAGCACCCGATGATCATTAAAATAAATCCAACATAAACATACCAGACTCCAGGGTCTTTTGTTACCTGAAGTCCTGTATAATATTTTTGCTCATACTCTTTTACCGTAAAAGCAAATTTTCCTTTTCTCATTTTATCAAAAGTGGGAAATTTTACAGGAAGACCTATCTGAAAACTTTTGCCTTCTTTCAAAGTGATCTTTCCAATAAAGGTTTCACCAAGATTATGTCCTCTGAAATCAAAATGCGGTAAAAAACCCTCCAGTTGAAATGAGCCCTGATTTTCAGGAAGTTCAATCTCTTCTCCTATTTTAATCTTTCTGGAGACAATTTTTTTATCTGACATCCTGATAATATCAACAGCAGCACTGTCAGGTGATGCTGACCCATATGAAGCCTGAAAAATATTGATGCCTTTATATCGCAATGGGTGATTCACAAGGATATCTTTTGTAAAACTCTCTTTGCCGTTTTCAATAATGGTAAGATTTGACTTAAACTCTTCCGGTGCTCCGGTATCATAAAATTTCACATCAAATGTATTGCACCTTATTAAAAACCCAAGGTCAACCCTCGCTTTTGTCTTTGAAATAATTGCCGTGCCGGAACTCTTGCCTTCATCCAGGTTCAAAAAGGCTTTAAAGCCGAAAATCATGCCTATCAAGGCACCGGCCAGAAGAAGAAGAATACTGGAGTGGACAACATAAACACCAATGCGTGTCCACCTTCCTTTTTCCGAATAGAGAATAGTGCTGTCTGAAGTCTCTTCTTTTATTACCCTGCCTACGGTTTTTGACAGGAATGCTTCACAATCAGAAGTGACTGTTTTGATATCCTTGTTTTTAACACTCCAGGATTCAAGGTTTTTCTGTTTTCTGAATCTTTCAGGATTAAATTTAATCTTTTTGGGGAAAATAATTTTCCAGGTGATAGAGAGCCTTTCAATGGAACAGACGACAAGATTGATACAAAGGAGAATGATAAGACCTAAAAACCACCATGCATGGTACATATCATCAAATTTGAAAATCCTGATTAAACCATAGAAAGTCTCACCATAGAGTCTTAAATATTCTGCCTTTGAACCATTCTGGAGAATTACAGTTCCGATAATAGAGGTCACTGCAAGGAGCACCAGGGTGATAACGCTGAGTTTTACAGCACAAAAGAACTGCCATATTTTTTCGGGTATTGTTTGTTTTTTTTTCAAATTTTCTTCTTTCTTTAAAAGTATTTTTACCAGATCATTTGCTGGAAGGGCTGATAAGTGACAATTGCGTATCAAGATATTCAGTCAGACCTGAATGTCTTGTTACAGACGACTCCATGGCTTTTTTAATAATATTTAAATCACCAATAATAATCACCTTGTTTTTTGCCCTTGTAACTCCAGTGTATAATAATTGTCGTGTTATTACAGGAGAAAGCCGGTCCGGCAGTATCACCAGAACAGTTTTATACTCTGAACCCTGACTTTTGTGTATGGTTATTGCAAAAGCGGTATTACTTCCAGGAAGTCCTGAGGTCAGATATTGTTTTACATTTCTATCTGAATCCCGAAAAAAAGCCCTGCTTCCCCCTGTATCACCGGCATGTTCAAAACAGATGCCGGTATCACCATTGTAAAGACCTTTTTTATAATCATTGGTATTGACCATGATAATTTTTTTAAAGGGTTTTTTGTCTATAGCAGAATTATTATCAAATCGCAAAATCTTTTCACAAACATGATTAATTTGTAATGTTCCAAACTCTCCTGCATTATGGGCACATAATATTTTAAAATCATCCATCCTGTTCAATGCATTTTCAACAGTATCTGCATTGAAAAATGAGTGATATCCTTTAATGATATTTTTTTTCACAGAAGCTGCCGACATGCCGCCTGCAGTGAGGGGTTCAAACACAACATCAGGATATTTTCCTGAAGTCAGTATAGACTCAACGCTTTTATCATTTTTGTTATTGATTGCCCTGGACAGATTTTCAATGCCTGTTTTACCTTTAGACCTGAAATTATACTTAAGAAAAAAGATATGTGCGGAGAGTCTGCCGGCTTTGCATATATCATTGAACACAGATCCTGCCTGTACAGATGACAACTGGTTCTTATCACCAAGAATAATCACCTTTGCAGTCAGCGGAACCGCTTCAAGCAGTCTGGTCACCAGAGATATATCAATCATGGAAGCTTCATCAACAATAACCATATCCGCCTGCAGAGGGTTTTCTCTGTTATGATAAAATCCCGGTCTGTTTTTCAATGGCTTCAGAATGGCGTGTATGGTACTGCCTTTCTCCATTCTGGAGGCTGCTTTTCCTGTTGGTGCAGCACATATGATTTTTGGAGGCGGCAGATCCAGTTTTAAAGCATATGACATCGCTATTTTTTTGATAATGGATATGATAAATGTTTTTCCCGTACCAGGACCGCCTGAAATGACTGTAAAAGAGTTGAGAAGTGAATTTTTTACAGCTTTTTTCTGGTTTAACAGATGGATATCTGTCCCTGATTCAATTTCTGAGAGCATCTTATCAATTATGTTTCCATTCATGTATAGAGGCTTTTGGGAAACTCTTTCTCCAATATTGCATACCAGTCGGTTTTGAAAATCATAATATCTTGCAAAATAGAGCCGCTGCCTGGAATCCAGTACCAGAGGAGTCTCGATTCCGGCTGAAACAACCGGGGAATTCTGGAGAGCCTCTATCCAGTCAGCAGAATCAGGAAATTTTATTTTATCATCACTCTTTTCTGATACCGACATTGTGGTTTTTGATAATCTTCTGATATCAACGCAGATATGCCCTTCTGATAATGCTTTTGAAACAAGGGCACAGGATGCAAGCACCATGGGACTGTCTTCGTTAAAGGCATCACCCATTGACTTGGCAAAATAATAATCCAGGCTGGAAAAAAAATTCAGTTCAAATAAAATTTTGAATTCAAAAGAAATATATTGATCCATTCATTAATTTCTAAGGCAGATAGTTTTTAAAACAAGGTTAACAGCAAAGGGGTTAATTCTCTTTAATAAATTTCTCAATTCTTAAAAAAGGCACATAGAGCGAATCAAAAGTGAGTATGTGATTTATCAGCCACTCTCTTAATTCATGAATAACATCATAGCTTAAATTTTCAGCGTCATCGGAAATTTTCCGTCTAAGACTTATAAAGCTTTTTGTAAACTGTCTATGGGCTTTGGCGTGTATCTGCAGGTCAGGATATCTCTCTTTTTTCAACATTTTCTCTTCCAGGCTGAAATACATCCTGCTGTATTCATTGATCTTGGCAATATGATTTATATACTCTTTGCTTTCAAGCTTTAACTCTTTCATGTCAATTAACTCATTCAGCAGTGCAAACATCTCTTTCTGGCAGTTGTCAATCTGCTCAATATCAACACTGTACTTTTCATCCCACTCCATTTTTTCAATAGTTTCCATTTTTTCATCTCCTTTTACTGCTTTTTGAAACATTAAATTCTCTCAAGCAGTTTTCTATGGATATTGTCAAATCCTCCATTGGACATAATCAAAACAAGGTCATTTTTTTTCAGCTGTGATAAAAGAAAATCAATCACTGCACCACTGTTTTCAAAATCATATGCTTCAATGCCTTTTTTCCGAATATCCATGGCAAGCTTTACAGTGGAAAATTTCTGTTCTGCAGGTATCTTCTTTTTTACACCGGGTTTACATATGCATACCATATCTGCACTGGCAAAAGCGTCCGGATATGTTTCCTGAAAAAAACGTCTCATACTTGTATTGGTTCTCGGCTCAAACACGGCTATTATCCTGCCGTTTCTATAAAAAGGTGCAACACCTTCAAGAGTCTCCCGGACGGCAGTCGGATGATGGGCGAAATCATCCATCACTGTGATTCCATTTTTCACCCCCCGGATCTCCTGCCGCCTCTTTATACCGGAAAATACTTTTAATGCAGAAAAAATATGTTTGCGGCTGATCCCGATTTTATGCGAAGCAGCGATACACGCAAGGCTGTTCATGAGATTATGCTCACCCATCAGTCTGGTTACAACTGAATATCTCTTACTAAAACCATTAACATCAAAAATACTTTCTGAATGGTTCTGTCTGTAATTTGAAAACGACCATTTCGCCTCTGAGCCATATTTTTCCAGAGATCCATTGCAGTATGATTCAAGGAGCTGGTTTAAATTATCATTATCATCAAAAGCAATGATATGGCTTTTCCCGGCTATCTTCTCAATAAAGGCGGCAAAAATCTCCTTGATATGATCAATATCTGAAAAAATATCTGCATGATCAAATTCAATCCCTGTAATAACAGTAATCTCAGGATCATAATGCATGAATTTCGGCCCTTTATCAAAAAAGGCCGTGTCATACTCATCACCTTCAATGACCATGTACTCACCTTTTCCTATTCTGAAGCTTGAATGGAAATCTTTCAGGATCCCACCGATCATAAAAGAGGGATCCATACCGGCGGCATATAGAATATATGCCATTATGGAAGCGGTAGTAGTCTTTCCATGGGTTCCTGTGACTAAAATAATTTTTTTATCTTTTGCAATAAACCGGTTCACAGCCTGGGGCATGGATAAATATTTCATGCCCCGCTGCAATACAGCCTTTGCCTCAATATTATTCTTTGTCACTGCATTACCGATAATAACAAGATCAGGATCAGTATCCAGGTTGGTTTCACTGTATCCCTGAAACAGTTTTATCCCCTTTTCGATTAGAAAATCACTCATTGGAGGATAGACATTCTGGTCTGAACCTGACACTTCATATCCCATCTCTTTGAGTATGCAGGCAAGTGTTCCCATGCCGGTACCGCAGGCAGCAACTAAATGTATTTTTTTTAACATTATATTTAAAGGGCTGCCATGGCTTTTTCCGCAGCCGCAATAGTCTGATCAATATCACTGTCAGAGTGTGCTGTAGATAAAAAACACGCTTCAAACTGGGATGGAGCAAGATAGACACCTTGATCAAGCATCATCCTGTAGAAAACAGAAAACCTCTCGAGATCACACAATTTTGCATCATCAAAATTATAAATATTTTCCCTGGAAAAAAAGAAACCTGCCATTGAACCCACATGATTTGTTTTTAAATCAATGCCGGCATTATCAGCAGCCTTCTGCAGCCCGTTCATCAGTTTTCCGGTCTTTCTTTCCAGCTCTTCATATACTGCGTCATTCTGAAGTTCAGTCAATGTTGCAATCCCGGCTGCCATTGCCAGAGGGTTGCCGGAAAGTGTCCCGGCCTGATATACTTTCCCGACAGGTGCAATATTATCCATTATCTCTTTTCTGCCGCCATAGGCTCCCACAGGCAGTCCGCCGCCTATAACCTTGCCAAAGCATGAGAGATCCGGTGTGATATTAAACAATCCCTGGGCGCAGTTTTTTGACACTCTGAACCCTGTCATCACCTCATCAAAAATCAGTATGGAACCAAATTTCAGAGTATATTCGCGAAGGGTTTCAAGAAAATCTTTTTCAGGCGTTACCATTCCCATATTACCGGCAACCGGCTCAACTATAACGCCGGCAATATTGTCACCTTTTTCCTCCATTACTTTTATGAATCCCTCAATATCGTTAAATTTCAGGGAAAGCGTATTGGAGATAACAGATTCAGGCACTCCAGGACTTCCTGGAATACCAAGAGTTGCAATCCCGGAACCCGCAGCAACAAGCAGCGTATCAGCATGCCCATGATAACATCCGTCAAATTTGATAATCATATCTCTGCCCGTATATCCGCGCGCAAGTCGGATAGCACTCATGGTTGCCTCGGTTCCGGAGTTCACCATTCTTATCTTTTCCAGGGACGGTACCATATCAATCACAATACGGGCCAGATCTGTTTCAAGCCTGGTGGGAGCTCCAAAACTTGTACCGCTCTCTAATACCCCGCTCAGAGCATTTATAACAGCGGCAGGTCTATGTCCTAAAATCAGAGGTCCCCATGAGAGAACATAATCAATATATCCATTGCCATCAGCATCATATATCCTGCTCTGATCACCTTTTTCCATGAATACCGGCTCTCCCCCAACTGACCCGCATGCCCTTACAGGTGAGTTAACACCGCCTGGAATTAAATCCTGTGCTTCCTTAAAAAGACTTTCTGATTTTGATTTTAACATGTTCCATTTCCTTATTTTCAAAATATTAGACATACTTAAATAAAACAATTGAATATATCAAACCTGTAATTAACGGGTCAACCGCTTTTTGCATCTTCTTTAAAAAACAAAAAAATATTGACTTTTTATGGATGGGTTGTTAGATTTGCAGGGTTTTTTATGGGCCGTTAGCTCAATTGGTAGAGCAACTGACTCTTAATCAGTAGGTCCCGGGTTCGATCCCCTGACGGCCCACCATAGAAATCAAGGCTGACAGCGTTTTACGCTGATCAGCCTTTTTTATAAACCTCTCCAAACCAAGCCAAACTAAACTTTTTTGCAGGGAATTTGCAGGGAGTATTTTGTGACGCGGCAAGCAATATCAGAAAATTAAAATTGTTAATTTAAAATCGGATTCAACTTACTATATTGGTACGTTGAAAGAAATAGATATCGTGAGTG
>CAZWSL010000027.1:0-44686 GCA_964636495.1 uncultured Desulfobacula sp. | reverse complement strand
GGATTATTGAGAATGATTCCTTTTCAGGTATCTACTTTGACATCATGAAAGAGATGGGTGAAGAGTTTGGAGAGGATCTGGAAAAGGCAACCTTTAACCTGAAACCAAAGGGATAATTATGGCTGGCGGCACTTTTAAAGAAGAGACAAATGTTTTAGCCAGGACAAAACTGGTACTGGCTGAAATGGATAAATATGATTTAAAGAGTGAGTATCAGGAGCTGTCAAAAAAATATAAGAAAATGCTCTCTCTTACACGACGTCTTACACGATTCAGTGATGCCAATGAAAAAAAGCTCAGACAGGTTAATATTAAGGCTGAAAAACAGCAGAAAGAGCTTGAAAAAACACACGATACCCTGGCTCAGCATGCTGAACTGCTTGAAGAAAAAGTTGATCACAGGACAAAAGAGCTGGTTGCCGCCCAGGAAAAACTTGAAAAACTGATAGAAATGGGTATTGGATTATCCAGGGAGAGAAACCTGAACAGGTTTAAATCAACTATTCTCAGTGGTGCCAAAGAGCTCACGAATGCAGACGGCGGAGCGCTTCTGCTTCGCACAGAAAATGATAAACTCGTATATGAGTTGTTTGGAATAGAATCCCTGGACCTGCATTTTGGGGGCAGCTCCGGACGTGAAATTCCTTTTGAACCGGTTCATCTGAGAGACCCTAAAAGCGGAAGACCTGATTACTACAACCTGCTGACACATGCTGTAATGACAGAGCGCAGCGTCAATATACCCAATATTGACGAGTCAAAAGACTTTGACTTCTCCTCAATTTCAGAACTTGACAAAGAGTATAAATATCACTCCCGATCCTATCTTGCCGTTCCTTTAAAACCGAGCCATGGAGAAGTCATAGGGCTTTTGCTGCTTTTCAATGCACGGGTCAGAGGCACCGGGCGGGTGATCGCATTTGACAGCGAAATGGCAGGCTTTGTGGAAGGACTGGCCTCCCAGGCAGCAGTTGCGCTTGTCAACCAGCAGCTTCTTAAAGCACAGGAGAATCTGCTGGATTCATTGATCAAACTGCTTGCCAGTGCCATTGATGCAAAATCTCCATACACAGGCAACCATTGTGAACGAGTCAGTATTCTGGGTGAAATGCTGGCCAATGCAGCATGTGAATCTGAAAAAGGTAACCTGGTCGGTTTTGACATGAATAAGAGCGAGTGGAGAGAATTCAGGGTTGCCAGCTGGATGCATGACTGCGGCAAAGTGACAACCCCTGAATTTGTGGTGGATAAAGCCACAAAACTGGAAACATTCTACAATAGAATTCATGAGGTGCGGACCCGTTTTGAAGTTATTTTACGTGATCATATTATCGAACATCAGAAAAAACTGCTTGCTGATAACAAAATTAAAGATACGAATGGTGGTGAACTGGAAGAGAAGCTTGCAAAGCTGAAGAGTGATTTTAACTTTGTGGCAGAGTGTAATGTTGGCGGAGAGTATATGGCACCGGAAAAGATCAAACGTCTGAAAGAGATCTCAGAAACAACATGGGAAAGACATTTGGATGACCGGATCGGACTTTCAGGTGAAGAAGCCTTAAGGCTGAAAAACTATCAGCCACTTCCGCTTCCGGCAACAGAATATCTGCTGACAGATAAACAGGAACACCTCATTCCGCATCCTGAAGGAAGCATGCCCTATGATACTGACTCACTTGGAATAAAGATAGATATACCAGAATATATGAATAATTTAGGTGAGTTATACAACCTGAACCTTCCAAAGGGAACGTTAAATCCTGAAGAGCGTTTTAAGATCCAGGAACATGCAATTCTTACTATAGTAATGCTGCAGCAGCTTCCCTTTCCAAAAGATCTGAGCCAGGTGGTGGAAATTGCAGGATGTCATCATGAAACACTGATAGGCACAGGTTATCCCAGAAAAATGTCCATTGATGAGATATCGATTAAAGCAAGGATACTTGCCATAGCTGATATTTTTGAAGCCTTGACTGCTGCTGACCGCCCATACAAAAAGGCAAAGACATTGAGTGAAGCATTGAAAATCATGAGTTTTATGTGCAAGGATAAGCATCTTGACCCCGAGCTTTTTGATCTTCTTTTAACCAGCGGTATTTTCAAAGATTATGCCAGGCGCTTTCTGAAAAAAGAGCAGATAGACAATTTTGAGATCTCACAGTTTTTGAACAAAAAAAAATAAAAGAGTATGAAGATGGCGTTTATTGAGTGGAGTAAGCAATTCAGTATAGGGGTAGAAGAGGTTGATAATGATCACAGGAAACTTGTCAACTTGGTCAATAAAATACATGCTATGAACAGCAGGGAAGAAAAAGACCTTGACAGAGTGCTGGATCTGTTCGAAGAGCTTTTAAGTTATTCCAGATGGCATTTCAGACATGAAGAGCGCCTCATGCAGAATTACGGATACCCGGAATTTTTTAACCATAAAAAAGAACACGGAGATCTTGAGCAGCTGGCAACAGAGTTATATGAAAAACTTCTTAACGGAGATGAGAGTATTATTGACAAGCTGATGCTCTTTTTAAAAAATTGGCTGATGGATCACATTGTCGGAACCGACATGAAAATGGGCCGGTTTTTAGTCCAGCAAACAGATATGAAATGATTTTTGGTAACTGAAAACAAACCTTCGTAAATGAGACACATGACGGATGATGCTGCAGGGACTCGGTTGGCTTTGATAACATATTTTTATAAAAGACTGCGCTGCTTTATATCCATACAGACTGCCCTGGTTTTTACTGCTTTCATTGTATCCTGGATGATTGCCGGGCCCCTGTCTGAAAAAACCGTGTCTGCACAAACCCTGCCTGCACAAAGTGTAAAGCAGAATAACAGCATCAGGACTGATAAAAAAGAGCTCTCACGTGTCTGGAATGAATCTGAAGATAAAAGTGGCAGCACTCTGATTATCGGCATATCCCGTGATTATCCACCCCTGAGCTTTGTTGACAATTCCGGAAAACCTTCAGGACTTTTTGTTGATTTATGGAAAGCGTGGGCAAAAACAACCGGACATAATATTCAGTTTAAATCAGGAACCTGGGATGAAAGCATGGAGATGCTGCGCAATGGTGAAGTGGATATTCATTCGGGGCTCTCCTTTTCAAAAGAGCGTGCTCATTGGATTGATCACTCGATCCAGATCTATGAAACCATAACTAGAATATACCATAAATCCGCTTTAGTTCAGCCAGAAGACATTAGTGGCTATAAAATTACGTCTGTTGGCATACTTTCAGAAACATACCAGTATGAAAAGTTTAAAAAGGCATATCCATATATAACTGTTCACACTTATAAAACTAACAGAGAACTTGTTTCCGCACTGATGTCAAATGAGGTGAGGGCAATCCTGGCAGAAGAACAGCTCATGGATCTGATAAAAGACCAGATGGCAATTAAAGATCTCATTGGAAATCGTGAGGAACGAATTTTTCCAAGTACGATTCATGCCGGGGTCCTGAAGGGAAACTCTTATCTGCTGGAAGTGATCAACAAGGGATTTGATGCTGTTTCGAAAAAAGAGATGGCAGATATTGAAAAACGATGGATAAAGGATTCCAAAAAACAGTTTTTTAAACCAGAAGCATTATCCTTTGAACTGAGCCAAGCTGAAATGATATGGCTGGAGAATCATCCTGTAATAAATATGGGTGTCATGAAGGCGTGGCCCCCCCTGAATTTTCTTGATGAGAATAATGTTCCAATGGGAATCGGGGTAGATTATATTCATGAGATTAACAAAAAGCTGGGTAACAGGATAGTCATTCATCCAGCGCCATTCAAGGAGAATTTTGAAAAAGTCAAAAATCTGCAGCTTGATGCACTCATGGATATTACGCCTAAAAAAGAGCGCAGGGAGTTTTTTAACTTTACCCGACCCTATCTGACCATTCCCCATGTCTTTGTCGGTAGACAGGATGGATCCTATTTTAATTCTGAAAAGGATCTGTTAGGCCTGACTCTTGCCCTGGAGGAAGGCTATTACAATGTAAAATTCTTCAATGAAAATTATCCAGAAATAAGAGTAAGGACCTACCCGTCAACTGCAGAGGCGCTTGGCGCTGTTTCCCGGGGTGAAGCAGATGGCTATGCTGGAAACAGGGCAGTAGCAATGTATCTTATCGAACAGGAGCTGCTATTCAATCTGACAATGCAGGGACGGATGAATAAGCCACCAGTCAAGCTCAACATAGGTGTGCGTAAAGACTGGCCGATTCTGGCGGGAATTATTGATAAGGCACTTGCAGATATCACTTTTAAGGAAAAAAATAAAATTCACCGGCAATGGATTAGCCAGTTCAATAGGAGGCGGTTGAATCTTACTGCTGAGGAGAATGCATGGCTTTCAGAACACCCTGTAATAAAAACAGCTGGCATAGAAAATAGAGCCCCTGTTTCATTTTTCAGCAAAACAGGACAATTCAGCGGTATTGCATCCAGCTATCTAAGTGCGGTCTGGAAGATTCTGAAAATTGAAGAACAGCCGGTTAAAAATGTTAGTGTGACAGAAAGTATTGATCAGATTAAAAAAGAAAAAATTGATGTTATAGCGGCATTGCATCACACCGAAAAAACGAAATCTGTGATGGTATTCAGCAAACCTTATCTATCATTTCCTATTGTGGTTGCAATGCAAAAACAGTACTCTGCCATAAAGGGTCTGGATGATCTTGAAGGCAAGTGGGTAGGTATTATAAAAAACAGTAAATCCGGAGAACAGCTTATTCGCGATTTTCCCTATTTTAACTTTGTGAGGCAGAATTCCATGGAAGATGCGTTAATGGAACTGGCAACCGGTAAAATAGATGCTTTAGTCGGAAATCTTGCTCTGATAAGTTACGGAATGAAAACCCTGGCACTGAATAACCTTAAAATAGCAGCTGCCACAGAATATCTCTGCGAAATACGTTTTGGAATAAGAAAAGAGCTTGAACCGCTGGTTCCAATATTGAACAAAGCTCTGGACAGTATAAGTGCGGAGCAGAGGTCCAGTTTTAAAGACAAGTGGATCAGTATAAACTTTGAGCATGGTTTAGATTGGAAAACTGTTCTTAAATGGTTGTTACCTTCTGCTGGCATACTCGTTATTATTCTCGTTGCAATCATTGTGTGGAACCGCAGACTTGGAAAGGAAATCACCAATCGTAAAGCAGCTGAGATTAAAATTCGTGCCATGTCAGATGCATCCCACGACGGCATGATAATGATTAACAGCAGAGATGAGATCATTTTCTGGAATAAGGCAGCTGAAAAAATGTTCGGGTATTTGTCAGAAGAAGCTCTAGGTAGAAAAATGCACTCACTGTTTGTACAGGAAGAACCCCGCAGAGCAGCTGAAAAAGGGCTTGAAAATTTTGCACATCACGGCCAGGGACCGGTCCTTGGAAACGTAATAGAGAATGTAGCTGTTAACCGTTATGGAAAAGTGTTCCCTGTGGAAATTGCAGTTTCATCTTTCATGCTGAATAAAAAATGGTATGCAGTCGGTTCAGTGCGTGATATTTCAACGCGCAAGGCTGCTGATAAAAATGAGAGAATAAGGGAGAAACGTCTCAAGGCTTATTTTGACAGCAGCCTGGTTGGAGTAACAATTGCAAAGCCGGGCAAAGGGTGGCTTGAGGTAAATGATATATTTTTGAAAATGATCGGTTATACGCGAAGGGAACTTGAAAATATCAGATGGAAAGATCTGTCACATCCGGACGATTTTAAAACCGATCATAGCAAATATGACCAGATGATGAAAGGCATTATCTCCAGTTACTCCATGGATAAACGTTTTATCTGCAAAGATAATTCAATTTTATACACCAATTATACTGTCTCTTGTCTGAGAGATGAGAACAATGAAGTGGAAATGCTGCTTTCTTCCTACATTGATATTACAGATCAGAAAAAAATTCAGATAGAACGTGATAAAGCCTTTGAGATAATTTCCAGCAGTATTCAATACGCTTCAAACATCCAGTCTTCCATACTTCCTCGGACTGAAGAGCTGAAAACAACTTTTTCATCTTATTTCATCCTGTGGGAACCGCGTGACCAGGTTGGAGGTGATATCTATTTCTTGAAACCGTGGGGTCTTGGAAAAATATTTGTACTTGGAGACTGTACTGGGCATGGTGTGCCCGGGGCATTTATGACACTGATTGTAAACGGTGCCCTGGATGAAGCAACTCTTGAAACCCCTCCGGGAGAAGTAAATATCCTTATCCAGAGAACACACCAGCTTATTCAGCAATCCCTGGGTCAGGAAAAAAAGAGAGGGAGATCCAATGATGGGATGGAGATGGGTGTCTGCTACATTGCTCCACGTAACAGAAAAATGGTTTTTGCAGGTGCCAGATTCTCACTGTTCATTGTAAGAGATGAAGAGGTGTGTGAAATCAAAGGGGATAAAAGAGGAGTCGGATACAGGGGGATTTCATATAATGCTGTTTTTACAAACCACGATATATCTTTGGACAAAAAAGAAACCTATTATATGACAACAGACGGTTTTATTGACCAGATCGGTGGTGAAAAAAGACGGAGCTTTGGCAAAAAGCGTTTTAAAAAGCTGCTTTTGGAACTGGAAGATGTTTCAATGGATGAGAGGAGCGATCTGCTGCTCAATGCTCTGGTTGAATACCAGGGAGGCGAGACCCGCCGTGACGACATAGGGATTGCAGGCTTTACCATAATATAAATCTTTATTGCTGTCACCTTTAAGAATTCAGGATGTTTTCATTTGAATGAATCATGGAATTTTTAAAAACAGAAAATAAATATGATATTATTATAATTGGCGGCGGTATTACCGGAGCCGGTGTGTTTTATGAAGCAGTGAAGAGGGGCTATAAAGTTCTTCTGCTTGAAGCAAAGGATTTTGCATGGGGTGCATCAGGCCGGTCTTCAAAAATGGTCCATGGCGGATTGCGGTATCTTAAACAGGGAAAATTTTTTTTAACAAAAAAAGCGGTCAAACAGAGAGAACGGTTATTAAAACTGTATCCCGGGCTTGTAACTCCATTAAAATTTATCATGCCTCTGTATGCAGATAGTGGTCCCTCAATGATTTCCATGAAAGTCGGTCTTGGACTTTATAGTTTCATGGCTGGAGAAAGACAGCATGAAATTTATTCAAAAGACGGGATGATTGATGAAATTTCAGGGATAAGGAGAGAAAAACTCGTTTCTGCTGTCGGGTTTAAAGATGCACAGGTGGACGATGCAAGACTTGTACTGAGACTGATTGACGAGGGCCGGCTGCTGGGAGGGAAAGCCCTTCATTATACAAAAGTCACAGAAATCAAGAGAGACTGGAAAGGATATGTCAACGGCGCCAGTATAGAGAGTGAAATATCGGGCAGATCATATGAAATTAAGACCCGTGTGGTAATAAATGCAACAGGTGCCATGGCGGAAAAATTGCATCCCCCACCTGGAAAAAAATTTCATATCAGACCTTTAAGGGGAAGCCATCTGATTTTTCCTGGAGAAGTAATTTCCATGCATCAGGCTCTAAGCTTTATTCATCCCCGTGATTCAAGACCGGTTTTTCTCTTCCCGTGGGAAGGCTCCACTGTTCTTGGAACAACTGATGTTGATCATGATCATGATATGGAAAAAGAACCATTTGTAACAATGGTTGAGGCAGACTATTTAATGGAGGGTCTAAAATATATTCTGCCGGATTTTAATTTGTCTCTGGAAGACTGCATATCTTCCATTGCCGGTGTAAGGCCTGTCTTAAGCAGAAAAGACAAGACTGCTCATAAAGAATCAAGAGAGCATGCTGTATGGAAAAAGAGGGGACTGATAACTGTTACAGGCGGAAAACTGACTACTTTTCAGATACTTGCCAATGATGCATTAAAGGCTGCACAATCCTGCATATCCAAAAAGCCAGGTTTGGATCATGAACGTGAAATTGAGAAACTCAGACCAGGTAAAATATGGAAAAATATGCCTGAAAACCTGCAGGAGAGACTGGTTGGAAGATATGGCATTGCAGGATGTAACAGAATGATGCAGTATGACGAAAAACTGTGCAAACCAGTTGAAAACACAAACAGTATATGGGCAGAAATTCTCTATTCTGCTGAACACGAAGACATCTGTCATCTTTCTGATCTTTTGCTGCGCAGAGTGAGGGTCGGGTTGCTTCTTCCAGGAGGTGGCATTAATATACTGGACAGGGTTGAATCCCTGTGCAGGCCATATCTTTATCAGAATAATAAAAAATGGGATAAAAGAAAGTGGGACAGAGAAAAAAGAGAGTATATGAAACTGTGGAAAACGTTTTACAGTCCACCTTCAGCTAAACAGGAGTGATGATTTGCACCAAAGTGTGATTTTATCAATTGACTGCGGTACCCAGAGCCTGAGGATCATTCTTTTTTCCAGCAGGGGAGAGATACTGGCAAAGGAACAGATAGCATATGAACCTTATTACAGTAAAAAGGCAGGCTGGGCAGAACAGGATCCTGAACTCTACTGGAACAGCCTTATAAAAGGCTGCCGGAAATTAAAACTGTTACACACGCAATTGTTTAATGCAGTGTCAGGAATCGGGGTCACAGCCCAGCGTGCAAGCATGATTAATGTTGATGAGCATGGTACTCCCCTGCGGCCTGCTATTTTATGGCTTGATCAGAGAAAAGCGGTACCTGTATGGGGACAGAAGGGATTATTGAGTCTGGGCTTGAAGGCAGCTGGTGTTAAAAAAAAGATAGATGATATACAGGTCCAGGGAAAGTGTAACTGGATCATGCAGAATCAGCCAGAAATATGGGAGAAAACTTATAAATACCTTCAGGTTTCAGGCTTTTTAAATCAGAGGCTGACCGGGGAGTTTGCTGATTCAAAAGCTTCACAGATAGGTTATATACCCTTTAATTACAAAAGCCAGAAGTGGGCTGGAAAATATCAATTGCCCAGAAAACTGTTTCCTGTTGATCAGGATAAACTTCCCCTGCTGATTCAGCCCGGAGAGATGCTTGGAAAAATCTCTTTACAGGCTTCAAAGCATACAGGCTTGAAGGATGGAATCCCTGTGATCGCCTGTGGATCAGACAAAGGATGCGAAACACTTGGAGCCGGGATTGTTAACGAGAAAATTGCAAGTTTGAGCTTTGGTACAACAGCAACTGTGCAGGTTTTAACTGAAAAATATATTGAACCAATAAAATATCTGCCTTCCTATCCTGCCTGTATCCCTGATTTTTTTAATCCTGAAGTGGAAATTTTCCGGGGTTTCTGGATGATAACCTGGTTCAAAAATCAGTTTGCCTATAAAGAAGTGGTGCAGGCAAAGAAAATGGGTGTTGCAGTAGAAGAGGTGTTGAACAGATGTCTTAAAAAGACATGTCCTGGTGCGGAAGGATTGATTATACAGCCTTTCTGGGGGCCGGGACTTGAGTATCCCGATGCAAAAGGGGCAATGATAGGATTCTCAGACGTTCATACTAAAGATCACGTGTACAGGGCTGTCATAGAAGGTCTTGGTTTTGCCCTTTTTGAAGGCATGGGAAAAATCAGGGCAAAAACAGGCATAGATATTGAGCAGGCTGCCGTATCCGGTGGAGCATCCCAGAGCAGCGAAATCTGTCAAATAACATCAGATATCTTTAATATTCCTATCAAAAAAGGCCAGACTCATGAAACTTCAGCACTGGGAGCAGCCATACTGGTGGCAAAGGGCATAGGGTGTTTTTCAAGTATTGATGAGGCAGTTGAAAACATGATTCATGTGCAGACAGTTTTTGAGCCTGATTACAGCAGTGTGGAGATATACAGGCAGCTGTATTCAAGGGTTTATATAAAAATGTACAAAGCACTTGGACCTTTATATTCGCAAATAAGAGAGATAATACAGTATCCATGAGAAAGGAAAAAGAGAGTCTTTAGATTTCAGGCAATATTAAAGCAGAGGTGACAGGGTGAAGCACGATTTTAGCAATATGGGTGACCACAGCAAGAGAGATGATTCAAAGTGTGACCGGTGTTCTCGGTTTACGCCTGACTGGCTTGTAACGCCACCTCCTGAGAAAAGTTTCAGATCTGTTTTCAAGTGGGGAAGTGGGGATAAATTTAAAAATCCCAGTCATGGTTTTTTTGATGTTATAAAATTTGAGCTTGGACTTTCAGACAGTGATTTTAAACAGCCTGTAAACATCGGAGAAAAAATTGTCAAAGATAAATTAAGGAGAGGTATCAGCAGTAAAGATTTGGTTTTATTTGAAAATATTGTGGGAAAGGAAAATATATCTGCTGATACCTTTGAGAGGCTGAAATACTCAACTGGAAAAGCAATGGAGGATATCCTTGAATTAAGAGAAGAAAAGATTGAAAATATTTCTGATATTATTCTGCATCCCAGAAACAGGGAAGATATACAAAACATTCTTGGGGTATGCATGGAAAAACGTATTCCACTGCATGTTTATGGAGGTGGAAGTTCAGTGACTTTAGGCCTTTCCTGTCTCAGAGGAGGAGTTACACTTGTCATGGGGACGTATATGAATCAGGTGATAAGATTCAGTGAGGTCAACAGGAGTATCACTGTAGAAGCAGGTATGATGGGACCCGCTTATGAGGAGTTGTTAAACAATGCACCTGAAAAATTTGGTGCTCAGAACAGATATACCGGTGGGCATTTTCCCCAGAGTTTTGAATACTCTTCTGTGGGAGGGTGGGTTGTTACCCTTGGTTCAGGCCAGGCATCATCATATTACGGTGATGCATATGATCTTGTTATCAGCCAGGAGTATATCACACCAACCGGCAGTTTTCAAACATATGAATTCCCGGCAGCTGCAACAGGCCCAAAAATAAATGATATAATGAAAGGCTCTGAAGGCTGTTTTGGCGTACTTGTCAGCGTAACAATGAAAATATTCAAATATCAGCCGGAAAATTCAAAACAGTTTACATTTATGTTTCCCCATTTTGAAAATGCTGTTAATGCGGCACGCCAGATAAGTCAGACTGATTCAGGCATGCCATCAATATTGAGGGTGTCAGATTCTGAAGAGACAGATGTTGCGATGAAAATGTACAATCTTGATAAACATATTATTAATAAAGTTATGGAATTAAAAGGCCTGAAACCCGGATCAAGATCTCTATTAATAGGCCAGACAGATGGTGACAAGGCTTTTTCCAATAATCTTTTAAAAGTGATTAAAAAAATATGCAGTAAAAACTATGGTTCCAGTCTCAGCGGCTATCCAATGCGCAAGTGGTATAAAGGAAGGTTTTCTGATCCCTATCTGAGAGATGCCTTGAATGATTTTGGAGTGCTTATTGATACAGTTGAAGCATCGGTTACCTGGGAAAATTTTCATGAACTTTATAAAGCGGTAAGAGCACATATCAAGCAGCATCCCAACACCATATGCATGACCCATGCATCCCACTTCTATGCCCAGGGAACCAACCTTTACTTTATTTTCATAACAAAGATGACTGATATTGATAGATTCAGATCATTCCAGCGCAGTATTATTGAAAAAATTGATGAAAACCACGGCTCTTTAAGTCATCACCATGGAGTTGGCAGAATGATGGCCCCTTTCCTGGAGAAACACCTGGGAAGAGATCAAATGAATGTGTTAAGGGTATTAAAAAAACATTTTGATCCTGCTGATATTATGAATCCTGGCTGCCTTGGTCTTTAATCCGGAGACTTCACAAAACAGGTTTGCCTCAACTGTCAGGTACAGGCCGTAAAACTTTGGCCCTTTACTGCGTATTAAACCGGAATTGAATATCTTGCAAATGTCCCTGACTGTGATTATGAACTGTTTTAAACCATACAGCAATATGTCATGGAATTTAGAGGCTAGATCATTTGCATGAACTGCGAGTTATAGTCAGATGTTGAGTTTGTCATCAGACATGTTGTTTCAAAATGATAACAGCAGAAATTGAATCATCAACACTTAAACATAATTCTGCCAGCTGTCCAGAAGTGTTCCAAAGAAAAGAACAGGTGAAATAAACATGTTAGCCTGGAATATTTTTCCAATTGCTTCATGGATATCTTCTCTCCTGGCAAGGATCTGCTGGTAAGAAAAAAGCATTATGATAATTATAAAGCCTGCCCAGAAAAAAATGCCTTTTTCTGTTAGAAAACCGGCAAGGATAATTGCAGCGGCTGATGAAATATAACATAGCATAGAGCATAAAAGGGCTTTTCTCTCTCCAATCATGGCAGGCAGGGAGTGAAGCTTCTCTTTTCTGTCAAACTCAATATCCTGGAAGGCATAGATTATATCAAGGCCTGCAATCCAGGATAAAATAATAAATCCCAGAACAAACGGAATCAAGGCAAATTCCCCTGTTACTGCAAGATATCCGCCCATTGGAGCAACTGCTTCCACAAGGCCGAGGTAAAAGTGAGATGAGGAGGAAAACCGTTTGAAAAAAGAGTATGTTGCTAAAAGAAAAACAGCCAGAAAAGATAGTTTAAAGCAGAGATGGTTGAGCATGTATGATGAGAAGATTAATACAAGAGATGATACTGCTGCTACAATCCATACAGTCGAAGTTTTCAGTTCACCTGCCGGAATAATTCTGTTTTCTGTTCTTGGATTTTTAGCATCTATGGAAGCATCTATTACACGGTTAAAAGACATTCCAGCTGTTCTTGCTGAAACAAGCGCCATTATGACCCACACCCAGACAGAAAAACTTCCTCCTCCTGCGAAAAGAACCCCTGTAAGTGCAAATGGAAGTGCAAAAAGTGTCTGTTTCACCATTATCAATCTTGATATTAGGTGTATAAACGTTTTAAAATCCATAATCTTTCCATCTTTTGTCAACCAGATTGACGATATCCTCAGACATGGATATCTCTTCTGGCCATTCACGTCCCATTCCCTCTTCTTTTGTTTTTCTTGTTGCATCTATTCCCATTTTACCCCCGAAATTGGGATAGGAAGCTGAATGATCAAGTGCATCAAGGGGGCCTTCAGAAAGGAGAATGTCACGTTTAGGGTCAACATTGTTCAACAATTTCCACACAACCGTTGGAGAATCTTTCAGATCCATATCCTTATCAAACACTGCTATAAATTTTGTAGAAGACATCTGTCCCAATCCCCAGAGAGCACTAATCACCTTTTTTGCCTGTCCTGGATGTTTTTTGTCAATGGATACAAGAGCACAGTTGTGGAACACTCCCTCCATGGGAAGTTCAAGATCAATGATTTCAGGGACGACTATCTGGAGCATGGGTAGAAAGATCCGTTCTGTCGCCTTTGCCATATAGCAGTCTTCCATTGGCGGTTTACCAACGATGGTGGTCGGATATACAGCATCTTTTCTGCAGGTGATACATGTAACATGAAATACCGGGTAGAGATCTGCAGGTGAGTAGAATCCGGTATGATCGCCAAAGGGCCCTTCAATTTTCAGATCGTCAGGGTCAACATAACCCTCTATGATAAAATCAGATTCTGCAGGTACATAGAGATCAACGGTTCTGGCTTTTGTTATCTCAACGGCTTTCTGGTTTATGAATCCTGCAAACATTAATTCACTGATATCAGGGGGGAGAGGTGCTGTTGAAGAGTAAGTTACACATGGAGAACCGCCAAGTGCAACAGCAACTTCCATTCTCCTGCCCATTTTTCTGTATTTATCATAATGACCTGCCCCGTCTTTATTATACTGCCAGTGCATTCCTGTTGTTGATGCATCATATTTATGCAGCCTGTACATTCCAGTATTCTGGATTCCAGTTTCAGGATCTTTTGTGATCACAAGCGGAAGGGTTATAAAGGGGCCTCCGTCATCGGGCCAGCAGGTAAGGATGGGAAGAAGATCAAGCAGGCGGCTCTCTTTGTCATAGACTATATCCTGGCATGGTGCCTGTTTAACTTTTCTGGGTAAAATATCAGCAATCTCTTTTAAGGTGAAAAGAGTTCTGAGTTTTTCTCTGAAACCTTCCGGCGGCTTCATTTTAAAATAGGATTCAATTCTTTTTGCAATATCTTCAAATGAGTTGCAGTTTAAAGCCATCTGCATTCTATTGTAACTTCCAAAAGCATTGATCAAAAGAGGAAATGGCGAATCTTTTACATTTTCAAATAAAAGAGCCGGACCATACTCTTTTGAAACTCTGTCTGCTATCTGCGTGATCTCGAGATAGGGATCAACTTCTCTGGTGATTCTTTTGAGTTCACCAATTTTTTCAAGTTCACTGATGAACTGCTGCTGATTTTTAAATATCATGATATCCATTAAATTATTGATTTAAAAATATGAATAATATTAAAAAAAAGAGTCTTTTGTCAATATGGATATGGGGAATCTGGATATTTGCCATAATAAATTTTTCATAACCCGTTCCAGCCTGATTGCCTTACATCCGCTAAAATGGACATTGCTACAAACTCTAAGATTCCTTACACTGGCCACCAAAAACTCGGTCATGCTTCCCTCAAACAGTTTGGTGGCTTAACCGTTACAGGAATCAAAAGTTTGTACGCAAAGATCCATATGCTCCTGTAAGGCAATCAGCCTTTCACTGGCGTGTTCAACAGCTCTTCTAATACGCTTTTTACGTAGGTTAAGGGTTAAAGGTTTTTCTTTTGTTACTTTACCGCATCCTTTACATTTTGCCGAAGTGATCAAGAAATTAAAAACTCATCAAACAATCCAGCTTCGCCAAGACCATATATTTTCGGGATATCTTTACCCCCGGCAAGCTCTTTTGCAATACCTGCCTGATCTCTTTGTGCAGTGTGCCGGGTAAGTCTGTTTGCTATATTTTTTGATGCTTCCTGCTTCTTGTTCATATAGGAATAGCTATCATACAACAGAGACAATGTCAAATCGTGTATGATTATAACATGTTGAAATAACAATAAATAATTCTGTATTAAACGATGAATTTAACAGATTTTAGAGTGCGGGCATGGGAGGGGGTATATGCTATAGTTCAAAAGCCTGTTAAACCGGTTATCACAGCGCCTCTCACATTGATTTTAAGGCATTTTAAAAAATCGGTTAAAATCCGTTTTTTGTAACTCAATTTTATTTTTTTCAAATTTATTAATAAAGAGGCTTCCATATTTGCAAACATTATCAATGAAGATGCAGGTTGTCTTATCCAACCTGTTTGCCTGGAATTTTTATAACCTGAAGTTTACACGGAAAAATTACAAGCAAATCAATTGGACAAAGCAACATGGATTCCTACTGGCAGTTGTTGCAGTTTTTTTTATAAAAACTGTGAAAAAACAGTTCTGCAGCTATACAGATCCTTTTGCCAAACCCTGTTTTTTATCCAGTATCTGACGAATCAATTTAAGGGATTCCTCGGTTTTGAAGGGTTTCAATAAAAAACCATCAACACCGAGAATATGATAAGTATCTTTATTTATCTGCTGACTGAAGCCTGTACAGATAATAATTTTAATATCAGGTCTGATCTGTTTCATTTTATCGGCAAGGGCAATACCAGTCATTACAGGCATGGCCATATCGCACAAAACTATATCAAAATAATCTGGATAGGCATGAAATTCACTCAAAGCATCCAGACTGTTTAAAAATGATCTTACTTTATAACCATGTCTTTCCAGTATGGCTGTCTGAACATCCACTATTAAGGGTTCATCATCAATGAGTAAAATTGATTCATTCCCATACAGGTTCTGCTGATTGTTATTCTCATTTTCAGAAATATCAGATCTGTTTTTTGATGTTGGAATATACGTCTGGAATTTGCTTCTCTTTTCAGGTTCACTTGGAAAATACATATCTCCTCCATAGTTTTTTACAGCGCTTAAAATAACAGAAAGTCCAAATTCTCTATCTTTTTTTCTTTAGCAGTAAAATAGGGTTTAAATATATGATCTGCTGCCAGGGCATCCATTCCTTCTCCTGTGCCACTGACACATGAGCATACAGACACTCGGAGTTCAGGCTTGAACTTTCTGTAGCATTGTTTTTGATTTCAAACTGATTGTTAACAGAAGTATTCAGTTGAAAGATTTTATGTTGAGTTTGAAAAATAAATATATTTCCCTTTAGCTGAGATAATATGAACTGTAACAAAATATTTTACTTTTTCTTTAGATGAATAAAAAACAGCAATGATTGTGCCAGTAGGCCGGCAATTAGAATAATACGATAACTGCTTTAAATTTAAAGAAAAAATAGATATTTTTCGAATTGAATAAATTGTTCTGAATTTCAAATATTGCACAGGGTAATGAGCGCAGGAGTGATAATCAGATGTGTAAGCTTTATAACTATTTGAAATATAAATGAAAAGTTTGTGCACACAATTGAATACTCTTTGCACATATTTGTGTGCAAAGAGTGAAAACCCAGTCTCGGCAAGGCAAATTTGCTTCACTGAAAAATGAAATTTAAAATTTAATATCAGACAGCAATATATGCACATAAGAGTGTGCATTATTCTATGGTATCGATTGTTTCTCATTTGAATATATTTAAATATTATCTTTATTTTCAATAGGTTGTGAATCAATTTTGATCTATTTGATTTTTGGCACACTCTTTGCTCATTATAGAATTAACGCGTTAAACAAAAGTGTGAACAGAGTGAATACTAATTTTTATGTAAATAGATTTTAATAAACCCTAATAATATAAGGAGAAAAAAATGAAAAATGTAATGATTAAATTATTTGTTATTGGTGTTGTAGTTGCTGGATATGCCATGCCTGTACTGGCTTCTGGTGGAGGTGGTCCTTACTGAAATCTGTTGAAATCTGGTCACTGAAAAATATCTGAAAAAGACACGGTATTATTTTACCGTGTTTTTTTTTTGCAGATATACTGATGTCTTGCATTTTACATTGCACCATGATAATTTTTTCCTTTATAATATACGTTGCTTAGGAGTAAAAATGAACATCTCAAGCTTGGCATCATTATTTCTCACCGGATTTCTTTTCATCAATCTCACGCTTTTTTCCGGATGCTCAAACCAGAAGGAAGAAGAAAAAAACAATGAAGCTGCTGACAAACCGGTCCGCGGTGGTATTTATAGAGTACCTCTGCCAAGTAATCCTGCAACACTTGATCCTGCATATGTTCAGGATAAATATGGAGAAGCGGTTATACACCAGATTTTTGACGGGCTTGTAAGATTTGATTCCCATCTGTCAATTTTACCTGCTCTGGCTGAAACATGGCAGGTAAAAGAAAAAGGAAAAATCTACAGGTTTACGCTTAAAAAAAATCTTCGGTTTCATAATATGGACATTGTGAAATCCAGTGATGTAATATTTTCTATCAAACGACTTTTGAGAGCAGAACCAGCTCCTGCTGTTCTTCCTCATCTTCTTAAGATAGCCGGTGCAGATAAATACAGGGACGGATCAATGGATAGCGTCTCAGGTCTTGAAATAGAGAGTGATATCGTTTTTCAGATTAATCTCAAAACTCCCCATGTCCCTTTTCTGACAGCTCTTGGAATGTATCAGGCAGTGATTGTTCCGGAAAAAGAGGTAACAAGGCTTGGAAATGATTTTGGCAAAAACCCGGTGGGAACGGGACCTTTTCAGTTTACATCATGGAATCAGGAAAAATCAGTTCACCTTAAACGATTTAACAACTATTATGCCGGGCCTGCACATCTGGATGAAATTTTTTATAATATCTATCCGAGCAGTCAGGATTTAAAGGAGCTTAATGATTTCCAGCAGGGAGAGATTGAAGAGATGGCTGTCTATGGAGACCGGAAAAAAAAGCTTGAAGAGATGAAGGGTCTTCAATGGTTTAACAGACCTTCGTTGAGCCTTTTTTTCTATGGCATGAATATGAAACATCCCAATCTTGCAAATCCTGATCTTAGAAAGGCACTGGCTGTTTCCATAGACCGGACTGCATTTGTTGACAATGTTTATAAAGGCAACTTTGAAACAGCCCGGACTATTTTACCGCCTGGTATGCCAGGCTATAATCCCGGAAATAAGATAGAAGACAATAAACTGGACCTTGCCCGCAAATATATAAAAAAGTTTTCTGACATTGTAAAAGGAGACTTGCCGGAGTTGGAAATTGTTTCAGCGTTTAAAACACCCAGAGTTGAACAGGAGATGGCAATGATTCAGCAGTTCTGGGCAGAACTGGGTATAAAACTGAATGTAAAATATATTAAAGGATGGGAAAAATTTGAAGACTATTTAAAGACAGACAATGTCCAGATCTACAGGTATGCATGGTTTGCAGACATGCCTGATCCTGACAGTTTTTTATACTCTCTTTTCTCTTCAGAATCGCCTACAAATTTCATGGGGATGAACAGCTATGATATTGATCAGATGCTTTTGAATGCAAGGGGAGTAGTTGAACCTGTTAAACGCGCAGAGCTGTATCAGAAAATTGAAGCAGATATTATGGAACTTGCACCTCTGATCCCGCTGTTTTACATGAATGTCAACCGTGTGTATCAACCATATGTTAAGTCTGTAACCTTGAATGCTCTTGGCGCTCATACTATACCACTGAACAGTATCTGGCTTGATAAAACCGTTAAAGATTAGTTAGAATCAACTGGTGACAGCTGCTTAATGGAAAAAGAATAAAGCCGTCTTCCACTGCAAGGAAAGTATATTGAGAAAACCAAAATTTATCTCCCTGCGTTATCGCTATATTTTTATTTCGTCTGCCATGCTTCTTGTCCTGCTGACAACTCTTGCAATTACCCTTGGAATACTTCAAACCGGGATTATAAAGGAAAGAATTGAAAAACAGGGTCTGACAATAGCTAAAAATCTTGCTGCCATATCTGTGGAAAATCTGCTTACGTACAACTATGTTGCGGTTGAGAAACTCGTCAATAAAGCTGCTGATGATTCTGATATCATTTATGTGATTGTCCATGACAAAGAG
This sequence comes from uncultured Desulfobacula sp., assembly GCA_964636495.1. Classification (GTDB taxonomy): domain Bacteria; phylum Desulfobacterota; class Desulfobacteria; order Desulfobacterales; family Desulfobacteraceae; genus Desulfobacula. The sequence continues at coordinate 25,813 of CAZWSL010000027.1, read as the reverse complement.
GGAAAAATAGCAGGTCACAGCAGAAGAGCAGATCTTCAAAACAGCATGCCCGCTGATATGATCAGTATGAATGCCATTAAATCCAAAACACCTCTGATAACAGTCCATGACCTTGAATCAAGCTCTTATGCTGTGATGGATGTATCCATTCCTGTATATCTTGCAGATTCTGAAGATAGATGGGGTACAATACGGGTGGGACTTTCCCTTGAGTTAATGTCCCGGCAGATCAGGCAGACATTGACTACTATCCTTATTCTTGGCCTTTTAGCACTTATCACAGGTATCCTGATTTCCAACTGGGCAGCCCAGAGAGTTACTGAACCATTAAAAAGACTGGTGCAAGTATCAATTAGAGCAGTAAACGGCAATCTGGAGCAGAAGATCACCATCAATACAAGAGATGAAGTAGAGATTCTAGCGTCAAATTTTTCTTCAATGATTCAGGAGATTGTTGTACAGAAACAGCAGCTGGAAACCCATATTATGGAAATCAGACGACTTCAGCAGTATGCTCAGAAAATTCTTGACACAATGAGTGACGGGCTTTTAGGTGTTGATATGAACGGTATTGTCACTTCTGTTAATCCCGCTGCATGTGCTATTTTAGAAATCCCTCCTGAAAAAAATGTAAAAGGGTGTCAAGCATTAGATTTTTTTAGCAGGGATGAACAGTTTGCAACTTATATAAAACAATCCCTTGAAGCCCCGATAAGTGGAAATCAGCACGAAATTTCTCTTCAGAGAGGGGAGGGCAAACGGATTATTCTGGCAGATTCAGGTGTGTTAGAACCAGAAGGAGAAACCCTAAAGCAGATTATTTTTAATTTAAATGATATTACAGCTTTAAAAAAACTGGAGGCTGAAATCCGTCAGAATCAGCGTCTGGCAGACCTTGGCACCATGGCTGCCGGCATGGCCCATGAAATAAGAAATCCTCTTTCTGCCATTAAAACCTATGTGGCGCTTCTGCCTAAAAAAATTAATAAGTCTGGTTTTCTGGACAAGTTTCAGAAAACAGTCCCAAGGGAAATCAACAGGCTGAATACCATTATTGAAGAACTGCTTGAATTATCAAGACCTCCCAGGTACAGCTTTCAATTAACAGATATCAATCATTTACTTCAGCAGAATATTGACCTGCTTGAAGCTGATCTTCATGCAGTCAATATCGACTGCAGCTACAGGATTGAAGATAACCTCCCCCGTATCATGGCCGATGAAAATCAGCTTTCAAAAGTATTTATAAATTTGATGAAAAACGGAGCCCAGGCCATGCCTGGCGGTGGAAAAATGTCAATACACGCATTATTTGACAACAGCTGGGTTATCATAAAGTTTAAAGATACCGGGCATGGTTTTTCATCAAGAACAGCCCAGAATATTTTCAGTCCATTTTTTACTACCAAAGCAAAGGGTACAGGACTTGGGCTTGCCATTACCCATAAAGTGGTTTTAGAGCATGGCGGTTCAATAGAGGTGAAAAGTGAAACAGGTAAAGGATCCTGTTTTTCAATATTCCTTCCTGAACACAGGGGTTAAGGTTCGTTCTGCCCTTTATTGAGATTTAAATTTTTCATTTTCTTGATAAGTGTATTCCTGTGTATGCCGAGAAGATCTGCAGTACGGGTCTGGTTCCACCTGCAGTTCTGTAAAGCGCGCAGGATGTATAGACGCTCAAATGAGTTTCTGGCTTTGATTAGTCCCCTGTTCTCATCGCTCTCGGCCCGGGAATTTTTATCAGAGTCTTTGTGCAGCAGAAGATCAAAGGGAAGGTCATTTTCATCGACAAATTGATTTTCAGATCCAAGTACAACCATACGCTCAATAAAGTTTTCCAGTTCTCTTATATTTCCAGGCCATGGATAGGTCTCAAGAACTGCCATTGCATCCGGGGTAAATCCTTTGATATTTTTGTTCATCAGACTATTAAATTTTTGCAGAAAAAAATCAGCAAGCAGCGGTATATCATCTTTTCTGTTGCGGAGAGGAGGAAGAAGCAGGGGAACAACATTAAGCCGGAAATAGAGGTCATCTCTGAATGCTCCCTGCTTTACCATATCATTCAGGCTCGTATTGGTTGCAGCAATAATTCTTACATCTACTTTAACACTGCGATGGCTGCCAACCCTCATAAAATCTCTCTCCTGGATAAATCTCAGCAGCTTAGCCTGGAATTCAAGTTTCAGGCTTGAAATTTCATCCAGGAAAATTGTGCCAAGGTGGGCATATTCAAATTTTCCTGTGGTTTGTTTATGGGCTCCTGTGAATGCCCCTTTTTCATGTCCAAAAAGCTCTGCCTCCATTAATTCTGCCGGTATGGCCGCACAATTTATGGCAACAAATGGGTATTCCTTTCGCAAGCTGGAATTGTGAATTTCCATGGCAGCCAGCTCTTTACCCGTACCGCTCTCTCCTGAAATCAGCACATTGCTTGAGGTTTTTGCAACTTTTGTAATCAGATTAAAAACCGGTTCCATTGTTTTTGCACTACTGATTATTCTGCTCTGCCGGGATGCAGAAGTTGAATTGGATTTATGGAAGTCAACCTCTTTGGCAAGCGTTTGTTTTAACAATACCTTTTCAAGACGATTCAATATGATTTCATGGTCAAATGGCTTTGTAATATAGTCATATGCCCCCAATTTGATGGAATCAGTAGCTTCCCGGGCACGATCAACGGCAGAGATCATTATAACATCCAGATTCTTATCCTGGGTTTTGATCTTTTTCAAAGTTTCAATACCATCCATTTCAGGCATTACAATATCCAGAAAAATCAAGTTAAAGACGCTCTTTTTGATCTCTTCAAGTGCCTTGAATCCACTTTCAACACAGACGACATCATAATTGTCTTCAAGGATCAGTTCCAGTGCATCCCTGATTGCTTCATCGTCATCTATCACAAGAATCCGTGCGGGTATTGAATGGGTGTTATTTCCGGCCAAGAGTCAAATCTCCTTTTTTTTAAAAAAAACTGACTATAAAATAACCGTGAATATACTAATTGATCCATACTGGCATAATTCACAGCAGAATGACACAAAAAAAATAGAAAACAGCATATTCCATAAAAATTGGTTTATATCTCAAGGTTATTGTCTGTAAAGGAGTTTTAAAATAGGGTGCAATTCAGCAGCAGGATGAATGATGGCTGCAAAAATTGTATGGATAATACACGCTGTCATACGGACTTACTTATTGACATTAGACCATCCTGACTGCTATGATACCAGAATGCTACTCTTGAGTTTTTCTGTTGCCTGCAGTCTGTAATAAAATGAGATTTTCACTGATCAGAAATTTTATGCAAGGAGGGTGTTATGGCAGTTTGTGTAATTATTAAGCGAACAGTATCTGATAAAATCATGGCTGAAAAACTGGCTCCTTTTATTGTACAATTAAGATCCAGGGCAACTGTACAGCCCGGGTATGTTACAGATCAGACGTTTTCCTGTCTGGACTGCAAGGGTGAATATCTTGTAGTCAGCACATGGAATACGATGGATGACTGGAACAGATGGATGCACAGTGATGAACGGCAGGCTATTCAAAAGCAGATTGATGAACTGACCGGCGAGAAAACTGAATACAGGTACTATGAGCCCATTGTTGGTGGTATTATACCTGAATTCAGACCTGCTGCAAAATCATAGCAGACTTACCTTTTTCAGGTGGAAAAAATATCAAGGAAGCTGAGCGTGTAATGGATTGAATAGATATTTCAGACTATATTAGTTAAATCTATTTTTGATCTTTTATCACCCATTCGGGAGCTGTCTGATAATCTGGAGCTGTCTGATAAATAGATGGCATTCGGGTAAAAACAGTAGAGATGTGATTTGAATTCTTCGAGAAAAAAATGTTTGTTGTCCACTATCCCGGAACCGAATATCTGCTTTAGAAAATTAAACTTGTCAACATATTTTCTGACAACATGAACAAATAATCCGGGGTTTGAGATTTTACTGAGTTTTCCTGACATCTGCAGTCCAATGATGTTATTCATTTTATCTGAATCCTGAAAAATTGAGGCTGAATTTGGTTTTTTATTTTCAGAATATTTGATGTGCCTGGAGTTTTTATTTGAAAAAAAGAAGAATCCTCCGTCGTGATAGACAAAATATACAGGGGATGACCACGGGATATCATTGTTTGAAACAGCCAGGGTCATGACCTTTACATCATTTATCAGCACTTTTACTTTTTTATTAATTGTCTGTTCCATGTTATAACGTTTTTACCCTGATAATATCTTTTCTTGAATCTTATATCATATTATGATGACACTTTGAAATTATCCCTAAAAAAAGAGAGCTGTTTTTTTAAAAAGGAATAAAGGACTCCTTGCCGGTTGACTCTGAAAAGAGATTAAGACTATACTGAACACTTTAATAATATTGTAAAATATAAGAAACTGAGGAGCTGTATATGCCGGATCGCTTGATTATAGGAATATCTGGAGCAAGTGGTGTTATATATGGAGTGAGGATGCTTGAGGTCCTTAAAAACAAGAGTGTTGAAACCCATCTGATTATCTCTGATGCAGGGAAATTAAATATCCGGATAGAGACGGATTACGATGTTGAAGCGGTTCTTGACATGGCTGATTTTACCTATACCAATAGAGATATAGCCGCATCTGTTGCAAGTGGTTCTTTTTTGACAATGGGTATGGCAGTAACTCCCTGTTCCGTTAAGACCCTTTCTGGTATTGCGAACTCATTTAATAATAATTTACTGATAAGAGCTGCCGACGTGCAGCTTAAAGAAAAACGCAAACTGGCACTGCTGTTCAGAGAGACTCCACTGCACCAGGGGCATTTAAGACTTCTGTCCCGGGCAGCAGGAATAGGGGCTCACATTATACCGCCTGTTCCCGCTTTTTATCATCTCCCAAAGAGTGTTGATGATATTATAAACCATTCTGTGGGCAAGGTTCTGGATTTCATGGGAATTGAACATAACCTTTTCAGACGGTGGGACAATTCTCAATCTGATAAAATCTTAGATCCAGCTGAAACTTCCAGTAAAGTGTGATAATTTCAATTGCAGATCCTCTATCTATGAATTGCTCTAAAAAACAGAAGTAAAATGTATTGAGATTTTTTGCTTAGAGGAGTTTGAGGTTCCAGTTCCAGAGGCCGGGGCGCTCTTTTATCTTGATTCCCTTTGGAATGGTTTCAAACATTTTTACAAAAAGTGTAAATCCAGCCTTTGTCAATAACTCTTTTTTGGACGTTAAATCCAGATACCAGTTTGGGAAAATAAAGTAATTGCTGTTATGTTTGGAAACCCATGCTGTTTCACCTCTGGGACTTGAAAAAGGAAGATTTGTTTTGAGATCCTGAGAGATAATTCTTGATATACCCAGCGGCCAGTTGCCATAAATAACGGCTCCCAGTGGTATAAGAGATTTCCGGGGCAGGGATAGAAAAGTTTGCTCATCCAGTTCCGGGCTTACGATGGCACCGGAAAATCCATGTTGTTTTAACATATTGAGTATGGTGCTGTTGGTAATATTGCAATAGGGACCTGCCCATATATTAAATAATTGAGGATTTTTAAACAGAGATATCTGCCACACGGCATTTAGAACAAAATTTTTAGCCCCTTTCTGTATCGCCTTATCAACAAATTGTGCACATATCTTATCTTCATCTGGAAATAAAAGAGGGTCCAGCCATAACCAGTTTTTGATTTTGAAACCTGCAGAATACCCTCTGTTTGAAATCCATGATCCATTTAAAGATGCATGGGTTCCTGAATGAATTTTACCCCTTGACACTGTAATCTCATGTATCCTGCTGCTCGCTTTTCTTTTTTTCCCCGGCAGAGATGTTTTAAATGGTCTGTTATCAGGTTTTATCGTTATTTTTTCTATCTCCAGGAGTTCCTGTTCAAGGGATTTAATGGCACTGGCAAGTTCACTGCCCCTCCTGTCTATAATAAAAACAGGAGTTCCTTTTTTTATTCTCCTTTTTGGCTTGTTTTTCAGATAAAACTTTCCCTTTTTGGGTATGGCTCTCGTAACACGCTGAATATTGTGAAATTTATCATCTTCAAAACCGATTCTCAGAAGATCAGAAATAAAAAGTTCTTCTCTTGTAATAAAATAGGGTGCATCTGGATTTTTGATCCTTCCTGCAAAAAGCCCTGAACCGGTTTCTGATAAATGATCCAGGGGGTTCATTTTACGCTGGGATAAAAGATTATAATGGGTTAACTCTCTTCCCATGGAGTAATCAAGATACGTAAGAGCCTGTTTTTTTTCTTTTGGATTATCACGCAGCAGTTTATAGGCTTTAACGGTATAATAAACATAATGGGGGCTTTTTTTTCGACCTTCAATTTTCCAGACGCTGACTTTTTCTATCTGCTTTAAGACCTTGACAAGCACATCATTTGAAAAATCCAGACAGGAAAAATGCTGTTTTCTGTTTCCTTTTTGTTCATATACTCTTCTGCATGGCTGAACACATCTTCCCCTTAATGAGCTTTTTCCCCCAAACCATGAACTCCAGTAGCAGCGCCCTGAAATACTGTAGCATAAGGCGCCATGTATGAAAACTTCAAGCTCCATCTCATCTTCAGTTAGTTTGGCCATCTGTTTTATCTCATCAATTGTAAATTCCCTTGGCAGCACAATTTTTTTTATTCCCATCTGTTTTGCTGCCTGCATTCCAGAAGGAAAAGTACAGTTTCCAAGGGTGGAAAGATGGAATTCTTTTTTAAATCCTGCTTTTTTTGCCAGCTCTATCAGAGCAATGTCCTGGATAATCAGAGCGTCAAAATCAACAAATTTACACAATTTGGTTAAAATTCTATAAACTTTTTCCAATTCAGATTCTTTAATAATGGAATTAAAGGCAATATAGATATCAATGTTTTTTGATTTAGCGAGTCTGGCAAGCCTGGAGAGTTCTTCAATGCTGAAATTATCTGCTTCCATACGGGCAGAAAATATTTTCAATCCGCAATATATTGCATCTGCTCCTGCAGCTACAGCTGCAAGAAAAGCATTTTTATTTCCGGCTGGTGCAAGGATTTTTGGATGGTTTTTACTCATTATTATTGTATCCGGATTAACACTCTGTTTTATAATTATACAACTTCATATCTGCCATGGAATGCCTTAAGATTTATACAAAATGTCCTCTTCAGCCTATATTTATATTTTTTGATAAATATCAAGATCATAAAACATAGTATTGCAATTTTGATAAAATTTGTCAAAATAGTGGAACTCAGCTAAATTAGTACATGCCGTTTTAACTTTTAATAAAAATTGAGAAGTATGAAAGACGATATTTTTTTAAAACCAGGTGATACTGTCGGTATATGTGCTCCATCAGCTTGTTTTAATCTGGCTGAATTTGAAGCAGGGCTTCAGGTTTTTCAGAATATGGGCTATAAAATTCACATTCCAAAACATATCTTTTCAAGAAAAAGATATCTGGCAGGCAGTGATACTATGCGGGCAGATACGATCAATACGCTTTTTGAAAACAGTGATATCAGTGGAGTAATCTGTGCCAGAGGCGGTTACGGAGCACTGAGGCTGCTTGACCACCTGGACTGGGATGTGATTAATAAAAACTTTAAGCTGTTTATTGGCTTTTCTGATATAACGTCTGTTTTGCTGTCAATTCTTGATCATGGGAGCTATACATCAGGTTTTAACAGAGATAGTAGAAAGAAAATATCCGCACAGTTCAAAAAGATAGTTATTCATGGGCCCACGATTGTTTCTCTTGCAAAGGCACACAATAAAACCATTGAATCCCTGAGTAACACCATGCAGGGTGTTTTCAGTAATATTAACATTGCAGACGGAGAGATCCTCAAATCCGGAAAATGCTCAGGATTTTTAACTGGAGGGAATATCTCAACTATTTCACATCTTATGGGGACAAATTTTCAGCCTGATTTTAACAATGCGGTTTTATTTCTGGAAGATACGGGTGAACCAGCGTATAAGATTGACCGCATGCTGACTCAGATGAAAATGGCAGGCATGTTTCAGAATGTCAGAGGCGTAATGACTGGCTCTTTTCAAAAATGTGACAACGATCAATATATCAGTGAGATACTGCTTGACATTTTCAGCCGGTATCATATTCCTGTTGTAACCGGCATACAGGCAGGTCATGGAAAGATCAATCTTTCATTGCCAATGGGCATGGATATAAAAATGGATATCGGCCCGGATATAGCAACATCAACAATCAGCTGGATTTAACCCGAGTGAACAAAAACAAAATTTATCACAAAATTGAACACGCTATTTCAGAAGGCATATTTCCTGGAGCCGTGTTGTTATGCGCTGTAGACAGAGAGGTAATGATCCATGATGCTTTTGGAATGGCTGATATTTTTGAGAAGAGAAAAATGGGTAAAGATTATATTTTTGATCTTGCCTCTCTCACAAAACCCCTTGCAACCGCTCTTGCTGTCTCGGCTCTTTTAGACAGAGGCAAGATTGCTCTGGAACAGACAATTGGCTCCCTGCTTGAAGCGTTTAATAATAGTGATAAAGCCGGGATCACCATTGAGATGCTTTTAAGGCACACTTCAGGATATCCTGCATACCGTGAGTATTATAAACAAATTATAAAAAAAGAAAATCCAAGGCAACACCTGAGACATCTTCTGGCAGATGAATCTCTTGAAAATCGACCGGGTGAAATTCAGGTATATAGTGATCCCGGGTTTATGATTCTATCCTGGATAATCGAGAAAATTATTTGTCAGAGAATAGACACTTTTGTTTCTCAGAATATCTACTCTCCACTTGAAATAGATGATTTGTTTTTTATTAATCTCAATTCAAAAAATGCAATATTGCAGAGTTACCAGGGAAAGGTGGTTGCGACTCAGCAGTGTCCGTGGAGAGAAAAAATACTCGTGGGTGAAGTAGATGATGATAATGCCTGGGCAGCAGGAGGTGTTGAAGGCCATGCAGGTCTTTTTGGAAATGCCGGTTCAATATATATACTTTGCAATGAAATCTTAAATGCTTTACAGGATAAACCAACAAAAATTTTATCCCATGAAACTATTATGAAACTGGTACGGAAGAAAAACAATTATGAAATGGTTGCCGGTTTTGATACGCCTTCAAAGGAAAATTCCTCTTCAGGCAGCTATTTTTCCGGTTCATCCATAGGACATCTTGGGTTTACCGGCACCTCTTTCTGGATAGATCCTGAAATATCATTAATCATTATTTTTTTGACCAATAGCGTTCATCCTTTCAGATTTAACAGGAGTATTAAAAATTTTCGCGGTAAGATACATGATCTGATATACAGAGAGATATTATAAAATGTTGCTGGTGTGGTTTTTTGGACTTGTAAAAAAAAGTCAAGTCTGTTAGCAGATAATGTTTAATATAAGTTTTTATTTTAAGTGCAATTTATAAATTTTAAAAAATGAGGTAAAATGAATTTTATAACAGACTCTTTGCTTGGAGCGTTCTCCAATGATCTGGCCATTGATCTGGGAACTGCAAACACACTTGTTTATGTCAAAGGTAAGGGAATTGTGTTGAGTGAGCCATCTGTTGTGGCTGTCAGAACAGATAAAATGGCGAGAAGCAAAGTGCTTGCTGTTGGTACAGAAGCAAAAAGAATGCTGGGTCGTACTCCTGGTAATATTGTTGCCATAAGACCTATGCGGGACGGTGTTATTGCAGATTTTGAAGTTACAGAAGCAATGTTGAAACATTTTATTCGAAAAGTCCATAATAATAGAAAAGCCCTTGTCCGTCCCAGGATTGTGATTGCTGTGCCATCAGGCATTACCCAGGTCGAAAAACGAGCTGTAAAAGAGTCTGCAGAATCTGCAGGAGCAAGGGAGGTTTTTTTAATTGAAGAGCCAATGGCTGCTGCTATTGGAGCAGGTCTGCCCATTACAGAACCAATCTGTAATATGGTTGTTGATATTGGCGGCGGTACAACCGAGGTAGCTGTTATTTCTCTTGCAGGAATCGTTTATACCCAGTCTTTAAGAGTTGCCGGTGATAAAATGGATGCTTCAATAATCCAGCATATAAAACGTAAATATAACCTTTTGATTGGGGAGAGAACCTCTGAAATAATTAAAACAACCATTGGCAATGCATATCCTGATCACGACAATCTTGAAACAATTGAGGTAAAGGGTCGTGATCTTATATCGGGAATTCCTAAAATACTTGCCATTGATTCTGAAGAGGTAAGAATGGCAATTTCAGAACAGATTGATGCTATTGTGGAAACTGTCCGTATTGCACTTGAGCAGACCCCACCGGAACTTGCAGCAGATATTGTTGATTCAGGCATTGTTTTAACAGGAGGCGGTGCTTTGTTAAAGAATCTTGATAAACTCCTTCAGGAGAAAAGCGGTCTTCCAATTGTGGTGGCTGATGATCCCCTATCAACTGTTGCTCTTGGTTGTGGAAAATCCCTTGATAGTATTGAAATATTAAAGGAAGTAGTCATTTAGTTGATTAAATGTTTTCACGCAAACTGTTTATCTTTGTTGGAGTTGCCTTATTTATTGCTATTAATTTTGTAGTATTGAGTATGAGCAGCAGGGAATCTTTACCGGTTAACGGGATTGAACGACTGTTTATTACTATTACCACTCCTGCACAAAGAGCTGTCACCAACAGTATTCAATTCATAGGAAATATCTGGACCACCTATTTCGTGTCGGTTCTTGCAGTAAAAGAAAATGTAGAGCTTAGAAAAAAACTTGGCAGTGCAATAGAAATTCAAAATCGCTATGAAGAGTTAAAGCTTGAAAATATCCGTTTAAAAAGATTTGTTAATTTTACTGATCAGGCTTCGGGCACTTATGTGGCCGCTCAGATTATTGCAAGGGATCCATCACCCTGGTTTAAAACAATTATGATTGATAAAGGGTTGAATTCAGGGCTTGCTAAAGATAATCCTGTTCTTGTATCTGAAGGAATTGTTGGAAAAATTGTTAAAGTCTCTTCAAACTCTTCAAGGGTGCTTTTAATTATTGATAGAAACAGTGCTGTTGATGGTCTTGTGCAGAATTCACGTGTCAGAGGTATTGTAAAAGGGAATGAAGATGATAACTGTTCATTTGTCTACACGTTAAGAAATGATAACATAAAGCCTGGTGAAATAATTATCTCCTCAGGGATGGATCAGATTTTTCCAAAGGGTCTGACGATTGGAAGAGTATTGAAAGTGAGTAAAGGGCATTCTCAACTCTTCCAGAATATTTCAATAGAGACAAGTGTTGATTTTGATAAAATAGAAGAAGTACTTGTAATAAAAAAATGAAAGTCCTTTTTTTTGTCCTCTTAACTTTTTTTTTGATAGTGCTTCAATCAATTGTCCTTCCATCTTTTTTCTGGTTTGAATACTGCTTTGATCTGTTGATTATTGAAATCCTTTTTCTTAGCTTTATTGCATCCCGTCACACAGTGATTTTTGTGATCATTATCATCGGGTGTATAATGGACAGTATATCTGGCGTGCCATTCAGTTATCATATTTTCTCATATTTATGGATATATATAATGGTGTATATAGTCAGGCTGTTTGTTTTTGATCAAAGTATTACGTTTATCCTTATCACCAGCAGTGTATCCCTTATTATTCAACAGATGTTTATCCTGTTTTCAATTTTTCTTGATCAGGGCAGAGATTATCTGTTTGCATTGGATTTTACTCTTCTGCTTGAGCAGACACTTCTGGGATTTGTTTTTATCCCTGTTGGGCTGTGGCTGGTAAATATTGTTTGGTTGAGCTGGAATTCCATGTCAGCGGCAATGAACAGATGATATATTTTTAACTGAAAAGGTCACTATTGGTAGAGTTTGATAAAAATCTTGACAGAGAGTGGATAAAGCAGCGTCTTATCGGTGCAAGTATTTGTATTATTATTTTTTTTTCAATACTGTTTTTTCGGCTTGTATATCTCCAAATTATTAAAGGAGAGCAGTTCAGACTGTTGTCTGAAAAAAATTCTGTCCGTTTGAAAACGATTAATCCATCCCGAGGCCTTATATTTGACAGAAATAAAAGACTGCTGGTCGATAACAGGCCATTTTTTAATCTGAAAATAATCAGAGAAGATGCCGGAGATGTAAAACAGACAGTCAGAAAAATTTCAGAGTTGACTCAAATTCCCTTTGACGAAATGATGGGGAATATTGATCGTGCAAAGAGCAGGGCTATTTATAAACCTGTAACACTTAAAAACCGTATATCAAGGGATCAGCTTGCAGTAATTGAAGCTCATCAATTTGATCTTCCGGGCATTCAGGTAGATATAGAACCGGCAAGATATTATATTTATAAAAAAACGGCTGCCCATCTTCTTGGATATCTTGGCGAAATAAATCATAATGAATTGAGAAGCGGTAAATATCCTGATATCAGGGCAGGTGATTCAATTGGTAAATATGGTATTGAAAAAAAATTTCAAAAATATCTGCAGGGAGAACGTGGCGGGAAACAGATAGAAGTTGATGCCAGTGGCAGAATTATCAAAGTACTGGGAACTATTGAGCCTAAAGCAGGTTCTGACCTGCACCTTACCCTTGATCTTCAGCTGCAGCAGACTGCTGAGAAAATGCTTGAAAATAAACGGGGTGCTGTTGTTGCTGTCGATCCAGCCAATGGAGATATTCTTGTCATGGCAAGCAATCCCAGTTTTGATCAAAATGACTTTATTGGTGGTATCAGTAAAAAAAAATGGGCGTTACTGACTTCAAATCCTGGCAAACCAATGATAAACAAGGCTATTCAGGCAGTATATCCTCCAGCTTCCACATATAAGATTGTTACTTCACTGGCAGGTCTTGAGGAAAAACATATTGATACAAGTACCAGAGTATTCTGTCCGGGGTTTTTAAAATATGGCAATAGAAAGTATCGCTGCTGGAAAAAACATGGACATGGAAGTGTGAATATTTTTGACGGGCTTGAACAGTCCTGCGATGTATATTATTACCAGGCTGGAGTTCAGATTGGAGTAGATACGCTGGCCCAATATGCAACAGGTTGCGGTTTTGGAATAAAAACGGGTATTATGCTTGATAATGAAAAAAAAGGGCTTATTCCAACTTCAGCCTGGAAAAGGAAACGATTTAATGAGCGGTGGCATGGCGGTGAAACCCTCTCTATTGCCATAGGTCAGGGGTTTAATCTTGTGACTCCATTGCAAATGGCAGTTTTTATAGCTGCAGTTGGAAATGGCGGTACTCTCTACAGACCCAGAATAGTGAAAGAGATAGTGGACAATGGCGGGAAAATAATGAAAGCAGTCAGTCCGGAAATTAAAGGAGGCCTGCCGGTAAGCAGAAGAAATCTGAAAATAATTAAAGAGGCTCTTTTCAAAGTTGTTCAGGGGACGAGGGGAACTGCAAGAAACATAAGATTGAAAAATATTGATATAGCAGGTAAAACAGGAACTGCCCAGGTATTCAGTTTTAAAAATGGAGAAACAATCAAATCTGAAGATCTGGAGTACGCTTTACGCGATCATGCATGGTTTGTATCCTATGCACCAGCAGAAAATCCTGTTATTGCTGTTTCAGTCATGATAGAGCATGGTGAGCATGGATCAAACTCTGCTGCACCTATTGCAGGAGCATTGATAAAACAGTATTTAAAGAGTGATTTGATGCAATAAATCAAGCAGGGTTTTACAGAATAAAGGGGTTTTTAATACACAGCTTACAGAATCTGTGTTTTTACGATAATCATCATGAACGGAGCGTTACATGTTTGACAGGAGGCTGATAAAGAATTTTGACTGGGGTCTTACTGTCTTGATCCTGTTGATATGCAGCATTGGCCTGATGATATTATTCAGTGCTTTGGCAGCCGGTCATAATACTGGAGTCCTTCCCTACCTTTTTAAAAAGCAGATGGTATGGATGGGAGGCGGGTTCATTGTAATGCTGATTACAATAATAGTTGATTACAGGGAATTGGATAAATTGAATTTATTTATCTATTCCTTCTGCGTCGGACTTTTAATCAGTGTTATGCTTTTTGGACAGCTTGGCGGCGGTTCAAGGCGGTGGCTTGTCATTGGGTTTATCAGGGTTCAACCGTCTGAGTTGATGAAAATAGCCCTGATTATCAGTCTTGCATCTGTCTACTCAACTGCTGCCTGTCAGACTGGGCTAAATTTTAGAAAGCTTATTCAACCTACAATATTGTGTTTGATACCATTTGTCCTGATTGTAAATCAGCCAGATCTTGGTACGGGGCTTCTTCTGCTTTTTATAGCAGGTTCCATCACTCTGTTTGTAAAAATGGAGCGCAAAGTGTTTTTCACACTAACCGGTCTCGGTTTTGCGGCAGTTCCGCTTGTATGGTTTGCTTTAAAGGATTATCAGAAATCAAGAATATTGACTTTTTTAAACCCTGACAGGGATCCGCTTGGATCAGGGTATCATATTATTCAGTCAAAAATAGCAATTGGTTCGGGAATGCTGACGGGCAAGGGATTTTTGAAAGGAACACAGAATGCTCTCTCTTTTTTACCGGAACAGCATACAGACTTTATCGTGTCAGTCCTTGCAGAAGAGTGGGGACTGCTTGGATGCGGGACTTTATTACTGCTCTATTTTATTCTACTGTTCTGGGGATTAAATATTGCATATAATTGTCGTAATATGTTCGGGTCTATTCTGGCATTTGGTATTACTGCCATGGTTTTCTGCCAGATATTTATTAATATTGGAATGGTTATGGGACTTATGCCTGTAGTAGGTGTTCCTTTACCTCTTGTTTCATATGGCGGCTCTTCTGTAATTACAAATATGGTGGGATTTGGGATCCTTTTAAATATCAGCATGCGGAAATTTTCATCAAACTGATTTTCAATGTTGACAAATGATTTGGCGGATGTTACTCAATTCCCGTTATTGTTAGAAATTAGACTGTTTTTCAGTGGAAACAGTCAGGCGGATACAAGTAGTTGTTTTTATAACTATTAACTGGCGGAGGGATTTATGATAAAGGTAATACCTGATATATCGGTAATATATCAGATGGTCAATTTCCTTGTTCTGCTTTTTGTGCTGAATCTGGTTTTGTACAAACCAATCCGGAATGTACTTCTTGAGAGAAAGGCAAAAATTGAAGGTATGCAAAAAAAGGCTAAGAAAGCTGCAAGCGACCTTGTTGCCGGAAAAGAAGCTTACAAAGATGGATTGAAAGAAGCCAGAACCAAAGGGTTAAAAGAGAAAGAAACCTTTATAGATGAAGCATCAAGAGAAGAAAAAGAGATATTAGACAAAATTAACAAAAAAGCTCAAGCTAATCTTGCACAAATCAGAAAACAGGTGGCTGAAGAGACTGAGCAGGCCCGTAAATCACTTGAAGGTGAGGTTGAAGTATATGCCAGAGCCATTGGTGAAAAGATTCTGGGGAGGGCATGCTGATGAGATTTGTTGAAATGAGTAAAAAATTGTTTAAGCTTTTTTTGCCTGTGACAGGCTTAAGCCTTGTAATGGGCAGTGTTGCACTGGCAGCCGGTGGAGGTGCTCACAGCAATCACTGGTTGACCGTGGATACCTGGAAAGTAGTCAATTTCGTTCTTCTTGTTGCCATTGGATTTTATCTTTTAAAAAAACCTGCTGCTCAATTTTTTTCATCCCGTAGAAAAGATATAGAAGATGAGATAAATGAACTTGAACAGAAAAAATCAGAAGCTCAAAAACAGCTTGCTGAATACCAGCTCAAGTTTAAAAATCTTGATCAGGAATCAAAACAGATTGTTGAGAATTATATAAAACAGGGTGAAGAAGCAAAATCAAGAATTATTGCAGAAGCTGAAGCACAGGCTGAAAAACTTGAAGATATGGCAAAAAGAAACATCGAACAGGAGTTTAAATCTGCAAAAATTAAACTACAGCAGGAAGTTGCACAAAAAGCAATGGAAAAGGCAGAGGAGGTCATCAAAACCTCTATTTCATCTGATGATCAGGAAAAACTGGTTGACCGGTATCTTAGAAAGGTGGTGGTATAATGAAAAATCTAGCAGTTTCCAGACGTTATGCCAAAGCATTAATTCTTATAGGTCAAGAAGATGGCAAAGCTGAACAGTACAATAAAGAACTTGGTGCTATTGCCGGATTATTTGATACTCAGGAAGGTTTTGAAAAAGCATTAACAAATCCTCTGTTTAATAAAAATGACAGGAAAAAAGTACTTGAAGCTGTCATCTCTGCATTGGAATTGTCAGTTATTATGAAATCTTTTTTAATGCTTTTATTTAATAAAGGCAGAATCGGGTTTTTAAGAGAAATTTCTTCCTATTATAATGATCTGGTAGATGAACTTAAGGGAGTTGTGAAGGCAAGCATTGTCTCTGCAACTGTACTATCTTCAGATGCGGTTGATAAAATTAAAGATGCATTATCAAAGAAAACCGGAAAAACTATTGTTCTTGATGTTGACCAGGATCCGGATCTCATAGGTGGGGTGGTGACTAAAATAGGTGATCTTGTTCTGGATGGCAGTGTAAGAACTCAGCTTATCAATATGAGTGAAACATTAAAAAAAGGTGAGAGTGTCTAATGGAAATTAAAGCAGAAGAAATAAGTC
The DNA here is from genome assembly GCA_964636495.1 of uncultured Desulfobacula sp. Classification (GTDB taxonomy): domain Bacteria; phylum Desulfobacterota; class Desulfobacteria; order Desulfobacterales; family Desulfobacteraceae; genus Desulfobacula. The sequence continues at coordinate 9,221 of CAZWSL010000027.1, read as the reverse complement.
AAATAATTAAAGATCAGATCAAAGGATTTGATGCAGAAGTGGACCTGAGTGAAACAGGTGTGGTTCTCTCTGCAGGTGATGGTATTGCCCGGGTTTATGGTCTTGAAAAAGTAAAAGCTATGGAACTTGTTGAATTCCCTGGTGGAATTCTCGGGCTTGCATTAAACCTTGAATCAGACAATGTTGGTGTTGCTATTCTTGGTGATGATAAAAAGATAAAAGAGGGTGATACCGTTAAACGTACGGATCGTATAGCTTCCGTACCTGTAGGAGAAGAACTTTTAGGTCGTGTTGTGACCACAACAGGCGAGCCCGTTGATGGTAAAGGCCCTATTGCCTCCAAGAATTATATGAATATGGAGCTTGTAGCTCCAGGTGTCATTGCAAGGAAATCAGTCCACGAACCCTGCTATACAGGCGCAAAAGCTGTTGATGGTATGACTCCTGTTGGAAGGGGACAGCGTGAGCTTATAATTGGTGACCGCCAGATCGGTAAAACTGCAGTTGCTGTTGATGCGATAATTGCTCAAAAAGAGTCTGATATAAAATGCATATATGTTGCCTGCGGTCAGAAGAAATCTACTGTTGCTCAGGTTGTTGCTGCCCTTGAAGAGCACGGTGCCATGGAGTATACAACCGTTGTTGTTGCATCTGCTTCAGAAGCTGCTGCAATGCAGTATCTTGCCCCGTATGCAGGTTGTGCAATGGCAGAATATTTCAGGGATAAGGGTGAACACTCACTGATTATCTATGACGATTTATCAAAACAGGCAGCAGCTTATCGGCAGGTATCACTGCTCCTGAGACGTCCTCCAGGACGTGAAGCGTTTCCCGGTGATATTTTTTATAACCATTCACGGCTTCTTGAAAGATCTGCTAAACTCAGTGATGAAGAGGGTGCAGGATCCCTTACAGCCCTTCCTATTATTGAAACCCAGGAAGGTGATGTATCTGCATTTATTCCTACAAATGTTATCTCCATTACAGATGGTCAGATTTTTCTGGACAAAGACCTTTTCTTTGCAGGTATCAGGCCTGCTATTGATGTTGGTCTGTCAGTTTCCCGTGTCGGTGGTGCAGCCCAGGTAAAAGCGATGAAACAGGTAGCTGGAACGCTTCGTCTTGATCTTGCCCAATTCCGTGAGCTTGAAGCATTTGCAGCATTTGGTTCAGATCTTGATGCAGCGACTCAAAAACAGCTGACACGTGGTGAAAGACTGGTTGAACTGTTAAAACAACCCCAGTTTCAGCCGCTTCCAATGGAGAAGATGGTAACAGCTCTTTATGCAGGAACAAAGGGATACATTGATAAATATCCAAAAGAAGCTGTTGCAAAATATGAAGAAGGCCTTTATCCATTTGTTGAAAATCGTTTTCCTGAAATTTTCGAGGGTCTCAAGGAAAAAGAGGAGATTACAAGTGAAATTGATGGTAAATTGAAAAAATGCCTTGAAGCCTATGACGAAGAATTCAAGGACACCATTTAGGTGTTTTTTAAATTTTTTGTAAAATTATTCACTAATAAAAGGCTTGAAAGGTAGAGATAATGGCAACTTTAAAAGAAGTACAATCGAAAATAGTCAGTGTTAAAAAGACTAAACAGATTACCTCTGCCATGAAAATGGTTGCCACTTCAAGATTACGCGGTGCTCAGAACAGTATGGAGGCATTTCAACCATATGCCGGCAAATTTGCTGAAGTTCTGGGAAGTATATCCGGTTCCGCCGGTGAGGATGCAAGCCCATTGCTTGTACCCAAAGAAGACGTAAAAAAAGTGGCCTTAATTGTTTGTACATCAGACAGAGGACTTTGTGGCGGTTTTAATGTAAATTTAACTTCAAAAGCTGAAACAATTATTAAATCAGACCTTGAAGGCAAAGATGTCTCTTTTATCTGTTTTGGTAAAAAAGCAAGAGACTGGGCAGCAAAGCAGCCCCAGCCCATTGATGATGAATTCATTGGTGTTGTGGGTGGCGATGTCGAGTTTTCTGTGGCATCATCTTCGGGACAGAAATTGATAAATAGTTTTCTTGAAGGAGCTGTAGATGAAGTATATCTGATTTATTCAAGGTTCGTAAATATGGCAAAACAGGAACCAACTGTAAAACAGATTCTTCCTATTCCTTCCCTTGAAGATGCAGGTTCAGAATCTGAAAATAATGAAGAGGGTAAGGATTCTCTTGTGGAACATCTTTGTGAACCTTCTTCAGATAAATTGCTTGGCGAGATGCTGCCGAAAAATATTTATATTCAGATATATGACGCTTTGCTTCAAACTACAACAAGCGAACATGCAGCGCGAATGAGAGCGATGGATAATGCAACTAAAGCATGTGAAGATATGGTTGATGAACTCCAGACAATATTCAACAAAACAAGACAGGCTGCAATTACAGCTGATCTGATGGATATAGTCGGTGGTGCGGAAGCTCTCAAGGGGTAGATTTAAGGTTTTTGTAAATTAAAATATTGATTAATATAAAACAGCTTTAAGGAGAAAAAAATGGCTGAAAATATAGGTAAAATAGCACAGGTGCTTGGTGCTGTTATTGATGTTGAGTTTGAACCCGGAAATCTTCCTCCGGTTTTAACAGCTTTGACCATAACAAATCCAACAATCGGTGAAGATGAAGACAATCTTGTTGTTGAAGTGGCTCAGCATCTTGGTGATAATGTTGTAAGATGTATTGGGATGGATGTAACGGATGGACTGCAGAGAGGCATGCCTGTAAAAGATACAGGTGCTCCAATCATGATGCCTGTCGGGGAAGCATCTTTGGGAAGAGTTCTTAATGTTGTGGGCAGACCGGTTGATGGTCTTGGTGAAATTTCTAAAGAAAAGCAGCTTCCTATTCACAGACATGCACCAGAATTTACAGAACAGGATACCACAGTAAGAGTTCTTGAAACAGGTGTAAAGGTTATTGACCTTCTTGTACCATTTCCCCGTGGTGGTAAAATGGGTATGTTTGGCGGTGCTGGAGTTGGAAAAACAGTTATCATGATGGAAATGGTAAACAATATAGCCAAAGCCCATGGTGGTATTTCAGTTTTTGGTGGTGTAGGAGAAAGGACACGTGAAGGTAATGACCTTTACCATGAGATGAAAGATTCCGGCGTTCTTCCAAAATGTGCACTTGTATACGGGCAGATGACAGAACCTCCAGGAGCAAGGGCAAGGGTTGCTCTCTCTGCTTTGACCTGTGCAGAGTATTTCAGGGATGAAGAAGGTCAGGATGTGCTCTTGTTTGTTGATAATATTTTCCGTTTTACCCAGGCTGGTGCAGAGGTTTCTGCAACACTTGGCCGTATGCCTTCAGCAGTTGGGTATCAGCCAACACTTGCAGTTGATATGGGTGAGTTACAAGAACGTATTACTTCAACAGATAAAGGTTCTATCACAGCGGTTCAGTGTGTTTATGTACCAGCTGACGACTTGACTGACCCGGCACCTGCAACCACATTTGGTCATCTTGACGGTACTGTTGTCCTCTCTCGTCAAATTGCAGAGCTTGGTATTTATCCTGCTGTGGATCCTCTGGATTCTACATCAAGAATCCTTGATGCAGCTTATATAGGAGATGAACACTATCATGTAGCCCGTGTGGTTCAACAAACACTGCAGAAATATAAAGAACTTCAGGATATTATAGCAATCCTTGGTATGGATGAGCTTTCCGATGAAGATAAAATAACTGTACAGCGTGCCAGAAAATTACAGAAATTTTTATCTCAGCCTTTTACCGTTGCAGAGACTTTTACTGGTATGCCAGGAAAATTTGTCAAGGTGGAAGATACTGTAAGATCATTTAAAGAGATTATTGACGGAAAACATGATGATCTTCCAGAAAATGCTTTTTATATGGTAGGTTCCATTGAAGAGGCTATTGAGAAGGCAAAAGCTGAATAAATATCTGGAGGAATATCATGGCAAAAGAATTATTTCTTGAAGTCGTTACACCACAGAGTGCAGTTGTCAGCGAGGAGGCTCAGATTGTGGTTGCTCCAGGCTCAGAGGGCGAATTTGGTGCATTAAAAGGGCATACAACCTTCCTGACTTCACTTAAGGTAGGTACACTAAAGTATAAAGATGCAAATGGTAAAGAGAAATATCTTTTTATCAATGGAGGCTTTGCTGAGGTGTTGCCTGACAAGGTGACTATCCTAGCAGAATCTGCTGAACGTAGAAAAAATATTGATATTCAGCGAGCAACTGATGCTAAAACCAGGGCTGAAAGACGTCTTGCCTCTAAAGCTGCTGATATAGATATTGTTCGGGCTGAAGCTGCTTTGAGAAGAGCTGTTCAAAGACTTTCCATTAAACAGGCAGGCTGAGCCGGCAGATCAGCATTAACTTGATCTGAACATACAGCATTATTGATTACTGTATTTTAACAGAAGGGGGATACCTTTAATGTATCCCCCTTCTCATTTTTCTAAATTAAAGGTACTGCCATGGAAATTAGAGGTGTTGGGATAATTATTTTGGCTGCAGGCAAAGGCACCAGGATGAAATCAATCCTGCCAAAGGTACTTCACAAAGTAGCTGGAAAAAGTATGGTCATGCATGTGATTGAAACAGCAAGAAAAATTACCCGCAATGATATCCATGTTGTTGTAGGTTACAGAGGGCAGGATGTTAAAAATGAAGTTAATAAGTACTATAAAGTGAATTTTGCTGAACAAAAACAGCTTCTCGGCACTGGTGATGCTGTTAAAGCTGCTTTGCCGGGATTGAGCAGTGATATAGAAAATATAGTGGTTTTATGTGGAGATGTACCATTGATACAGCAGGGTACAATCATAAAACTGATTGATAAACATAACCAGAATCAGATGGATATATCTGTTCTTGCAACAGAAGTTGATAATCCTGCAGGTTATGGGCGCATCATATGTGATGATAAGAAAAATTTGCTTTGTATTAGAGAAGAGGTAGATGCAAGTATAGATGAAAAGCAGATAAAAAAGATAAACACTGGGATTTATTGTTTTAATAAAAAATTTCTTTTATCTGCTATTGACAAAATAAAGCCTGACAATAACCAGGCTGAATACTATTTAACTGATGCCATTGAAATAGCACAGAAACAAAACAAAAAAATTATGGTTGTTACAATGGAAGATCATCGAGAAGTTATTGGTGTTAATACTATTGATGAGCTGAATATGGTGGAAAATCTGATTCATAATATGAAAGATGAATTGCCTTGACTTTATGAAATATTTTGAATTATACTGATCTAAAATACGCATTATAAGGAAATTAAATTGAATAATGATATTAAAAATAAATTTGACGAACTATATGGAAAAATAGATTTTGTGATTGAGCAATGTCAGACGCTTCAACAGGAAAACAGTGAGTTAATGTCAAAAATAGAAGTTCTTGAATCCGAGCTTGATAAAAAGAGTGTGCTGGAAGAACAATCTTCAGCGCAGGAGGCTTTGATTCAATCAAAGATTGATGAACTAGTTAAAAAATTAAATTATTTTTCCAATGATCTCTCAGGTGATTTTTAACAAAACCTGATAAAAGTCAAAATTATTTTTAGAAAAGGGATTTTTTTGGATGAAATTATTAAAATTGATCTTTTTGGCGAGGAATTCAGGTTCAAGCCTGATGATAAGGTAGAAAACCCGAAAAAAGTTGCAGAATATTTAATAAATCATATAAAGCAGGCTGAAAAATTGTTTCTAAATAAGACTTCAGGAAAAAATAAAATTGCAATACTGTTACTTGCTGCCATGAATGTGTCAAAAGATTTTTATGATTTAGAGAAGCAACATACTGATCTTGAAAAAGAGATTGATGATAGACTTTCATTTTTGATGGAAAAAATTGATAAAGGAATCGAATAATATAATAAGTTGATCATTTTATAGACTAATGCCCCTGCAATGTGCGTGATTGTATGACAGTCTTTGTCCTAACGCATAATAAAAAGGGAGTCCACACTTTTACCGGTGTGCTAGGTTCCTGGAAAATAAGGAAAAGCCTGAAAGTAATAATGGACGCCCACCTAGGACCTCTGGTTCAAAGTCTTATACGCAACACGGCAATTTGTGGGGGATTAGTTTCAACTGTTACATCTTTCAAATTTCATCCCTCCTTAAAGCGTTGTTCATTTTTATCTTTATAATTTAGAAAATAACAGCATTCATTGTTGAAGATATTATAATTTAGGAGATTTTTTTAATGGAATATATTCTTGCACTCTCATCTGTAGCTGTCATCTTATTAGGATTGGGAGTCATTATTTTTTTTAACTATAAGAAAAAAGCTGTTCAAGAGAGGTTAATTCAACAAAATGAAGAAATTGATAAAGAGAGAGAACGCTTAATAACAGAAGCAAGTGTAAAAGCGGATACACTGCTTAAAGAAGCAAGACTGGAAGCGACTTCAAGGCTTCTAGAAATGAAAAACAACTTTGATAAAGAAACCCATGAGACACGATCAGAATTAAAAAAGGAAGAGAGGCGATTAACAAAAAAGAGTGAAAAATTGGATCACAAGGAAGATCAGCTTGTAAAAAGAGAGTTTAATATCCAAAAAAAGGAGAAGGAAGCAGATAAAAAGCTTGATTCTGCCGGAAAAAAAGAGAGCCAGTACAGACAACTGCTCGAATTGACTAAAAGGGAACTTGAGAAAGTATCCGGTCTTACGCTTGAGGAGGCCAAAGATCTTTTGTTAAAGGCAATGGAAGAAGAAGCAAGGCACGAAGGTGGCAAGCTTATCAAAAAAATTACCAGTGAAGCAAAGGAAAATGCAGATAAACAAGCAAAAAAGATTATTTCCACTTCAATTCAACGGTATGCAGGTGAATATGTAGCAGAAAGAACAGTATCGGTTGTTCATCTCCCAGGGGATGAAATGAAAGGGAGAATCATTGGTAGAGAAGGCAGAAATATAAGAGCTCTTGAGGCAGCTACAGGAATTGATCTCATTATTGATGATACACCTGAAGCTGTTATTTTATCCGGGTTTAATCCAGTCAGAAGAGAAGTTGCCAGACTTTCACTTGAAAAATTGATATCAGATGGACGAATACATCCTGCAAGAATTGAAGATGTAGTGGAACGTGCATCCCAGGAAGTGGATGCGGTAATAAAAAAAGCAGGCGAACAGGCAGCTTTTGATCTGGGTGTCCATGGCATTAACCCTGAATTAATTAAAGTTCTGGGTAAGCTTAAATTCAGAACCAGTTATGCACAGAACGTATTACAGCATTCTGTTGAAGTGGCTTTTCTGTCAGGTGCAATTGCCGCAGAACTTGGGCTGGATATAAAACTTGCCAAGCGTATGGGATTGTTGCATGATATTGGAAAGGCAGTAGATCACGAAGTAGACGGCGCCCATGCAATTATAGGGGCAAAACTTGCCATGAAATATGGTGAGATTGAAAATGTAGTAAAAGCGATTGCTTCCCATCATGAAGATCAGATCCCAGAATCTGTTTATGATTATATTGTCCAGGCTGCAGATGCATTATCCGGAGCAAGACCAGGAGCACGGAAAGAGAGTCTGGAAAATTACGTCAAAAGACTGGAAGATCTGGAAAATATAGCCAATTCTTTTGACGGCGTTGTCAACACTTACGCTATTCAGGCAGGGCGTGAGATAAGAGTTATCACTGAAAGTGAAAAGATCAGTGATGAGAATGCAGTTCTTTTATCCCGTGATATTGCATCCCAGATTGAAGAAAACCTGACTTTTCCAGGCCAGGTTAAAGTTGTAGTGATAAGAGAGACAAGGGCTGTTGAATATACAAAAAAGTAGAGGTTAAAATCAGATGAGTGTTTTATCTGCACTGAAAGAAAGAGGGTTCATAGAAGATCTCACCCATACGGATGAACTTGAAGAATATTTGGATAACAACAGGATTACCTGCTATATAGGCTTTGATCCAACTGCAGACAGTCTTCATGTTGGCAGTCTTGTCTGTATAATGGCCCTCGCACATATGCAGCGTGAAGGCCATCGGCCCATTGCACTGGTTGGAGGAGGAACCGGTTTAATAGGCGATCCATCCGGAAAAACAGAACTTCGAAAAATTATTACGCAAGAGCAGATTGATGAAAATAAGAAAGGATTACAAAAGCAGTTGTCAAGATTTCTTGATTTTTCAGATGAAAATGCACTTTTGCTGGATAATGCTCAGTGGCTTACAAAACTAGAGTATATTCCTTTTTTAAGGGACATAGGAAGACATTTCAGCGTTAACAGAATGGTAAAGGCAGAAAGTTATAAAGCCCGTATGGATTCGGAAGATGGACTGACGTTTATTGAATTCAATTATATGCTGCTCCAGGCATATGATTTTATGCAGCTTGCAGATTCCTATGATTGTTTTCTGCAGATGGGAGGTTCTGATCAATGGGGTAATATTGTTGCAGGTATTGATTTAGTCCGAAGAACATCTGGAAAACAGGCTTATGGCATTACATTCCCCCTGATCACAACAGCCAGTGGTATAAAAATGGGGAAAACACATAAAGGTGCTGTATGGCTTGATGCTAAAAAATTCTCCCCCTACGAATATTATCAGTTCTGGGTAAATTCAGATGATGCAGATGTGGTAAGATTCCTTGCCCTTTTTACTTTTCTTCCCATGGAAGAGATTGAGCAGGTAAAAGATATTGAAGGCTCTGAATTAAATAAAGCCAAAGTGATTCTGGCATATGAAGCGTGTAAAATCTGTCATGGAGAGCAAGAGGCGGTAAAAGCACTTGAAGCATCTATTGCCATGTTTGGTTCACCTGGGATTACAGAAAGTCTTCTGCCCGGAAGCAGTATTCCCAGAGGTGGACTGCTTGAAGGCAATAAAAAATCAGTACCATCTTCTTCTTATAATAAAGATGATATCATTGAAAAGGTATCATTAATTGATTTGTTTGTCGAGACTGGTTTATGCAGATCGAAATCAGATGTGAGACGTTTGATTAAACAGGGTGGTGCCTATATCAATGGTGGAAAAATAGTTGGTTTTGATCAAAAAATAGGTGATGCAGATATACAAAACAGTGAAGTTATTTTAAGAGCTGGGAAAAAGAAATATCATAAAATCAGGCTTATTTAAAAAAACTGTAAAAAGTGTTTGACAAGCAGAGTATTTATCTATATATTACTCTGGTTTTCTTGATCACAAAACATCGTGATCACAAGTTTTGATCTTTGAAAATTGGTCAGTGAAAATTTGTAGAGCGGGTCTAAAACAAGA
>CAZWSL010000026.1:0-44726 GCA_964636495.1 uncultured Desulfobacula sp. | reverse complement strand
TCTTTATGACACAATCAATTGTTCATGAATAGATGCGGTTCTTTTGACGTTTACCACCATTTGTTAAAATACTTTGGTCCGAATTGTACGCCGGCCTGCACACCTGATCTCGATTGCAAGTGGCGGAAAAATGGAATATTAATCACAGAACAGAATTTTGATTATCCTATTCTAATTTATAATGTCATACGAAAAGATATTGACAATGATACAGATAAAGTCTGGCTTTCCCCAAAAACTGAGAAAGACTCAACTTTTAAAAATTATTTTTTTAATCATGAAGAATTTTAAGGGCGACCCGATTGTAAAGGAGCCAGTCCCCAGTATTTTATTCATCTGATTAAAAAATATTGTTTACTTGATTTAAATCAAGGATTTATATTTTTTAATAGCATAGTAATATATAGGGATTTTTAATACTTAATTAACATTAGGAGGATATAATGGCATTATTGAATTGATTTTTCAGTCGAAAAAGGTTTTATCCAAATTAAAAAACATTTTTATAGAGGAGATAAGATATGAATCAAGAAATGAAAGAAAAAGCAAGTTTTGTATGCGTTAAAGATTCCCTCGATGGGGCTTATCCTTCATTGGTTCTTGGAATTAATGCGGCGCGAATGGGCATGGAAAGCAAGATTTTTTATTCTTTTATGGGATTAAATCTCGTTTTGGAAGGAGGAGCAGATCGGGCAAAATTTTTCCCTGCTGGAGTAATGGGAGCAATTCCAGGTATGACGAGTGTTGCAACTGGTATGATGAAGAAGAAAATTGATAAGGCAAACATACCAAGTCTTGCTGAACTTCAGGAAATGGCTCAAATAGAAGGTGTTGAATTGGTCGCTTGTAAAATGACTGTTGATATGATGGAGATTGATGAATCCAAGTTAATTAATGGAGTTATTGTTTGGACTGCAGAAGATTTTTTGAAATACTCAAAAGAGTGCAAAATTTGTCTTTTCACGTGATTCAGAAAAGTCTTTTCTATAATAGATAAAGTCCTGAAGAATTGTTTTTATGATGTTATATCTATATTTGCTGGAATTGCAGGTTTATCTGGATTAAGTATTGTCCTTGTTTTGAGCTTTTCTGTTATTGAAATTGAAGAATTGCTCAGGGAAATCTGCGGCAGAAATCTGTAGTGACAATTTTCCAATTTACTATCAAAATTGACGACTCGAAGTGATCCATTTTTTTATCCAGTTAACCTTACTCTTCTAAACTATTAGTAAAATTCCAACACCCATCAGTCAAAAGGCATCTTTGAACAAAAAAGATTAACAGGATGATCAAATTGAAGGACATCTTTGCTCATTATTTTTTTTGTGATATGAATAGCTCATGAAAAAATTAATACTATTTGTAATACTTCTCCCGGGACTTCTTTTTGCCGGTGAATACAAAAGAAATGACTGGTCACACTGGAAGGACTTGGATGGTGATTGTCAAAGGGCAAGAACAGAGGCTTTGATCAGGGACAGTTTCATTCCTGTAACGTTTAAAACTAAGAAAAAGTGTAAAGTGATAGCAGGAGAATGGCTTTGCCCCTATACTGGAATCATTTATCATAAAGCATCTGATATTGATATCAATCATATGGTACCCTTGGCCAATGCTCACAGGTCCGGAGCTGCAGACTGGACCCGGGATCAAAAAAAGGCTTTTGCAAACGATCCTGAGAATCTTTTTTCAGTTGGGAATAATGCAAATCAGAGTAAGAGTGATAAAGGACCTGAAGAATGGATGCCACCTTTAAAACCCTACTGGCCTGAATATGCCAGACACTGGATCTATATTAAAGAAAAGTATGGGTTGAGTTATGCTCCTGGGGAGTTGGAGGCGCTTGGAGTGATGTTACAAGAGGATTGTGGTTGTAGTAATTAATAAATTCGGGATGGTCACACTTGGATTAAAGGAACTACTTTAATTTTTGCTTGGAATATTCATGATAAGTTTTTCTGCTTTTTCTCTTACCAGATCACATCTCAATTGTGCGGAAAAAGTAGTACATTGAAAAGGCGATTTCCAGATAATAATTTTCCATAATTGATAATTTTGATGATGCGGATATAAACTTTTCATGTTATAGTTAAATGAGTGAAATTTTATATGCTTGTATTATACCAATTGAGGAAACAAAAAATGAGAATATGGAAAATAAAAACAAGGCTTATCCTTTCTTTGTGGATTCTATTGTTGTTATCATCGCCATTATTTGCAATGGAAAGATTTGATATATTAACTACAAACCAGGTGAAGCAACTGCTTGATGACAGGGCTGCTGGAAAAACAGATTTTATTTTGGTTAACACCCTTGATGAAATCATTTTCAAACATTCATCCATACCAGGATCAATCAATATCCCCTGGAGCCGCGTGAATGAATTAATATACAAACTGGGTGAAGATAAAAACAAACTGATTATCACTTATTGAATGGGGTATAGGTGAGTATTCGCCTACAAAACGGCAGTTGCCGTTAAAAGCCTCGGATTTAATAATATACTGATATATAATGGAGGATTAAAGGATTGGCTTAAATCAGGATATATTATAGAGAGTATAGAACAGCTTCCAAAACAGGAATTAAAATTTATAACGGCAGATACACTCCTGGAGAAAATACAAAGAGGAGAACCGCTGGATTGCCTTGATGATAGGAGTAAGCCCCTTGTTAATATTATCGACTACCGTACCGAACATTTCATGACAAAAGAAAAGTCAATCGCTTACATTAAAACAAATTGTAAAACGATTCACTGCCTGTTGGACGATTTCCAAAAACCTGAAGTGCGAAAACAAATTCCCAAAAAAGGATTGGTGGTTGTGATTAGTGAAACAGGAAACCGAGACTGGGCAGTTATAAGATATTTGTCCAAATGGGGATATACCAATATTGTAGGGCTTCAATTTGGCATGAGGGAATGGATCAAATCCGGATACCCTGTCATATATAAAAAAAGAAAATAATTTTGATAGGTTTCAATACAATAAAAGACAGGCAGTATGTTATCATAATATTAATCTTGATACTCCTTTTTGTAGGAGCGTTAAATACTTACTTCTATATTGTAGTGGAATCGTCTGAACAACAATTAGTGAAAATTATCAGCTTGGAAAAAGCTTTTGGTAATATCCTTGTTCAAGAAATCAATTCATTTAAAAAACCCTCTGAGTATACAAATAATATTAATAGACACTCTGCCTTACGTCGGAATTTTGTTGATATCCTGTCCGACACAGAAGATGAATACATTACTGAGAGACTGGATTATTCTGAAAAATACTTTTATGCCAATATGGAGGTTAGATTCCTTACAAATAGTGTAAACAGATTTTTCACAGAATTAGTTAACAGCATCCGGTATATTCACGAGCACCACATTGTATATCTTAAAAATTTGTTGCAGAATGAGCCGGCTAAAATAGATTATTTCGGAGATGAAAATTTTCATCGAAACTCTGGTGAATCAAATTCTGAAATTAATATCATAAAAACCGCCTCTTCAATGAAGGCTGTTATGTTGGATATTGTATTGATTTTCAAGGAAACTGAGCAACAGTTTGATTTGGCTGAAATAAGAAAAAAATTTTCTCAAAAGATGGAACAGCTAACCGACTTGATCAATGCTTTTGAGAGTTATTCCCTTGATGCCCAAGACGGTATTCTGGTCGAAGATCTTTTAAGAACATCCCGGGAACTTGTCACTTCGTTTTCAAATTTGTTGAAAATCGAAAATGACAAAGACCGCTACACCAAACTGCGTGAAGAAAAAACAAACACACTCATGCAATCATTCCATCATAAAAATGAAGAATTTGCTCAGGCAAATAAGAAGCTGAAACAAACAATCAAAATCCTGCAACTTATATCCTTTATACTGGTAATACTCATTGCCTCTGTCATCATATTGTTTGGAAAAAAGACAAAGGACGAAGCTTCAAAAACAGTTGAGGAAACCCTGAAAATCCAAGAAAATGTTTTATACCAAATCCCAGTGGATAAAAATCTTTCCATTGAGTTTCAGATTGTTTTTAGGACTCTAAATTTAATGACCAATAAGATCAACTCCTATATCCAGCAGATCGAGGCAAATGAAAAACAGTATCGCCTGCTTGTTGAAAATCAGACAGATATGATTGCTAAATTTAGTCGAAACGGACATCTTAACTTTGTGAGTCCGTCATTATGCAGAACATTTAATCAGACTCAGGAAAGATTGTTCGGAAAGCCTTTTATAGAATTGTTTGATAAAAATGAACGGCAAGAAATTCAGAATATTATTGAAGAGATTTCCAATCCACCCCATAATAGTTATATAGAGGTCCTTACAGAGACTAAAAATGGCGAACGCTATCAGGCCTGGCTCCATACCGCTGTATTAGATGAAAAAGGCAAGCTTGATTCTATTATCGGTGTTGGCAGGGATATACATGATCAAAAACTGGCTGAGGAGGCAATAAAAAAATTATCTCGAGCCGTGGAGGCTAGTCCGGTTTGTGTTGTTATCACTGATAAGAAAGGAAATATTGAATATGCTAATCCAAAATTTGTCGAAGTGACCGGATACAGTTTGGAGGAAACTATAGGCCAGAATCCTCGTATTCTGAATTCTGGAAGACAACCAGCAGAGATGTACAAAAAATTATGGCAGTCGATAACTTCAGGCAACGAATGGCATGGAGAATTTTGCAATCGGAAAAAAAATGGAGATATATACTGGGAATCGGCTGCAATTGCGCCAATTACCAATAAAAGTGGCAATATTACTCATTATGTAGCCGTCAAAGAAGATATTACGGAGCGCAGAAATTATGAAAATAATCTCAGGGAAGCCCGTAAATCAGCAGAAGCTGCAACTAAAGCAAAAAGCCAATTCCTTGCCAATATGAGCCATGAGATTCGAACGCCGTTAAATTCATTGCTTGGATTTATAGAGATTGTTCTGGAAGATTCTTCATTGCCCAAAAAACATTATAAACATCTTAAAATTGCACAGAGTTCAGGTGTTGGGCTTTTGAATTTGATAAACGACATCCTTGATATAAGCAAGCTTGAACAGGGTAAGCTGACAATTGAAAACAGTCTGTTCAATCTGAATTTATTTATGGAAGAGATCTGTCGGACAATGGAGTTAAAAATTCAGGAAAAAGATCTTAAGCTTTTAGTTGATATTGACCCTGCCTTATCAGAGTCATTAATAGGAGATCCGTTTAGATTGAAGCAGGTTATTGTTAACCTTGTCAGCAATGCAATCAAGTTCACGGAGAAAGGTCGTATAACCATACGTATCGTGCCGTTAAAAGATAAAGAACTGCTTCAGTTTTCCGTGGAAGATACTGGAATAGGTATTCCAGCGGATCGATTAAATCAAATTTTTGAATCATTCACTCAAGTAGATAATTCCACAACGCGCCAATTTGGAGGAACAGGACTGGGCACAACCATTTCCAAAGAATTAGTGGAGTTGATGGGTGGACGGATCTGGGCAGAAAGTACTTTTGGGAAAGGGAGTACCTTTTATTTTACTATTAAAACAATGATAACGGGTCAGGTTTTGAAAAAAAATGATACAATAATTACTTCTGATAAATCCGATTATCATAAATTTCGTCATGGGTTTAAGGTCTTGCTGGTTGAAGATATTAAGGTGAATGTAGAACTTGTCAAAATCCGACTTGAAAAGCAAGATCACGAAGTTACAGTAGCTTGGAACGGGCTTCAGGCAGTTGAGATAATTAAATCCCAAAAGCGATTTGATGTTATTCTCATGGATATACATATGCCTGAGATGAATGGTCTTGAAGCCACAAGACAGATTCGTGAATTTGAATCAAATACAGAGAAAAATATCCCCATCATTGCGATGACTGCCGGTGTAATGAAAGATGAAAAGGAAGAGTATCTGTCATCAGGAATGAATGCCGTTGTATCTAAGCCCATTGATTTTATTCTTCTTTTTACGACAATAGAAAAAATTATTCCCGAAGATATAGGTTGGAAGTTTGATGTAACCACAAAAGAGAGCAACGATTTATCCATATTGGAGTTATCTTCACTTACCGGTGTTGACACAACAACAGGACTGAAAAATTGGCAGGACCCGAAAGTTTACTTAGAGGCCTTGTTAACTTTTTCTCAAGATTACAAGGATGTTGTAACTAAATTAAAGCGTTTTATTGATCAATATAACCTGGAAGACGCCTATCAAATTACCCACGCTCTCAAAGGGGTGGCTGGGAATTTATCAATGGTGGATATCGCTGACATCGTTACGATTATTGATACGAAAATCAGAAAAGAACAATTGGTGGAAATAAACAAACAGATATCTGATCTTGATTTAGCAATTAAAACAGTTATCAGCGAAATTCAAAACCTTAACGCATCTAAAAATAAAGATGAAGTACTTGAAAAAGAAATTGATATGGATAAATTAAAAGAAATTTTTGGTAAACTTCTGTCAGTTTTAGATCAATTCAATCCATTTGAGGCTGAGCCGTTTTTATCTGAATTAAAAACTCATGTACCAGCTAAGCAACTGCATCCGATTGAAAAATATATCAAGACATTTGATTGTGAAAACGCCAAACAGGAAATAATAAAACTAACAAAAAATTTAAAGATTAAATTGGAATAAAAGACTTATAAAACAAGTGTTTTTTTGATAATGAAAAGTTATTTCAATCAGTATTCAAAAATGCCTTCCATCAGCATGTAACCCGGATTGAGTTGTCAGCTCACTTTAACATCAGACAGGAAACGATCTTTTTTGATTCACTCCTGATCTTTATTTATTCCGGCAGACCAGCTTCACGCAAAGCCTTCAAAAAAAATTCTTTATTACTTTTTCCTTTTTGTATGAAACGTTTTTCAAGAAAAGACACTGTGAACGTTGGTTTTATTCGAATTAACTCTTTTACACTCTCTTTTGCTTTTTCTATCTCACCTGTAAGTTGATAGGCAACAATAAGACTCATATGGGCATAATAATACTCAGAATTTTTTTTGAGAGTTTCTTCCCACAAGGGTATGGCTTTGTCGTATTGGTTTAAGAACAAATACTGTCTTGCCAGCTGGTTTAAATATTTAATCGGTGAAACAGGATTTAACCTGATCGCTCTTTCTAAAACCGGAATTGCTTTTTCATGGTTTCCAAGTAAACCTAATATCATTCCATACATATACTGGCATTCTGCCGAATTTGGGTTTAATTCAACTGCTTTATATGCTTCATCAATTGATTTATCAAATTGTTTTTTTAAATAGTATATCATACTGAACGTCCGATGAGTCATGTAGTCATCTCCACTTAATCGAACTGATTCATGAATTAAATTTTCAGCTTTATGAAGATTTTCACTGGGTGACTCTGCTTTATGCATGAAGATTGCATCCAGGTATGTGAGGGCTGATAACTGATAGGCTGCTCCATACTCCGGGTCCAGTTTGATTGATTCTTCAGCAAATTTTCTGGCTTTAAGTGTATCTCCGAATGTTCGCTTTGATATGTGCTTATGGCCTTTTAAATATTTTTCATAGGCCTTTAAATTATCAGTTTTTATTGCAGAAAGGCGACCCAGTTCTGTAGCAGAAAGCTCTATCTGCAGCTTGGCAATTATTTCCTTGGTAATTTCGTCTTGAATACGAAAAATATCTGTTATTTTTCTATCATAATTTTCAGCCCATAAATGATGGCCTGAAATGGCATCAATAAGCTGAGCTGTTATACGTAACCGAGTTTCCGTCTTCTGGACGCTGCCCTCCAGAATATACTTAACACCCAGATCTGCTGCAATCTGCTGAACCTTTACGGGTTTATTTTTATACACAAATGTAGAATTCCTCGCTATGACAAAAAGATCTGGAACATTAGAGAGTGATGTGATGATTTGCTCGGTTATCCCGTCACTGAAATAATCCTGTGAAGAGTCTCCTGTCATGTTGTTAAAAGGAAGAACAGCAATGGACAGTCTGTCTGGAATCAGAAGCGGTGAATTCTCCGGCAAACCTGCTTTTTTCAAATTATTTATAATGAGATCTTTGTCTGATGGGTTTTTATATTTTAAATTTTTTGAAAATTTTTCTAAATTAAATCCTGGTTCGAACTTAAGGAACGAAGAGGCAGCAGCTTTGGCTTCTTCCATACGGCCGACCGCACTGTATGATGCTGCCAGAAGCCTCCAGGCTCGGGAAAATTCAGGATTTTGATTTAATACTTTTTTACTTGTTTCAATTGCTTCTTCGTATTGCCTGTTAAAGAAATATGCCGCGCCGAGCATATATAAAGAAGGAGTGGCAAATGGATCAAGACGAATTGTTTTTTTTAAAAATGGGATAGCTTCTTCTGCCTTTCCCGATTGCATTAAAACAAACCCCATAGAAAGATTTGCCGTTCCGGATTCAGGGTTAGTCGCTATCGATTTTTCAGCGTCAATCAATGCCTGGTCATATTGTCCTATGGTAGCTTTAATCCTGGCAAGTATGGCATGAGGACCTGCATATGAAGGTTTGAGCTCAATTGCTTTACTGACCATCTGCATCGCTGATACCAGATCTTCTTTTGGTGATTGTGATAATCCAAGAATTACTGATAACCAGTGTATACCACCCAGAAGTGAATATGCACATGCATATTCAGGATCCAGAGCAATAGCTTCCTTTGCCAAACGCATAGCAGCCAGGTTATTTTCTTTTGTAAACAGTTGAACATGACCCAGAGCCTTTAAATATTTCAAATATGCTTTCGGGTTCTGTGAACATGACTCTCTGATACGGATATTTTCTTTTCCTGTTATCTTTGCCTGAAGTTCCGTAATAACTTTCATGGCAATGTCTTCCTGGAGAGCAATCGTATCTTTTTCCTTGCAATCATAGTTTTCCGCCCACAAATTTTTTCCGTTCAACGCATCTATAAGCTGTGCCGTTATTCTCACATTTTCGCCGGACTTTCGGACGCTGCCTTCCAGAATATACTGAACCCCCAGTTCTTCACTGATTTGCTGGGCTTTGACTGGTTTTCCTTTGTAAGCGAAAGAGGAGTTCCGGGCAATAACGAACAATTCCGGTACACTTGAAAGTGCTGCAATAATCTCTTCAGCCAGGCCATCACAAAAATACTTCTGTTCCTGGTTTCCACTCATATTATCAAAGGCAAGCACGGCAATGGAAGGTTTTGAGGGCAGGGGAAAGGCCATGTTATCCAATGACACCTTTTCCATTGGTGGAGATTTTTCATGGAAAAATTGCCAGACTATAACGATTGAAAGAAATATTAAAAATACCAGCGCTAATTTTAATCCGTTTTTCTGCAGCAGATATGATGTCTCTCCAATCCGTTTTCCAGCATCCTCTTCTGAAATCAGAATCCTGTAAACCCTGACAGGATCTTTTATGTTTTTAACAGAATGTTCTCCAATATATTCATATCCCAAACTGAGTTTATTTTTTATATGATCATAAACACCTCTTGAAACGCAGATACCGCCAGGATCGGTGATGCCTTCAATACGGGCGGTAATATTCACCCCTTCACCATACAGATTGTCACCATCCTGAATAACATCCCCGATGTTAATGCCGATACGGAATATCAATCTCTTGTTATGGGGCAGTTCATCATTCCTTTTTTTCAGTTCTTTTTGAATTGATACAGCCCCCTGAACGGCATGGACAACACTTGAAAATTCAGCCAGCATATTGTCTCCAGGCGCATCTACCACACGACCGGTATGCTTCTGGATGATTCCGGTCATGATTTTCCGGTATTTTTTCAGTGTTTCAATGGTGTGGAATTCATCATCTGCCATAAGGCGGCTGTAACCTTTGACATCTGCACTGAAAATGGCACTGAGTTTTCTGAAGGCTTTCTGCTTTTCAGACATATTTAGGCTCACTCATTTTTGTTGCAGGTTCATTAAATCAGTTCAATGGAAGAGGACAGGAGAAATAAGTTCAGTCAGATAAAACTACAGGGTATATTCAACAAAAGTATTCTTTTATCCAAATAAGTATAATAAATTGCATTCAGATGGGTCAAGGGATTATTTTGGCAGAGAAAATCTCATTAGAACGATTATGTAACAGGTGACACCTTATGTTAAAATGCATAAGCATAGTTTTGTCTTTACCGGTTAATCTGTTTTTTTATAAAATATTTTATTTGAACCAAAATCCCGGGCATTTTCCTGGTAGATTTCAGATCCGGTTTTAATTTTTCTTTTCATCTCTAACGGATCTTTATATATTTTTTTTATTGTGCCAGGAGAACCTGTCACTAAGGAATAAGGCGGAATAACTGTTTTTTCCAGTACAACAGTTCCTGCAGCAATTACAGATCCTTTTTTAATAACGGCCTTGTTCATAATAATTGTTCCCATTCCAATCAGACACTCATCTTCAACCGTGCATCCGTGAATCATACTGCCATGGCCAATGGTAACACTGTTGCCGATTGTAATAGGGATATTTTCATCAGTGTGACATATGCATAGATCCTGAATATTTGTTTTTTCTCCGATACTGATATGATCAAAATCCCCACGAATAACAGTATGAAACCAGATCGAGGATTGTTTACCAATATTAACATTGCCGATAATCTGGGCTGTGGGGGCGATGAAAACAGATTCATGAATTTGAGGTGTTTTGTTTTTAAATGTGTAGATGGTCATTGTCATCCTTGTAATAGAGTAATTAGTTTGCATTTTTTTGTTATGCATATACTGGATAAATCACAAAAAGATATGTTGCAGAGCTTCTTTTACCTCTCCAAGCACAGATCCCTCACTTTTTGTCAGAAAATCCACTAAAGCTTTTCTGGCGGTTTTCCCTCCGATCCGACCCAGTGCCCAGGCACACATTGATTTCACCCGCTCATCGCTGTTCTCGCCAAAAGCGCGAACCAGATCACTGGTATACATCGGATCCCGGGTATTGCCCATGGCACGGGATACATTCATCTTCCACCGCCACAAATCATCAGACGACATATAAAACATGTGGGGCCGGATTTTTGCTTCAAAATAGGGTATATCCATATGAAGAAGTGCGGAGAGATTAAACGCCTCTGCTTTTTCTGCAACTTTTTCATTGACCGCAAGATCAGCTGCCAGCCATCCGCTGTTTCGGGGGCAGACATTCTGGCACCGGTCACACCCGTAAATATAAGTTCCCATCGGTTCCCTCAGTTCTCTGGGCGTCAAGCCGCCTCCAAAATAGGTCAGATAGGAGATGCATTTTCGCGGATCAATTGCGGCGCTGCCTTTTAAGGCCCGGGTCGGGCAGGCAGCTATACAGGCGTTTCGACACCAGCCAGGGCAGCCTATTTCAACGGTGGGTCCGCCTGAATCAAAATGATGATTCACCACCACGGCAATGGGCAATACCCACGATCCCTGCCGGGCAACCTTATTGGAATAAAAGAGGCAGTTTTTCCCGAAAGTACCCATTCCCGCACGCGCTGCCGCCATCCGGTGGGGCAGATTAAACGGTACCTTTGAATCTATGCCGTTATCGCGCAGATAACTCCTGAATGCCTTGATACGCTGAGCCAGTCCGTCTCTGGTCACCCGGTCATCATCCAGATAGCAGCGCCCGAAATGCCCTTCCATATGTTTGGGGTAGGCTTGTCGGAAATAGACTTCCATCAGGACAATAACCGTTTGTGCATCAGCCATGATTGCCCTGGGGTCGGTTCCTTTCATCAGATCCAGCCCCACAGTCTCGGCCCAGCCATATTCATCCTGCCGGCGGGTCAGAAATTCCCGGTGGGTTTCAAACGGTTCCGCATTAGTAAATCCGGTATCCTCAAAATCCAGTTCCCTGGCCTTCTGAATAATGTCCTCTTTTGAAATCATCATAACTCCCTGTTTTTAAAAGCAAAGACAAGCGGTAAAAAGTCAACCCCCAATTGGACAGAGCCCAAATATCAATGATTAAAACGAATCTCATATGGTTTCTGGTTTTTAAGAACCGAAAAAACTACATGAAGCATTTTATTGGCAACATGGCTAATAGCTACCATATGTTTCTTCCCCTTTGCCTTCTGTTTTTCATAAATAGATCCAAACATAGGATCTTTTGCTACCAAAGCTGCAACCTCGGCAGCCTGAATAGCAGCTGTGCGCAGGTAACGACTCCCTCGTTTAGACATTTTGCCTTTACCTTTTTTTTCTCCACTATCGTTGAGACGAACATCAAGCCCTGCAGCTGCGACCAACTTTCTGGCCCCGTTCTTTTTTTCAGGATGAAAAACTGGCAATATTTCCGCCAGGATAGTAGGCGCCCAGACAGGCCCGATACCAGGTATGGTCTGCAGCAGTTTTTGACTCTTTTTCATGTGTTTTTTAATCTGTTTTTCCAGTTCTTCAATTTGTTCCAAAAGAACATTCATTCGTTGAACAAGAAATCGGATTTCAAGTGCAAAGGACAAATTGGAAGAAGACAACGAAAAGGAGTTTTTGGCCGCTTTTTTAAGTCGTTGAGCATGCTCTCGTCCCATACGGCCCTTGCTCGCTTCTTTGAGGATCCGGGTCAGCTTCCTAATATCAATTTTTTTAATATCATCTGCTGTAGGATATTTTTCAAGCAACTGTCTGCTTGCAACTCCAAAGATATCAGAAAAGTGATTTGTATATTCTGGAAAAACAATATCCAGCAAGCCGATCAACCTTTGTTTCTCAGCAATAAAAGTCTGGCCGCACTCATAGCGCAATCGAGTCCAATTACGCAGCTGACGTACCTCATCATCAGGGACTGCAGAAAACTTCAGATCTGCTTCCTGCAATATATTGGCGATCAGCAGAGCATCCACAAAATCGGTTTTGGTTCCCCTTATGCCCACATTACGTCTTGCAGCAGTCATCAGCGGATTAATCAATCTAACCTGAAACCCGGCATTAGCAAGGTAATGATAAAGTGTCATCCAGTAATGTCCAGTAGCCTCCATACCAATAAGAAGGTTCGTTTTGGAATTATCTGTTTCTTTGAGCTTTTTAAAAAGCAGATTTACTCCATCCATAGTGTTTGTAAAAGAAAAATTTTTAAATACTTGTTTTCCAATATCATCCAACAATGTCGCAACATGCCTGCGTTTTGCAATATCAATCCCCAATGTCCACATTTTTATAATACTCCTTTTGAATTAAATAAAACTGCACAATTGGGGGTGACACCGATAGAACACAGCCTCGCAGCTAAATCAGTGCAGATGCGCACATCAAGCGGTAAGTGTAATAAACCGGCATCGGCAGTCTTTGCAAGAGGACATGGCCTCAGGGTTTCAAAGCCGAACCCCGGCAGCCTTTCATCTATTATGGCTCAAATAGCTTTGAAAGGCAAATATCTCGAAATGCTGCAACCGCTGCGGTTGCAGCCCCCAGACAGAGCGACTGCCTGGAATAAAAAGGTGTTGAAAATGGCTAACGCCATTTTCAAGCCATATTTTAAACCTTTATACGAGGTTTTAGATAATTCCCTGCCTTATATCACACCCCTTTTCCGGGCCATCAGGATCATCTGCTCTGTCATGGTTGCCGGCGGGGTGCGAAACTTGGTTTCTGATTTTGGAAGAAGTTTGAGAGCCTCGGTGGGGCAGGTGGTCACACAGAGACCGCACCCGATGCACCGCTCTTCATCTACAGCAGCCAGGCCGTCATCATCCATGCTGAGTGCATTCATCTGGCACCTGTCCAGGCATGTTTCACAGCCGGTGCACTCATCGGTTTCGATCATGGCAAAATGGTTTGAAAATACCATTTCAACCGGTCTGGGATGTTTGTTCAGTGCTCTGAGCACACCGCAGCAGTCGCCGCAGCAATTGCACATACCGGCCGGATTCTGGGATGTGGCCGGCTGTGTTACAAGGCCTGCTTCACGGCATTTCGTGAGGATGTCAAAGGCTTGTTCCAGCGTAATTTTTTTCCCCATACCCCGATCCAGATAATATTGTCCCATGGACCCGAACATAAAGCAGGCTTCACGGGGTTTGCCGCAATCACCATCTGTCAATTCAGCTGTTTTACGACAAATGCAGTCTGTGACCACGATAAACGGTTTGCTCCGTAAAATTTCCACAGCATCGTCATAACTTGTCACATTGTGGGTCACTTTGATGGATTCCTGCACAGGGATGGTCCTTAAAAAATAATCTGCACCTGCCTGCATGGCTCTGTCGAACGCTTCTTCAAAATACGCTTTTGTCATTTTTGCAAAATCGGATTTGAGACCCTTGACCTGAAACTCGAACAACCCGTGTACAAAGGGGATGGCACCATAGCGAAGCCCATCCTCTTTTTTCAGTCTGAACAACAAGCCTTTTTCCGCCATGTCGTCCAATCGGGCAGCGACTTCAGTCTCAGGTCGATCCAAACGGGCAGAAACTGCCTGAGCCGTCTCCAGCATCGGAGTCAGTGCAGCAAACATTACCGCATCTTCCTGTGAAAAAAGATATTTGAGTATCTTGAGCTCAATTCCCGATTCAGTGGCTGGAAACCCCATGGAATATTGATCCAATTGTTCCTGTATCTGTCGATAGATATTTTTTTTCATAATTTATTCCTTAATACTCATGTTTTTTCTGTCCCGGACTGATTGATGAGACATTATTTAATTCTTCAGGATCAGCATAATGTTATCCTGCTGACTACATTACAGCATGACCGGAAAGAATAAAAGAGGCAAATATGACTTTAAATATGTCATTTCAGCCTCTTTAAACAGCATTGTTTCCGACCAAATAACTGTCAATCTGGAATAGATTTGTTCTTTTTTTCTAACTCCCTATATATTAAGGAGACATTTAGCTTATAATGAGGTATTAAAAAAGGAGACGGCATTCTTTGAGGGTTTTATGTCGATCTGCTACATCAGATAAACGCGTTGACAGGTACAAATAGATAAGTGTAAACCCAATGATGAAAAGTTATCGATATTTTCTGAATCTCTCAAACGTATTTCATATCCCGGCAGGGTACATTTCAGAATATATAGTTAAAAACCGGATACTGCTTATGGGGTGCACGGTCATACTCTCCCTCTTATTGATTATACCTGCATCCCGGGTAAACATTGATGCATCAGGTGTTTCTTTCAAGATTGACAACCCAGAAGATCATGCAGGCTATCTGGCATTTGTTGAATCCTTTGGAACAGATGATTATGTCATGTTATGCATTAAAAACACCTTGAATATCTCTGATCCTGAATTTAAAAAACGGTTGATGAGAACCCATCAGGAACTTTCAGCCATGGAGTCAGTTTTAAAGGTGATTGACCTTGGAACCATTGCAACTTCTGATGTTATCAGAATTATCAGCGATTCTAATTTCTGGGAGGATAAATATTTTATTAAAGCACGTCAGATCATTCCAGGATTTGGCCGCCTGGTTTCCAATGATATGAAAACCATTGCTGTCATCGTTAAAATCAACAATGAAAATTTGAACGGGTTTCAACTGGAAAAGCAGCTTAACATCATGAAGAAAATCCTGATTAAACATTTTCCTGAAGATTCTCACTGCTATGCCGCAGGTATCCCGGTCCTTCGTGCTGCATTTGAACGCTACAATCTGAAAAGTGCCCTTGTTTTTGGATCCATGGGATTATTGTTCGGTGTTCTGATCGCTTTTTATCTTTTCAAAACTCCGTGGACCGCTGTGATGGTCATTCTGGCAAGTTTAATTTCCCTGATATGGATTCTGGGGATCATGGGAATCTGGGGTATTGATCTGAATCTCGCCACTGGCCTGAGTTTTGGATTCATTCTTGTTGTTTCAACAACAACGGTTTTTCATATTGTATCAGCCTGTTTGCAATTATTCACAATGGAATCAGGGAAAAGAATCCTGGTTAAAACATTTCAAACGGTGCTGCGCCCCTGTTTCATGTGTGCCCTTACTACGTCTATAGGTTTTTTAAGCCTGACGATTAGTCCGGTATCAATGGTCCGGCAGGCTGGAATCATTATTTCCATTGGAGTGATGCTGGCATTTTTTTTGACCCTGGTGATAACGGCCTTTTTTCTGCCTAAGATTTTAAAGTCAAACACCCGAAATTTTTTTAAAATAAATGAGGATTTTCTAAAACAGTTTATTGAGAACTATTTAATCACAGGGTTTAATAAACCGGCTGAATCAGTGTGGATAGGAGTTGCTTTCATACTTATTATGGCCCTGGGCATTCCTGAAATTCAAACAGTAAAGCATTTAACCTTTTCCACCATTAAAAACACCCGGGAGGCAGAAGATCTTGAGTATATTGAACAACACATATCCACAGGCAGCTCTTTTTCAGTCATTCTGCAATCTTCGGATGACAGTTTTAAAACAAGAAGATTCTGGTATGACCTCATCCAATATGAAAAAACCATCAGAACCATTCCAGGGATCAAAGATATAGAATCCTTGACAAACCTTATTTTCAAGATGGCTCTTAAGTTTCCAATTGGAGGAATCAGACCGGAAAAGGCCTTTGATCATATTCAGGCTCAAAGCAGTGAGAATGATATGCTGCGATCCTATTACGATCCGGTTTCAAAAAGAATCAGAATCATTGTACACATTCAAAACCGGACATCTGATCAGATTGAGACCATCCTCAGGCAGGTAGAGAAAGAGGCAGAACAGATCTTTTCAAAAAAAATCAACGTTTTTTTATCCGGACAGCTCATTTTGCTGCGATCCCAGACCTCGGATCTGGTTTATTCACAGTTGAAAACTCTCATATTAGCCCTTTTTGTTATTACCCTGCTGATGATGATTCAGCTAAGATCCATTCTCCTCGGATTCCTGAGTCTGATACCCAATCTGTTTCCTCTTATTACTATATTCGGGATAATGGGCTGGTTTCATATTCCCCTTGACCCGTTAACCATATTTGCAGCTGTCATCTCTTTTGGTCTGTCAGTTGATGATTCCATACACTACCTGACGCAATTAAAAAGGGAAATAAGTGTTCATAAAAATGATCGCAATATCCATGACTGTTTAAAAAACGCATACCATAAAAATGCCCGGGCACTTGTTTCCACAACAGCAGTCCTTTTTTTCTCGGCTTTGGGTTTGTGTTTTTCACCTTTCAGCCATGTATTTTCCCTGGGGGTTTTGATATCTTCCGCATCAATTATTGCACTTGCTGGAGATCTTGTATGTATGCCGGCAGTTGTCCTGCAATTCAAACCTCTAAATACTTTATTATCACAAAAATTAAGAAAAACATTATCATGATAAGTTTATTTAACGAATATATTGATAAAACTAATTCCTACACTTTTAATAACTGCTGGAATATTGAATCGCCTCTGAAGCAGTCCTGGAATGAGCTGTTAAACTATGAAAAGTGGCCTGCCTGGTGTGATGCCCTGGAAAAAATTGAACCTGTGGGACAGGTTGATTATCTCAAAAAGGGAAACCACATCCGATCTGTCTGGAAAGGAACACTTCCCTATAGTGTCTGCTTTGATGCCATCATAAAAGATATTGTACCGTATTCGTTTTTGTCCTTTAATGTGACGGGTGATCTCAGCGGGGGAGGGAGTTGTCACTTCCAGCAGTCTGACGAGAACACGATTATTAATTTTATCTGGAATGTTTCTCCCACCAAATTATGGATGAGGATGTGTTCACCATTTGCAAGATCTTTATTTATTGAAAACCATTATTATGTAGTTGAACATGCTGTTACCGGTTTTGCCAGAATGATGGAGCATCAAAACAGACTGAAAATTTGAGGGAGATTAAAAAAGGCTTGACGATTCTGAAATTATGTGATGATTTTTTATGTATAACAATTGTACTGACTTTTCAGGAAATCTATTAAAATTTAATGAATGAAAGGAATTAACATGAATTTGTCCAAACCAAATGCCAATGAATCCCTTGGTACAAAAAACAGATCCCGTAATGTGGCCCCTCAATCTGGAATCTGCAGTCGCTGCGTTGATGGATGCAAAGGAAACTGTGATTTGTTTAAAGCGTCGTTTAGAGGAAGGGAGTTGCTTTATCCATCACCTTTTGGAGATATTACAGCGGGCGCAGACAAGGATTATCCGGTAGATTATTCCCATTTAAATATTAATGGATACGCATTTGGCGCTGAGGGCATCCTGTCAGATCCTGATTTTGCCATCTTTCCGGCAGTAAGCACTGAAACCCGTTACGGTATTTCAGAGACCGTAAAAATGAAAATTCCGATGTTTACAGGCGCACTTGGCAGTACACGCATTGCCCGTGTAAACTGGGAACATTTTGCAGTGGGTGCAGCAATAACAGGGATCAGCCTGGTTTGTGGTGAAAATGTCTGTGGGATAGACCCTAAACTGGAACTGGACAAACATGGAAAAGTGAAAAAGGCACCTGATATGCAGCGAAGGGTGGAATCATATCGAAGATACCATGAAGGGTATGGTGATATCATGGTTCAAATGAATGTTGAGGATACTCGATTAGGTGTGGCTGAATATGTAATTGATAAACTGGGAGTTGAGACGATTGAACTGAAATGGGGACAGGGTGCTAAATGTATTGGTGGAGAAATTAAAGTTGGAAATCTGGAAAGAGCCATTGAACTGAAGAAACGGGGTTATATTGTTACACCGGACCCGGAAGAACCCTACAACCAGATGAGTTTTAAAGCCGGTGCCATCAAAGAATTTGAACGTCATTCGCGTCTTGGTTTTATCGATGAAGGTGACTTTATCAAGGAAGTTGAAAGATTACGCAGTTTAGGTGCTAAACGCGTCACACTTAAAACAGGTGCTTATCCCATGCGGGAACTGGCTATGTCCATCCGCTGGGCATCAGATGCCAAAATTGATCTGCTGACCATAGATGGCGCACCTGGTGGTACTGGAATGAGCCCATGGCGAATGATGCAGGAGTGGGGGATTCCCGCCATCTATCTCCATTCAATGGCTTATGATCTCTGCCGGCGACTGGCGGCTAACGGGAAATGGGTTCCCCATATTGCTTTTGCCGGCGGTTTCTCATCCGAAGATCACATTTTTAAAGCTCTCTCCCTTGGTGCCCCTTATTGCAGGGCAGTATGTATGGGCCGTGCCTTAATGATTCCCGGAATGGTTGGTAAAAATATTGGAGAGTGGCTGGAGGGAAATGATGGCGGACTTCCTTCAACAGTCTCCAAATTCGGCACCACCAAAGAGGAAATTTTTGTCAGTTATGAAGACTTGAAAGAGAAATATGGTAAAGAAGTTGATAACTTCCCACTGGGTGCTGTGGGTATTTACAGTGTCGGTGAGAAAATAAAGGTAGGGTTACAGCAATTGATGGCTGGTGCCAGAAAATGGCAGGTTAACCTGATGTCCAGGGAAGACCTCTTCTCTCTTACTGAAGAAGCCAGCAAAGTAACGGGTATCCCTTATGTTATGGAATCCTATAAAGAGGAGGCCTATGACATTATTGATGCCAAGAAAACCTATTGATTCTTTTAATTTGTGCTGTTGAAAATCTTGAAATTAGGGACATCCTTTCAATGTTGATAAACCGGGAAAATCCAGAGCTGTTGATTCTTTAACAGATGAGACAGGCAACCCTTGGAGAAATACGCTGTATTGAGAGGATGTCCATAAAACCGATGATATATAAAAAGAGATAATCCTGTCGCAAAATAGCAGTATGGATTGTTATATTCTGCGACTTTAAACAAGTAGTGAAATTAAAAAAAATAAATTGACAAATTTTTTAAACGGGTTTCAGAACTGGCTCGCCGGCTGGATGCAGACTCAGAAAATTCCTCTATGGGGCGGAGCAGAGCTAAGAAATTTTTCCACACCTCAAGATGAGACAGGAAAGCAATTTCCTTTTGCTGTTTCAATTGTGATTCCGATGAATCCTGAAATAATGCTCAGCATCCAGCACGGCCCCAACCAGAAATATGCTGACGAATACGCCCGTGTGAACAACCGTATCAATGAATTATCAAAAACACTGGAATCTGAGATTAGAAACAGAGGGTTTCAATCTAAAGCATTACCCGCCTCAGTACGGAATGACACGGTTAACATAAAAGGTGATTTTCCCCAGAAAACCGCTGCAACGAGAGCGGGGCTGGGATGGATAGGCCGTCATTGCCAGCTCATCACCCGCCGGTTCGGACCGTGGGTCAGATTGGGAACAGTCTTTACCAATGCGCCGCTTCCATGCGGACCGCCGGCAGAAAAAAATTTTTGTGGTCAATGTAAACTGTGTATGGATGCTTGTCCGGCAAATGCTCTGAAGGGTAAAAAATGGTATCCGGGACTGCCCCGTGAGAAAATGCTGGATGTGCAGGCATGTGATCAATGGAAAAAAGAGCACTATTTTCAGTATCACAAAGGGCATAATTGCGGGATTTGTTCAGCAGTCTGCCATTATGGATTGAAACGGTTGGAAAAGAGGAAAAAATGTGAATAAAGAATTGACTCTTCCCTGGATATTTTATCTGCAAAAAATATCCATCCAATGGAAAAATGCTGTTTTAATTATTTTATGACGGGTTTGATATCACAATGGGGACAGGTTTCAATTTTTTTTAAAAAATCCCTGAATTTTTTAAAAACCTGTTTATTCATAGCATGTTCTATCTGGCATGCTGTACGGTCGGCTGTCTCTTCATCTACGTTTAATACCCTGAAAAAAAAATCTTTTAAAAAGATGTGCCTCTGTTCTATTTCCAGGGCAATTTTTTTACCTTCAGGAGTTAAAGTCACATATCCATACGGCTCATAGTTGATAAATTTATGTTCAGCAAGTTTTTTTAACATACCTGTAACTGAGCCGCGTTTGATATTTAATTTCTGCGCAATATCCTTGGATCTTGCAACCGTTTTTTCATTCTGCAGTATCAGTATGGTTTCAAGATAGTCTTCAAGGGTTTCTGAAAGCTGATTTCCGTTATCCATTAATTCCCCCCCTCCTGATAAGTTTATATATATTTATACTTAAACAAGATTGTAAGTCAAACAATTAATTTGATGCAACTCCTAATCTTTTTATTGACACCAATAAAAGTTAGGCGTATATAACTTATTCGTTTAAAAAATGAAAAATCTTGCAACAGCAAAGGAGAAGCATGGGAACAATAAATTTAAGAGAGATGACAGAGAATCAGACCGGGACCATTGTATCCATAAAAGCCGCTGGAGAGCTTGGCAGACGAATCAGAGACATGGGGCTTATTCCGGGACAAAAGATCCGGGTGCAGGGCAGAGCCCCGCTTTATGACCCAATCTCCCTCAGAGTGATGGGATTTACTTTAACACTTCGTAACAGTGAAGCTGACCATATAGAGGTAGAGGTATAAAAATGAGCATGGCAGTCGTACTGGCTGGTAATCCAAATTCCGGCAAAACAACTTTTTTTAATGAATTAACAGGAGCCCGTCAGCATGTCGGCAATTATCCAGGTGTAACCGTTGAAAAAAAACAGGGCATCTGCCGCAGTGATTTTGGAGAATTTGATATTGTTGATCTTCCGGGTATGTATTCTTTAACGGCATATTCCATGGAAGAGATTGTAGCACGGGATTTTCTTGTTAATGAAAAACCGTTTATGATTGTAGATATAGTTGATGCATCCAATCTTGAGAGAAATCTTTATCTTGCTGTCCAGCTCATGGAGATGGGGGCACCTCTGACCATAGCCTTGAACATGATGGATGTGGCAAAAAATAAAGGCATTGAAATTGATCATGAAAAACTGTCAAAATTATTAAAAGTTCCTGTTATTCCAACCATTGCAAGAAAAGGTGACGGTAAAAAAAAACTTTTACAGGCAATGGCCGCCAGTGCGGATATCATGATTGAACCTTTAAAAATCTCCTATGGGCTGGATGTGGATACGGCTATTGATAAAATGGAAGGTTTAGTCGAATCTGCAAATTTTTTAACAGAAAAATATAATGGGAGATGGGTGGCTGTTAAATATCTGGAAAATGACAGCCAGATTAGAGAGCTGGGAAGAATTGAGGATAAAAATCTTGACTTACAGCTTGAAGCTATTGTTGAAAAGGTGACAAAACATCTTTCAGCAACACTTGATACCCATCCTGAAGGCATGATTGCAGACCACCGCTATGGATTTATCAATTCAATCTTAAAACAGGACGTGATCAAGCATGATCACGATGAAAACAGGATGCCGTTATCCGATAAAATTGATAAGGTTATGACAAATCGATTCCTTGGCCCGGTTTTCATGATTGCCATTATCATGGGGCTTTACAAATTTACTTTTTCTTACAGTGAACTGCCTGTTGCATGGTTTGAAAGTTTCTTTGAGTGGCTCTCAGGCATTGCAGATACTGCGCTGCCAGAAGGACTTTTAAAATCTCTTATTGTTTCGGGAATAATTGATGGGGCAGGCGGAGTACTTGGTTTTGTTCCCCTGATCATTTTCATGTTTTTCAGCATTGCCCTGCTTGAAGATTCCGGGTATCTTGCACGGATGTCTTTTATGCTGGACAGGATTTTTCGAATGTTCGGACTCCACGGCAGTTCTGTAATGGCTTTTATTGTTTCAGGCGGAATTGCAGGCGGTTGTGCCGTGCCGGGTGTTATGGCGGCAAGAACATTAAAATCTCCAAAAGAGAGACTTGCAACGCTTTTGACAGTCCCGTTTATGAACTGTGGAGCCAAGCTTCCTGTTTTTGCACTTCTGATTGCTGCTTTTTTTTCGGAAAATGAGGCAGAGATGCTGCTTCTCATTACCATGATTTCCTGGCTTGGTGCATTGATTGTTGCCCGGGTTTTACGGTTTACTGTAATAAAGGGGGAATCAACCCCTTTTGTCATGGAACTGCCGCCATACAGGCTGCCCACATTGAAAGGTGTTTTGATTCACACCTGGGAAAGGACATGGCAGTATATTAAAAAGGCCGGTACAGTCATTCTTGGATTGTCTGTTATGGTCTGGGCAATGATGACTTTTCCAGGGCTTGATGAAAAAGAGCGCAACCTGTTTGAAGCCCGGAGAGCTGCCATAACTTCTCATACATCTGCAGAAATTTTAAATGACATTCACACGCTTGAACCGGAACAGCTGTCAGGACAGGCTGCAGTAATAAAAGAGAATCTTTCCCGGATTGATCTTGATGAAGCCAAAGCAGGATTGAAAAACTCCATTGCAGGCCGTATGGGCACAACTCTTGAAGGCATAACAAAATTTGCAGGATTTGACTGGCGGAGCAATATTGCACTGGTCGGTGGTTTTGCTGCAAAGGAAGTTGTGGTTTCAACTCTTGGTACTGCCTATTCCCTTGGTGAAGTAGATCCTGAAGTGTCAGATTCTCTTTCTGACAGGTTAAAAACTGCTGAAGGATGGGGGCCTTTGACTGCATTCAGCCTGATTATATTTACCATTTTCTATACCCCCTGTTTTGTAACGGTAGTCTGTATTGCAAGGGAAGCGGGTTCCTGGAAATGGGCAGGTTTTTCTGTTGTATTTAATACTCTCCTTGCCTTTGGATTATCAGTTCTCTGTTATCAGGCAGGCTCTATTATTATGCCATAAAAAAGGAGGAATTATGGATAACGTTATTGTTGGAATTATAGTGGCAGGGGCTATAGTGTTGAGTATCAGAAGTTTTGTGAAAATATGTAGAGGAGAAGGTGGCTGTGGCTGCGAAACAGGCTGCTCTTCATGTTCTTCAAATGATTTATGTGGTTCAGATTTTCCTGTTACCAGGAAAAAATAACCCTGTATTCAATTGGTTATAATTTACATCTTCTTTGCATGATAACAAAATTGAGCATGATGCAAAGATCTCAGATTGATGATTAAATCAGAGGGAATCAAGCATTTTGTTTGCCTGTTTGAGAAGTTTCCTTGCATTGCATTTTTCAAAAATACGGATTGCTTTCAGAACAGACTGTCTGGCATTATCGTTTTTTTTACTTGCTTTGTGCAGCCGTCCCAGGCTCAGATAGGACTGTCCCAGAAAATTGTCGGCACCTATTTCCTTGAATAGATTAATGGCCTCTTTGAAATGTTTTTCAGCTTTCTGGGTGGCAAATGGAATGCTTTTCACCAAAAAACCGATGTTTCTGGCCATGGTCGAAAAGGCTGGTCTGGGTCCTGTGGCCATTTGTGAATTTATTTCACCCAGAATATATTCTGATAATGCGTACCACACTCTGCGATGATTTTTTTGCAGGATTTTTCTTACGTTATCCAAAAGTTCCATTCCCTCTTTCATATGCCCTCTGGCAATCAATATCGGGCTTAAACAGGATTGAACCATAACAGTAAGTTGTTCCATGCCTTGCTTCTCGGTAAATTTTAAGCTTGACCTTACTGTTTTTTCAGCTTCTTCATACTGGTTGTTTAAAAAATAGATAATAACTAACGTAGCTTTTGCAAATTCAGGATAAGCAGGATCAAGAGCTGTATCCATTGCGGTTTTACAGCTTTTTAACCCTGAATCCATGTCACCATACAAAATATGGCCGAATGCGTTCATCCAGTGCCCGAACATTTTTGATCTGCTGTTGGCAGTTCTGTCACCATAGTCCAGAAGACGTCTGGCACCCTTAAAAACCGTGTCTACATCTCCTTTGAAATAATTAATATAGCAGATACCGCCAAGGGATTTAAAAAAGAGAAATTGATCAGAAGGAAACAGAGGGGCTATTTTCTGTGCCCTTTCACCAAAACTTATCCCCTCTGAGAAAAATCCTAACTCAGCACAGGCCCATGTGAGCCAGGTGCATGCATAACCGATCACTTTCTGGTTACCGGTCTTTTCTCCGAGCTTAAGGCTTTTAATCAGGCAGTCATAACAATCCTCTGCTCTTCCTCCCATAAAATAGGAAATTCCAAGCCAGACGTAAAACATGCCACGTTTTGCCTTGTCATCAAGGGTGTCAGCCAGAGGCTGGTGTTTTTGGAAAAGCGTTATGGAGTTGCCGGTCTCACCCAGATAATAAAAGGCATACCCCCAGCTGTTTAAAATATCGATGAGAATGGTTTTTTCTGTTTCTGAAATTTCTTTTTTTAATTCAAAGAAGCCATAGGCCTGTTTAAAATACTGATGGGCTTCTTCCACTGCATATCTTGCCAGGCTCTTTTCTCCTGATTTAACCAGATAACCCACTGCTTTTTCAGTTGACTCTCCCCTTGTAAAATGGAAGGCCAGAGTTTCATAAAACTCAGGCAGTCTGTCATGGAAAACACTTTCCATCACCTGTGCAATTTTTTCATGGATTCCTTTTCGCTGTTTTCTGAGCAGTCCGTTGTATGCAATCTCCTGGGTCAGAGCGTGCTTGAACATATACTCCAGATCCGGCTGAAAAGAGCGTGTCCTGATCAGGCCAAGCCGTTCAAGATGGCCGAGCTCATCATCAATGCGGTCATTAATCGTTGTTATTCTTTGAAGAATCTCATAAAGGAAATCGCGTCCAATGACCGACGCTTCCAGTAAAATACGCTTGGTCTGTATATCCAGACGATCCAGCCTGCCTGAAATAAGACCGTGAAGAGAAGAGGGCAGATCTGCCTCTGCTATCGTTTTTTCAAGTCTCCAGTTGCCGTTATCCCGGATCAGGATATTCGTGTCGATAAGAGAGTTGACCATCTCTTCCAGGTAAAAGGGATTGCCTTCTGTTTTACTTTGAACCCAGAGTTTTAAATCTGAGGGAATACTGCCGGATTCCAGCAGTGATTCCAGCATATCATGGGTTTCTGAAAGCGACAGGTCCTGCAGCTGAATCTCATGATAGTATTTACTTATACTGCTCATTTGATGACCGGTGAGAAGGCAGAAGTTTGGACGGTATACGCACAGGACAATGGCCGGGTGCCGGATTTCCACACATGCCCGTCTGATGATTTCCACAAAAGAGTGATCAGCCCAGTGCAGATCCTCCAGAAAGAAAACAGTAGGGGCTTTCTGGGCCAGAGCCGAGAGAATTGTCAAGACAGCAGTCTGCAGACGCGATTTCCAGTGTTCAGGAGAGATATCTTCTATTCCGGGATACTTCAGTGAATAAAGTTTTCCAATATAGGGAAGGATGTCCTCTTTATTTGCCACCAGGGATTCAAGCCCGGACTCCAGTTTTTCATTCACCTTTTCAGAAGGGTCGTTTTCATTGATGTGAAACAATCGATTCAACAGGTCAATCAGAGGGAAATAGGGTATATTCTGGGAATAGGCATAGGCATGCCCTTCTATCCATTGAACCTTATCTGTATCAAGCGTTGCCTTAACCTCTTCAACAAGTCTGCTTTTTCCTGTTCCGGCAGCACCGCAGATGGAGAAAACCCTGCCTCTACCCTGCATTAAATTTTTAATCGCGCTGGTCAGTTCACCCATTTCAACTGTCCGACCGACAAGATCAGCTCTCAATCCGGAGAGCCTGCGGATGGTGACGGGTTTATTTTTTTGAGCCAGAACCCTGTATACCTCAACAGGTTCTGTTTTGCCTTTAACAATTGTGGTCTCCCTGTGTTCACATTTAAAAAAGCCCTCTGCCTGGCGGCAGGTATCCATGTCAATGAGAATCTCTTCCGGAGCTGCCAGACTGCTGAGTCGTGCCGCCAGATTGATGGTATCCCCGGCAATGCCATGGGTGCCCCGTTCAAGGTTCACATCACCGGTCACCACCAGACCGGTATTAATCCCTGAGTGCATGGAGATGGACTGCCCGATTCTTTTTTCAACTTCAGGGCTGATGATATTCACCGCCTGATGGATTTCTCTGGCAGCTATGATCGCCCTGACCGGGTCATCTTCGTGGGATTTGGGTGCCCCGAATACAGCCATTACTGCATCACCGGCATATTTTTCTATAAATCCGTCATAACTGGCAATGATATTTGAAATGTTACTGAAAATCTGGCTGGTAATTTCTTTGACTTCTTCCGGGTCCAGTTTTTCCGACATGGCTGTATAGCCGGTAAGGTCGGAAAAAAGTACCGTGACATACTTTCGTTCACTCTCATCCAGAATCTGCATTGATGGTGTAACGTCCGGGACTGATACGGAAGTATCTGTCAGATCCTGATTGTGCTTAAGGGCAGTATCATTTGTGAATTTACTTAAATTATAACCACATTCACCGCAGAATTTGAATTCAGGCGGATTGATAAAATGACAATCCGGACATGCCTTTTGCAATTTAATACCGCATTCACCACAGAACTTTATTTTTTCAGGATTTTGAAAACTGCAGCCAGGGCACTCCACTTGAGACACCTCCATTTCATACGGTTCTGTCTGTTAAAAAATTGAATCTCCTGTCAATTCAAGGTTAGAAAACGTGCCACAAAGAAGTCAGCAGGATAATCCATATCTCTTAGCAAAATAGGAAATGAATTACAACTTTATAATGTAAACAGGGAAGGCTGAAATCCATGATAGAATGATGATAATCAGATTTTTCTGAAGTCAATATGATATCATTTCTTTAAAACCAGATCCGTATCAAATCAAATAAGAAAGGGAATTCACGATTATTACACAAAAGGTTTATGTATAAACCTAACTCATTTACTCTTCATCGAAAGAGCTATTCCAGACTCGAAAATGAATCAGAAAGGCCATTTTGGATTTTTTTTAAATTTATCTTTAAACAGGGTAATAAGTCCAAAGGAACCTAAGAGAAGAGCGATTCCCGTAACAATGCTCTGAAACCTGGAAAAAGTTTGCTGTTTCTCAATAGCCCTGGTTCTGCTGGTATGTTCTATTAAAATCAGATCAACATCTATATTGGGTTTGAATATAATTTGATGGCCCATTTCATCATTTACAACAACTTTCCACTCTCCCTCTTCATCAGGTGAGAAGATAAATCTGCCGTTTTTATCTGTTCGTCCGGTTTGAAATGGAATCTGGCTTTCAGGGCTGTAAACCTTAACAGCAGCATAACTCACTGGCTCCCCATCATCATATTCAATAGAAACCACAGCTGCTTCCTTGAATGATGTTCTTCCGTGCACACCATGGGCCAACACAGTGGTTGATATGACAAAAACAGAGGTAAGGCAACAGAAATTCATATATAAGGGTTTCATAGGTAGAGTCCATATAATTATTGCAGGTGTTCAGTAAGTCTAAAGTCACATAAACACCTGCAGTGTCAGGTTAATTCACTTCAAACGTCAAAGTGGCGATAAACGATTCAACATCACACTGTTCTATATCAGGATATCGCTGTTCACCTGCTGCCTTGACCATCCAGATGCCGGGTTGTAAAATCCGAATTCTGCCCTTGCCTTTTTTATCTGTTTTCGTGACATAGGCAAAGGTTTCCTTTTCAGCAGAAAAACCTGCATAAGTTGCAAAGATATATCCTTTGAACGGTTTCTCTTTCCACAGAACCTGAACTGGCAGATAGTCGCCTGTACGCAGGTCAACCGGATTTTTCAACGGGATGATCTCCATTGGATGGCCAATGATGGTGTCAGTTCTGCCTTTGCCATTTCCAGAATTGACAATTGCCTTCATGCACATGTGGGAAAAAGAACATTTGATAACATTTTTCAAACCTTTTTTAGGCACTCTTTTACCGCCCTGAACTGTTTTTGTGTAAAAGCCGGATTTTCGGGTTGCAGATACAATATAGGCCCCTTGTGCACGGATACTCTCCTGTGATTCAATTTCCAGGTCAGATACAAAGTATAGCGCTGCTTTTTCAGGCCCTGAGATTTCCAGTGCCTCTACAGCATCTTTTTTAAGAAATCCCGCCAGAGGATATTGGTGACCCCACCCCAGGGTCACTTTAAGAACAGCACCTGTTTCAGGGGTATAATCAGATACATTGATCCAGGGGTAATGGGCAAAGGCAGGGGGTGACACTGAAAACAGACAAAATAGTGGAATAGTTAACAAGCAGGTTTTTATAATATTTTTTTTCATTTTACTCTCCTTTGATTGATTTAAAATGCAAAGTCAACTTTCAGTGTAAAGGCCCGGCCGGTAAAGTACCTGTCATCCCTTGACGGAACAGAATCGAAAATATCGTCTGCTTCAAAAGTCAGTCTTGTATTTTTTGACAGCTGTTTAACCATTTTGGCATCAAACACCATGCCTTTGTCAATGTATTCACTGTTGCTTGTATTGGTATACTGCTTTGAATTGAGAGAAACCGTGGCGCTGATGCCGAATCCGTATCTTTCCCACTCATATGAAGGGCTGAATGATGCACTGTGCTGTGATACATAGGTCAAATCCTTACCTGATTCTTTATTCTCCGTATCTGTATAGGTATATGAAAATGAGAGAATGAACCTATCTGTAAGATAGGCCCTGCACATGGATTCTATGCCCTGGGTAAAGGCTTTTTCTACATTCTTGTACTCCATCAGAGGCAGTCCGTTGTGCAGAGTGCCGGTATCTTCTCTGATAACCATATCTTTTACTTCATTCCTGAAATATCCAAGATCAACCATCAAATCTTTATCCAGGAACCACTGTTCTATACTCAAACCATACCCAAAGGCTGTTTCCGGCTTTAAATCCTGGTTTGACCGGGCGTAATAACTGCTGTGCCTGTAAGGGGCGTTATAATAGAGCTGGCGGGTGGTGGGGGATTTAAACGAGGTTCCAAAACCGGCTCTGATCCTGGTGGTATCTCCGGGTTCAAACATCACACTTAATTTTGGATTGATCTCATCCCCAAAGGTTGAATGATGATCATACCGTGCTCCACCGATCAGGGTCAGCTTATCAAAGAAAACAGCTTCATCCTGGATATAAAGGCTGGACGTTTTTACATCTTCATTAACGTTGATAACACTGCCGTCATCATTTTCAATGATGTAATTAATCCCCTGGATCTGCATCTCGCCTCCGATGACAAGAGTGTTGGCCTCATGGGTATTCCAGGTATACTGCATTTCAGCCTGATTATAATCCACATTGCCGAATTTGTAGCCGTAGGAACACCCCGGGTATCCATGGGTAAAATCCCAGTTGTAGGTATAGCCTCTCAAGGAGAAAGACTGGCTCGGATTTATCTGGAAATCAACAAATGCTGAAACTCGATAACTCTCTTCCTCCCGGTTGTCTTCTTTTTCATAATCGCTGACTTCTGTTTTTAATGAGAAGTCACTCCTTTGATTGATGGTGGCATCAAGTTTGCCAAGAAAAGAGTGCTTCCAGGATTTCAGGGGATCTTCGCTGACATCATCTGCACTTTCATAGCTGTAATGAATATAATAGCCGATATTGTCTGTAATACGATCGCCATAGGAGGCATAGGTTTTTGCCATGTTCCTGGAGCCATTGGCTTCTTCAGAAGTGCCATCAGCATTATCTTTTTGCACATGGTATCTGCCATAGGAGATACCTGCTGTGCCCGCAGCCTCTTTAGGCGCTTTTTTGGTAATAATATTGACCACACCTGCCATGGCATCACTGCCGTAGAGTGCAGAACCCGGGCCTTTAACGATTTCAATGCGGTCAATCATTTCCAGCGGAATATGGTTTAATCCTACACCATATTCTCCCATGCCGCCACTTTGGCCGCAGCCCATGACCCGCTGCCCGTCAATGAGGATCAGGGCATAGCCCGCATTGAAATCGAGACCTCTCATTTTCGACATCCACGTATATGTCCCAAATACATCATCATGATTTGCAGTCTGTATCCCGGGAATCTCTTTTAGAAGATCCATGACATTCTGAGCATTTTTTCTTTTAATATCCTTTTGACTGATTACAATTGTTTTTACCGGAACATCCTGTAGGGTGTGCTGGGTTTTTGTTCCGGTTACAACTATATCATCCAGCTGATTTACCCGCTTCTCAGCAAGTGCAAAAGATGCTGAATTGATAAGCAAAAACAACTGAAAGATTAAAATAATCCTTTTATGATTCTTTCTCATTTGAATTGACTCTCCAGTATAATTGTCTGTTATTAGTTAACAATCATCCCTGGATTGACGAGAGAGTGTCTCAGTGGTATAAATAAAAAGAAACATTCCTCAATCCAGGGATGATTCGATTCTGAAGGCAGCCTGCAAAAAACCATGCCCGGTTTTGGCTGCCTTCTTTTCTCTGGTTTTATCTTCTCCTTTTAATTCATTTAAAAACCATACCGATTAAAAAAATAGTGTTTATTGACTCTTCTGTCTTCCCAAAAACAAAAAAGCCACAAAGTTTTTTCTGTTCTCAGAAAAATACCTTCATGGCTTTATATAAATTTAATTAAACTGCTTTTTCCTATCACCTTCAGGTGATTTGTTTGTATGTTAATATTTAATCAAGTCGGATAAGTCAATGTTTTTTTTAAAGTCTATTATGCAGTTACTTAGATATTGACTTTTCCATTTTTTTTAACTACATACTGAATTATTCAGGTGCAGAAATGCATAATAGGGAATCCGGTTAAATTCCGGAACGGGCCCGCCGCTGTAATTGGGGACGAACACTGCTGAAAGCCACTGTTCCTTGATAAAGGAACGGGAAGGCGCAGTTATTAGGCTAATCCAGAAGTCAGAAGACCTGCCTGATCCATATTAAATACCTTTCGTGGAAAAAAAGGGTTTAAATTTCGGATAAAGAAAAGGGAATACTCCGAATCGATTTAAAAATCGGTTCGGAGTTTTTGTTTTTGGCTAAATTTTTTTTCCGGTGTTTGAAATGAATGATTAAACCTGTTTTAAACCGGAAAAAAGTATTTTAAAAGGATATCCTTATTACGGGATTTTAAATGATCAGTAGCAGACAGGGGAACTGGACGATGAAATGTTTTTTCAAATACAGGATAGGTCCATCATCAAGTTGTACCCACTCTGTTGCCGGCACGATGGTTACGTTCGCTCTTGTTCTGATATGTATCGCATATACTGAATCTATCCAGGCAGGAGATAAAAATTTTTCAAAAGTGATATCTCTGTCACCCATGATTACAGAAACGATCTATCTTGTTGGGGGAGAGAACACGCTTATTGCCAATACTATCTATTGCAATGTGCCTGAAGAGGCAAAATATAAAGAGAAAATCGGGTCAGTGATGAGAATGAATGTAGAAAAGATCATCCGGCTTGATCCGGATCTGGTCATTGCCAGCTCACTGACCCGGGAAAAACAGATTATCATGTTAGAAAAAATGTCCATCCCGGTGATACGGGCGAAAAATCCAGAAACATTTGATCAAATGTGTGATCTGACCTTTTCCATTGCACAAAAACTGGGTTGTGCTGAAAAGGCCGGCCGGATTATTGAAAAAGCAAAAATGGAGGCAGCTGCCATACTTGAAAAAACCAGTGGTTTAAACAAACCTTCCGTGTTTATTCAAATTGGCATCAAGCCGCTGCATTCTGCCAATAAAGAGATGTTTATCAATGAATATATCCGGTATGGCGGAGGAGTGAATATTGCAGAGCATGAGAGTTCCGGAATTTTTTCAAGAGAAAAGGTACTTGCTGTAAATCCGGATGTCATTATGATCGCTACAATGGGGAGCAGTAAAAAGGCTGGATTTGTGGAACGGGAAAAATGGATGGCATATAAAAACATGAAAGCGGTTAAATCAAACCGTATCCATGTTCTGGACCCGGAGATAATCTGCAGTCCTGAACCTGAATCATTTATAAAAGGTTTAAAAGATATAATTGTCCTGCTTCATCCAGGATTATTCCCACATAAAAGAGGTTCTGCAAGTTCTGAATCCAAAGGAGACGGGATGTGATTTCTTCCAAAATAAAGATATGGAGTCTGATTTTTACAGGACTTTTATTTTCAGTGCTTGTTGTTGGCCTGATTGCCCTCTGTACCGGCAGCGCAGGTATAGAGATAAAAAAAATCCCCGCTATTCTGCTCCAGGGATCAACCACAGCTGAATACACTATTTTAATGGACATCCGCCTGCCGCGCATCCTGCTGGGTATGGCCATTGGCGGTGCTTTAAGTCTTGCAGGAACACTGCTTCAGGGCATGTTTCGCAACCCCCTTGTGGAACCGTATACCCTGGGGATTTCCGGTGGAGCATCTCTGGGGGTCTGTATCAATATCCTGTTCAAGTGCTATGCTGTTCTTGGAATCATTGCCTATCCTCTGTTCGGGTTTGCCGGTGCAAGTGCAGTGATATTTCTGGTTTACAGCCTTAACAGGAAGAGCACCCATATCCGTTCTAACCGTATGCTTTTAACCGGTGTAATGATCTCCTATGTGGCATCTTCACTTGTCATGCTTCTCATGGCACTCTCTCACCACGATGACCTCCAGAATATCGTACTCTGGATAATGGGATCACTTGACGAACCCAACATATCTCTTATCCGATTGGTCTGTATGGGTTCTGTTTCAGGATTGATCATTTCGTATTTTTTCTGTATGGATTTAAATGCATTGCTATTAGGAGATGAAGAAGCAGCTAATCTGGGGGTCAATACGGCACGGAGTAAAAAAATTCTCTTTGTTACGGCCTCCTTTTTAACGGGGTTGTCTGTCTCCGTTGCAGGTATCATCATGTTTGTGGGATTGATTGTTCCCCATTTTGTCCGCATGATGACAGGGCCTGATCATCGAATTCTGCTGGGAGCCTCTTTCCTTGCAGGTGCGGCTTTCCTGACAGCATCCGATGTGATTGCCCGGATCATTATTACCCCCCTTGAATTACCTGTGGGAGTTATTACCGGCATTATCGGCGGGGTTATGTTCATCTGGGCCTTGAGCCGGAAGCAGGTGACCTTGTGAATTCAAAACTGACAGAATCAATTCTGGATCGCCCGGTTCTGGATGTCAGGAATTTAAGCTTTGGATATAAAAAAACAGAAATCCTGAAAGGGATATCCTTCTGTGTTAATCCAAAAGAGTTTGTTGCCATCATCGGTCCCAATGGTTGCGGAAAA
Source organism: uncultured Desulfobacula sp. (assembly GCA_964636495.1). Taxonomy (GTDB): domain Bacteria; phylum Desulfobacterota; class Desulfobacteria; order Desulfobacterales; family Desulfobacteraceae; genus Desulfobacula. The sequence goes on along the minus strand of CAZWSL010000026.1, from coordinate 10,937 downwards.
ACGACACTGATTAAAACCGTTTTAAAAAGTGAACGCCTGGACAGCGGAACCATCCGAATCCTTGGCAAAGACATCGCTCACCTTACCAACAGGGATCTTGCAATGCATATGGCTGCAGTACTTCAAACCATAGATCCTGCAGCCATGACTGTTCGAGACTATGTCCTGCTTGGGCGGATGCCTTTTTTTAAACAATATCAATTTTTTGAAACCCGGCAGGATCTTGATATTGCCCGGAAATATATGGAACTGACCGGTGTAGTACACCTGGCAGAAGAGAAAGTAACGCAAATCAGTGGTGGAGAGCGCCAGCTATGCGCCATAGCCAGGGCCTTGACACAGGAACCCGATCTTCTGGTGCTGGATGAACCCACTGCCCACCTGGATATTACCCACCAGAAAAGCATTCTGGATCTAATCACTGCTTTGAAAAAAGAATTATCCCTTACCGTATTAATGGTACTTCATGATCTAAACCTTGCTGCTGAATATTCAGACCGTCTGATCCTGCTGGATAAAGATAACTCTTCAATCTTTTCCAGCGGCACTCCAGAAGAGGTGTTAACTGAAGATAATATCCAGAGGGTCTACCAGGCTGAGGTAGTCGTGAAACCCAATCCCATTACCGGTAAGCCCTGGATACTTTTAATCAACCAAGCCAATAAACCTTAAATTATAGAGAAGCTATGATGCATATGAATCAAAAGAGAACAATACCCCTTATTTTTCTGACATCTATTATTTTTTTTCTTACCCCTGTTGTACCTGGTATTGGCCAGTCACCTCCAAAACCCGGTAATATCGACAAACAGGCAGTAAAGCATGTGGAAGATGCCGTCCGAATTCAACAGAGAACACAAAAGAAGCGGACACAGTGGGTGCGGGAGAAAACAGATCTCGTGCTCCAGTATGAACAGCTTATACAGGAAAAACAGATCCTTGAAAAAGAGAAAGAATCTTTGCTGGCTCTCCACTCCAGCCAGGAATCCCTGAACCAGTCTTTTGTACGGCAAAAGAAAGAATCTATTCGTATCCAGCAGGAGCTAATTCCATTTTTAAATACCACCTATACCCGGCTTGAAACCCTGATTCAAAATGATCCTCCATTTTTGAAGAAAGAGCGGACGAGACGTCTTGCTGCACTTTCAAAAATTATAATAGACCAAGGAATCACCATTGCAGAAAGATATCGAAAGATTCTGGAAGCATTGTTCATAGAAGCAGAGTATGGGTCCACTGTAGAGGTTTATCAGGATAAAATCATTCTGGAGCCATCTAATGGGGAAGAAACACTGTGTAACATTTTTCGCCTGGGCCGGGTATCCCTTTTTTTCCTCTCTCTGGACCAGGCGGTTTGCGGTGTGTTTGATCCGGGCCTGAACAGATGGCAGGTCCTGCCGGACAATATGCTGCCTCCGATCAGATCGGCAGTGGAAATTGCAGGAAAAAGAAGACCTGTTGAACTATTGCCCCTGCCCATTGGTCGTCTTGCAGATAAGGGGGGTGACCTGTGAAGCGATATTTATTACTGATCATTTTTTTCCTCTTTACCATTACTCAGCCATCTGTTGCAAAAGACATGCGGGCGATTCATCAAAGCGTTGAAAAACAAAAACAGCAACTCCTTGAAAAGGCAAGAGCAGAAAAAGAGTCAGCTGAGACTTTTGCACAAGCCGAATTCCAGAAAATCATCAATGATAAAAACCGATTAAAAAAAGCAATTACAGCATTGAAATCAGATATAAGAATCCTGACATCTGAGAATAAAAAAATTCAGGGGCGTATCAACACCTTGAAAACCGAAGAGAAAAAACTTCGTCAGGAATTGGATGAAACCGCTGCAGTCAATCAGGAATTCCGCGGCCTTGTCCAGACCAATGCCAGGGATCTGAAATCACTCCTCTTGCAAAGCCTTCAAACCGGCCTTGAAACCGGCAGGCATATGTTTTTAGAACCTGTCATTCAGGGTCAGAAATTCCCGACCATGGATGATGTGGGGATAATGTGTGATCAACTCTTTTTAGAAATTGAATCATCCAGCCAGGTCTTTGTGACTCAGGGCCCCATGGTGGACCGGAAAGGTAAGGAGCGGATGGCACAACTCCTTTTGATCGGAAATTTTACCGGTATCTATAAACTTGATAATGAAATCGGGTTTCTTTTATACTCAGACACCAGCCAGAGATACTTTGCCCTCTCCCGTTTGCCGTCAACAAGAATCCGGGATAATATCTCCTCCTACCTGAAAGGCCTTAATGATGATGTGTATATGGATATCTCAAAGGGAAGGGCCATCCGGCAGCTTACCCACCAGCTCAGTTTGACCGAACAGGTGCCCAAAGGGGGTGCCATTGTCTGGCCCATTCTTGCCATCCTGGGATTGGCTCTCCTTATTTTAATAGAACGGTTTTTCTTTTTTGCAATGCGCCGGGTGAACGCTGAAAAGCTAATGGCATTAATAAGAGAGAAAATCATTGCCGAGGACTGGGACAGCTGCAAAAAAATGCTTGAAAACAAAAAGAAAAAACTGATTCCTAAAATACTGCTTACTGCAATTGCGATGAAGGATAAAACACGGCCTGAAATGGAAAACGCCCTGCAGGAAGCCATCCTGGGCGAGATACCAGCCATAGAACGGTTTTTATCCACCCTGGGAATGCTGGCGGCCATTGCCCCGCTCCTAGGGCTTCTGGGTACGGTTACCGGAATGATCAATACGTTTAATGTGATCACCTATTATGGTACAGGTGATCCAAAGATGATGTCAGGCGGTATTTCAGAAGCTCTGGTCACCACCATGCTGGGTTTGTCTGTGGCTATTCCTATCATGCTGGCCCATACCCTGCTCAGCCGCCGCGTGGAAACCCAGATCTCGCGGATGGAGGAAAAATCAGTGGCTATTGTCAATATGATCTATAAAACTTGGGCAGCAAAACATTAACCGCTTTAAGGGTCCCATGGATGCAGGTTTATAATGGTTAAGGAACTTCTATTTTCAATTGAATACTATATGAGATCAGGTGGTATTGTCATGATACCCATCCTTGCTGTCTCTTTTTTTCTGTGGTTGCTCATTATCAACCGGATGCTGTTTCTGCGCCGTCTCTATATTAACAATATTTCCAGGGATAAGGCGGGTGAACTGGTTAGACACAATCAGATGCCCGGTGAAAAATACCAGGGAGTCAACTCTCTTCTGGTCAGAGAATTCCTGTCTGCCAGAAGCTTTGACCCGGATCTGGATGGTTTTATACTGGATGAAACCGTGGTTCGGCTGGTTTCTTCCCTGGACACCCATCTTGCTGTCATAAAGGTTCTGGCAGCCATTGCCCCGCTCCTGGGTCTTTTAGGCACAGTCATCGGCATGATGGGGACATTCGATGTCATTACCATTTTCGGCACCGGAAATGCCAGGGCCATGTCAGGCGGTATATCCGTTGCCCTTATTACAACCCAGACCGGCCTGATGGTCTCTATCCCCGGTTTATACATGAGCGGTTTTTTATTCAAAAGAGCCAATAATCTAAAATACAGACTTGCTGCTACGGGAATGTATCTCAAGCGGTTTTTATAAAGGATAAAAATTAGGGAATAATAAAATGTTAAATATCACTGCTGCACGGCGTGCCAATGCAAAGAATCTGGAACTCAATATCGCTCCTTTGATCGATATGGTGTTTATCCTTCTCATTTTTTTTCTGGTGACAACAAGTTTTTTAAAAGAGACCGGTGTGGATATTTCCAGGCCTGCAGCATCCACTGCGGTGAGCAAGACAAAAACAACGATTCTGATCGGTGTTACAAAAGAAAACACCATCCATATTGATCGTCGTGAGGTTGATATCCGTGCAGTCCGGGCCAATGTGGAGAGGGCTCTGGCTGAAAATCCCGACGGCAGCGTCGTTATTGTAGCCGATAAGTTAAGCCTGACCGGATTGGTCATCAATGTTATGGATGCCTGTAAGCTGGCAGGCGCTGAAAATGTTTCCATTGCTGCCAACAGAGGTATTTCTCAATAAATGATTCAAGCCGCCAAACATCACAGCAAACCTGCTGTAAAGATATGGGGATGGGCCATCGCCCTTGCAGGGTCCATTGCATTAAACATCATCCTTTTCGGTCTGATGCCGGGATTGATCCAGCAAACCCCCGCACTCCCGGAAAAACGTGAAGACCTCAAACATATCCAGGTCATCCGGGTAAAAAAGGTGGAACCACCACTACGGGAAAAATCCCCCTTGAAGATTGTTAAACCCAGATCAGTTGAGCAAATCAAGCAGACACATCCGGTCCGGGTGAAACAAAAAAAAATATTATTGAAACCCCGGCTGAAATTTGAACTCAATCCAGAATTGCCGCCTGCTCCCATGGATCTTGTCATGCCTTCTTTAGAGCATTTTTCTATGGCTGTACCCATTTTGAAAGAAATTTATGATATTGAAGAGCTCGATACCGGGTTAACGGTTCTGGTAAGAACACCTCCAATCTATCCGGTAAAAGCACAGCGAAGAGATATTCAAGGCTTTGTTACTGTAGAGTTTACCGTCACCATACAAGGTTTGGTAAAACATATTAAAATTTTGGAATCAAAACCGAAAAAGATATTTAACAATTCCGTGCTTAACTGCGTCTCCCGCTGGAAATTCACTCCTCCGACCGTTGAAGGGATACCGGTATCAACCAGGGCTGTGACAACCATCAGGTTTAAACTGGATGAATAGATGAATTTAAAACCTTTATTGATATATATGATTATCCTGGGTTTCAGTTTCATTATGGAGCCACCATTGGCCGATTCAGCCCGGAAAGCAGAATCTGAACAGCTGTCACTTGCCGCTGGAATTCGTGTAAACAAAGCCCAGAATCTGTTTGATAAAGGAAAAATCAAGGAAGCTATCGATATTCTGGAAGAATATATCAGCAAATCTGAATCAAACAGTCTCTCTATTGCAGATCGTTTTTATCTTCCGTTTCTTCTGGGAAATTATTATTCTGTCCTGTTTCAAGATGCAGATGAGAGGAATCAACAGATTCTGGATAAAACCGTTCAATATTACCGGGCAGCATTGAAGGCAAAACCCGATTTTGGTTCTGCATGGCTGAATCTGGCCAGATGCCGTTATGAGGCAGGGAACTTTAAGGCGGCCGCACCGGCTTTTGAAAAAGGATATCACTATTCAAATCCTCAGAAAGCAGGCCACCTTTATTGTGCAGTGATCTCTCATTTTCAGTCTCAGAACAGCAAAAAGGCCCTTTCCCTGTTCAACAGACTTTCAGAAGACCACCCGGATAAGGTGACACTCTCCTGGAAAGAGGTCCTGGTCAATATCCTGTTTTCCCTTGATCGATACAAAGAGGCCCTCCCGTATATTGAGGAACTTGCCCGAAAAAGTCCCTCATCTGATAAGAAGCAGAAAAAATGGCAGGAAATCCTGCTCCATCAATATCTGAATCTGGATATGGATGCAAAGGCACTGGCCTATGCCGGAGAACTGACTGAAAAAGATCCCCTGGAGCCCAAATGGTGGAAGACTTTGTCCCACATTCACTTAAAAGATAACAACCTGAAAAAAGGGTTGTCTTCTCTGATTATTTATGGCTTTTTAGCTCCCATGACCCATGATGAGCTGGAACTTACAGCAGATCTCTACCTATCCTTGGGAGTGCCTGAAAAAGCGGCTTCCCTGTACCGGAAACAGTTAAGATGTGTTCATGATCCCGTAATGTTTGAAAAAATCGTACACGCCTTTACCATGGCCCATGATTCTGAAAACGCCATTAACTGGATTGACAGAGGGCTTGCCTCATTACCTGAAACCGGTGAATTCCAAAAAACCAGGACCGGGCTGATAAAATTAAAAAAACAACTCAAACAGCTGGAAGAATTTTATGCCCGCGGATTTCCCGCAGATAATCCGAATTGAAGGATTGGACATATAATATCATTTATAATTTAATGTTGACTTATCTTATTTTATCTTTTAAGAGATTACTCAATTTCAGGTGTCAAGGAATGGACACAATAGGGAACCCTGTGTGAATCAGGGACGGGCCCGCCGCTGTAATCGGAGACGAACGCTGTATTGATGTCACTGGCTTTTTAAGCCGGGAAGGCGCAGCAAGTAGGATGACACGAAAGTCAGAAGACCTGCCTGGAATATGTTAGGGGTTGTCTTTCTCCGTGGACAAGAGACAGGCAGATACAATCTGAGGAAAAATCAGGGAATCCCAGATCATTAATTAATAGAGTGGTCCGGGATTTTTTATGTTGTTTAATCGATATCTGATTTGATTGGCTTACCTTAAAATATTCCGGATCTGAACTTAGGCAGTAAGGCGTGAATCTTATTTTGATTTGATGCCTTCAGATGCTTAGGAAAGGAATTTCAAATGATCCGTTGTATAGTTGTTCTATTGTTGTCAGGTTTTTTATTGCCGGGTTTGATTTTTGCCGAAAATGGCAATGACACACCCCATAAACTGGCTGAAATCGTTGTCACATCAACAAACAAAACAAAAGCGGTTGATTCACCTGCCACTCTTTCCATTATTACAGGAGAGGAGCTGGAGGAGATGGGGGCAAAGAATATTGTCGATGCCCTGGGCAAAATACCCGGGGTTGTTGAAAGCAGTACAAAAAACCGGTCTGTCACCATTAGGGGAAATAAAAGTGCCATGTCCGGTGGTCCGGTTATTCTGATAGATGGTGTTCCCCAGAGAATGGGTGACTACCGGTACAGTGAATTTAATTTTATTCCGGTTTCACAGATAGAGCGTATCGAGGTGCTTCGCTCCGCAGGTATCACCTATGGGCCTGGTGCTGCAAGGGGGGTAATAAATATCATCACCAGGAAAAAAGATGACAAAGGTGTTCATGGCAATTTGTCTGCATCCTGTGGTTCATGGAATACTCACGATGAGAGCGCCTCAATCTATGGTGCAAAAAATCAGTTTGATTACACATTAAATCTCGGAAATTATCGTACAGGAGGATATGAACAGGAAGAAGAAAACCGGCTGTCCGTTCTTGCTGGTCTTGGCGTTCATTTAACGGAACAATCCCGGCTTGGTGCAAGACTTAATCATATTGATTATAATATTAATACGGCAGAAGGGTTTAGAAAACTGCAATGGCAACTGGATAATTATCGCCGGGACATCCATTTCCCCAAAAGCGAAACCGACTCTGATTTAATCTGGCACAATGAGGAAGAACAGAAAAATACAATCTTTGCCCTTGAATTTTCCCACAGAGACGAAAGTAAATTCCTTGATTCGTCTCTCTCCTGGACCGGGTATGATGAATCATTTAAACGCTTAAAGGATCTTTATGATAAACCTGCCGGTATTTATCATGAAGATTCAAAACAGGATACATATGCCTTTACAGTGTCTGGTGGACATCACTTTGATATTGGCACCACAAGTTACACCCCTTCAATCGGATTGAACTATGAAAATATTGATAATAGAGTAAGCAGAGTTTACCCAAATGATCCGGGAAAAAATACAGATAAATACAATTTTGATCTCTGGGAAAAACTCTATGGTATTTTCTGGGATAATGATTTTCTTTTCCAGGATCAATGGGGAATTAAAATCGGAGGCCGCCTGGATTATGCGGAAGTTGATCTGAAAGATAAGGTCCCCACGATTGTTGATCAGGATCGGATCATGTACAGTTATTTTATGGCGCCGTCTTATCATTTCGGCAGTCAAGGGAATATCTATGTTTCTGCGGGCAGGAATTACTGGTTTCCTACACCGAGATATTATGCATGGGCTGTTGAAAAAGGAGGGACGCTTAATCCGGTTGAAAATCTTAAGCCAGAAGAGGTAGCCTCCTATGAAATTGGCTATAAACATGTGATGGGCAGTTTTCTTAACGTTAATGCCACTGCCTATTTTTCTGAGTATAGGGATAAGTTTGGATCGGTTTATGAAGGAAATACCTATCGCGGTCAGGGGAATATAGGAAATGCAGAAGCAAAAGGGCTGGAACTGGAAATGGACGGCAGGCTGAATGCCTTTCTGGGTTATCGTTTAGCCGGTGCATACCAGGATATAAAATGGACCTCAGGCACGGCATCCAGTTATCTTCATCCATCCAATACACGGGTTCGGGATGCCGATATAACCGGAAAACAGATCTACTGGGTACCGGAATTCACTGGATTTCTGGGTATGGATCTTTATCCGGTCCAGGGCCTCAAATTCAGCCTGGATATGAATTATATGGGAAAGCGGTATATTGATTATTTGAATCGTCTGGAATATCCGGCAAAAACCACATTTGATGCAAGAATCTCTTATACTTGGAATCACTGGAAAATATGGCTGCTGGGAAAAAATATTTTTGATGAGCCCCTTGAATATGTATCAAATGCATCCGGCCAGTTGACCGGTGCCAATGGTGAACCCAAAAATTATTATTATGTTCAGAACGGAGCATCTTTTGAATTTGGGCTGAGCTACAGCTTTTAATCTGGTTATTTGAAGAGGTGTTTTTATATGAATTTTGGGACATTGTGAGAGAAATATAAAATTTCCATGACTGCATATGAATTCATCCATGTGCAGTCATGGGTTATGTAAAGTCAATAGTATATCATTTTTTCAAAGCCGGGTCCGGTATCACTGTTTTAATGGTAAAATGAAATGCACTCCCTTTTCCAGGAGTACTTTCTACCCAGATCCGTCTGCCCATCAATTTCACTAATTCTCTGGAAATGGTTGTGCCCAGTCCACTCTCTCCTAATCGGCAAGTGAAAGAATTATCTGTTTTAGTGAGTGGTTCAAAAATTTGATTTAAGCGATCTTCTGGAATACCGATTCCTGTGTCTTCTACTGAGAACAGAAGCTGTTCTTTATCTTTTAATGGCCTGGTCCGTATGGTTATACAGCCTTTGTTCATGGCTCTGATGGCATTGCTGACAAGATTAACAATAACCTGCCTCAATCTAAACGGATCACCTGTTAATGGTTCTGATATGGCTGGGTCTATATCAATTGAAAGCCTAAGATTTTTTCTGAATTTTTGACTCCATTTTTTGACAGATCTCTTCCATCAGTATATCCAGACTGAACAGACTGTTTTCAATTTTCAGTGTACCCAGTTCAAGCTTGCTTGTGTCAAGGATGTCGTTTGTTAAACTCAGAAGTCCATTAGTATCGATCTGTCTGATTTTCAACAAGCAGACGATATTGTTGTTCGTCTTTCTCGACCTGCTGAACATTGGATTTTATCTTATTGCTCATTACATTTAGAGCCTTAAAAATAATCTTAAAATCAATGGAAAGATTTTTATCCAATGGGATTGGGTATGAGACATTTTTCTGGGTTTTCAGGGTTTCCCCAACTGTTTTTTAAATCTCATCTTCTGTCTTTTTCCCAAACACTATGATGACAGAGGTAATGAGTATTGCCAGTATAAAGGATATAAACTGCAGGATTTTGATTGTCTGTTTGATTCTGCTATTTGTCTGAGCAAATTCTTCATTTTTATGTTGAAATAATTGCATGAGTGTGTTCGTTTTTTCTTCACGCAGTCTGGTGTAGCGGCCTTTGTTATTTTCGATTTCCAGAAAATCTGAAAACGAAGTGACAAGTTGCCGGGATGTTCTTAAAAGGTCTTCGACCAAAATACCATTCTGGGTATCAAGGGCATAACTCTCAAACGCATTGATCAGGTCGTTTAGCTGTTCTATTTTTTGTGAAAATTTTTGTTTGATTTCAGCTAAATCAAATTTTTGTTCTGCTTCATTGAAAAGCCATACAATATCCAACATAGAAGCCTGCATTAAAGAGGCCGTTTTTCCGATGTCAATTTCAGAATATGATCCATCAGAAGTTCGATAGAATTTTTTGTCTCTTAAAAAATCCATTTGAGTCAATCCATCCTGCATCAGATTCTTGATATATACAATGTGGTGCTCGTGAATATACCGGATGCTGTTCGTTAATTCTCTGAAAGATCTGTTTACACTGTTTGTAAGGTATTTAGCCTCCATGTTGGTATAAAAGTACTTTTCAGAATACTCCAGTCTCTCAGTAATGTATTCATCTTCTGTGTCGGACAGGATATCAACAAAATTCCGATGTAAGGCAGAGTGTTTATTAATAATGTCTGTGTATTCAGAGGGGCTTTTAAATGAATTGATTTCTTGAACAAGAATATATGCAAAAGATTTTTCTAAACTGACAGCTTTCATTAATTGCTGTTCAGATGATTCCACTACAATATAGAAAAAAATATTTAACGCTCCTGCAAAAAGGAGTATCAGGAATAATATCATGACAACATACTGCCTGTTTTTTATTGAATTGAGACGTATCAAAATCATCTCTATTTTTTATATTTAACAGGGTATCTGTATTTGATCCACTCCCTCATGCCGGATTTAAGCAGCCCTGCAATATAGGGATATCTTCATTGTCATGGCAATCCAGCAGTTCTCCTCTTTTCTGTTTTCTTCAGGAGTGTATCTGTCGTTATTAATTTTAATTCATGCTTGGAAAGCTGTTCTATACTCTCTGGATTATATCCTGATTTAAGCCAATCCTCTATTTCTCCATTATATATTCAGTATACTTTAAACGTAAGCGATTAGCGGCAACTGCCGTTTGAATAAGGATACTCACCTCTTTTCGGTTCAATAAGCGGTAATCGGTCTGTTTTTAGCTTCATTTGAAGCTGCGGCCAGTATATCAAATCTTTCCATTTTAAACAATGAAGATGATAACAACTGACCCTCCTCAGGTATTGTGCACCTGAAGTTAAGCTTATACCGTCATTTTTAAAGCAGTAATATCTTTTTTATCCAGATGTCCGATGACATCATCAGTATCTGAGATTCACACAAACGGTTTCATCTTTTTAGTTTGAAACGGATTCTAAGTATGCCGTTATTAAAGTCTGAGGTGGTGATTTGGAAAA